>NZ_JBHUHP010000009.1:76222-103571 GCF_042682525.1 Blastococcus deserti
GGCCGGCGATGTGCGCGTCGCGGCCCGCACCGCGCAGTCACGAGCGCATAACAGTGCCTTCGCAGGACTCCTTCCTGCCAAGACATGGTGTTAGGACTAGATCCTCCATTGGCCACAGGCGGCCGCGGTGGCGCCTGCGCGCCCGCGGGCCGCCGTCATCGAAGACAGAGGTACGGATGACTCCCGGTTCGAGCAGCCGTCGGCGCGTCGTCGCCACGGCAGGCTTCGCGGCGACGGCCCTGGTGCTGGCCGCGTGCGGCGGCGGCGACGACGGCGGCGGCGGCGACTCCGGCGGCGGGGGCGGCACGCTCACCATCGGCACGACCGACAAGGTCACGACGCTGGACCCCGCGGGTTCGTACGACAACGGCTCCTTCGCCGTCATGAACCAGGTGTTCCCGTTCCTGATGAACACCCCGCCGGGCAGCCCCGACGTCGAGCCCGACATCGCCGAGTCGGCCGAGTTCACCGCGCCGACCCAGTACACGGTCACCCTCAAGCCGGGCCTGAAGTGGGCCAACGGCAACGACCTCACCTCCTCGGACGTCAAGTTCACGTTCGACCGCCAGGTCGCCATCGCCGACGAGAACGGGCCGTCGTCGCTGCTCGGCAACCTCGACAGCGTCGAGACCCCCGACGACACCACGGTCGTGTTCAACCTGAAGTCGGAGAACGACCAGACGTTCCCGCAGATCCTGTCGAGCCCGGCCGGCCCGATCGTCGACGAGGACGTGTTCTCGGCGACCGAGCTCACCCCGGACCAGGAGATCGTCGACGGCAACGCCTTCCACGGTCAGTACGTCATCACCAACTACGACCTGAACAACCTGGTGTCCTACGAGGCCTACCCGGACTACCAGGGCCTGCTCGGTGAGCCGAAGACCGCCCAGGTCAACGTCAAGTACTACGCCGACGCCTCGAACCTGAAGCTGGACATCCAGGAAGGCAACATCGACGTCGCGTGGCGCAGCCTGTCGGCCACGGACATCGAGGACCTGCGCGGCAACGACGAGGTGAACGTCGTCGACGGCCCGGGTGGCGAGATCCGCTACATCGTCTTCAACTTCAACACCCAGCCGTACGGCGCGGCGACGCCCGAGGCCGACCCGGCCAAGGCGCTCGCCGTCCGCCAGGCGGTCGCGCACCTGATCGACCGCGAGGAGCTGGCCGAGCAGGTGTACAAGGGCACCTACACCCCGCTGTACTCCTTCGTGCCGGAGGGCCTGACCGGCGCCACCGAGCCGCTCAGGGAGAAGTACGGCGACGGCGAGGGCGGTCCGGACGCCGAGAAGGCGGCGCAGGTCCTGGAGGCTGCCGGCGTCCAGACCCCGGTCCAGCTGAGCCTGCAGTACTCCAACGACCACTACGGGCCGTCCTCGGGTGACGAGTACGCGCTGATCAAGGACCAGCTGGAGTCCGACGGCCTGTTCGCGGTCGACCTGCAGACGACCGAGTGGGTGCAGTACTCCGAGCAGCGGACCGAGGACGTGTACCCGGCCTACCAGCTCGGCTGGTTCCCGGACTACTCCGACGCAGACAACTACCTCACGCCGTTCTTCCGGGCGGAGAACTTCCTGGGCAACCACTACGAGAACCCGCAGGTCGACCAGCTGATCGCGCAGCAGGTCGCCACCCCGGACCCCGCCGAGCGCACGGCCCTGATCGAGCAGATCCAGGACCTCGTCGCCGACGACCTGTCCACGGTGCCGTACCTGCAGGGCGCCCAGGTCGCCGTCACCGGCGCCGACGTGGAGGGCGCCGAGGACACCCTCGACCCGTCCTTCAAGTTCCGGTACGGGGCCCTGAGCAAGGGCTGACCCCAGGGTCGACCACGGCTCCGCTGGACGACTGGAGCACACTCCGGCCCCGGGTGACCCGCGCAGTGCGGATCACCCGGGGCCGGGCACGTGCGGGCACGAGGACGAGCGGGAGAGATGACCACGACGACGACCGAGCTCACCGGCAGCGGTGCGGCTCCCGGTGCCGCCCCGGCCCGGGTGGCGAAGCGGCGCAACGGGGGCGGGCTGGGCACCTACCTGCTGATCCGGTTCCTGCTGATCATCCCCACCGTGTTCATCCTGGTGACGACGGTCTTCTTCCTGATGCGCTCGACCGGTGACCCGATCACCGCGGCGCTGGGAGGCCGGCTCACCGGCGAGCAGCTGGCCGAGCGCGTCCGCGAGGCCGGCTACGACCGACCGCTGCTCGTGCAGTACTTCGAATACCTGGGCAACGTCTTCACCGGCGACTTCGGGACGGCGATCAGCGACAACCGGCCGATCACCGAGATGCTCACGACCTTCGGCGCGGCCACCCTCGAGCTGGTCTTCTACGCGCTGATCGTGGCCTTCCTGGTCGGCATCCCGCTGGGCCGGCTGGCGGCCTACCTGCGCGACAGATGGCCCGACGCCGTGCTGCGGGTCTTCGCGATCGTCTGCTACGCCACCCCGGTCTTCTTCTTCGGCATGCTGCTCAAGCTCGTCTTCGCGGTGAACCTGGGATGGCTGCCGGTTGCCGGTCGGGCATCCACCGGCGCGGACATCCAACTGCAACAGCTGGACGGCTCCACCGGCATCTACCTCATCGACGCGATCCGACTGGGGGACGGCGAGGTCATCGCCGACGTCCTCGAGCACGCCGTCCTGCCCGCGATCGCGCTCGGCCTGCTCACCGCCGGGATCTTCCTGCGGCTGGTGCGCACCAACGTGATCGGCACGCTGGGCATGGGCTACGTGGAGGCGGCTCGTTCCCGCGGCGTGGCCGAGCGTCGGCTGCTCAAGAAGCACGCCTACCGGCCCGCGCTCATCCCCATCATCACGGTCATCGGCCTCCAGGTGGCGCTGCTCCTCAGCGGGGCCGTCCTCACCGAGACGACCTTCGAGTGGAAGGGTCTGGGCTTCCAGCTGACCGAGTACATCGAGGCGCGCGACTTCGTGGCCGTGCAGGGCATCGTCGTGCTGCTCGCCGTCATCGTCGCGGTCACCAACTTCATCGTCGACGTGATCGCCGCCCTCATCGACCCCCGGGTGAGGTACTGATGAGCACCGCGACATCCAGCGAGGTCGCTCCCGCTCCCGCACCCGCCCCCAGGGCCGATCGCGGGTGGAAGACCCTGCCCCTGGTCCGCCAGGTGCGGCAGAGCGTCGGGCTGCAGCGCGGCATGCTGGTCGCCGGCCTGGTGCTCAGCGCCCTCTTCCTGCTCGTCGCGATCTTCGCCCCGCTGCTCGCGCCGTACGAGTACAACCAGCTGCGCGACCCGTCCGGGGCGTTCGGCGCGCAGCAGGAGCCGTCGTCCGCCCACTGGCTGGGCACCACTGTCGGCGGCTACGACGTCCTCTCGCGGGTGATCTGGGGCTCGCGCACCGCGCTGTACGTCATCGTCGTCGCCCTCCTGCTGTCCTTCTTCGTCGGCGTCCTGCTCGGTCTGGTGTCGGGCTACTTCGGCGGCTGGCTCGATCGCGTGCTGGTCGTCCTCTGCGATGCCGTCTACGCCTTCCCCTCACTGCTCCTGGCCATCGTCGTGGCGATCGCGATCAGCGGCGGGGAGTCGAGCCTGTGGGGCGGGATCATGGCTGCGGCGATCGCGATCACCGTGGTCTTCATCCCGCAGTACTTCCGGGTGGTCCGCGCAGAGACGGTGCGGATCAAGTCGGAGGCGTTCGTCGAGTCGGCGAAAGTCATCGGTGCCTCGCACCGGCGGATCATGTTCCGCCACGTGCTGCGCAACGCCACCCGCACCCTGCCGCTGATCCTCACGCTGAACGCGTCCGAGGCGGTCTCCACGCTCGCCGCCCTGGGCTTCCTCGGTTTCGGCATCGAGCCGACCGCTGCCGCCGAGTGGGGCTACGACCTCAAGCGGGCACTGGCCGACGTGTCCAGTGGCATCTGGTGGACCTCGGTGTTCCCCGGTCTGGCGATCGTCCTCGTCGTGCTCGGGCTCACGCTCGTGGGGGAGAGCCTCAACGACCTCGCCGACCCGCGGCTGCGCACCCGGCGCCGCGCCGTGGTCACCCCGGCCGACGTCGCCGAGACCACGGTGGTCCCCGGCGGTGCCCTGGGTGCCGGCCCCGGCGGGCTGGGCGGGCTCCAGGATCGGGACGACGGAAGGCGGTTCGCCCAGTGAGCGCAGGGAACCCGGTCGTCGGGATCGAGAACCTCTCGGTCAGCTTCGCCACCGACATCGGCACCGTGGACGCCGTCCGCGACGTCAGCCTGGGCGTCGCCGCCGGTGAGGTGCTGGCCATCGTCGGCGAGAGCGGCAGCGGCAAGACCGTCACCGCCCGCAGCATCCTCGGCCTGCTGCCGGAGACCGCGCTCACCCGCGGAGCGATCCTGCTGAACAGCAAGGACGGCGGCAGCACGCACGACGTCGTGACGCTGCGCGGCGCCCGGCTGGGCGAGGTGCGCGGCCGGGATGCGGCGATGGTCTTCCAGGAGCCCTCGACCGCCCTGAACCCCGTCTTCCCGGTGGGCTGGCAGATCGCCGAGGGCCTGCGCGCGCACGGCAAGTACAGCAAGAGGGAGGCGCGGGAGAAGGCGATCGACGTGCTCCGCCGCGTCGGCATCCCCGACCCCGAGCACCGCGTCGACCACTATCCGCACCAGTTCTCCGGTGGGCAGAAGCAACGCATCGTCATCGCGCAGGCGCTGGTCCTCGACCCCGGCGTGATCATCGCCGACGAGCCGACGACGGCCCTCGACGTCACGGTGCAGGCGGAGATCCTGGACCTGCTGCGCCGCTGCCGCGACGAGTTCGGCGCGGCGATCGTGCTGATCACCCACAACATGGGCGTGGTCGCCGACCTCGCCGACCGGGTCGCGGTCATGTACCAGGGCCGGATCGTGGAGCAGGCCGACGTCCGGTCGCTGTTCAGCGCACCGCAGGAGCCCTACACCCAGCAGCTGCTGGCCGCCGTCCCGCGCCTGGGACGGGGGGTGGCCCGGACCCGCGAGCGGGCCGCCGCCCGGCCCGCCGGCTGGCAGGAGGCGACGCCGGTCGTCTCCGCGAGGGACCTGCGCATCGTCTACCCCGGCCGGCTGCGGCAGCCGGACTTCGTCGCGGTGGACGGCGTCAGCTTCGACATCCGCCCCGGCGAGGTGCTCGGCCTGGTGGGCGAGAGCGGCAGCGGCAAGACCACGATCGGCCGTGCCATCGCCGGGCTGACGAAGGTCACCGGCGGCTCGCTGCAGGTGCTGGGCACGGAGATGAACGGCGTCCGGGAGAAGGCGTTCCGGCCGGTGCGCGAGCGCATCGGCTTCGTCTTCCAGGACCCGGCGTCGAGCTTCAACCCGCTCCTGACCATCGCCGAGGCGGTGGCCGAGCCGCTGGTGGTGCACAGGCGTGCCCGCGACGCCCGGGCGGCCCGGCCGCGGGTCGACGAGCTGCTCGAGCAGGTGCAGCTGCCCAAGGCCTTCGGTGACCGCTACCCGCACGAGCTCTCCGGTGGGCAGCGGCAGCGGGCCAGCCTGGCCCGGTCGCTGGCGCTCGAACCCGCGCTGCTGATCGCCGACGAGCCGACCTCGGCCCTCGACGTCTCGGTGCAGGCGCGGGTGCTGGAGCTGTTCGACGAGCTGCAGCGCGAGCACGGGTTCGCGGCGCTGTTCATCAGCCACGACCTGGCGGTGGTGGACCTGCTGGCCGACAGGATCGCGGTGCTCTACAAGGGCAGGCTGGTCGAGGAGGGCACCGGCGCGGAGGTGCTGGGCGCGCCCCGCCACCCCTACACCCAGCGGCTGCTCGCGTCCCTGCCCGTCCCCCACCCGGACGAGCAGGCCCGCCGCCGCGCGCTGTGGGAGCAGCTCCGCGCGGCTGACGGCGGCTGACGGCCCCCGGAAGGACCCCGTCCTCCTCATCGCCGCAGGCTCGCGACGGGCCTCTGGGCGGGGCCACCTGGACGAGGGCCTCACTCCAGGACGACGTCGTCGCCCGCGCGGGTGGCCCGCCGGACCCGCAGCCTGAGGATCCGGCTGTAGGCGGCCACCAGCTGGGTGTAGCCGGGCGTCGGACCGTGGTAGCCGAGGAACCCCCTCGGCCCCTCGACCATCTCGCCGGTGCGGACGTCGTAGCGGCTCTGGTGCCAGGGGCAGACCAGGCAGCCCTCGGCGTCGATGCTGCCCTCGGCCAGGTCGGCGAGCTGGTGCCGGCACCGGCGGGACACGGCGAAGTACCGGTCCTCGCCGTCGTTCGAGCCGCGATTGCCGACCGCCCAGTCGCCGACGCGGCGGACCGTCCCGGGCGGCAGTTCGGCGGCGGGCAGTCGGTCGGGCTCGGCCACGGGCGGCTCCTCACGGATGGGCGGCGCGTCGGGCCCTACCCCGGACGACGCGACCGGACGCCTCGCGCGTCGGTAGGGTCGAACGTCCGATCCGCGAAGCGTCCAGGAGGTGCCGTGCGCCGGCCGTCCGTCGTCGTGGGTGCCGCTGCCCTCCTCCTGCTCGGCGGCGGGCCGGCTCTCGCCGAGGAACCGTTCCGCATCGACGAGCAGGTGGTCGACGAGGCGGGGGTGCTCGGCGACGAGGCGCAGGTCGAGGCGGCGCTCGACGAGCTGCAGGCCGAGGACGGCATCCAGCTCTTCGTCGTCTTCGTCGACAGCTTCGACGGTGCGGATGCCGGGGACTGGATGGCCGCGACGGCGGACCTGTCCGGGCTGGGCGGCAACGACGCGCTGCTGGCCGTCGCCGTCCAGGACGACAACTACGCGTTCGCCCTGCCCCGGAGCTCCGACGTCTCGCTCGACGACGCGAACCAGCTGGCCGGTGAGGTGGTCGAGCCCGAGTTCGCGGACGGCGACTGGGAGGCCGGCGTCGTGGCGTTCGCCGACATCGTGCGCACCGGGGAGGCACCGGGCTCCGCGGACTCCGACGGCGGTGGTGGCGCGCTGCTCGTCGTCGGCGCGATCGCGCTGGTCGGTGGCGGCGCGTACCTGGTCTCCCGGTCGCGGCGCCGCAGGCGCGAGGCGCTGCCCCCACCGGTCCAGCGGCTGGAGCGGCCCGACCCCTACGCGGGCACGACGACCGAGCAGCTGCAGTTCCGCGCCAGCGCCGCGCTGCTCGAGCTCGACGAGGCGATGAAGACCTCGCAGCTGGACCTCGACTACGCGCGGGCGCAGTACGGCGACGACGCCGTCGCGGGCTTCGACACCGCCCTGGCGACCTCCCGCGACGAGCTGGCCCGCGCGTTCGCCCTGCGACAGCAGCTCGACGACGGCATGGATGGGCGGGGAACCAGCATGGACGAGCCGACCACCCGCCAGATGCTCGGCGAGATACTGCGGCTCGTCGAGGCCGCCGACGCGCGCCTGGACGCGCAGGCCGAGGCCTTTCGTCAGCTGCGCGACCTGGAGCACCGGGCGCCCGAGGTCCTCGAGGCGCTCGCGCCCCGCATCGCCGAGCTGCGGCGGCGCATCCCCCAGGAGGAGCAGCGGTTGACCGAGCTGCGGAGCCGGTTCGCCGACACCGCGATCGCACCGGTCCGGGACAACGTGACCGAGGCGCAGGCGCGCCTGGCGGCAGCGGAGCAGGAGGTCAACGAGGCCCTGGACGCGCTGGGCGCCGGCCGGGCGGGCGAGGCGGTGGGCGACATCCGGGCCGCCGAGGACGCCGTGGCGCAGACGACGACGCTGCTGGACGCGGTCGGGCGACTGGCCGCCGATCTCGATGCCGCCGGCGGCCGGGTGGCCGCCGTCCGCGCCGAGACGGAGAAGGACCTCGCCGAGGCGCGCTCCCTCGTCGCTGCGGGGGACCGCAGCGGTCTGCGTCCCCAGATCGCCCGGGCCGAGGCGGCTCTGACCTCCGCCGGCCAGGTGCTCGCCGGCCCGCGACCCGACCCCCTCGCGGCGCTCCGGCAGCTCGAGGAGGCCGACATCGCGCTGGAGCAGGCGCTCTCGGTCGCCCGCGACGCCCAGACGCAGGTGCGCCGGGCGGCCGCCGCGCTCGACCAGGCGGTGCTCACCGCGCGGTCGACCATCGACGCCGCCGCCGACTTCATCAGCACCCGTCGTGGCGCGGTCGGTCCCGAGGCCCGCACCCGGCTGGCCGAGGCGCAGCGGCACCTCGACGTCGCGGTGGACCAGGGACAGGACGACCCGGTGAACGCGCTGCGTGAGGCGCACCAGGCCACGATGCTCGCCCGGTCCGCGCTGGACCGGGCCCAGGACGACGTCACGACGTGGTCCGGCGGCTACGGTGGCGGGCCGGGCGGGTTCGGGGGCGGCTACGGCGGTTACGGCGGCGGCTATCCGCGACGGGGCGGCGTCGACCTCGGCAGCCTCGTGCTCGGCGGGATCCTACTCGGCGGCGGCCGTAGTGGCGGTGGGTTCGGCGGCGGATTCGGGGGAGGCGGCGGCTTCGGCGGGGGAGGCAGCCGCCGTGGCGGTGGCGGCGGCGGCTTCGGCGGCGGCTTTGGCGGCGGCGGCGTGGGCGGCGGCCGGTTCTGAGACCACGGGCGCGGGAGCGTCTGGGAACTGTCGGACCCCGGTGGGACCGTGACGCTCCCCACACGACGAGGAGGAGCGATGCCCACACGTGACACCCCCTGGCCCGCCGGCACACCCTGCTGGGTCGACTACGGAGCAGCCGATCTGGATGCCGCCAAGGCCTTCTACGCCGACCTGCTCGGCTGGGAGTACACCGGGGGCGAGCCGGAATTCGGCGGCTACCTGAACGCGGTCAAGGACGGTCGGCAGGTGGCCGGCCTGGGTCCGCAGATGGATGCGAACGACCCGCCGCGCTGGACGACCTACTTCGCCACGGACGACGCGGAGGCGACCGCGACGCGCATCCGCGAGGCCGGTGGCACCGTTCTGGTCGAGCCGATGGAGGTCGGGCCGATGGGCACGATGGTCGTCGCGCTCGACCCTCAGGGAAATCCGTTCGGCCTGTGGCAGGCGGGCACCCACACCGGCGTGCAGCGGTACAACGAGCCGGGCTCGCTGGTGTGGAACGATGCCGCGGTCGACGACCCCGCCGCGGCACGGGAGTTCTACGCCGCGGTGTTCGGTTTTCGCTACGACGAGGTCGACGGCGCCGAGGGGTACACCACGTTCAGCACGGGCGACCGGCCGCTCGGGGGCCTCGGCGGCCACCAGCCGGGCTCCCCGAAGGGGTGGGCGGCCTGCTTCGCGGTCGCCTCGACCGACGAGGCCGTCGCCACGGTGGAGTCCGCCGGTGGAAAGGTGACCATGGCGCCGATGGACACCGAGTACGGCCGGTTCGCCGTGGTCGAGGACCCGTGGGGTGCGCCCTTCTCGGTGATGCAGGTCGCGCAGGAGTAGTGCGGACGGGACCCCCTGCAGACCCCCCGCGCGCGTGCGAGCGGGGGGCAGGGGGTCCTTCTTCAGCCGCGCAGCTGCCCGTAGGTGTGCTCGGGCCGGAAGCGGACGACGAGCCGCCGGTCGGCCACCATGGCCGCCCGGTACTCGTCCCAGTTCTCGTGCTCGCCGGACACGCCCCGGTAGTAGGTGATCAGCTCCTCCACCGTGGCGTCCTGCGGGTCCTGGGCCACCGGGGTGAGCTTGGCCGTGCCCTCGACCGCGACCCAGGTCCAGAAATCGCGCGACGCGACGTGCAGGGTCACCCGGGGGTCCCGCTGCAGGTTGCGCGTCTTCGCGCGGTCGGCGGTCACCGACACACGGACGACCCCCGTGCCCTGGTCATTGCCCTGGTCGCCCTGGTCGCCCTGGTCGTAGGCGTAGCCGACGTTGGACAGCTGCGGCCGGCCGTCCCGCTTCACCGTGGCGAGCACACCCCAGTGGTGCTCGGCGACGAAGGCCAGCATCCGCGGATCGGTCGCCATCAGCGCACCCGCCCCCGCGCCTTGAGCGGGATCGCCGGCAGCGAGGGGGCGGGCAGCCGGTCGCCGTCGTAACCGACCACGACGCCGAAGCGCTCGTCCTCGGCGTTCCACAGCTCCGCGTACTCGGCGATCTCCTCGCCCGACCGGCCGATGAAGTTCCACCACATGACCAGCTGCTCCTCGAACGGCTCACCGCCGAGCAGCAGGAGCGTGGCGGCCTCGTCGGCGTGCAGCCGCACGGTCCGCCGGCCGGTGCCCAGGTAGAGCATCGAGCCGTGCGTGACGGGCGCGCCCTCCACCGTCGCCGAGCCGCCCGCGGCCAGCACGGCGTACTCGAAGTCCGGCTCCAGGGGCAGCTCGACGTCGGCCCCGGGCGAGAGCTTCAGGTCGGCGCCCACCAGCGGGCTGTAGGTGGTGCCGGGGGAGGCGGTGTCGGCGAGCGACCCCATGAGCACCGTCGTCGTGAGCCCGTCGGAGGCGAAGCCGGGCAGCGTGGCGTGGTGCTCGAAGGCGGGCGCCACCTCCCGGTGGGCGTCGGGCAGCGCCACCCACAGCTGGGCGCCGTGGAGGCACCGGGGGTGCACGGCCGGCGACTGCTCGGAGTGCGCGATGCCGTGGCCCGCCGTCATCAGCGCGAGCTGACCGGGGCCGAACCGCACGTCGCTGCCGACCGAGTCGCGGTGGTGCACCTCGCCCTCCAGCAGCCAGGAGACCGTCTGCAGGCCGGTGTGCGGGTGCGGAGCGACCTGCATGCCGGCGGAGGAGGCGATGTCGTCGGGGCCGTAGTGGTCGACGAACGCCCACGCCCCCACCATCCGGCGGCCGAGCGTGGGCAGCAGCCGGCGCACCCGCGTGCTCTCGCCCAGCTGGACCTCCTTGCCGGGCAGCAGGTCCAGCACCGGGCCGGCGGAGGTCTCCTCCAGGCCACCCAGTTCGCGGGCGGCCGGGCGACGGTCGAGATTGCTCATGGTTGTCCCTTTCCGCCCGGGCGCGGCGATCAGGCCGACGGTGCCTGGCCAGTCTCGCCCCGAACACCGCCGTGCGGAACCGACTCCCGGCGGCCGTGCACGGCGGGGACGGAACCGAGCCGCCCGGCCTGGTAGTCGGTGAACGCGTCCATGACCTCCTGGCGGGTGTTCATGACGAACGGCCCGTACATGGCGATCGGCTCACGGATGGGCGCACCCCCGAGGATGACGACATCGAGGGCGGGTGTCCGGGACTCCTGGTGGACGGCGCCGTTGATGGTCACGGTGTCGCCGGGACCGAGGACGGCGAGCTGCCCGGTGCGGACCGGCGCGCCGTCGATGCCGACCGAGCCGGCGCCGGACAGCACGTAGACCAGCGCGTTGAAGTCCGGCCGCCACGGCAGGTCGAGGATGGCGCCGGGGGAGACGGTGGCGTGGACCATCGCCATGGGCGTGTAGGTCGAACCCGGGCCGACGTGGCCGGCGACGTCCCCGGCGATCACCCGCAACAAGGCGCCGGCGTCGGGGCTGGCCAGCAGCACCGACTGGTTCGCGCGCAGGTCCTGGTAGCGGGGCTCCACCCACTTCTGCGCCCGGGGCAGGTTGACCCACAGCTGCAGGCCGTGGAAGAGCCCGCCGCTGACGACGAGGTGCTCCGGCGGGCGCTCGATGTGGAGGACGCCGCCACCGGCGGTCATCCACTGGGTGTCGCCGTTGCTGATCGTGCCGCCGCCGCCGTGGGAGTCGGCGTGCTCGAACGTCCCGTCGATGATGTAGGTGACGGTCTCGAAGCCGCGGTGCGGGTGCCAGCTGGTGCCCTTGGGCTCACCGGGGGCGTACTCGACCTCGCCCATCTGGTCCATGTGGATGAAGGGGTCGAGCTCACGCAGGTCGACACCCGCGAACGCACGGCGGACCGGGAAGCCCTCGCCCTCGAAGCCGGACGGCGCGGTGGTGACCCACCGGACGCGCCGCCGGACCGTGCCCGGGGCGGGGAGCGGAACACGGGGGAGGGTGGTGGTGTCCTCGACGGTCACGGCGGGCATGCCGGCCTCCTTGTTGAGATCTCAACTAGTGGTGACTGTAGCGCTGGACGCCCTCGATGTCTTCCCCTCAGGGAGGCCGCGGCCGAGTGTGCAAAGAGTCCTTTGCAAACAAGTCTTTGCCCCGCTATCCTCCGCTCCGTGCCCAGCGGGACGGACGGCGTCGCCCCGGTCGCGGAGGTGACCGACGTGCGGGCCCTGCGCGCTCTGGCGCACCCCTTGCGCAACCGGCTCCTCGCGCACCTGCGGCTCGACGGCCCCTCCACCGCCAGCCGGCTGGGCCGCGTGGTCGGCGAGAGCAGCGGGGCGACCAGCTACCACCTGCGCCGGCTGGCTGCGTACGGGTTCGTCGAGGAGGTCGAGGGCAGGGGCCGGTCGCGGGAGCGGTGGTGGCGGGCCCGTCACCGGCTGAGCAGCTGGCAGGCCGCCGACGTGGTCGCGCAGGAGGGCGGCGCCGAGGTGCAGGAGGAGATGATCCGCCTCCAGCTCGACGGGCACGCCCGGGTCCTGGCCGCCTGGCACGCGCAGAAGGACCGGCTCGATCCGGCCTGGGCCGCCGCCGCGTCGCTCGGCGACCACGGCCTGCGGCTGCGTCCCGACCAGGCCCGGCAGCTGGCCGACGAGCTCGAGGCCGTGGTCTCCCGGTGGATGAGCCGGCACCCGGCCGACGTGCCCGCCGAGGGCACCGAGCTGGTCTGCGTCCTCACCGACGTGGTCCCCCTGCGGGAGTGGCCGGTGTGAGCGCGCCGGCGACGGTCCGCGCGGCCACCCGCCGGCTGGTCGGGCTGACCGCGCTGCGCTGGCTGCCCGTCGGGCTGACCGCGCCCATCACCGTCCTCCTCGCCCAGGCCCGCGGTCTGACCCTCACCGAGATCGGCCTGCTGTTCACCGTGCACGGCGTCGTGATCATGGGCCTGGAACTGCCCACCGGCGGGCTGGCCGACGTGCTGGGCCGGCGTCCGGTGGTGGTCGCCGGCGCCCTGCTGCACCTGGTGTCCTGCCTCCTCTGCGCGACGGCCACCGACTTCGCCGGGTTCCTCGCCGGGGTGCTGTGCCTCGGCATCGGCCGGGCCCTGGACTCCGGGCCCGTCGAGGCCTGGTACGTCGACACCGTCCACCGGCTCGATCCCCGGGCCGACGTGGCACCGGGGCTGGCGCGCCACGCGGCCGCCGACGGCGGTGGACTGGCCGTCGGTGCGGTGGCCGGAGGCCTGCTGCCCCTCCTGTCCGGCGGTGCCGGGGCCGGCGCGCTCGCGGTGCCGTTCCTCGCCGCGGCCGCCCTGGACGTGGTGCTCGTCGTCGCCGTGGTCCGGCTGCTGGGCGAGGTGCGGCCGCCGCGCGCGGGGAGCGTCCGCGGTGCGCTGGCTGCCGGGGTCCGCGCCGTGCCCGCGACCGTGACCGGTGCCGTCCGGCTCTCCGTCACCGACCGGGCGATGCGGCTGGTCCTGCTGGTCACCGCCGTCGGGGGCGTGGGGCTCGTGGGGTGCGAGCTGCTCGGGCCGGTCCGGTTCGCCGACCTGGCCGGTGACCGGGACGACGGGGCGGCGGTGTACGGGGTGGTCCTGGCGGCCTCGTTCGCCGCGGCGGCCCTCGGCGCCGTGGCCGCCCCGCGGTTGCGCCATCTCCTGCGTGGCTCCACCCGGGCCGGGTGCGCCGTGCTGTCGGTGCTCGGGGCGATCGCGATGGCGGGGCTGGCCGGCCCCGACGTGCTCGCGCCGGCCGCGGTGGCCTTCGCCGCGTACTACGTCGCGCACGGTGCCAGCTGGCCGCTGCTGAGCGCGGTCCTGCACGGCCGGGTCACGGCCGCACACCGGGCGACCGCCGTCTCGGCCATGTCGCTGGCCATGGCCGTCGGCTGCGTCGCGGGCAATCTCGTCGTCCCCCCATTGGCCACGGCGTTCGGCGGGGAGACGGCGTTCCTCGCGGTGGCCGCCGTCCTCCTGCTGGCCACGCTCGCCTGCCTGCGGCTCCCCCCGGACACCTCCGTGGCGGCCGTGCGCGGATCGGTGCGCGCGGCGTCGCCGGCGGCGAGCGGTGCGGCCCCGACGATGATCGACTCCGCGCGGGCCTGAGGGTTTCGGTCGCCCCGGTCGGGGCAGCCCCGTCGGATGCTGACCGAGCCGTCCGCCGTGGGGCGGCTCGGCTGCCCCAAGCGGATGGTGTTCGGCCCCTGCGGCGGGGTCCGGAACGACGAACGGTGCGAGCTGGCACAGCACCGCTGCGTGTTCCTGGGGGCGCCCCTCGTGCGCTGGCCCGATCCGCCGGTGCCGCGGCCGGCGCCGTCCGTCGACGGCCTGCTCGCCCGCGCGGCCCGGGCCCCGGTCGTCCTCACCGACCTGTCCGCGCCGCCGTTCGACCTCGCGGCCCTGCGCCGGGTGGTCGACGTCCTGGCGCCGGTCTCGGACGCGCTCCTCCTGGGCGAGCACGCCGACCGGCCCGACTTCCCGCCGACGATGATCGCCGACGAGGTGCTGGCCGCGGGCGGGCGGCTCTGGACGACCCTGGCCTGCCGCGACCGCAACCGCGTCGTCCTCGAGCAGGAGCTCGCCGGTCTGGCCGCCCTCGGCGTCGACGGCGTCCTCTGCGTCACCGGCGACGGCCGGGGCCCGGGCGTCCGCCCCGGCGCCGCGCAGGTCTTCGACCTCGACGGCGTGCGGCTGGCCGCGCTGGCCGCCGCGCAGGGCCTGCCGGTCGCCGTCCCCGAGTCGCCGGAGGCCCGCCCGGTGGAACTGCGCCCCGCCCGCGTGGCCGAGAAGGAACGGGCCGGGGCCCAGCTGTGCGTCCTCAACCACGTGAGCAGCCCGGCCCGCGTCGCGGCCTTCGTCGCCGCCGCGCGGGCCGCCGGGGCGACGCTGCCGTTCGTCGCCGCGGTCGCCGTCTACACCGACGAGCGCTCGGCGCGGGTGCTGCAGCGGTTCCCCGGCCTGCACCTGGACGACGAGGTGGTCGAGCGGGTGCTCGCCGCACCCGATCCTCGCGAGGCCGGGATCGCCGCGGCGGTGGCGGAGGCCCGGGAGCTGCTGGCCGTCCCCGGCGTCGTCGGGGTCAACCTGTCCGGGGCGGCCTCCGACCGCGGTGCCGACGACGGCGCCCGCATCAAGGCTGCGGTGGCCGAACGCCTGAGAGAGGACGCATGAGCTCGCCGGAGAACGAGGCGATGGAGGCCGAGTTCGACACCGTCGCCGGATGGACCGAGGAGGCGGTGCGTGCGCTCGGCCCGGAGCACGCGATCCCGGCGGGCTGCCGGGGGAGCGGGAGCGAGGGAACACTGCGCTGGCTGGCCGACCGGCTGGAGCCCGGCCCCGGCACCCGGCTGCTGGACTCGGGCGCGGGCGTGGGTGGCCCGGCCGGGTGGCTCGCCGCCGAGCGGGGCGTGCGGCCGGTCTGCGCGGAGCCGATGGCCGCCGCGGCGCGGGCGAGCCGGCGCCTGTTCGGGCTGCCCTCGGTGGTGGCGGTGTCGCAGCGGCTGCCCTTCGCCGGTGCCTCCTTCGACGCCTCCTGGTGCCTGGGCGTCCTCTGCACGACGCCGGACAAGGCCGGGCTGCTGCGGGAGTCCCGCCGCGTCCTCGGGCCCGGTGGCCGGCTCGGTCTGCTGGTGTTCGTGGCCGACGGGCCGTTGCCGCCACCCCTGCCCGAGGGCAACGACTTCCCCTCGGAGACGCGCACCCGGCAGCTGCTCGCCGACGCGGGCTTCGAGCTCACGCAGACCGGCGAGGCGGACCTCGCCGACAGCCCGGAGGAGTGGACCCGGCGGGCGGACGCCGTCGAGGCGGAGGTGGAGCGCCGGCACGGCGGGGACCCGGCGTTCCGCCAGGCGCAGGAGCAGTCCCGGCGGGTCGGGCGGCTGCTCTCCGAGGGCGCCCTGCGGCCGTGGCTGGGGATCGCCGTCGCCCGCTGACGCGCGGATCGCCGTCCCCCGCCGGCGCGCGCGGTCCGCACACTCGTCGCCATCGCGGGGCCGGGGATACTGGGCTCCGATGAGCGCACCCCTGAACCTGGTCAATCTCGAGCGGGTGCACAAGGCGCACGGGACGACCGTGATCCTCGACGACGTCTCCCTGGGCGTCGCGGCCGGCGAGCGGATCGGCGTGGTGGGCCGCAACGGCGGCGGTAAGTCCACGCTGCTGTCCCTGCTCACCGGGGCCGACGAGCCCGACTCCGGCCGGGTCACCCGCCGTGGGGACCTCGCCCTGGGCGTCCTGGACCAGTCGGGCACCCTCCCGCCGGGGACGACGGTCCGCGACGTCGTCCTGCCACCGTCGATGTTCGCCGCCGAGCACGAGTGGGCCGGTGACCCCGCCGTCCGCTCCGTGCTGACCGGCCTGGAGCTCGACCGGCTGGGCCTGGACGCCCCGGTCGCGACCATGTCCGGTGGTGAGCGTCGCCGCGTCGCGCTGGCCGCGCAGCTGATCCGGCCCCTGGACCTGCTGGTCCTCGACGAACCCACCAACCACCTGGACGTCGAGGGGGTCGCCTGGCTCGCCGAGTACGTGCGCGCCCGGGCGGGCGGGCTGGTCGTGGTGACCCACGACCGGTGGTTCCTCGACGAGGTGTGCACCACCACGTGGGAAGTCGCCGACGGCAATGTCCACGCCTACGACGGTGGCTACTCGGCCTACACGCTGGCCCGGGCGGAGCGGGCGCGGATCTCCGCGGTCACCGAGGAGCGCCGGCTCAACCTCGTGCGCAAGGAACTCGCCTGGCTGCGTCGGGGGCCGCCGGCCCGGACGAGCAAGCCCAAGTTCCGGATCGAGGCGGCGCAGGCGCTGATCGCCGACGAGCCCCCGCCGCGGGACTCGCTGGCGCTGGCCGGCTTCGCCGCCCGGCGGCTCGGGAAGACCGTCTACGACGTCGAGGGGGTCGACTACGCCGTCCCCACCGACGACGGCCCGCGGACGCTCTTCAAGGACCTGACCTGGCACGTCGGGCCCGGCGACCGGATCGGCATCGTCGGGGTCAACGGCGCCGGGAAGACGTCGCTGCTCCGGTTGCTCGTGGGCGAGACGCGACCCGACGCCGGGAAGGTGGTGGTGGGCCAGACGGTGGCGCCGGCCTATCTCTCCCAGCACGTGAGCGAGCTGCCCCCGCGTGCCCGCGTGCTGGAGGCGGTGCAGGACGTCGCCCGCGTGGCCCGGATCGGCAACCAGGAGATCTCCGCGTCGTCGCTGGCCGAGCGCTTCGGGTTCGCCGCCAACCGCCAGTGGACGCCGGTCGGTGACCTCTCCGGAGGTGAACGCCGGCGACTGCAGCTGCTGCGCCTGCTCATGGCCGAGCCCAACGTGCTGCTGCTCGACGAGCCCACGAACGACCTCGACATCGACACCCTGACGGCGCTGGAGGACCTGCTCGACGGCTTCCCCGGCACGGTGCTGGTGGTCAGCCACGACCGGTACTTCGTCGACCGGGTGTGCGACAAGGTCGTCGCCCTGCTCGGCGACGGGACGCTCGCCGAGCTGCCCGGCGGCGTGGAGGAGTACCTGCAACGCCGGGCGGCCGGCGGGGCCCCGCTGTCCACCGCGGCCGGGGCGGCACCGAAGCCCGCGGGCGGGCCCTCGTCGCCCGCCCCGGCGGTCACGGCGGCCGACGTCCGGGCGGCGAAGAAGGAAGCGAGCCGGCTCGAGCGCCGGATGCTCAAGCTCGACGCCGACGAGCAGCGGCTGCACGAGCAGCTCGCGGCGGCTGCAGCCGACTACACCAGGGCGGCGGAACTCGACACGCAGCTGCGGGCGCTGCAGGCGGAGAAGGAACAGGTCGAGGAGGCCTGGCTGGTCGCCTCGGAGATCGCCGAGGGCTGACCGTCCGGGGTCGGCAGTACCCCCGCCGACGCTCTGCCTCTGCCCACCACGGTGGGCAGAGGCAGAGCGTCAGGCGAGGAGCACCGGCGAGCGGGCATCCGTGCGACATCGGCCGGGCCGACCGCGGCCGGTAGGCTGGGGGCACCGCCGGCCGTCGTCCGACGTCAGTGGTGTCCGAGAAGCCCTGTGACTCCCCGGAGACCCGTGCTCGAACTCTTGCTCCTCCACCTGATCACCGCTGTGGCGGCGCCGCTGCTCGTGCGCTGGTGGGGCCGGCAGGCGTTCGTCCTCCTCGCGCTGGTCCCGGCCGCGGGGTTCGGCTGGCTGCTCACGCGGCTGCGCGCGGTCACCGGGGGCGGCGAGGTCCGCGAGTCCGTGCCGTGGATCCCGGCCCTGGACCTGGAGATCGCGCTGCGGCTGGATCCGCTCGCGCTGACCTTCGCGCTGCTGGTCACCGGCGTCGGCGCGCTCGTGCTGCTCTACTGCGCCCGGTACTTCGAGGCCGACGACGACGGGACGGCGCGGTTCGCGGGGAACCTCACCGCGTTCGCCGGCGCCATGCTCGGGCTCGTCCTGGCCGACGACCTGCTGCTGCTCTACGTCTTCTGGGAACTGACCACGATCTTCTCGTTCCTGCTCATCGGGGGCGGCGGCTCCCGGCTGGCGGCCCGGCGGGCGGCCACCCAGGCGCTGATCCTGACCACCGCCGGCGGGCTGGCGATGCTCGTCGGGGTGCTGCTGATCGGCGAGGCCAGCGGCAGCTACCTGCTCTCGGAGGTCGTCGCCTCCCCGGGCAGCGGCACGGGCATGGTCACCGGCACGGTCCTCGTCCTGGTCGGGGCCGTCACCAAGTCGGCGATGGTCCCCTTCCACTTCTGGTTGCCGGCCGCCATGGAGGCGCCCACACCGGTCAGCGCGTACCTGCACGCGGCGGCGATGGTGAAGGCCGGCATCTACCTGGTGGCGCGACTGGCTCCCGGTCTGGCCGACCAGCCCGGGTGGCGGCCGATCGTGCTCGGCCTGGGTTCGGCGACCATGCTGGTGGGCGGTTACCGCGCGATCCGGCAGACCGACCTCAAACTCCTGCTCGCCTTCGGCACGGTCAGCCAGCTGGGCTTCCTCATGGTGCTGATGGGTGCCGGCAGCACGGAACTGGCGACGGCCGGTCTCGTGATGACCGTGGCGCACGCCCTCTTCAAGTCCACGCTGTTCCTCACGGTCGGCGTCGTCGACCACGCCACGGGCACCCGGGACCTGCGCCGGCTGTCGGGCCTGGGCCGGCGGCTCCCCGTCCTGGCGGTCATCGGCGGCCTGGGCGCGCTCTCGATGGCCGGGGTGCCGCCCCTGCTGGGGTTCGTGGGCAAGGAGGCCGCCTTCGCCGCGCTGCTGGCGGGCGGCCTGACCGACCGGGGCGCGGCCGTCGTCGTCCTCACCGTCCTCGTGGCCGGCTCGGCGCTGACCGCCGCCTACACGCTGCGGTTCTGGTGGGGCGCCTTCGCCCGGAAGCCCGGGCTGCCGCTCGTCGTCCCGGCCGAGCTCGTCCACGCACCCGGTGCCCTGTTCCTGCTCGCCCCCGCGATCCTCGCCCTGGTCGGGCTGCTGGCCGGGCCGGCCAGCCCGTGGCTCGGCCCCCTGGTGGCGGGGTACGCCGACACGCTGCCCCTGGTCGCCGAGGAATCGGAGAAGGTCGCGCTCTGGCACGGCTGGCAGCCCGCGCTGCTGCTGTCGGCGATCAGCCTGCTCGGCGGCGCGGCACTGTTCGCGGCGCGGAAGCGGGTCCACCGCCTGCAGGGGAGCCTCGCCGTCGGCTCCTCGGCCGACGAGGGGTACTGGAACGTCGTCCAGGGCCTGGACCGCCTGTCGGTGCTGGTCACCGGGACGACCCAGCGCGGGTCGCTGCCGGCCTACCTGGGCACCATCCTGGTCGTTGTGCTCGCGCTGCCGGGCACGGTGCTGGTCACGCGTGCCCCCTGGCCGGGGGAGTGGCGGGCCTGGGACACCCCGGTGCAGGCGCTGGTCGGGGTCGTCGTGCTCATCGCCGCCGGGCTGGCGCTGCGGATCCGCCAGCGGCTGTCGGTCGTGCTGGTCGTCGGGGTCACCGGGTACGGCATGGCCGTCCTCTTCGCGCTGCAGGGCGCACCCGACCTCGCGCTCACCCAGTTCCTCGTCGAGACGCTCACCCTCGTCGTCTTCGTGCTGGTGCTGCGCAAGCTGCCCAAGGACATCAGCGAGCGCCACCGGCCCCGCGAACGGGTGGGCCGGGGGGTCATCGCCGTCGCGGTCGGCGTCCTGATGGGTGCCGTCGGCGCCGTGGCCCTGTCCGCCCGGACGGCGACCCCCGTGTCGGTCGCCTACCCGGAGGAGGCGTACGACTTCGGCGGCGGCAAGAACATCGTCAACGTCACGCTCGTCGACATCCGGGCCTGGGACACCCTCGGCGAGATCTCGCTGCTCGTCGTCGCCGCCACCGGGGTGGCCAGCCTGGTCTTCCTGCGTGGCCGAACCGGTGGCGTCGACCGGCTCGACGCCGCCGTGCGGAGCGCATCCCTGGCCCCCGGCGGCCGGGCGCCCCGGCGTCGCTGGCTCGCCGCGAGCGCCACGCTGCCGCCCGAGCGCCGCTCCGTGGTCCTCGAGGTCATCACCCGCACCCTGTTCCACACCATCCTGGTGTTCTCCCTGTACCTGCTCTTCTCGGGGCACAACGAGCCCGGCGGCGGCTTCGCCGGCGGCCTCGTCGCGGGCCTGGCCCTGGTCCTCCGCTACCTCGCCGGCGGCCGGTACGAGCTGGGTGAGGCCGCCCCCGTCGACCCCGGGCTGCTGCTCGGCGCCGGGCTCCTCTTCGCGGGGGGCACCGGCGTGGCCGGGCTCCTGCTCGGCGCCGAGGTGCTGCAGACGGCGATCCTCGAGACGACGCTGCCGGTGCTCGGCGACGTCAAGCTCGTGACGTCGTTGTTCTTCGACATGGGCGTCTACCTGATCGTCGTCGGCCTGGTCCTCGACATCCTGCGCAGCCTGGGCGCGGAGCTCGACCGCCAGGAGGACCAGGGCGAGCCGATCGAGATCGAGCCCGGAGAGGTGATCGTGCGATGACCCCGACCGTCGTCCTGCCGGTGATCATCGGCGGCCTGTACGCGGCCGGGGTGTACCTGCTGCTCGACCGCAGCCTGACCCGTGTCCTGGTGGGCTTCCTGCTGCTGGGCAACGCCACGAACCTGCTGCTGCTGTCCTCGGCCGGCCCGGGCGGGCTGCCGCCGATCCTCGGGGTGGCCGAGGCCGACGAGATGAGCGACCCGCTGCCGCAGGCGCTCATCCTCACCGCGATCGTCATCACGTTCGGCGTCGCGGCGTTCGTCCTCGCGATGATCCACCGCTCCTGGGCCCTGGCCCGCAACGAGGCGGTCGCGACCGACGAGGAGGACCGCCGCGTCGCAGCGCGGCACGACACCGACGTCGACGAGCTCGACCCCGACGAGCTGGCTCCCGAGGACCGCCCCGCGGCGCACGCCGACAGCCTCAGACGCCGGCCCCTGACCGAACGCGCCGCTGACGACGTCGACCTGCCGATCGCCGGGGGGAGCCGGTGATCTCCGTCCTCGCCCCGCTGCCGGTCCTGCTCCCGCTGCTGGGTGCCGCCGGCACCCTGCTGGTCGGCCGGCACCCGCGGACGCAGCGGACGGTGAGCCTGCTCGTGCTCGTCACCGTCCTGGCGGTGTCGCTGCTGCTGCTCTGGCAGGCCGACGCGCAGGGCGCCACCGCCGTGTCGGTCGGCGGCTGGCCGGTGCCGCTGGGCATCGTCCTCGTGGTCGACCGCCTGTCGGCGCTGATGCTCGTGGTCGCCTCGACCGTCGCCCTGGGGGTGCTGGTCTTCGCCGTCGGCCAGGGGTCGGCCGACGGGTCGGAGCAGTCGCCGCTGTCGATCTTCCATCCGACGTTCCTCGTGCTCATCGCCGGCGTCAGCAACGCGTTCCTGGCCGGCGACCTGTTCAACCTCTACGTCGGGTTCGAGATCCTGCTCATGGCCAGCTACGTGCTGCTGACCCTCGGTGGCTCGGCCCCGCGGGTGCGGGCCGGCGTCACCTACGTGATCGTCAGCCTCACCAGCTCGCTGATCTTCCTGGCGGCGATCGGCCTGGTCTACGCCGCGACCGGCACGGTGACGATGGCGCAGCTGGCGACCCGGCTGGCGGAGCTGCCGGCGGGCACCCAGCTGCTGCTGCAGTCGATGCTGCTGATCGCGTTCTGCATCAAGGCGGCGGTGTTCCCCCTGTCGGCGTGGCTGCCCGACAGCTACCCGACCGCGCCGGCCCCCGTCACCGCGGTGTTCGCGGGACTGCTGACCAAGGTCGGCGTGTACGCGATCATCCGCACCCAGACCCTGCTGTTCCCCGGCGGCGGGCTCGACGACGTCCTCATGTGGGCGGGCCTGGCGACGATGCTGATCGGGATCCTCGGCGCGGTCGCCCAGACCGACATCCGCCGGCTGCTGTCGTTCACCCTCGTCAGCCACATCGGCTACATGGTGTTCGGCATCGCCCTGGGGACGGCGGCCGGGCTGGCGGGCGCCGTCTTCTACGTCGCCCACCACATCGCCATCCAGACGACGCTGTTCCTCGTCGCCGGACTCGTCGAGCGCCAGGGCGGGTCCACCTCGATGGACCGGCTCGGCGGGCTGGCCACCCGCTCGCCGCTGCTGGCGGTGCTGTTCTTCGTCCCGGCCATGAACCTGGCCGGGATCCCGCCGCTGTCGGGGTTCATCGGCAAGCTGGGCCTGCTCCAGGCCGGGATCGCCGACGGCAGCCCCCTGGCGCTCACGGTGGTCGCCGGCGGCGTGGTGACCAGCCTGCTGACCCTGCTCGCCGTGGCCCGGGTGTGGACCCGGGCGTTCTGGCGACCGCCCACCCAGGAGCCGGCCGCCGACACGGCCGCCGCGGCCGCCGGGGATGCGGCCACCGCCGGCGACGGGGATGGCGTGCCGGCGCTCGTGGGGGCCGGCGGTCCCGCCGGCGACGGCCACCGCACCCCGCGGCAGGCCGCCCGCCGGGCGGCGTGGCGACGGCACCACGAGGTGGCGACCGCCGGGAGTGCCGATCCGGCCCCGCGGGCGGGGGCGGTGCGTGCGCTGCGACCGCTGCCCGGCGTGATGGCGGCCGCCACCGCGGCGATGGTCGCGGTGACGGTCGGGCTGACCGTCGTCGCGGGGGCCCTGTACGGCTACACGGACCGGGCTGCCGAGGACCTCCTGGACCGGGCGCCCTACATCACGGCCGTCTTCGGCGATCCGGTCCCGGCCGAGGAGGGCGAGTGACCGTCGAACCGGCCACGTCGCGGCTGCGCCACCAGCTGCCGCTGGTGGCCTGGCTGGTGCTGGTGTGGATCCTGCTGTGGGGCACCTGGTCGTGGGCGAACCTGCTCTCCGGCCTGGCGATCGCCGTCGTCGTCCTGGTGCTGCTCCCGCTCCCGCCCGTGGTGGGCGGCACGCGGGTACGGCCGGGGCCGCTGGTCCGCTTCGTGGGCCACTTCCTCGTCGACCTGGTGGTGTCCGGCGCGCAGGTGGCCTGGTGGGCCCTCCGGCCCGGGGGTGCCGGGCGGGGGGCGATCGTGCGGGTCCAGCTCCGCGCGGACTCCGACCTGCTGCTCACCATGGTCGCCGAGGCGATCTCCCTGGTCCCGGGGTCGCTGGTGCTGGACCTGGACCGCGAGCAGCGCCAGATCTCGGTCCACCTGCTGCACGCCGCCGACCTGGCCGACGTGGAGCGGCAGAAGGCGGGCGTGCTCGCCACGGAGGACCGGATCGTCCGCGCGTTCGGGTCGGCCGACGACATCGCCGCGCTGCGGCCGACGGCTGCGAGGGCGGCGCCGTGACGGCCGTCGAGGTCATCACCCAGGCCATGCTCGGCACCGCGGCGCTGCTGGCGCTCGTCCGGCTGGCCCGCGGCCCGTCGCTGCTGGACCGGGTGGTGGCTACCGACACGCTGCTGGTCATCATCTCGGCCAGCCTGGCCGTGCACGCCGCGCTCGAGCGGGACCCCACGGTCGTCCCGGTCCTGGTGGTCGTGTCGCTGCTCGCCTTCGTCGGGTCGGTGTCGATCGCCCGGTACATCGGCGGCATGCTGCTGCGGTCGGCGACGGGCGAGGGCCGGGACCTGGGCCTGCCCCGCGCGGCCGAGGACGGGGGGCAGCGGCGGTGAGCGGCCTGATGGACGTGCTGGCGTCGGTGGCCGACGTGGTGGCGCTGGGCTGCCTGCTGGCCGGGGCCTTCCTCTGCTTGACGGCCGGCGTCGGGCTGGTGCGCTTCCCCGACGTGCTGTCCCGGATGCACGCCGGGACCAAGCCGCAGGTCCTCGGCGTCCTCCTGGTGATGGTGGGCGGTGCGATCCGGTTGCAGGGCCTCGCGGCGACGTGGATGCTGCTGCTGGTCGCGGCGTTCCAGCTGCTCACGGCGCCGGTCAGCGCGCACATGATCAGCCGGGTGGCCTACCGGCGCCGGCACGTCCGCCGCGACCTGCTGGTGGTCGACGAGCTGCGCGAGACAGAGGGGCGCGACAGCGTCTACCGGGGGGACGAGCCGGCGGACGCCCTGCCCGAGAACCCGGCGCAGGCCCTGGAAGAGAGCCGGCGGGAGGACCGCGAAGCCCCGTGAGGGACCATCCTGCGGCCCCGTCCCGAGGCTCCCCCCGGGCTGGCGAGGGTGAGAAGGACGGGGTTCTCGTTCACCGCAGCTGGCCGAGCCAGAACGGCAGGCCCTGGTCGTCGCGGCACAGGACCGAGAGCCCGAAGGACTTCCGCTCGATCGGACCCGCCTGCCCGCCGGCGGTCCGGACGGCGGCGACCGCGACCTCGATGTCGTCGACGGCGTACATCGGCACGGTGCCCGGCTCCGTGGCGCCACCGCCGATGCCGACCAGCGGGCTGGTGCCCTCCACCTGCCAGCCGTCGGGCACGGACCCGGGGACGGCGGTCCAGCCGAGGACCGCGCCGTAGAAGTCGAGCGCCCGGGCGCCGTCGGGGACGTTGAGGGTCAGGTACACCGCGTCCCCTGGCCGTGGGCCCGTGGTGGGTGCGGCCGCCGGCGTCTGCAGCATCCAGCGGTGGCCGTAGGGATCGACGACCACGCCGGTGCGCCCGTACGGGGCATCGGTCGCCGGGCGCTCGACCGTCGCCCCGGCGGACTCGGCACGGGACATCGCCGCGTCCACGTCGGGCACGGACAGGTGCAGCGTGACGCTGACCCGCCCGTCCTCGGGGCCCACGAGCCCTGTCTCGGGGTACTCGTCGGCGAGGTAGACCGTGGCCCCGGCGAGGTCGAGCTCCGCGTGGCCGATGCGGTCGCCGTCCAGGTAGGGGTCCCCGACGGTGTGGGCGCCGAACGCCTCGGCGTACCAGTTCATGGCCGCGCGGGCGTCCCGGACGACGAGGTAGGGGGTCAGCTGAGCCGTCACGCCCGCATCCTGCCGCGCCGCGGCCCGATCGGGGCTATCGCTGGGCGCGGTTGATCGCCGAGACGACCGCGCGCAGCGAGGCGCTGACGATGTTCGGGTCGATGCCCACGCCCCAGAGCACCCGGTCGCCGACGGCGCACTCGACGTACGCGGCGGCCTTGGCGTCCCCGCCCGAGGAGAGCGCGTGCTCCGCGTAGTCGAGCACGCGGACGTCGACGTCGAGGCTCTTCAGCGCGTCGACGAACGCGGCGATCGGCCCGTTGCCCCGTCCCTCGACGGTGACCGGCACCCCGTGGTCGGTCAGCTCGACGACCATCTCGTCGACCTTGTCGCCGTGGGCCTGGTGGCGGTGGCCGGTCAGTGCGAAGCGGCCCCACGGCGCGGCGGGGTCGGGCAGGTATTCGTTGGAGAACGCCGCCCACATCTGCTCGGCGGTGACCTCGCCGCCCTCGTCGTCGGTGTGCCGCTGGATGACCGCGCTGAACTCGATCTGCAGCCGACGCGGGAGGTCGAGCTGGTTCTCCGTCTTCATGATGTAGGCGACGCCGCCCTTGCCGGACTGGCTGTTCACCCGGATCACGGCCTCGTAGCTGCGGCCGACGTCCTTGGGGTCGATCGGCAGGTACGGGACGGCCCACGGCATCTCGTCCACGGGCTTGCCGGCGGCCGCCGCGTCGGCCTCGAGGGCCTTGAAGCCCTTGTTGATGGCGTCCTGGTGGGAGCCGGAGAAGGCGGTGTAGACCAGGTCGCCGCCGTAGGGGTGCCGCTCGTGCACGCCCAGCTGGTTGCAGTACTCGACGGTGCGGCGGATCTCGTCGATGTCGGAGAAGTTGATCTGCGGGTCGATGCCCTGGCTGAACAGGTTGAGGCCCAGGGTGACCAGGTCGACGTTGCCGGTGCGTTCGCCGTTGCCGAACAGGCAGCCCTCGATGCGGTCGGCGCCGGCGCGGTAGCCCAGCTCGGCGGCGGCCACGGCGGTGCCGCGGTCGTTGTGCGGGTGCAGGCTGAGGACGACGGCGTCGCGCCGGCCCAGGTTGCGGTGCATCCACTCGACCTGGTCGGCGTAGACGGTGGGCTCGGCCATCTCGACCGTCGCCGGCAGGTTGAGGATCGTCGGGCGGTCGGGGGTGGGCTCCCAGACGTCGGTGACGGCGTTGCAGATCTCGAGGGCGAAGTCGAGCTCCGTGCCCGTGAAGGACTCGGGGGAGTACTCGAAGAAGATCTCCGTGTCGCCCATCTGCTCGGCCAGCTTGCGGACCATCTCCGCACCGTGGACGGCGATGTCGACGATGCCGGCCCGGTCGGACCCGAAGACGACCCGGCGCTGCAGCGTGCTGGTCGAGTTGTAGAGGTGCACGATGGCCTGCTTCGCGCCGCGCAGCGACTCGTAGGTGCGCTCGATCAGCTCGTCGCGGGCCTGGGTCAGCACCTGGATCGTGACGTCGTCGGGGACCAGGTCCTCCTCGACGAGCTGCCGGACGAAGTCGAAGTCGGTCTGGCTGGCCGCCGGGAACCCGACCTCGATCTCCTTGTAGCCCATGCGGACCAGCAGGTCGAACATCCGGCGCTTGCGGTCGGGCGTCATCGGGTCGATCAGCGCCTGGTTGCCGTCGCGCAGGTCGACGGCGCACCAGCGCGGGGCGACGGTGGTGACCTTGTCCGGCCAGGTGCGGTCGGGCAGCACCACGGGGGTGAAGGGGGTGTAGCGGTGGATCGGCATCCGCGAGGGCTGCTGCGGGTTGCGTACGTGGGGGTGCTCTGCGTTCACGACTGGCTCCTCTGGCGCGGGCTGGACTCAGCTCCGATGGGGCGGTCAGCAGCGCCGGGAACGCACTCGATCGCGGCAGGTCTCCGCGGCGAGGGGGCCGACCTAGGAGAGGGCCTCGCCGCGGCTGATAAGCAGGAGGCTGCCGCGCACGGGCCCACGGTAGCAGCGCGTCAGCCGAGATCGCAGGAACACGAGCAGTCGTCGGCGTGCACCGGCCGGCCGCTCCAGTCGTCGAGCTCGTCGCAGGCGGCCGGGCAGGCGCAGTGGAACGGCTCGAGCGGAGGGACTTCGCCGGCGTCGAGCCGCCGCTGGTACTCCTCCCTCCTGCGCAGCTCCGCCGCGCGACGTCGGGCGGCCCGACGGGCGGGTGGCGAGTCCCCTGGTCGGAGGAGGTGGTGGTCCGCGGGCGCGACCCCCGCCCGGCGACGCACGGAGTCGCGGCCGTCCCTGTCCCTGCTGAAGGTGAACCAGTGCTCAGGACGGTCCCGGCGGGGCTCGTGCAACCAGACGCCTTCGTCGCTGTGGCGGGTGTCGAGGTGCGCG
>NZ_JBHUHP010000009.1:103601-449632 GCF_042682525.1 Blastococcus deserti
GGTCGCGGACGGCGTCGGGCGCCATGCCGGCGACCTCGGCACCATCGGCGTCGAGCAGCGCGAGCCGGAGCCCGGCGAGCGCGGCGGCTCGCGCGAGAGCGCTCACCGGCAGGTCTCGGCGTCCGCTCTCGGCTGCTGCGATCGCCGACTTGGAGAGCTCCAGCTCGACGGCGAGCTCCCGCTGGGAGCGGTCGGCGAGACGACGGATACGCCGCAGCGTGCCGGGAAGGTCGAACCCTGTCATCGACCGAGGGTCACCCGTCGTCCGGGCCGGCAGGACGCGCCTCTGGAGTCTGTGCACAGGTGATGGGTCGGTGGATTCCCTGCCTGCCTGCCTGCCTGCCTGCCTGCCTGCCTGCCTTCCACTCCACTGCACTCCACGGATGCTCTGCCTCTGCCCACCGTGGTGGGCAGAGGCGGAGCATCGCGGTACCTGGAGCGCTCCGGGACGGCGTGCGCCGTGCCGGGCCGTCACCCGGGTGCAGTTCCGTCGCGCGGGCGGACGCGGCGGGCCCAAGCCCAGGACGGCCAGAACTGCCCGGAGAGCCCTTGCGGTGAGAAGCTCTTGCGCGAGAAGTAGCTGCTCGACCCGTAGGTGATGGTCGGCCGAGGACCGTGCCGGACGCGGGCCCTACGGAGTCCTCGCCGCTCTCAGCAGACGCCCTCAGAACTCCTTCTTCAGGCGCATCCGCAGCGGACGTCCGTCGGGGTCGACGAGCAGGCGGTAGGCGGGCGTGGCCCACAGGCGGGTCGTCCAGCGCAGCCGTTCGGGCTTGTGGGACCGCAACCTTCCCGGTGGTCGCGGTCCGCGGCGGCCGCCCTCGTGCCAGGCGTCCAGGGCTCCCGCGCGCTCCCGCAGCACCTCCACGAAGCGGCCGGGGTCGAGCAGCGCGTCGTCGTCGGCCCCCTCGGGATCGAGGTCGAGGTGCTCGCGCGCCAGGGCCAGCCGCAGGTCCCGGGCGAAGGTGCGGGCGCCGTCGCCGGTGCCGGCCGGGTCCCGCGGCCCCCGGGGGTCGCGCGTGGTGTCCAGCACCGTGCTGGAGAGCTCGCTGTCGTGGGTCCACGACCGCCGGTTGAAGTTGTCACTGCCGACGCTGGCCCAGGTGTCGTCGACGACGCAGACCTTGGCGTGCACGTAGACCGGGGTGCCGGCGTGGTTCTCCACGTCGTACACGTGCACCCGCCCCTTGCCGGCCCGCCGGCACATCTCGATCGCCTGCCACCGGCCGACGTACTGCGGTCGTTCGGCCAGGGCGCCGTCCTGGTCGGGCACACGCGGGACGACGACCACGAGCTGCAGATCGGGGTTGTCCGAGAGCGCCTCGGCGAAGAGCCGGGCGACCTCGGCCGACCACATGTACTGGTCCTCCAGGTAGATCAGCCGCCGTGCCCGCTTGATGGCCTTCGTGTAGCCGCGCGCCACCGACCGTTCGCCGTCGGGCGCGAAGGCGTAGGGCGGCCGGACCGCCGGATACGTCCGCAGGTTCTGCACGAAGTGCGGACCGCACTCCGGCGGCGGAGGCAACTGCGGTGGCAGCGGATCGGCGTGCAGCCGGGCGCGGTGCAGCTTGTCGTGGATCCAGGCGAGGGGGTGGTCCTCGTCCGGGCTGTTGGGGTCGTCCCAGCGCTCGCGGAAGACGGTGTCGAGCACGTGCACGGCGGGCCCGCGGATCTGCAGCTGCACGTCGTGCCACGGGGGCGTCCTCCCGTACGCGGCGGCCATCGGCACCGGCTGCGGGTCGCCGTGGTGGTCGGCGTCGTCGCGCCGGCCGTGGCACAGGTCGATGCCGCCGACGAACGCGACGTCCCGGGAGGGATCCTCGTCGTGCCGGAGGACGACGAGTTTCTGGTGGTGGCTGCCCATCCGCCGGATCCGCTGGTCGAGGATCACCTCGCCGCCGCCGTGCTCGATCTCGACGTCGAGCGCCCGGTTGGCCTCCTTGGACAGCGACAGCCGGTCCATGTGCGACCGCCAGACCAGGCCCCGGACGCAGACGCCGCGCTTGACCGCCTCGGTGAACAGCTCGGCGACGGTCGGGCCCCCGTCACGCAGCAGCTCGTCGGGATCCCCGCGCCAGTCGGTGAAGAACAGCTGGTCACCAGCGTTGAGCGCCCGGACCTCCTCGATCAGCCGCGCGAAGTAGGTGCTGCCGTGCAGCAACGGCTCGGCGAGGTTCCCCTCCGTCCAGCCGGGGAGCGTCGTGGCGGGGTTGCCGCGCTCCTCGGCGGTGAGCAGCCACTGCTCCGGTACGTCCACCCGATGATCACAACGCGCGGGTGGCGGGGACGCAACCACCGGCCGCCCGTCCCGCGTCGGTAGCCTGTGGACCCGTGGCCCTCGTCGTCCAGAAGTACGGCGGTTCCTCCGTCGCGTCCGCAGCGCACATGAAGCGTGTCGCCGAGCGGATCGTCAGCGCCAAGAAGAACGGCGACGACGTCGTCGTGGTCGTCTCCGCGATGGGCGACAGCACCGACGAGCTGCTCGACCTGGCCGGCCAGATCACCGACGACCCGCCGGGTCGCGAGCTCGACATGCTGCTCACCGCCGGCGAGCGCATCTCCATGGCGCTGCTGGCCATCGCCATCTCGACGCACGGCTACGAGGCCCGTTCCTTCACCGGTTCCCAGGCCGGCGTCATCACGACCTCGAGCCACGGCAAGGCGCGCATCATCGACGTCACCCCGGGCCGGCTCCGCGACGCCCTCGACGACGGCTCGATCGTGATCGTCGCCGGGTTCCAGGGCGTCAGCCAGGACACCAAGGACATCACCACGCTGGGGCGCGGCGGTTCCGACACCACCGCGGTCGCCGTGGCGGCCGCCCTGCGCGCCGACGTCTGCGAGATCTACACCGACGTGGACGGCGTCTTCACCGCCGACCCGCGGATCGTCCCCAACGCCAGGCGGCTCGACACCATCACCTACGAGGAGATGCTCGAGCTCGCCGCATCCGGGGCCAAGGTGCTCATGCTGCGCTGCGTCGAGTACGCCCGCCGCTACGGCATCCCCGTGCACGTCCGCAGCTCCTACTCACACCTTCCCGGCACGATCGTGACCGGCTCGATGGAGGACCTCCCGGTGGAACAGGCGATCATCACGGGCGTCGCGCACGACCGCTCCGAGGGCAAGATCACCGTCTACGGGGTGCCGGACCGGCCGGGCGAGGCGGCCCAGATCTTCCGCGTCCTGGCCGACGCGGAGATCAACATCGACATGATCGTGCAGAACGTGTCGGCCGAGGCCAGCAAGCTCGCCGACATCTCCTTCACGCTGCCCAAGAGCGACGGCCCGACCGCGCTGGCCGCGCTGGAGAAGGTGAAGCACACCGTCGGCTACACCGACGTGCGGTTCGACCAGCACATCGGCAAGGTCTCGCTGGTCGGCGCGGGCATGCGCTCGCATCCCGGCGTCTCCGCCAAGTTCTTCGGCGCCCTGGCCGACGCCGGCGTCAACCTCGAGCTGATCAGCACCTCGGAGATCCGCATCTCCGTGGTCTGCCGCGACACCGACGTCGACATCGCCGTCCGGGCGGTGCACGACGCGTTCGACCTCGGGACCGACCAGGCCGAGGCCGTCGTCTACGGAGGGACCGGACGATGACCACACTGAGCAACGACGGCCTGCGGGTCGGCATCGTCGGTGCGACCGGCCAGGTCGGCACCGTCATGCGCGAGATACTCGCCGAGCGGAACTTCCCGCTCAGCGAGCTGCGGTTCTTCGCCTCCGCCCGCTCCGCGGGCAGCACCCTGCCGTGGGCCGGCAGCGAGATCACCGTCGAGGACGCCGCCACCGCCGACCCCACCGGCCTGGACATCGCGATCTTCTCCGCCGGGGCCACCACCTCGAAGGTGCAGGCCCCGCGGTTCGCCGAGGCCGGCGTCACCGTCATCGACAACAGCTCGGCCTGGCGCCGCGACCCCGACGTCCCGCTGATCGTCAGCGAGGTCAACCCGCACGCCCTCCGGGAGATCCGCAAGGGCATCATCGCCAACCCGAACTGCACGACCATGGCCGCGATGCCGGTGCTCAAGCCGCTGCACGACGAGGCCCAGCTGGTCCGCATCGTCGCCAGCACCTACCAGGCGGTCTCGGGCAGCGGGGTGGCCGGTGTCGAGGAGCTGCACGGGCAGGCGAAGGCGGTCGTGGAGAAGGCCGACGCGCTGACCCACGACGGGTCCGCGGTCGCCTTCCCGGACCCGGTCAAGTACGTCGCGCCCATCGCGTTCAACGTGCTGCCGATGGCCGGGTCCGTCGTCGACGACGGCTCGTTCGAGACCGATGAGGAGCAGAAGCTCCGCAACGAGAGCCGCAAGATCCTCGGGATCCCCGACCTGCGCGTCTCGGGCACCTGCGTCCGCGTCCCGGTCTTCACCGGTCACTCGCTGTCCCTGAACGTGGAGTTCGCGCGGCCGCTCACCGTCGAGCGGGCCACGGAGCTGCTCTCGGCCGCGCCCGGCGTCGAGCTGTCCGACGTCCCGACCCCCCTGCAGGCCGCCGGCCGCGACCCCAGCTACGTCGGCCGGATCCGCCAGGACCAGAGCGTCGACGACGGCCGAGGGCTGGTGCTGTTCGTGAGCAACGACAACCTCCGCAAGGGCGCCGCCCTCAACACCGTCCAGATCGCGGAGTTGATCGCCACCTCTCGGAGTTGATCATCGGCATCTGGCTGGTCGACACACCGTCGGCGACAGCCACACGCCGATGATCAACGCGGGCTGGCGGGCGGGACGTGTCGTAGCGCGAAGTCCAGCGCGATCTCGACCTGGCGGATGGTCTCCTCGATGACCAGGGAGCCGTGGCCGGCGTCGAACCGGTACACCTCGTGCTCCTTGCCCAGCTTCTCCAGCGCGCCCAGGTAGTTCTCGATCTGCCGGATCGGGCAGCGGGGGTCGTTGGCCCCCGCGACCACCAGGACCGGCGCGGCGACGGCGTCGACGTAGGTGATCGGCGAGGAGCGCACGTACACGTCGTGCACCTCCTCCGGTGAGCCGCCGAACAGCGCCCGGTCGTAGGCGCGCAGCCCCTCCATCTCGTCCTCGTACGCGGCCAGGTAGTCGGCGACCGGCACCTCGGCGATGCCCGCCGTCCACCGCTCCGGCTGGGTGCCCAGGCCCAGGAGGGTCAGGAACCCACCCCACGAGCCGCCGGTGAGCAGAACGCGATCCCGGTCGAGGAACCCCTCGGCCAGCAGGGCGTCGTAGACGGCACCGATGTCCTCCAGCTCGGTCAGCCCGGGCCGGCCGGTGAGCGCGTCGCGCCAGGCGCTGCCGTAGCCGGTCGACCCCCGGTAGTTGACGTGCACGACGGCGTACCCGGCGTCGACGTAGGCGGCGCGCCGGGCGCGGTAGGAGTCGTCGTCGGCGGCCTCCGGGCCGCCGTGGACCAGGAACGCCGTCGCGTAGGGGGCCGGCCCCGCGGGACGCACCACCAGCGCGTGCACGTCCCCGCCCGGGCCGGGCACCCAGCGGTCCTCGACCGGGTAGGCGGCCGGCGGCTCCTCGTCGGCCACCGACAGCACCACCGGCCCGTCGGCGCGGCGGATCACCGGCGGGAGGACGGAGGAGGACCAGGCCAGCTCCACCGTGCCGTCGGGCCGGGCCGTGGCCCCGCGGACGACGCCGGGCGGGGTGTCCAGCTTCTCCAGGGAACCCGTCGCCAGGTCGTAGCGGTAGATCTCGCTGCGGGCGGCGTGGTCGTGACCCACCAGCAGCGCCGAGCCGTCCGGGTAGAAGCCGGCGGTCACGTCGCCGGGCAGGTCCAGCACGATCTCGGTCTCGGTGTCGGTGCCGACGTCCCAGATCAGCAGCTCGTCCCGGCCGCGCCGCTCGTGGCCGACCAGCAGCCTCCGGTCGGCGGGGAGCGGCCCGAACTCCAGGGCGTGCAGGCCGCGGCCCTCGCCGTCCCACTTCTCGGCGACGACCGAGTCGTCCCCGGTGCGCAGCACGCGGAGGGCGGGATAGCGCGGGTCGCCGTGCTCGGAGTGGGAGATGACCAGCAGCTCGTCGTCCCGGGTCAGCGCGTCCACCGACGCGGGGTCGGCGTGCCGGTAGATCACCCGCGGCGTGCCACCGCGCGGGGCCAGCCACAGCTCGCTGCCGTCGTCGGTGGCGCGGCCGACCGCCACGAGCGTGCGGCCCACCTCCAGGCCCGCGGGGTAGGCCGGCCCCACCTCGGGGACGGCGACGGCGTCGGGGCCGCCGGTGAACGGCTGGGTCATCCAGACGCCGAACTCGTCGCCGTCGGTGTCGGCGAACCACCAGATCGTCTCGCCGTCCGGGCTCACGGTGCCGATGAGGGTGCCGTGGGGCCGGTCGGTCACCTGCCGGTGCTCGCCGGTGTCGCGGTCCCACGCGTACTGCTCCACCACGCCGCCGAGGTCCGACGAGTAGACGTTGCGGTGCGGCGCGTCCTGCGCCCAGTCCGGCAGCGACACCCGCGGGGCGCGGAAGCGCGCCTGCCAGCGGGCGGTGACCTCCGGGGAGAGGACGGGGACGGCGGTGGGGTCGGCGCTCACCGCGTCATCTTCCCCCGGCCCCTGCTCGGGTCGCCGCCGTGTCGTCCCCGCGGCCGTTCCGAGGCCCGGGGATCGGTGGCGCTCGACCCGGTCGGATCCCCATACGTCGGATCCCCATACGACTCAGGGGCCGCCGGCGGCGGCCCCTGAGCTGGTGGTCGGGGTGACAGGATTTGAACCTGCGGCCTCGTCGTCCCGAACGACGCGCGCTACCAAGCTGCGCCACACCCCGAGGTCCTGCAGGAGTCTAGCGCGAGACGCATCCGACCCCGGCGGCGGGTCAGGCCCCCTCCCGGGCTCGTCCCGAGCGTGCGGGGACAGGGGGAGGGTGTCCTTCCTCAGGCGTCGCGGGCGGTGAGCGTGAGCAGCGTCGCCTCCGGCGGGCAGGCGAAGCGCACGGGCGCGTAGGGGCTGGTGCCCAGGCCCGCCGAGACGTGCAGCCAGGTGCCGGTGGGATGCCCGGGCGTCGGCTCGGCCCAGCGGTGCAGCCAGCGCACGCGGTCGCGGTCGATGCCGCAGTTGGTCACCAGCGCCCCGTAGAAGGGCACCCGCAGCTGACCGCCGTGCGTGTGCCCGCACAGCAGCAGGTCGTAGCCGTCGGCGGCGAAGCGGTCCAGGACGCGCGGCTCGGGCGAGTGCGCCAGACCGATCCGCACGTCGGCGGACGGGTCGGCGGTGCCGGCCACCTGGTCGTAGCGGTCCCGCTTCAGGTGCGAGTCGTCGACCCCGGCGAAGACGATCCGCCGTCCCGCCACGGTCAGCTCGCCGGTGGCGTTGGTGAGGTCCAGCCAGCCCCTGGCCCGCATCCCGTCCCGGAGCTCCCGCCACGGCAGCTCGTCGCCGTGCACCCGCTTGTGGTCGGACCAGAAGTACTTCAGCGGGTTCTTCGGCCGCGGTGCGTAGTAGTCGTTGCTGGCCAGCACGAAGGCCCCCGGGCGGTCCAGCAGCGGGTCGAGGGCCCGCAGCGTCCCCGGGACGGCGTCGAATCCGGCCAGGTTGTCGCCGGTGTCGATCACCAGGTCCGGTTCCAGGTCGGCGAGCCCGGCGACCCACTCCTGCTTGGAGCGCTGCCCGGCGGTCATGTGCAGGTCGGAGATCTGCAGCACCGTCAGCGGCGCGGAGCCCGGGGCCAGGACGGGCACGTCGAAGCGGCGGAGCGTCCACCGGGTGCGCTCGTAGAGGCCCGCGTAGGCGGTGACCGCCGCCCCGGAGGCGACGGCGGCAGCGGGGAGGGCGGTGTACCAGCGCACGGTCGCAGAGCCTACGTGCGCCGGTCGTGCGGCCCCCGTGCCAGGCTGGGACCGTGCCCGACCTGAAGAACCGCCTGCGCGACGACCTGACCGCCGCCATGAAGTCCCGGGACGAGCTGCGGACGGCGACCCTCCGCATGGTGCTCGCCGCCGTCAGCGCCGAGGAGGTGTCGGGCAAGGAGGCCCGTGAGCTCTCCGACGACGAGGTGATGGCGGTCCTGCGCCGGGAGGCGAAGAAGCGCCGCGAGGCCGCGGAGGCTTTCGCCGGGGCCGGCCGGGCCGAGCAGGCCCAGCGGGAGGAGGCCGAGGGCGGGGTGCTCGCCGCCTACCTGCCGGCCCAGCTCGAGGACGCCGACCTTGCCGCTCTCGTCGCCGACGTCATCACCCGTACCGGGGCCTCGGGCATGAAGGACATGGGCAGGGTGATGGGTGCCGTGCAGGGCGAGGTCGCCGGCCGGGCGGAGGGCGCCCGCGTGGCCGCCGAGGTGCGCCGCCAGCTCGCCTGATCCGGCCTCGTCCAGAGGCTCACCACGAGCTCGGGAGCGGTGAGGAGGACGAGGTCCTCGCCTCAGTCGTCGTCGCCGCGCCCGCGGTTGCCCTGCTGACCGTTGCCGCGGCCGTTGCCGTTCTGCTCCCCGTCAGCCGGCGGTGGGACCTGCTCCGCCTCCGTCGACGACTCCTCCTCGGTCGTGGACGAGTCGCTCGATCGGTCCTCCTCCGGCGCGCTGGGGCGACCACCGTCGAGGAGTGCCGGGTCGCCGGGCGGGAACGGCACGGCGGGCTGGTTGGTGAGGATCGGAGCCATCGCGTCGTGCCAGATGGTCGCCGGCTTGTTGCCCCCGAAGCCACCGACGTCCCTGCCGACCTTCGGGTCCAGCACCATGACGCTCGCCGCGTACTGCGGCGTGTAGCCCACGAACGCCGCCGAGTACCGACGCTGCGACGTCCCGGTCTTGCCTGCGATCTCGTGACCGGGGACCGCGGCTCGCGTACCGGTGCCCTCGGGGCTGGAGACGTCACCGATCAGGATCTGGTTGAGCGTGGTGGCCACCTCCGGCGGGATCGCCTCCGGAGTGCAGGTGCTCCCTGGCACCAGGGGGGTGCCGTCGGCCTTGGTCAGCGGCTCCCCGTTGCGGTCGAGGACCTGCGTGACGGGCCTGGGGTCGCACTGGGTGCCGCTGGCGGCCATCGTGCTGTAGGCGCTGGCCAGGTCGAGCGGACTGGTCGCCTCCGGGCCCAGCGTGAACGAGCCGAGGTTGCCGTCGATGATGGCGTCGGCCCGCCCGTCGAGGGAGCGCAGTCCCATCGCCTGGGCCATGCGCACCGGCTTCTCGACGCTGCCGAGGGCGTCCTCGAGAGCGAGGAAGTAGGTGTTGGACGACTGGACGAGCGCACTGCGCATGTCCATGGTGGCCGCGTAGTTGCCGGCGTTGCTGACGGTGTACGGGGCGCCGCGCGTGCCGCCGTTCTTCTTGTAGACCCGCGACGTGTACGGGTTGCCGGTCGTGATCGTGTGGTTGGCGGTGAAACCCTCGGCCAGCGCGGCGGCGGCGACGAAGACCTTGTACGTCGAACCCGCGCCCTGGCTCGCCACCGAGTTGAGGATGACCGACTCGCACTCCGGGTCGCTGCACCCGTACCTGCGGTTGACGCTCATGGCGAGGACGTTGCCGGTCCCGGGCTCCACGACGGTGTACATGCCCGCCAGGTCGGCGCCCATCGGCAGCGTGTTCAGCACCGCCTGGTCGCCGGCCGCCTGCATGTCCGGACGCAGCGTCGTCTGGATGGTGAGACCACCCTGGTCGATCTCCGCCTGGGTCAGCCCCAGGGTGCCGGTGAGGTGCTGCAGCGCGTAGGCGCAGAAGAAGCCACCGATGGTGGCGTCGATGCAGCCGTTGGGCGGGTCCGTCCCGGGGGCGACGGCGACGGGCTGCGCGGAGATCTCGGTGAACTCCTGCGCGGTGACGTGCCCGAGGTCGTACATCCGCTGGAGCACCTGGTTGCGGCGCACCATCGCGTTGTCGGGGTTGGTGATCGGGTCGTCGTTCGCCGGGCTCTGCACCAGGCCGGCGAGCATGGCCGCCTGGGGGAGCGTGAGGTCGGCGGCGTTGACGCTGAAGTACTTCTGAGCGGCGGCCTGGATGCCGTAGGCGCCCTGCCCGAAGTAGACGATGTTGAGGTAGCGGGTGAGGATCTCGTCCTTGGAGTAGGTCTCCTCCAGGGCCATCGCCAGGCGGGCCTCCCGCAGCTTGCGCCCGACGTTCTGCTCGGTGGCCGCCTGCCGGTCCTCCGGGGTGGTCGCCGTCTGCAGCAGGGTCTGCTTGACCAGCTGCTGGGTCAGCGTGGAGCCACCCTCCTGCACCGAGCCCGCCGCGACGTTCTTGACGAGGGCGCGCATCGTGCCCTGCACGTCCAGACCGTTGTGGTCGTAGAAGCGCGAGTCCTCGATGTCGACCAGCGCCTGCTTCATGATCGGCGAGATCTGGTCGCCGGTCACCGGGGTGCGGTTGTTCGTGTACAGGTAGGTGATCAGCGAGCCGTCCGCGGCCAGCACCTTGCTGTTGCCCGCTGGTGTCTTGTCGGTCAGCTCCACCGGCAGCGCGTCGAGCAGCGAGGCGGAGCTGCGCGCCGCGAGGCCGGTGCCGCCCACGAGGGGGAAGAGCAGTCCTGCGACGAGGGCTCCTGCGACGACGATCGTCGCGGCCAGTTTGGCGAGGATCCGGGACAGGGGCTGCGCATACTCCGACATCGGCGTCGAATGTACGTGGCCCGGGTCCCGGACCGCCGTGATCAGCCGCGGCGCGCGGGGAGCACCCGCGTGCGAGGGGTACCGGTCGGCGTGTCGGCGTCGGGCCCGGTGAGCTCCTGACCCATGACGCGCAGACCGTCGAGGTCGTGGACGTCGCCGGCGGCGGCCGGCACGGTGCGCACGGCGACCTCCGGATGGGCGCTGGTGAACCGGTCGGCCAGGTGCTGCTCGCGGGTGGCCAGCTGCATCCGCTCCGCGTGCACCCGCAGGGCGGCGGCCGCGAGCTCCGCATCGGCGGCGCCGGCCTCGAGGACCTCCTCGGCCGCGCCCTCGGCCCGCGTCGCCGACAGCGCGGTCGTCGCCGGTGGGTGGGTGCGGTTCAGGACCAACCCGGCCAGCGGCATGCCTTCCGCGGAGAGCCGGTCGACGAAGTAGGACGCCTCCCGGAGGGCGTCCGGCTCCGGTGTGGCGACGACGACGAACCACGTGCCGGGCCGCCGCAGCAGCTCGTAGGTCGCCGTCGCCCGCTCCCGGAAGCCGCCGAACATCGTGTCGAGCGCGGCGACGAAGGCGGAGATGTCGCGGAGCAGCTGACCACCGAGGATCTTGCTGACGATGCGGCTGAACAGCAGGAAGCCGGCGCTGGCGAACCGGAACCCGGCCCGGCTCGGCGCCACGAGCAGCCGGATCATGGTGCCGTCGAGGAACCGGCTCATCCGGTTGGGGGCGTCCAGGAAGTCCAGCGCCGACCGGGACGGCGGGGTGTCGACCACGATGAGGTCCCACTGCTCGCTGGCCCGCAGCTGGCCGAGCTTCTCCATCGCCATGTACTCCTGCGTCCCGGAGAAGGAGGACGACAGCGCCTGGTAGAAGGGGTTCTCGAGGATCTGCTGGGCCCGCTCGGGGGTCGAGTGCGCGGCGACGACGTCGTCGAACGTCCGCTTCATGTCGAGCATCATGGCGTGCAGCTCGCCGGGCGCCCCGGGGACGTCCACCCGCCGTGGCTCGTTGTCCAGCTCCACGAGACCCAGGGACTGGGCCAGCCGCCGGGCCGGGTCGATGGTGAGCACGACGACCGTGCGGCCGGCCTCGGCGGCGGCGAGCGCCAGCGCCGCCGACGTGGTGGTCTTGCCCACCCCGCCCGCGCCGCAGCAGACGATGATCCGGGTCCCGGGGTCGGTGATCAGGGTTTGGAGGTCCATGGCCGGCGCGACGGGGGCCGGCCGCGGCTGCCGGGGGGCGCGGTGCGGCCGTTGCGTCCGCTCCGGTTGGGGAGCGGCGCTCATGCGGTGCCCCCTGTCGCTCCCGCGGGGCGCTCCGCTCCTCGCTGATTCCTCGCTGCGATGCTCACGCCCCTGTCCGCTCCTCTACCTCGGTGCGCAGGTGCTCCTCGAGACGCCCGGCCAGCTCGAAGAGGCAGCCCAGGTCGATCGGCCCGGCCAGCAGCGGCAGCTCCACCGTCGGCCGGCCCAGGGCCTCGACCTCGTCCCGGAGGGCGTCCTGCCCGGTCCAGCGGCGGGCGTGCTCGGTGACCTCCGCGGCCAGGGCCTCGCCCAGCACGTCGCTCCCGCTCAGGTGGGCCGCAGCGAGCGCGAGGGCGAGGTCCGGCCCCGTCAGCCGGCCCTCGGCGGCGCGGGCGAGGTCGTCGACCGGCAGGATCGGCTCGGTGGCCATGTTCACGATCACCGACCCCACCGGCAGGTCGGCCTTGGTGAGGTCGGCGATCGCGTCGGCGGTCTCCTGGACCGGCATGTCCTCCAGCAGCGTGACCAGGTGCACCGCCGTCCGGGGCGAGCGCAGCACCGCCATGACGCCGTCGCTCTGCGTCTTGATCGGGCCGGAGCGGGCCAGCTGCGACATCTCGCCCGTGACGCCGAGGAAGCGGGTGATGCGCCCGGTGGGCGGGGCGTCGACCACGACCGCGTCGTAGACCGGCCGGCCGTCGTGCCGGCGGGTCACCGCCTCCTTGATCTTCCCGGTGATCAGGACGTCGCGCAGTCCCGGCGCGATCGCGGTGGCGAAGTCGATCGCGCCCATCTTCCGCAGCGCCCGCCCGGCCCGCCGGAGGTTGTAGAACATGTCGAGGTACTCGAGGAGGGCCTCCTCGACGTCGATGGCCAGCGCCTTCACCTCCCCGCCGCCGCGGGTGACCGCGACCCGCCGCTCCTCGTAGGGCAGGGGAGGGGTGTCGAAGAGCTGGGCGATGCCCTGGCGTCCCTCGGTCTCGACCAGCAGGACGTGCCGGCCGTCGGCGGCCAGGGCGAGGGCCAGGGCGCCGGCGACCGTGGTCTTGCCGGTCCCGCCCTTGCCGGTGACGACGTGCAGGCGCACGGGAGACGGGTCGGGGCTCACCCGCACCAGCGTAGGTGAAGGACCGCCCCTCCCCCCGGGCCTCGCAGGCTCGGCCAGGGTCCCTGAAGGGCGGCCGCTCCAGCACGTCACCAGAGGCGCTAGCGTCCTGGCCATGACCGAACCGGCCCGCCGCAAGTGGGAGTACGCCACCATCCCGCTGCTGATCCACAACACCAAGGCGATCCTCGACTCCTGGGGCGTCGACGGGTGGGAGCTGGTGACCGTGCTGCCGGGTCCCGGCGGCTCCGACCAGCTGGTCGCGTACCTCAAGCGCCCGGCATGACCACCCCGTCCGCTCCCGCCACGTCGTGGCACGCGCGGCTGGCCGACCTCGGCATCCGGCTCCCGGCCGTCGCCGCGCCGGTCGCCGCCTACGTCCCCGCGGTCCGCGCCGGTTCCCTGGTCTTCACCTCGGGCCAGCTGCCGTTCGTCGACGGCGGGCTGCGCCGCACCGGCAAGGTCGGCGGCTCCGTCGACATCGAGGACGCCGCGGCCGACGCGAAGGTCTGCGCCCTCAACGCGCTGGCCGCGATCGACGAGCTGGTGGGGCTGGACTCGGTGGCCCGGGTCGTCCGGGTCGTCGGGTACGTCGCCAGCGCCGAGGGGTTCAGCGGCCAGCCGCGCGTGGTCAACGGCGCGAGCGAGCTGCTGGGCAAGATCTTCGGCGAGTCGGGGCAGCACGCCCGCAGCGCCGTGGGCGTCGCCGAGCTGCCGCTGGGCGCCCCCGTCGAGGTCGAGCTGACCGTCGAACTGCGGTGACGACGCCCGCCGAGCCGCGGCAGGCAGCCACGGTGCTGCTGCTGCGGGACGGGCGGCAGGGGCTCGAGGTCTACCTGCTGCGGCGGACCAAGGGCATGCCGTTCGCGGGCGGCATGACCGCCTACCCCGGGGGCGGTGTCGATCCCCGCGACGGTGACACCGACATCGCGTGGGCCGGGCCGGCACCCGAGCGCTGGGCGGAGGCTTTCGGCTGCGACGAGCGCACCGCCCGGGAGCTGGTCTGCGCCGCGGTGCGCGAGACGTTCGAGGAGGCCGGCGTCCTGCTCGCGGGTACCGACGACGGCTCCGGCGCGGCCGGGGTCGTGCCCGACGTCTCCGGCGACGACTGGGAGGAGCAGCGGCAGGCGCTGCTCTCCCGGGAGCTGTCGCTGGCCGAGCTGCTGGCCGGCCGCGGTCTGGCGCTGCGGTCGGACCTGCTGCGGCCCTTCGCGCACTGGATCACTCCGCCGGTGGAGCCGCGGCGCTACGACACCAAGTTCTTCGTCGCCGCCCTGCCGGTGGGCCAGGAGGCGCGGCACGTCTCCGGTGAGGCCGACGAGGCGGCGTGGCTGACGCCCGCGGCGGCGCTGGCGGAGCTCGCCACCGGCGCGCGGCCGATGTTGCCGCCCACCAGCCACACCCTCGGCCAGCTGGCGGCCTTCCCCGACGTGGCCGCGGCCCTGGCCGGGTCGCCGCCCGAGCCGCTGCATGCGATCAGCCCGACGTTCGAGCAGACGCCCGACGGCCGGTGGGCGGTGCTCCCCGACGGCACCCGCATCCGCCTGGTCGTGCCATTACCTTCGTGACGCTCCGCGTCACACCGCCATGACACTGCGACCCTCCGGGCGGCACCGCGGCCAGTGGCCGTCCCCGACCGCCGTCGAGCCGTTGCGTCGCGCCGTCGCAGGACCCCTCCGGGGCCCACTCGGCGCGACCATCGTGGCGGCGCCGGTCGTGCACCAGAGGCCCAGAACCTGTTCGGTCCTGGGCCTCGCCGGTGCAGAGCTGTGTGGTTCTCAGCGCGCGCGGCGGCGCAGGCGCTCCTCGTCGAGGACGACGACCGACTTGCCCTGCAGCTGGATCCAGCCGCGGTGCACGAAGTCGGCCAGGGCCTTGTTGACCGTCTCGCGGGAGGCGCCCACCAGCTGGGCCAGTTCCTCCTGGGTGAGGTCGTGCTTCACCCGCAGGCCGTCGCTCTCGCGGCTGCCGAACCGGTCGGCCATCTGCAGCAGCGCCTTGGCCACCCGGCCGGGCACGTCGGTGAAGATGAGGTCGGCCACCGAGTCGTTGGTGCGGCGCAGGCGGCGGGCGAGCACCCGCAGCAGCTGCTCCCCGATCTCGGGGTGCGCCTCGATCCACGGGCGCAGCACCGACTGCGGCATGCGGGCCAGCTTGACGTCGGTCACGGCGGTGGCCGTCGCGGTGCGCGGCCCCGGGTCGAACACCGACAGCTCGCCGAACTGGTCCGACGGTCCCATGACGGCCAGCACGTTCTCCCGGCCGTCGGGCGACCGGCGCGACAGCTTGATCTTGCCGGTGACGACGATGTACAGGCTGTCACCGGGCTCGCCCTCGTTGAAGACCACCCGCCCGCGCGGCAGCGTGATCATCTCCAAGCGACTGGCGACCGGGTCCACCGCGTCTTCCGAGAGCCCCTGGAAGAGCCCGGACTGGGCCAGTACCTCGTCCACTGCACGTCCTCTCGCGAAACCGTTCGTGCGGACGCAGAGGCGTCCGTGTCCGCAGGGAGTCTAGGCGGCTGTGCCTTCGGTCACCCGATCGGTGGGTGAGCGCGTCCCTCCTCCGAGCGAGCCGGTCGCCTCCCGGGCCCGAGCTCGCGAGGGTGGGAGGAGGCGGACCTGCCGCGAATGGTGGAGAGGCCTCTTCAGACCAGCGGGGGACTGGCCGTCTCGCCGCGGTTCTGGCGGCGGCGGCGCCAGAAGAACAGGGCGCGGCGGATGCCCGAGGTGGCGAGGGCGTCGACCTCCGCGGGGCTCGCCGTGCTGAGGAACTCGGACACCTCGCGCGGCCCGGCCGGGCGGCGCAGCGGCTCCTCGACGCGTTCCATGACGAGCAGGAAGGCGATCAGCAGGGGCGGGAACAGGATGACGCTCAGTGCGTACACGCCTGCCTCCTCGTCCCGTCCTGTGCCCTCCGCGCGCCGGCGGCGACGGTGCCTCCAGGATGGCACGGCCGGAAGCCGTCGCCGTGGCCGCCTACCCTCGACCGCGTGTCGATGCCCGCTCCGGAGCCGGCCTACGCCCGCCCCGCCCCGGTCCGCCGCCCCACCCTGGCGGCGCGGACCGGCGCCTCCCCGTACGACCCCGCCGAGACGCCGCTCGCGCGCACTCGCCGGGCCCGGCGGATGGCACGGGAACTCGCGGTGATCCACCCCGACGCGCACTGCGAGCTCGACTTCACCAACGCCTTCGAGCTGCTGGTCGCCACGGTCCTGTCGGCGCAGACCACGGACAAGATGGTGAACAAGGTGACGCCGACGCTGTTCGCCCGGTACCCCGACGCGGTGGCACTGGCCGGGGCCGACCGGGAGGAGCTGGAGGCGATCCTCAAGCCGACCGGCTTCTTCCGGGCGAAGGCGAACGCGGTGCTGGGGCTCAGCCAGGCCCTGGTCGAGCGGTACGACGGCGAGGTGCCCGGTCGGATGGCGGACCTGGTCACCCTGCCGGGCGTCGGCCGCAAGACCGCCAACGTCGTCCTGGGGAACGCCTTCGGCGTGCCCGGCCTGACCGTGGACACGCACTTCGGCCGCCTGGTCCGCCGGTTCGGCTGGACGGCGGAGGAGGACCCGGTGAAGGTCGAGAGCGAGATCGCCGAGCTGATCCCGAAGAAGGAGTGGACCGACTTCAGCCACCGCGTGATCTTCCACGGCCGCCGCGTCTGCCACGCCAAGAAGGCGGCCTGCGGGGCGTGCGGCCTGGCCAGGTGGTGCCCCTCGTTCGGGATCGGCCCGGTCGACCCCGAGGTCGCCGTGAAGCTGGTCAAGTCACCGGCCGCCTCGGACACCGAGTGATGCGCCCGCGAACCGTGCTCGCCGCGGCCGCGGTCGTCCTGCTGAGCGCGTGCACGGCCGAGCGGGCGAACCCGGACGGACCGGTCCAGGTGGAGAGCCTGCTCGCCCCGTGCCCCGACCAGCCGGGTGACACGGCGCAGGGCGCCGCCCGGCTCCCCGCGCTCTCCTTCGACTGCCCCGGCGGCGGGGAGCTCGACCTCGCCCGGGCCCCCGGCGTGCCGACGATCGTGAACCTGTGGGGCAGCTGGTGCGCTCCCTGCCGCGAGGAGCTCCCCCTGTTCCAGGAGCTGGTGGACCTGGCCGGCGACCGGGTCCGAGTGGTCGGGGTCATCAGCAAGGACGGCGCTCCGCAGGCGGAGTCCTTCGCCGCCGAGGCCGGGGTCGTGTTTCCCAGCGCGTTCGACGGGGAGGGGGAGCTCATGGCCGCGCTCGGCATCAACGTGCTCCCCCACACCTACTTCCTCGACCCGGCCGGTGCCCTGGTGCACACCCAGGTCGGGCCGGTGACGTCCGTCGACGAGCTGCGCGGGCTGGTCGCCCAGCATCTCGGCGTCCAGCTGTGAGCGTCGGCCCGGGCGCCGCCGGCCCGGCGGGGGACACCGGCACCGACGGCCTGCCCGAGTACCTGCTGCGGCTGCTCGACGCCGCCGCCGACCTGCCGCTGCGCCACCGGATGCCGAAGGCGACGGCCACGGCACGACGCTCCGCGGTCCTCATCCTCTTCGGTGAGGGGCCGGCCGGACCGGACGTGCTCCTGATCGAGAAGTCGGCCCACCTGCGCAGCCACGCCGGTCAGCCCGCCTTCCCGGGCGGGCAGGCCGACCCGGACGACGACTACCCGATCGGGACGGCGCTGCGCGAGGCGCAGGAGGAGGCCGGCGTCGACCCGGCCGGGGTGCGGGTGCTGGCCACCCTGCAGGAGCTGTTCCTGGGCCCCTCGGACAACCTCGTCGTCCCGGTGGTCGGCTGGTGGGACGACCCGCGGGACGTCAGCGTCGGGGATCCGCGGGAGGTCGCCCGGGTCGCGCGGGTACCGCTGGCCGACCTCGCCGACCCGGCCAACCGCTTCCGGGTCAGCCACCCCTCGGGCTACATCGGCCCGGCCTTCGCGGTCGCCGACATGGTGGTGTGGGGCTTCACCGCCGGGTTGCTGGAGGCCATCCTCGAGGCCGCCGGTCTCGCCCAGCCGTGGGACGAGCGCGACGTGCGTCCGCTGCCGGCCTCGGCGGTGCGGCCCTACCGGCTGCCGGGGTCCTCCGACGACGACCCCGACGGGGACGCCGCCGCGCCGACGGTCGCCGATCCCCCGCCCGACGGCCCTCCGACGCGTACGGTTCCGCCCCGATGAGCAGAAGGAGAAGGACGCCGTCCTCCTCACCACTCGCAGGCTCAGGGCGAGCCTCTGGACGGCGCCATCGGGGAGAGGCCACTGTGGTCGCGGCCGCGCTGATCCTGCTGGCCGGCTGCGGCGGGGGCGACGCGCCGGAGCCCGGCGCCACCCCGACCGCGCCGGGTGTGGGCGACGTGACGACGGCGCCCGACGGGGCTCAGGAGATCACGGTGCAGACCCAGGACGACTACGTGTTCGTCCCGGACACCTTCACCGTCGGCCCGGGGACGGTCCGCCTGACGGTGGTGAACGTGGCCGAGGAGATGACGCACAACCTGGAGTTCACCGACGCCGGCCCCGAGGACGTCTCCGAGGGCGTCTCCCTGCTCGCGCCCGGTGAGGAGAAGACGATCGAGTTCGTCGTGACCCAGCCCGGCGACCACCTCTTCGAGTGCACCTTCCACGTACAGCTGGGTCAGGTCGGCACGATGACGGTGCGGGGCTGAGCCGGTGTCCGTCGTCGACGTGGTGCTGATCGCGCTCGCCCTGGTCTTCGCGCTCTCGGGCTTCCGTCAGGGCCTCCTGGTCTCCTCGACCTCCATCCTCGGCTTCCTCGGCGGCGCCGTCCTGGGGGCGCAGCTGTCCGGGCCGGTGGCCGACCGGATCGACGGGTCCAGCGTCACCCGCGTGTTCGCCGCCCTGGTGGTCGTGCTGGCCGCGGCCCTGCTCGGCCAGATCCTGGCCGGCGCGGTCGGCCGGGCGGTCCGCGGGCGGGTCACGTGGGAACCGGCCAAGATGGTCGATTCCGCCGCCGGGGCGGTGGTCTCCGCCGTCGCCGTGCTGCTCGTCGCCTGGATGGTGGCCTCCCCGCTGGCCACGTCACCGTTTCCGCAGGTGGCCAGCCAGGTCCGGCAGTCGGCGCTCGTGCAGGCCGTCGACCAGGCGGTGCCCGACGAGGTCCGCAACGTCTACGACAACCTCCGCGACGCCATCGACCGTCGGGGGCTGCCCGACGTCCTCGACCCGCTCACGCCGACCCAGGTGCGCGAGGTGCCGGCGCCGGACCCGGCGCTGCTCGACAGCCCCGTGGTGGCGTCGGTCCAGGGCTCGGTGGTGAAGATCAGCGGCGTCGCCCCGTCCTGCTCCCGGCAGATCGACGGCTCCGGCTTCGTCTACGCGCCGGAGCGGGTCATGACCAACGCGCACGTGCTGGCGGGCGTCTCCGACCCCGTCGTCCTGGCCGAGGGGGAGGAGTACGACGCCACCCCGGTGTACGTGGACGAGGACATCGACGTCGCGGTGCTCGCCGTCCCGGGGATGGACACGCTGCCGCTGGCGTTCACGGCCGACCCCGCCGAGGCGGGCGACGACGCGATCATCATGGGCTATCCCGGCGGTGGGCCCTTCTACGTGGGTGCGGCGCGGGTGCGCGACCGCGGCGAGATCAGCGGCCCGGACTTCCGGAACACCAAGACCGTCGTCCGTGACGTCTACGCGCTCTTCGGAACGGTGCGGTCGGGCAACTCGGGTGGTCCGCTGTTCGCCACCGACGGCAGCGTCCTCGGCGTGGTCTTCGCCTCGGCGATCGACGACCCCGACACCGGCTACGCCCTCACCGGCCCGCAGGTCGCGCAGGCGGCGACCGTGGGGAGCACCGCCACCGCCCCGGCGGAGACCGGTCCCTGCGAGTAGGTGGACCTGCCTGCCCCCCAACGCTCGCACGCCCGCGTCGGAACCCTGCAGGCAGGCCGCCGTCCTCCGCCTGCGAGGACGGGGTCCTTCTAGGGGTCCTTGCTCCACTCGGCGATCGCGCGGGTGACCTCGTCGGGCGCTTCCTCCTGCGGGAAGTGGCCGACGCCCGGCAGCTCCCGCCACTCGTAGGCTCCGGCGACGTAGCGGCCCGAGCCGCGCGCGGTGTCGACCAGCACGCAGCGGTCCAGGGTGCCGTGCAGCTGGAGCGTGGGAGCGCTGATCGGGGCGGCCATCCGGCGCGCGTAGCGGAGCCCGTCGGGGCGCAGCTGCGACCGCGCCGCCCAGCGGTGGTACTCCATGGCGCCGTACGCGGCCTGCGGGATCCGGCTCGCCGAGCGGTAGCGGTCGACCGCTTCGGCGAAGTCGGGAGTGCGCGACCAGGCCGGCCCCGACCACCGCTGCATCAGGTCGGCGACGGGGTCGTCGTCGGCGCGGGTGAGCCGCCGCTCGGGCAGCCGGGGGAGCTGGAAGCCCAGGGCGTACCGCGACGCCCGCCGCTGCGCGGGATCGGCCATGCCCGCCCGCAGCCGGCGGGGGTGCGCCATCGAGAGCACGACCAGGCGGCGCACGCTGCGCGGGTGCAGGGCCGCCGTGGTCCAGGCCAGCAGCCCGCCCCAGTCGTGCCCCACCACCACCGCGTCCTGCTCGCCCAGGGCCCGGACGAGGGCGGCGACGTCGGCCGACAGCGTCGGCAGGTCGTACCCCCGGGGCGGCTTGTCGCTGGCTCCGTAGCCCCGGAGGTCGGGGGCGACCACGTGGAAGCCGGCTGCCGCCAGGCCGACCAGCTGCGACCGCCACGTCCACCAGAACTGGGGGAAGCCGTGCAGCAGCAGGACCAGGGGGCCCTCGCCCGCCTCGGCGGCGTGCAGCCGCACCCCGTTCGCCGAGATGTCGCGGTGGGTCCACGGTCCGGGCAGCAGGACGCTGGTCGCGTCCGGCGGGCCGTCCGGGGGGACGGTCACGGAACGGGTGTCACGGGGTCAGGAACCCGGGGCGTCGGGACGGGCGACGGTCAGAGCGTGTACGAGGCGGTACCCGCGCGCTTCACCTGGCCGTTGCTGACCTCCGGAACGGCGCGGCGACGCTCACCGGGCGCCTCACGGTGCAGCACCTGCGGCAGGTCGGAGAGGGTCTCCAGGGTCCGCTCCGGCTTCTCGATCTTCTTGAGCATCCGCCGGCCGATCAGCGCCGCGACCCCGGCCAGGACGAGCAGGAGGACGGTCACGATGCCGTAGGACACCCAGCGGGGCAGCCCGAGGGCGGTGAGCGCCTCGGCGATGGTGACGAACAGGTAGATCCCGGCGAAGGCCGCCAGCACCCCCGCGGCCCCGAACAGCCCGACGCTGATGCCCGCCTTCTTCGCCGACCTGCCGATCTCGGCCTTGGCCAGCTCGATCTCGGCGCGGACCAGGGTCGAGACGTCGGCCATGGCGCTCTGGACGAGCGTTCCGACGGACGGCTCGTCGGCTGCCGCCGTCGCGTCGAGGTGGGCCGGTGACACGCTGTGGGCCACAGGGGCTCCTCCTTCGGATGGCTGTGCCGATCGATACGGCTGGTCAGGGGAATGGTGCCGCACGACGGCCGACCGCGCGCCTCCGCGTCCCCCGAAGGGAGACCGCCGGGTGCGGCGTCCGGCACCCGGCGGTCCACCTCCACAGCCTTCCGGAACCCGTCCACAGCCTTCCGGAACCCGTCCGGGCCGTTGACCTCGTCCCGAGGCTCGGCCCGAGCGTGCGAGGGATGAGGAGGACGGCCCCTTGCAGGGCCCGTCGCGAGCCGGCGAGCGGCGGGGGGCAAGGGGTGTTTTTCAGTCCTCCGAGGGGGCGGCCGGCAACTTCTCCTTGATCATGTTCATGACCGAGGAATCGGTCAGCGTGGTGACGTCGCCGAGCTCGCGGTTCTCGGCGATGTCGCGCAGCAGCCGGCGCATGATCTTCCCGGAGCGGGTCTTGGGCAGCTCCTGCACGACCATGATCTGCCGCGGCTTGGCGATCGGCCCGATGTCGCGCGCGACGTGGTTGCGCAGCGTCTGCACCAGGTCGTCGCCGGAGGCCCCTTCCCCCTGCTGCTCGGCGCTCCCGCGGAGGATGACGAACGCGACGATGCCCTGACCCGTCGTGGGGTCGCTGGCACCGACCACCGCCGCCTCGGCTACGGCCGGGTGCGCGACGAGCGAGGACTCCACCTCGGTCGTGGAGATGCGGTGGCCCGACACGTTCATGACGTCGTCCACCCGGCCGAGCAGCCAGATGTTGCCGTCGGCGTCCTTCTTGGCGCCGTCACCGGCGAAGTAGAAGCCCTTCTCCGCGAACCGCGACCAGTAGGTGTCGACGTAGCGCTGGTCGTCGCCCCAGATGGTCCGCAGCATCGAGGGCCACGGGTCGGTGATCACCAGCAGGCCGGTGGAGTCGTCGCCGAGCTCGTTGCCCTCGTCGTCGACGACCTTGGCCGAGATCCCGGGGAAGGGGGCCTGGGCCGATCCGGGCACGAGGGTGGTGACGCCCGGCAGCGGGTTGATCATGTGACCGCCGGTCTCGGTCTGCCACCAGGTGTCGACGATCGGGCAGCGGCCGCCCCCGATGTTCTTGTGGTACCAGAGCCAGGCCTCGGGGTTGATCGGCTCGCCGACCGACCCGAGGACCCGCAGGGTCGTCAGGTCGAAGCCGGCCGGGATGTCCTCGCCCCACTTCATGAAGGTCCGGATCACCGTCGGCGCGGTGTAGAGGATCGTCACGCCGTACTTCTGGATCAGCTCGAACCAGCGCCCGCGGTGCGGCGTCTCCGGCGTCCCCTCGTACATGACGGAGGTGGCCCGGTTCGAGAGCGGCCCGTACACGATGTAGCTGTGGCCGGTGACCCAGCCGACGTCGGCCGCGGTCCAGAAGACGTCGTCGTCGGCCTTGAGGTCGAAGCTCGCCCAGTGCGTGAAGCTGACCTGGGTCAGGTAGCCGCCGCTGGTGTGCAGGATGCCCTTCGGCTTCGCCGTCGTCCCCGAGGTGTACATGATGTAGAGCGGGTGCTCGGCGTCGAAGGATTCCGGCTCGTGCTCGGTGGACTGACGCCCCACGACGTCGTCCCACCAGAGGTCGCGCCCCTCGGTCCACTCGACGTCCTGCTCGGTGCGCTTGACCACGAGGACGTTGCGGACTCCGGAGCTGCGCCCCACGGCGTCGTCGACGGCCGGCTTCAGGGCACTGGGCGCCCCGCGGCGGTAGCCGCCGTCGGCGGTGATGACGAGGACGGCGCCGGAGTCGTCGAGCCGGCTGGCGAGCGCGTCGGCGGAGAACCCGCCGAAGACCACCATGTGGACCGCGCCGATCCGGGCGCAGGCCAGCATCGCGATCACGGCTTCCGGGATCATCGGCATGTAGATGGCGACCCGGTCACCGGCCCGGACGCCGAGCTCGGTGAGCGCGTTGGCGGCCTTGCAGACCTCGTCCTTGAGCTGGGCGTAGGTGATCGTGCGGGTGTCGCCCGGCTCGCCCTCCCAGTGGTAGGCGACCTGGTCGCCGTGCCCGTCCTCGACGTGCCGGTCGACGCAGTTGTAGGCGACGTTGAGTTTCCCGCCGGCGAACCACTTCGCGAAGGGCGGGTTGCTCCAGTCGAGGACCTCGTCCCACTCCTGCGTCCAGGTCAGCCTGCGCGCCGCCTTCGCCCAGAACGCCAGCCGGTCGGCGGCGGCCTCGTCGTAGATCTCGGGGCCGACGTTCGCGTGGGCGGCGAGCTGCTCAGGCGGGCTGAACGTCCGGGCCTCGGTCGCCTGACTCGTCTCGCTCATGCCGTACCTCCGGTGTCCGGCGCCGCGCGGGTGACGGGCGACGCAACGTGGCTCGGACCACACCGTATGGGGTCAGTGTGGTCCGCGTCTCCTCCTACCGGTGCGTAGCGAGAGGGGCCGGGCGTCCGGGCGGCACGAGCGCCGGTCACACTGCCGGCATGACCGCCCCGGAAGGCCAGGTCGCCGTCGTGGCCCGGCTGGCGGACGCCGGTGGGCTGGGCCTGCGCGCCCCGGCGTCCGCCGCCTCCTTCCCGGCCGTGCGCCTGGCCGACCCGACGTGGACGGCCGAGGTCCTCGCCCTCCGCGCGCCGGGGCAGCGCACCGGGGACCGGCGGGTGCTGGCGACCGTCTGGTGGTACTCGGTGTCGTCGGTGCTGCTCACCCCGCCGCTCGCCGGGCTGGTGACCGGCGTCCCGTTGTCCGCCCGCCTCCCGGACCTCGAGGTCTCGGTGCTGCGGGGAGCCTCCCCGGTCGCCGCGGTGGCGGCCGGACCCGGCTCGGGCGACCTGGCCGCGGATCTGCGGCAGACCCTGGCCGCCGTCGTGGCGGCGGTGGCGGAGGCGGGCGGCATGCGGGAGCGCCCGCTGTGGGCGATCGCGACCGACGCGCTGGCCAACCGGCTGCTCGCGCTCGGGCGGGCCGTGCGGGACGTCCCCGCGGCGACGGCCCTCGCCGCGCCGCTGGCGGCGGCTGTGGGCCCGCCGCTGCCGATGCCCCGGTACGAGGAGGTGCGAGGCGTCCGGTTCGTGCGGCGGGCCTCCTGCTGCCTCCTCTGCCGGGTGCCGGGCGGGCCGGTGTGCATCTCCTGCCCCCGCCGTCCTCCCGCCGAGCGTCTGCGCCTGCTGGAGACCGTGGCATCGCGCGGGTGAGTCGCGGGGGCTGAACCGGGCGGTGTCGTTCTCTCGCCTATCGGCGCGCCGGGGGTGATGATCGTCACAGTGCTCGACGACAGGGGGAGCCGCATGCCCGTCATGCCTGCAGCGTTCTTCGGTCACGGCAACCCGATGAACGCGCTCGAGAAGAACCGGTACACCGAGGCCTGGCGGGCGTTCGGTCAGGCTGTTCCGCGGCCGCGGGCGGTCCTGGTCGTCTCCGCGCACTGGTACGTGCACGCCACCGCCGTCACGGCCATGCCGCGGCCGCGGACCATCCACGACTTCTTCGGTTTCCCGCCGGAGCTCTTCCGGGTCGACTACCGGCCGCCCGGTCTGCCCGAGCTGTACGAGCAGGTGGCCGACGTGGTGCACCCGACGTGGGTCGGCGCCGACCTCGACAGCTGGGGCATCGACCACGGGGCGTGGTCGGTGCTCCTGCACGCCTTCCCGGACGCCGACATCCCGGTCGTCCAGCTGTCCATCAACGCGCTCAAGCCGTTCGACTACCACCTCCAGCTCGGCGCGGCGCTGGCCCCGTTGCGGAAGGACGGCGTGCTGGTGATCGGCAGCGGCAACGTGGTGCACAACCTCGGCGGTGTCAGCCGCGCGCTGCCCGACTCCGGCTTCGACTGGGCGCAGCGCTTCGACCAGGGTGCCAAGGAGGTGATGCTGACCGACCCCACGGAGGTCGGCCGGCTCGACGGGCACCGCGACTACGACCTCGCCGTCCCGACGCCCGACCACTTCCTGCCGTTGCTCTACGTCGCCGGGGTCGCGGCAGCGACGGACACGCCGGCCGAGGTGCTCGTGGACGGCTACGCGTACGGCTCGCTGTCGATGACGGCCTACACCGTGGGCATGAACCCGCCCGTGCCCTCCGGGTCGGGGTTCGCCGCCCCGCTGCCCGAGGGGCCACCGCCGGACGGCGCGAACATCTGAGGGCCCGCGTCACGGCGTTCCACCGGCGAAGCCAGCAGGGCCCACCGCAGCAGTGGCCGGCCGACGACGACGTGCGCGATCGCTGACCCGAGCACGCCCGGCGCCGTGAGGGGGTAGAGCACCGGGCGATCGATCGCGTGCAGTGCTCCGGCGGTCAGTCGAGGTCGCTGTCATCCGGCGGAGGGACGTCGTGCGGTCCGTTGAGGCCGACGACGGCGCCGACCACCCAGACCGCCGGTGGCCGGATGCCCTCGTCGACGACTGCCCGGGGGAGCCCGGCGAGCGTCGTGCGGACCGTGCGCTGCGTCGCCGTCGACCCGTCGGTGACCACGGCGACCGGGGTCTCCGGCGCCCGGCCGTGGTCGACCAGGGCGGCCGCGATCGCCGGTGCGGTGTCCACCCCCATGAGGACGACGACGGTGCCCCGCAGCCGGGCGATCGCCGCCCAGTCGACCAGGGACTGCGGATGACCGGGCGGCAGGTGCCCCGACACGACGACGAACTCGTGGGTCAGGCCGCGGTGCGTGACCGGGATGCCGGCGAGGGCCGGCACCGCGATCGCGCTGGTGACGCCCGGGACCACCTCGACCGGCACGCCGGCGGCCACGCACGCCTCGAGCTCCTCCATGCCGCGGCCGAAGACGAACGGGTCGCCGCCCTTGAGCCGCACGACGCGGCGCCCGGCCCGCGCGTGCTCCACCAGCAGGGCGTTGATCTGCTCCTGGGCCATGGAGCGCCCCCGGGGCAGCTTGGAGGCATCGATGACCTCGACGTCGGCGGGCAGCGACTCCAGCAGCGACAGCGGCGCCAGGTGGTCGGCCACGACCACGTCGGCCTGCGCGACGGCCTGCCGGCCCCGGACGGTGATCAGCCCGGGGTCGCCGGGCCCGCCGCCGACGAGGACGACGCTCCCCGCGCGGGTGCCCGCCGGGGTGCGCGAGGCGCGGTCGGTGATGCTGCCCTCGGTGAGGCCGGTCACCACGGCGTCCCGGACGCCGATCGCGCGCTGGGGATCGCCGCCCCCGTGCACGCCGACCACGAGTTCGCCGTGCCGCCCGACCGCCGGCGTCCACACGCTGGAGGCCGCCCGGTCGTCGGCCCGGGCGCAGAAGATCCGCAGCTGCTCGGCCTCCGCGGCGACGGAGGCGTTGACCGCGGGGTCGTCGGTGGCGGCCACCGCGTACCAGGCGCCCGCCAGGTCGCCGGTCTCGTACCGTCGGCGCACCCAGGTCAGCGACCCGGGCTCGACGAGCGCCTCCAGCGCCGGCGTGACCTCCGGCGAGACGACCGTGACCCGCGCGCGTGCCTCGAGCAGGCCGGCCACCCGCCGGTGCGCCACCTGCCCGCCGCCCACCACGACGACGCGCCGGTCGAGCAGTCGCAGGCCGACCGGGTAGACGGCCCCGCTCCCGGCCTCGGCCGGAGGGGCGTCCATCAGGCCTTCTCGGTGACGCCGGCGGCGTCGAACGTGGCGACGTCGCGCAGCGCCCGTGCCGCGCTGGACACCAGGGGGAGGGACAGGAGGGCGCCGGTGCCCTCGCCGAGCCGGAGGTCGAGGCCGAGGAGGGGGCGCAGCCCCAGGCTCTGCAGGGCGAGCGCGTGGCCCGGCTCGGCGGAGCTGTGCCCGGCCAGGGCGTACTGCACCGCCGTCGGGCACAGCCCGGCCGCCACGAGGGCGGCCGAGCCGGCGATCACCCCGTCGAGCAGCACGGGCACGCGCGCCGCGGCCGCACCCAGCACGAACCCGGCCAGGGCGGCGTGCTCCAGCCCGCCGACCTCGGCCAGCACGTCCAGCGCCGCGGCCGGCGTCGTGGGGCGCGCGGGAACGCGCGCCACGGCCCGGGTGACCACCTCGACCTTGCGCGCGAGCGTGGGGTCGTCGACGCCGGTGCCGCGACCGGTGGCGGCCGCCGGCGCGGCACCGGTGAAGGCGCAGACCAGCGCGGCCGACGCCGTCGTGTTCGCGATCCCCATGTCACCGGTGATCAGGCAGGGCGAGGCGGTGGCCAGGCGGGTGGCCACCTCGATGCCGGCCTCGACCGCCCGCCGTGCCTCGTCCACGGTCATGGCCGGACCCTCGGCGAGGTCGGCCGTGCCGCGCCGCACCTTCCGGTCCAGCAGTCCGTCGGCGGGGTCCAGCGGCGCCGCCACCCCGACGTCCACGACCACCACCTCCACGCCGAGCTCGGCGGCGAAGGCGTTGACCACCGCACCGCCGGCCAGGAAGTTCGCCACCATCTGGGCGGTCACCTCCTGCGGCCAGCGGGTGACGCCCTGGGCGTGGACGCCGTGGTCCCCGGCGAAGACGGCGACCACCGCGGGCACCGGCAGCGGCGCCGGGCAGGTGCCGGCGATCCCGGCGAGCTGCGCGGCGACGTCCTCGAGCACGCCCAGCGAGCCGGGGGGCTTGGTCATCCGGTCCAGCCGCTCGCGGGCGGCGCGCTCCGCCGCGGCGTCCCGGGGCACGATGGCGGCGATCGTCTCGCCCAGCAGGGTGCCGGCGAAGGGGTTCGGGTCGGTGCTCAGCGCGTCTCCTCGGCAGCGGGGTCTGCGGACAGGATCCCAGTGAGCGCGGCGGCGAACGCACGGGAGGTCTCCGGATCACGGACCGCGACCCGGAGGTGGTCGCGGGAGAGGCCGGGGAAGGTGTCGCCGCGCCGGACCGCCCAGCCCCGCTCGCGCAGGATTCGGCGCACCCGCTCGCCGTCGGGGACGCGGAGCAGCACGAACGAGGAGCGCGGCCGGCCCAGGACCTCCACCTGCGGCGGGAGGGCCTCGACCAGGGCGGACCGGTGCTCCTCCAGTGCCCGGGCCGCCGCGTCGGCCTCGGCCCGTGCCGCCGGCGTGGTGCAGGCGGCCAGTGCCGCCAGCGCCGGGGTCGACACCGGCCAGTGCGGTTGCTGCGCCGCCATGCCCGCCACGAGTCCGGCGGGCCCCAGCGCGTACCCGACGCGGAGCCCCGCCAGGCCCCAGGTCTTCGTCAGGCTGCGCACCACCACCAGCCCGGGCAGGTCCGTCCGCCCGGAGAGCGACTCCGGCTCGCCGGGCACCGTGTCGGCGAAGGCCTCGTCCACCAGCAGCACCCGGCCGGGGCGGGCGAGAGCGGCCAGCGACCGGGCCGGGTGCAGCACCGAGGTGGGGTTGGTCGGGTTCCCGACCACCACGAGATCGGCGTCCTGGGACACGTCGCCGGGCTCGAGGCGGTACCCGTCGGCGGCCCGCAGGTGCAGCCGCGTGACCGGGTGGCCCGCCGCCCGGAGCGCCGCCTCGGGCTCGGTGAACGACGGGTGGACGACGACGGCGCGGCGCGGCTGCACGGCCCTGGCCAGGAGGGTGAAGGCCTCGGCGGCACCGGCGGTCAGCAGCACCTCCGACGGGTCGCGGCCGTGCGCCGCGGCGACGGCGGACCGCGCCGGGCCGGCGTCGGGATAGCCGGCGCTGTCGTCCAGGGCCTCGTGCAGGACTGCCCGCAGCCACGCCGGCGGCGCGCCGGCCCGCACGTTGACGGCGAGATCGACCAGTCCGGGCGCCAGCTCGGCATCCCCGTGGTGGCGCAGGTCGACGGCGGACCCGTCCGGCGCGGGTGCCTCCGGCGTGGCGGGGCGAGCGGTCACCGGCCCCTCCTCCCGGGTCGTTCCGGCCGGCGCACATGACACCACGCCGTCCACGCGGGCCTTCGTCGAGGCGTGGGTCCTCGCGGCGCCGCCGGTCCGGTCCGGAGGTGTGCCGCCCTCCACGGGTCACCCGGACAGGGTCACCCGCTGACCGGAGGCGCCGCACGCGCCTACCCTTGCTGGCCGGGCCACCCGGAGGAGTGCGCCCGGTGGACCCCAGGGAGGCGGAACTGTCCGAGGACGTGACGGCCGGGACCGGGACGGGCGCGGACGACTCCGTGCTCCTCTTCGTCGGCGGCCCCCTCGACGGGCGGGTGGAGATCCGCGCGGCGCGGCACGGGGAGCCGCTGCCGACGGTGACGCACGTCCACCTCCACGACGGGCCCAAGGTCGTCCACCGCTACGACCTCGAGCCGCTCACCGACGGCGTGGGCGTCTACAACCTGCGCCCGCCGGTCCGCAGGCCGGCCCGGGACGAGTCGATCGCCGACTGACCGCGCAACGTCCCGTCGACGTCCTCGCGGTGCGGGGAGGACACCTCCCGGCATGACCGGGACGGTGCCGTCGGACCGTCGGCAGCGGCGGCGGGACACGGTCGGGGCGGGAGCTCCAGCCGGACGCGGCCGAGTTCTGCCGCCTGTTGCCGGGCCGCGGCCAGGGGAGTGCCTGCTCGGTCAGCAGACGCCCCTCTGATCCCTTCCGCCGGACCGGCGGATGCCGCCGCGCCCTTGCCAGTGGCAAGTTGCCACTGGCAAGATGACTGCATGCCCAGCGCGGACGCAGATCTGAGGACGACGTTGCTGCGCGCCACCGCGCAGGTGGTCGCGGAGTCCGGCGTGGGGGAGGTCTCCGTGCGCGCGCTCGCCCGCGCGGCGGGGGTCTCCCACGCAGCGCACCGCCACCACTTCGCCTCGCGGACCGGGTTGCTGACGGCCCTGGCCGCCGAGGGGCACCGACTGCTGGCCGCCGCGCTGGAGGAGGCCACCGCCACGAGCTTCCTCGAGGCCGGCGTGGCCTACGTCGGCTTCGCCCACGACCATCCGGGCCACTTCGCGGTGATGTTCACACCCGACGCCCTCGACGGGGAGGACCCCGAGCTGGTCGCGGCACGGGCGCGGACGTTCGGCGTCCTGTCCGCGGGTGTGGAGTCGCTCGCCGCCCAGGGCAGGGTCGAGGACGCGCGGGCAGCCGTCGTCGCGGCGTGGTCGCTGGTCCACGGTCTGGCCACCCTCGCCGCCACGGGCAACCTCTCCGGCGCGGGGCTCGCTCCACCACCGGGCCGGGAGGCGCTGCTGGACCTGGCCCGGCGCGCGGCGGGCATGCTCTTCGGCTCGCCGTCCGGGGGTACCGGCGATGCGTGACGCCGTGCTCCTCTTCCACGTCCTCGCCGGCACCGCGGGCCTCGTGCTCGGGCCGGTATGGCTGGGCCTGCGCGTCCGCGGCCTCCCCGACCGCGCCGCCGCCTGGGCGTACCAGCTCGCCGTCGCGGCCGTCGCACTGACCTCGGCCTACCTGGCCGTCACGGCCCCCGGCCTCTGGTGGCTCCTGCCGTTCGGGGTGATCACCGCGGCGCTGGCGGTCGCCGGCGCGACCGCCCGCCGCCGCGGGTGGCGCGACTGGCGCACCTGGCAGCCGCATCTCCTCGGTGGTTCCTACATCGCCCTCACGACCGGAGCCCTCGTCGCGGGAACCGGCAACCCGGTCTTCTGGCTGGTTCCCGCCCTCGTCGGCCAGCTGCCGATCGCCGTCGCCAAGCGCCGGCTGCACGGCACGCAGCCGGCTGTCTGAGGCCGGGCGGACTCACCAGCCCTGGACGCGCCGTGCCGCGCCGACGACGCGGTCGAACAGGGGGCGGTCCACCGCGGCGCCCTCACGGCGGACCGACGACGGGTCGAGGACGAGCAGCCGGTCGAGCCGGACCTCGCTCGGCCGGCGGCGGCGGTCCCAGGCGCCTGTGCCGATGTCGGTCCAGACCCGGCCACGGCGCGCCTCGTCCGCGGCATCGCGGTCGTGGTCCTTGCTGGTGAGCATCAGCCCGAGGAGCTCCTCGCCGCGACGGCCGACGACCAGCACGGGGCGGTCCTTGCCGCGGCCGTCGCCCTCGTCGTAGGGCACCCAGGCCCAGACGATCTCGCCGGGGTCGGGCCGGCCGTCGTCGCGAGGGCCGTACGCCAGGTCGGCGGAGATCGACACGGGCTCCGGCGGCCCGGCGGGCGCCGGGCGTCCGGACGAGGAGGGCGGACGGGATCGTGCCCACCCCGCCGGGGACACGGCGCGGTGGACCCGTTCCGCGATCCGGCCGGCCAGCCCGAGGAGGCGTCCGTCGCGCGGCATCCCGGCACCGTACGTGGCGGGGCGCCGGCGTCGCCGCAGCGCCCCGACTGTCACGTGTGACACATCGGCACCAATTGGTCACGGAGGGGGTTGAGGTCGCCGGTGGTCGGGCACAGCTGGCCGCACGGGGTCGTCACGGGCGGGGACACCCCGGGAGAAGGGGGCTCCCATGACGACGGCCGAACCGGCGCGACCAGCGGTTCCTCGGGCCCGTGACGTGCAGGCCAGCGTCCTCGCGGCCTTCCAGCTCGTCGAGGACGCCCGCTACCACGGCAGCGGCCGGCGCCACCGCCGCACGCGGGCGCGGCTGCTCGCCGAACGCGTGGTGGCCGACCGGAAGCTGCTCCGGGACCTGCGCGCGGGCTGACGCCCCTCGCGGGCGCCGTCCCTCTCCTGCGCGGGACGGGGAGGAGGGTCCTCGGTCAGGCCACGCAGAACTCGTTGCCCTCCGGGTCGGCGAGCGTGGCCCACTCGTGCGGTCCCTGGGAGGCGCGCCACAGCTCGGTGGCACCGAGCGCCACCAGCCGGGCGACCTCGGCCTCCCGCCGGTCCGCCCCCACGCGCACGTCGAGGTGCACGCGGTTCTTGACCGTCTTCGGCTCGGCCGCCCGCTGGAAGAGCACCCGGGGCCGGCCGGGGTCCGGCGAGGTGATCGCGGCGCCGTCCTTCCACACGAGCGCGCCGCGGTGCCGGGTCGTGTCCGCGTCCGACGCGGCGCCGACCTCGATCATCTTCAGGATGAACGACTCGTCCTGGGGCTCGACCCGCCAGCCGAGCGCCTCGGCCCACCAGTCGGCGAGCTCGTGCGGGGCCGAGCAGTCGATCGTGACCTGGAAGTCGAATGCCATGGTCCGGACGCTAGGGCAGGCCACCGACGATCGGCCCCGTCCGGAGGCCCGCCGCGAACCCGCGAGTGGTGAGGAGGACGGGGTCCGTCGTCAGAGCTCCGCCGCGAGCCCGGCGCGGAGGGTCGCCTCGTCCGGGACCGTGTCGTCGCGGCAGTGGTCCCGCAGCACCTGCGAAAGGGGCGGGAAGACCGACCGCGGCACCCGGCTCTCGAGGTTCCACAGCCCCGAGCGCATGACCGCCTTGGAGCACTGGAAGTAGGCCCGCTCGACCTCCAGCACCAGCACCGACAGCGGCTTCCTGCCGAACTCCGTCAGGTCGATGCCCAGGGAGTCGGCGGGCAGCAGGCTGGTCCTCCCGTACACGCGGAGCGTCTCGTCGATGCCCGGGACGACGAACATCAGCGCGGCCCGCGGGTTGACGGCGAGATTGCGCAGGCTGTCGACCCGGTTGTTGCCCTGCCGGTCGGGCAATGCCAGCCGGCCGCCGTCGAGGACCCGGACGAAGCCGGGCTCGCCGCCGCGGGGCGAGACCTCGGGCCACCCCTCGGGCGAGGCGGTGGCGAGCGTGCAGAACGGCGAGAGCCCGATGAAGGCGGTGCAGTGGTGGTCGAGGTGGTGGATCACCTTGTCCAGCACGCGCCGGCCGGGGGCGTGGTAGCCGGCCAGCACCTCCGCCGCGGGAGGCGCCGCGGGCAGGGGTGCGGGGCGAGCGGGCGCGGCGGCGCGGCCGCTGGCGGCGACGGGATCCACGCACCGACGGTAGCCGCCCGCTAGCGTCGCACCTCGTGCCACAGGTCTGGAGCTCGCCGGTCCGGTACGTGGAGTGCGACCAGCAGGGCATCGCCTTCAACGCCCACTACCTCGTGTGGGCCGACGAGGCGGTGAACACCTGGTGGGATGCCCTCGGCGTCCGCTGGCCCGACCTCAACGCCGGGGGCGTCGACTACCTCGTCGTGGCCAGCAGCCTCGAGTGGCGGTCGTCGGCACGCTGGGGCGACACGGTGGACGTGGACGCCGACCTGGAGAAGCTGGGGCGCACCAGCATCACCGTCGGCTTCACCATCCGCGTCGGCGACCGGCGGTGCTGCGTCGTCCGTACGACCTACGTCTGCACGGTGGACGGCGTGCCGGCGCCCTGGCCCGACGACGTGCGGGCGCTCCTCACCGGGGACTGAGCACGGGTCCCCGGTCGGGCGCAGAGCTCACCAGCCCGCCTTCTCCTGCCCCGAGAGCTCGGCGATGGCCGCCATGATCGTGTCCGTCACCTCGCGCCGCGCGCGGTTGCTCCCCGCCTTGCCGCGGTACTCCGGAAAGGTCAACGGCTTGCCGAAGACCACGGTGCAGCGGTGCGGCCGCGGCCACTTGGCCCCCACCGGCTGGATCCGGTCGGTCCCGATGAGGCCCACCGGCACGACGGGGCAGTCGGCGGTGAGCGCCAGCCAGGCGACCCCGGTCTTGCCCCGCGCCAGCCGGCCGTCCCGCGAACGGGTGCCCTCCGGGTAGATGCCGAAGCCGCCGCCGGCGCGCAGGACGGTCATCGCCGTGTCGAGCGCCTCCTGGGCGGCGCGATGGGTCTGCCGCTCGACCGGCAGTGCCCCCAGGGCCGTGAACCACGTCCGCGTGAGCCAGCCGCGCACGCCGGACCCGGTGAAGTACTCCGCCTTCGCCAGATAGCCCACCCGGCGGGGCGCCATGAGCGGGATGATCATGCTGTCGATGAAGGACAGGTGGTTGCTGGCGATGATGAAGGCGCCGGTGGCGGGCACGTTCTCCCGCCCCACCACGTGCGGGCGGAACAGGAGCAGGAACAGAGGGCGCAGGATGAGCCGGGAGATGAGGTAGACCACGCCGCGCTGTCCTCCGGGGCTCGTGGGTGCACGCCGTCGACGGGATGTCGGCAGGTGGTCCGCGCATTCTCCCCAACGGCCCGGAGGAGCCGGGACTCAGGCCGTGCTCACCGCAGCGGCTGGGTCGGCGGGCACGCGTCCCGGATGATCGCGCGGACGTCGTCGGGCAGTCGGGTCTGCCCGGCCGCCGAGCGGGTGATGACCTCGGCGATGTCGCGCACCTTCCGGTGCGTGTGGCTGGAGATGTGGGCCAGCAGGTCGAAGGCCACCTGGTCGCCGCAACTGGTCAGGAGCATGAGGATGCCCTTGGCCTGCTCGATCGCCGCCCGGCTGGCCATGGCGGCGCGCAGCTGCCCCACCTCGGCCTCGAGCGCCTGCGCCCGCTCCACGTCGGAGCCGGGCGGGCGGCACTCGGTGATGTCGATGCACATGCCCTCGACGGCGGCGACGTCCCCGTCCCCACCGCGCACCGGTTCACCCACCAGGACGACGGTCCGCTCCGCACCGTCGGCGCGGAGGATCCGGCTCTCGAGGGCGAAGGCGCGGCCGTCGGTGCAGGCCCGGGCGACGGCCTCGAGGATGCGGGTGCGGTCCTCGGCCTTCTGCTGCCCGAGGAGGTCCTCGGCGGCCGACTGGGCCGACGTGGCGGGCAGGCCGTGCACCGTGAACATCTCCGGCGACCACCACCAGCCGCCACTGAGGCGGTCGTAGCGGTAGCGGCCGGCCATGGGCTCGGGTGGTCGTGGCGGTTCGGGCGCCGGGCGGGCGGCGACCGGTCGGGGCGGCGCGGGCGCGGCGTGTGCGGAGCGGCTGACGACTCGCTGACGAGAAACGGCCGGTGACGACATGACTTCCCCCTACTCAGAAGCGCGCCGGACGACCAGCGGCCCGCGGGGCCGTGTGCTCGACCACGCGGCTCCGGCTCCGTCGCACGGAGCCGGTCGCTCTGATGCGAGGACGGTACGTCCCGGGACCGGCACCCGCATGCGTTATGGGAGAGGCCACGACCGAATCGCCCAGGACGCAACGCGTGCCCGTGGTCGTGCCGTGACGGTTCGTGGCCTCGAGTCCACGGAGCGTCGCGCTCAGACCACCGTCAGCAACCGCGCCGGCGTGCCCGGCGCACCTTCCGAGCGCAGCCGGGCCTGCACCTGTGCGAGCACCTCGATCGCTCTGCGGAGCTCGGCGGCGGGGCGGGTGAACGGCAGCCGCAGGTGCTCGTCGAACGCGTGGCCGGTCCCGAACGCGCGTCCTTCGGCCAGCAGCAGCGCCAGCGGAGCCGCTGCCCCCGCGAGCGTCGCGGAGCTGATGTCGGCGGGCGCCCGGCGATCCGCCGGCCGGCCACCCGCACGTGGATCCCGGCGGCTTCCCGGTCCTCTCCCGGCCGAGGGGGCTGTTCGAGCGCCCGGCTCAGCCGCGCGAGCGCCGGGGCCATCGCGCGGTGGCCGCGACGATCGCCGCGGTCGTCCAGACCGCGCGGGAGAGCCGTACCGCGCGGCGGATGTCGCTCGCCGCGGGCGGGCGTCCGTCGCCGAGCGCCGGCCGCACCTCGACGCGGCTGCCGTAGACGTTGCGGCCACCCAGCCGCAGGCCGAGGGCGCCGGCCAGCGCGGCCTCGCAGCGGCCGGAGTTGGGACTCGGGTGGGCGGCGCCGTCACGCAGCCACGTCCGCAGCGCCCCCGACGGGGAACCGCCGGCCAGGGGGGCGCAGGCGACGGTGAGGACGGCGGTCGCCCGGGCGGGCAGCCAGTTCGCGACGTCGTCCAGCCGGGCGGCGGCCCAGCCGAAGCGTGCGTAGCGCGGGGACCGGTGCCCGACCATCGCGTCGAGGGTGTTGACCGCCCGGTAGGCGAGCAGCCCGGGGATGCCGGCGGCGGCGCCCCAGAACAGCGGGGCGACGGCGGCGTCGGAGGTGTTCTCCGCCACCGACTCCACCGTGGCGCGGGCCAGGCCTGCCTCGTCCAGCGCGCGGGGGTCCCGGCCGGCCAGCGCGGGGAGCGCGGCGCGTGCGGAGGGGACGTCGCCCATCGCCAGAGCCTGCTGCATGGTCGTCGCGGCGCGGCCCAGCGACGTGCCGCCCAGGACCGTCCACGTGGCCGCGGCGGTGGCGAGGGTGCGGGCCACCGGATGCCGCCGGGTGGCCCGGTCCACCGCCGCTCCCAGACCCGCCGCCGCACCGGTGAGCACGAGCGCGTGCCCGGTCCCCGCCGGCCGCGAGTCCCGCCAGGTCCGGCGCTCCAGGGCCTGCGCCGCGCGCCCGAACCCGGCGACCGGATGACCCCGCCGGGGATCGCCGAGAACGAGGTCCGCCACCGCCCCGAGGGCCAGGCCCAGGGCGGTCGGGACGGTCACGCCGGACATCGTGCCAACCGCCGTCCCGGGTGCCGTCCCTAGGATCGGCGGTCATGCGCCTGCCCGGCCGTTACGACGGCGTCGCCCGGCCGATCGTCACCTACGGCAGCAATCCGGTCCTGCACCGTCCCTGCGCCCCCGTCACCGAGTTCGGCGAGGGGCTGCGCCGGCTGCTCCTCGACATGTTCGCGAGCATGGCCGCCGCCGACGGGGTCGGCCTGGCGGCCAACCAGATCGGCGTGGACGCGCGCATCTTCGTGATCGACTGCCCGGACGCGGCCGGGGAGGACGTCGTCGGCTACGTGATCAACCCGACGCTGACGGTCCTGGAGCCGGTGGGCGACGAGCCGGCCGAGGAGGTCACCGAGGAGGGCTGCCTGTCCGTGCCCGGTCCCTACGCCGAGCTGCCCCGCGCCTTCCGTGCCCGGGTGGACGGGGTGGACCTGAAGGGCGACCCGGTGTCGATCGAGGCGACCGGGATGGCCGCCCGCTGCCTGCAGCACGAGGTCGACCACCTGAACGGCACCGTGTACGTCGACCTGCTGCCCGAGGCCGACCGGGAGCGGCTGCTCGCGGAGGCGGCCGGCCCCGGCGGCGACCTCCCCGCCTGACCCGGGGACTGCCCGGCGGAAAATGGGGTGAGCCGACGGCCGTCGTCCGAGCAGGATGGCCGGGCCCCCACCACGGAGGAGATGCCGACCGTGCACCCCCTGACCGAGCAGCAGGTTCGCCGCTCCTTCGTGAACTGCTCGCAGGGCGAGGCCAAGGGCCTGGCGCTGCCGAAGGACTTCGACACGCTCGACTGGTCCGCGCTGGAACTGCTGGGGTGGCGGGATCCGAAGGCGCCGCTGCGCGGCTACCTGGTGGTCGAGGACGGCGACCGGCCGGTGGGCGTCGCCGTCCGGGCGGCCGACACCCGCATGTCAGGGCGCACGACGGCGATGTGCCTGCTCTGCCAGACCGCGCAGCCGGGCGACGCCGTCTCGCTGTTCACGGCCAGACGCACCGGCGAGGCCGGCCGCAACGGCAACACGGTCGGCACCTACATGTGCGCCGACCTCCGCTGCGCGCAGCGGGTGCGCGCCGACATCCCTCCGTGGCTGCAGGACCGGGATCCGGCCGAGGTCCTCGCCGAGCGGACCGCCGAGCTGCGCGAGCGCGTCCAGGGGTTCGTCGACGCCGTCCGGCGCTGAGGTGCGCGGTTCCCTGGGTGAGGACGCCCACCCTGCCCGGGCTCGGCGACGACGCCCTGCCCGGGGGTGAGCGGGCTCAGGCGGCGACGGTCTCGGGCCGCTCCGCGGGGACGGTTCCGCCGACGGTCCGGCGGGCCCGCACCAGGCCGGTGACGGCGAGCAGGGCCAGCAGGACCACGACCGACTCGTAGACCTCGGTGGTCCGGGTCAGGCCGAACTCGGCGACGGCGATCCCCGCCGCGATCGCCGGAAGGCTGAACGCCAGGTAGCCGACGACGAAGATGCTGGCCAGCAGGCCGGCCCGGTGCCCCGGGGCCACACCCCGGGTGATGGTCGCCACCGCGCCGAGGAAGGCCGCCCCGAAGCCGAACCCGGTGACGACCGCCGCGGTGAACAGCAGCGGCGCCGAGGTGGCGAACAGGGCTCCGAGGGTGCCGGCGACGCCGACCGTGAAGACCAGCGCGCCGACGAGGTGGGCCCGTTCCGGAGGTGCGGTCCGCAGGGCCAGCGAGCCCGCGATGCCGGTGCCGTTGAGCGCGAGGATGAGCAGGCCGCCGGCCACGTGGTTGTCGATGCCGAAGACGTCGGCCACCAGCGACGGGCCGAGCGATGCGTACAGCCCGCCGAGCGCCCAGCAGGCGACCAGGAGGGGAAGGGCCACGACGAAGGGCTTCCGGTGCGCACCGGGCACGTGCGCCCGGGGCCGCAGCGAGCCGAGGGCGCCCGGTACACGGGGCGAGCTCTCGGGCAGCAGGACGGTGCCCACCGCCGCGAGCAGGAAGACCACGGTCAGGACCCCGAACACCCAGTCGGTCGGCGAGGGGACGAACTGGACGAGGAGCCCGGCGGCGACCGCGCCGATCGAGAGCCCCAGCCCGGGTGAGGCGCTGTTGATGAACGCACCCAGCGGCCGGTCCCGGTGCTGCAGGTCCAGCAGCGACGCACCCAGCGTGCTGGTCAGTGCGCCGGTGGCCAGTCCCTGGACGACGCGGGCGCCGAGCAGCCAGCCCACCCCGTCGGCGAACAGGAAGAGCGCCATCGCAGCGGCCTCGAGCAGGAAGGCGCCGACGAGCACCGGGCGCCGGCCGACGTGGTCGGACAGCCCTCCGACCACGAGCAGCGAGGCGAGCAGCGCGAAGGCGTAGACGCCGAAGACCGTCGTCAGGACGCCGGAGCTGAAGCCGAACTGCTCCTGGTAGACCCGGTACAGCGGGGAGGGCACCCCCGACGCGGCGAGCATGACCACCAGGAGCGCGGCCACCGACCAGAAGGCGGGAGCTCGCGGCAGGCGGCGCGGGGCGGGCACGACAGCGGACAAGCCGCCCGCCGTCCGGGTGATTCCCGGCGCCCCGCGTGTCGTGTCCGCCGGACGCGTGGTGGCAGCGTGCGCGGGTAGGGGCGCACCATGGCGCTCCCGCGGATCCTCGTCCTGGTGCTGGCCGGCGGAGCGGGGGGACGCCTCGAGTTGCTGACCGAGCAGCGCGCCAAACCCGCCGTCCCCTTCGCCGGGGTGTACCGGCTCATCGACTTCCCGCTCAGCAACTGCCAGCACTCCGCCATCGCCGACGTGTGGGTCTCGGTCCAGTACCACCCGACCTCGCTGTCGGACCACCTGGCCAACGGCCGGCCCTGGGACCTCGACCGGACCTTCGGCGGACTGATGATGCTGCCGCCGTTCCAGGGCACCGACCGGGGCGGCTGGGTGAGCGGCACGGCCAACCTGCTGTGGCGCCAGGCGGATCTCATCCGCGAGTACGACCCCGACGCGCTGGTCGTGGTCAGTGCCGACGCCGTCTACAAGCTCGACTACCGCGAGGTCGTCGACGCCCATCTCGGCTCCGGCGCGGAGGTCACGATGGTGACCACCGAGGTCGCCGCCGACGATGCGTCGCGGTACGGGATCGTGCAGGTCGACGGCGAGCGGGTGACCGACTACGCGTACAAGCCGGAGGAGCCGGCGACGACGACGGCGACCAACGAGGTCTTCGTCTTCGCCCCCGGTGCCACGCTCGATCGGCTGGAGGCGCTCGACGACGACCTGGGGGAGGACGGCCTCGAGGACCTCGGCAGCCATCTGCTGCCGGCCCAGACCCGTGACGGCCTCGCCCGCGCGTACCCGCTCCGGGGGTACTGGCGGGACGTCGGCACGATCCCGGCGTACTGGCAGGCGCACCGCGACTTCCTCTCACCCGAGCCCCCCATCGATCTCGACGACCTGTCGTGGCCGCTGCACACCCGCGGTGGCCGGCACAGCGCAGCCCGGATCCTGTCCGGTGCGGTGGTCGACGAGAGCCTGGTGTCGGGCGGTACCCGGGTCGCGGGGGAGGTCCGCGGTTCGGTGCTGTCCCCCGGCGTGGTGGTGGAGAAGGGCGCGACCGTCGTCGACTCCGTCCTGCTGCCGGGGGTGCGCGTGCGGGCCGGCGCGCGGGTCGTCCGGTCCGTGCTCGACGACCTCGTCGACATCGGCGAGGGCGCCGTGGTCGGCGGGGAGGGGGACGTCACCCTGGTCGGGCGGCGGGCCCGCGTGGCGGCCGGCCGTGAGGTCGCGGCCGGAGCCCGCCTGCCCGACCCGGAGGAGGATTGACCCGCCCCCCCTCTCAGGACCGCGGGGCGTCGAACTCCATCCACACCCGCCGCCGGTCGTACCGGCTGTGCACGCGCGCCATCGCGGCGACCCGGCGGCGCTGCTCGGCGGTGGCCACGTGGTTGACCACGGCGAGCTCGGCCTCCCGCATGGCGCGTTCCGCCGCGAACTCGGCCGGGGTGGAGGGGTACTCCGGGGGCTCCGGTGCCGGCTGGGGACGGGCGGCGGCGTAGGGGCTGTCCGGTGGGAGGTTGCCGGTGAGGCGCCCGTAGGCGCCCAGCAGCAGGAGGACCAGGCCGGCGACGGCGGAGAAGACGACGTTGCTCATCTCGAAGGCGAGCAGGTTGAGGTCCGTGCGCAGCACCGCCAGGTTGGCCAGGGCGGAGAGGATGAACAGCGACCCGACGATCATCATGATCGTCGAGGCCACCCGTGGGCCACGCAGGGCCGCGAAGACGAGCACCGCGGCCGTGATCACCGAGATGGTCGAGAGGAGTCCGTTGGAGGACATGCCGAGGATCGGCTCGCCGCTGGTGGAGAAGAACTCCAGGCCGCCCGCGAAGCCCAGGAGCCCGAACACGAGGATGACGGCGGCCACGCCGAGGGCACCCACCCGGTGGACGGCGAGCACGCGGGCGGCGGCCGGGCCGGCGTTCCCCGCCGGTGTCGTGGCTGCGGGCCCCCGCTGATCGGGGGCGGGCGTGGCTCGGTGGGAGACGGGACGCAGGTGCATGGCGGGCTCCTCGGTGGGGTGCTGATGCCCCGTGCTTCGGTGGAGGACCGTCGTCCGGATGCGCGTGTCGGCGGAGGGACTCCCGCGGCCCTCGGTGGGAAGGCTCCGGGCACCGTCGTCGTTCATGCCGGCATGACGCAGCCGTTCGAGATCGACCTGCACTCGGAGTTCCTGCGGGCCGACCTCTTCCTCGCCATGGGGCAGCCCACGGAGGCGGCCCGCATCCTGGAACGCGTCGTCGCCGCCGAGCCGGCCAACGAGGCCGCCCTGGAGATGCTGGCCCGGTCCTACTTCGGATCGGCGCAGCTGGCGCGGTCGGAGGAGGCGCTCACCCGGCTGGTCGAGCTGGCGCCCGCCAACGGTTGGGCCCGCCGTGCGCTGGCGCGCACGCTGGAGCGGCAGAGCCGCGCCGGCGAGGCCGTCGCCCACCACCGGATGGCCGACGCGCTCGGCGCCGCCTGACCGCAGCCGCCCGGCGGCATGACGCAGCCGTACGAGGCCGTGGCGTCACGCCACGCCGATGCCGGCGCGGGCCCCGGTGGACGAGCCGGGTCACCCGTGGCTTTCGGGGAACCCCGTCCCCATGAGCATCCTCGGAAGACTGATGGGATCTGCAGAGACCGCCGCGCGCGGCGCCGCGCGGGGCGGCCGCACCACGGGGCGCCCGGTGCGCGGCGTGGGCCAGCCGGTGGGTCGGCGGGGCATGAGCCGCAGCGGGATGGGCTGGGGGGCCATGGGCCGGAGCGGGATGGGCCGGAGCGGGATGGGCCGGAGCGGGATGGGCCGGAGCGGCATGGGCCGGGGGCGCGCCGCCACACCGGCGACGGGCGGTGGCCTCGGTCGCCTGGTCGAAGGCCTCCTGCGCCGCCGCTGAACCCGGCCTGACGGGTCAGAAGGCGACCGCGGCCACCAGCAGGGTGGCGGCGGTCGCCGTCTCGCCCATCGCGCCCATCACGTCACCCGTCACGCCACCGAGCCGGGTCCGGGCCCGGCGGTGGAGGAGTTCGGCAGCCAGCACACCCCCCGCGGCGCTGGCCGCCAGGCGCACCGCCGGTTCCGGTTCGCCCGTCGCGGCGATCAGGAGCGCGAGCAGCACCAGGCCGCACCCGGTCAGCCAGGCCGCCGAGACCGTGCCGGCCACCAGCGCGCCCAGCGAGGAGCCCTCCGCCGTCACCACGCCGGGCAGGCCCGTCCTGGCCATGGCGATCCGGGCCACCACCACGGCGCACCAGAACGCGAGCCACCCCCAGCGGGTCTCCAGCAGGGCCGCCAGGCAGGAAATCTGCACCAGCAGGGTGAGCACCAACGTCCCGACGCCGAACGGCCCGACGTCGCCCTGGCGCATCACCTGCAGCGCCCGCTCCCGGCTCCGCAGCGGGCCCAGTCCGTCCGCGGTGTCGGCCAGCCCGTCGAGGTGCAGCCCGCGGGTGAGCAGCGCCAGGACGGCGACGCCGAGCACCGCGCCCGCCAGGGGGGAGATCCACCGGTCGCCGACGACGGCGATGCCGGTCGCGATGCCGCCGAGCACCAGACCCACCAGCGGGGCCCAGGGCAGCACGCCGCTTCCGGAGACCGCCCAGCGCCGGGGGACGGGCAGGACGGTGAGCAGCGCGGCCGACTCGAGGGGCCCGGTGATCCTCATGCCGGGCGGATGGCCCGCGCGGGGTCGGCGCTCACACGATCAGCTCGAGCCGCGTCACCGTTCCGTTGTGCGGGGTGACCGCGGGCAGCGCGTCGGGGCCGAGCCCTGCCACGACGGCCTGGGCCGCGCGGATCGTGTCGCCGTGGGTCACCAGCGCGATGACGTCGGCAGGAGGCTCGGCGGCGAGCTCCTTGAGGAACGCCTGCACCCGGGCGTGCAGCTCCGCCAGGCTCTCCCCGCCGGGCGCCGACCAGTGCGGGTCGGTCCAGTCGACCCGGTTCCACAGGTCCCGGGAGGGCAGCCCCTCCAGCTCGCCGTACCCCTGCTCGCGCAGCGCCGGGCTGCAGACGATCGGGAGGCCGGTCGCGCGGGCGCAGTGCTCGGCGGTCTGCACGGCGCGCAGGAGGTCGCTGGAGATCAACGCTCCGGGGCGGAGGCGTGCCAGATCGGCGGCGGCGGTGTGGGCCTGCGCGTGCCCGAGCGCGGTCAGGGGGACGTCGGGGGTCTGCCCCTGCATGCGCCCGGCGGCGTTCCACTCGCTCTGTCCGTGGCGGACGAGCAGCAAGGTCAAAGGTCGGGCCATGGCAGGGGAAAGCGTAGGCGAGGGCCGTGCGGGCTCCGACGGCGCGCCTCGTACCGTCGTCGTCGTGGCCGGGTCTGCGCGGCCACCCGTCAGCACAGCGGCTCCGGTCACGTGACCCGCGAGCGCAGCGAGGAGATCACGTGAGCATTCCGGTCCGGCCGGGCGCCGCCCGGCCCGCGGCGACGTCCGGCGCGGCCGATCCGCTGGCTCCGCTGCTCGACCTGCCCGGCGTCCGGGACGCCGCCGACGCCGCCCGCGCCGGCATCGACCGGCTGCTGGGCCACCGCGTGCTCCGCCGGGAGTCGGCCGGCGTCAGCACCGAGTCCGCGCTCCGGGGTGCCCGGGCGTCGGCGGCGCTCGACGGCGTGGACGTGCCCCTGGCCGACCTGCGCGCGGGTTCCGTGGGCGACCCGGTCGTGCAGGGCGCCCTGCGGGTGTCGGCGGGACTGGGCTCGATGGTCGAGACGTGGTCGAGGGCACCCGGTCAGGTGCTGGCCAGGTTGCACGTGCTGGCCGCGGCCGACCTGGCCGAGTCCGCCGCCCTGGGACGCCCGGCGCCGCACGCGGGCCCCCGGCTGTCGGGGCTGTTCTCCCTGGTCACGGGGGGTACGGCGGCACCGGCGGTGCTCGTGGCCGCGCTGGTGCACGGTGAGCTCGCCGCACTGGCCCCGTTCGGCACCGCGGACGGTGTCGTGGCCCGGGCCGCCGGGCGGCTCACCGGGATCGGCCGGGGCCTGGACCCGAAGGCGGTGTCGGTGCCGGAGGTCGGTTTCGCCGAGCTCGGCGCGCAGGCGTACGCGCAGGCGCTGGCCGGCTACGCCTCCGGGACGGAGGCGGGGGTGGCCGGATGGCTGGTCCACTGCTGCCGGGCCACCGAGCACGGAGCCCTCGAGGGGCTGGCGATCTGCGAGAGCCTGCTCCGGGGCTGACCCGCGTGCGGCCGCGCCGTGGCCTCGGCAGCAGGAGGAGAGGCCTCGTCAGCGGGGGGAGAGCAGGAACCCCACCAGGGCGGTGAGGACCACCCCGCAGGCGCCGGCCGCCGCGGCCACCAGCCAGGCGCCGGTGACGGCGCCGACGGCTGCCGCGACCACGATGGACAGCCACGGGCCCGACAGCGACAGGAACAACCCGATCCGGCCGGCGCGCGATCGGCGGCGCCGGCGCGGGGTCCTGCGGACGGACTGCCCGAAGAGGACCGCGGCCAGGCACACGGCGAGCACGGCCAGCCAGGCGAGGACCACGGTGACCACGTCGGCAGGATGGCCCACCCGGGCGCGGCGGCGGGGGAGCCCCGCCGCGCCGTCAGGCCCCGCGGCGGCGGCGGCGGCCGGGGAGCGGCCCAGGGGCCTCGGTGGCGAGCAGACCGGCGCGGAGGGCGCGGTGCCGCGCGTACCAGGCGAGCCCCACGACGGCGGCCCCCACACCGACCGCGGCGCCGGTGACCACCGGGGCCGGCGGGGCGGAGAACCGCGCCCGCATGCTGACCGGCCGGGTGAACTGCAGGACCGGCCACCCGTGCTCGAGCGCCGCCTTGCGCAGCCCGCGGTCGGGGTTGACCGCGGTCGGATGGCCGACGGCCGACAGCATCGGCAGGTCGGTGACGGAGTCGCTGTAGGCGTAGCAGTCGGCGAGGTCGTAGCCGCCGGTCGACGCCAGCTCCCGCATCGCCGCCGCCTTGTTCTCGCCGTAGGCGTAGAACTCGATCTCGCCCGTGTAGCGGCCGTCCTCGACGACCATGCGGGTGGCCACGACCCGGTCGACCCCGAGCATCTCGCCGATCGGCTCCACCATCTCCGCGCCGCTGCTGGACACGATGACGATCTCCCGACCCGCGGCCCGGTGCTCCTCGATAAGGTCCGCCGCCTCGGCGTAGACCAGCGGGTCGACGATCTCGTGCAGCGTCTCGCGGACGATGTCCTGCACGGTCGCGGCGTCCCAGCCGGTGACCATCGCGGTCAGCTGGGCCCGCAGGCGTTCCATCTGCGGGGCGTCGGCACCGGCCCGGGAGAAGACCAGCTGCGCGTAGGCGGTCTTGAGCACTGCCCGGCGGTTGATCAGGCCACCCTGGAAGAACGGCCGGCCGAAGGCGAGCGTGCTCGACTTGGCGATGACCGTCTTGTCCAGATCGAAGAACGCCGCTGCGCGCGTCACAGTGCACGACTGTAAGTGGATCTCCTCCCGGCGGTCGGGGCCGCGCGCCGTCCACACCCGGACGGGTCATCCACAGTTGCGCCGTCGATCTGGCACTGTCCGCCGACCCGCGGGTGAGGTGGGGGCGTGTCCACCTCCCGCACGACCGCCCGACCGCTGGTCGTCAGCAGCGACGAGCGTCTCCTCGACGACCTCCTGCGACTGCTGGCCGCCGCCGGTGCCGAACCGGAGCTCGCCACGGGCGGACCGGCGCTGCGCCGCGCTCACCGGCAGGCTCCGCTCGTCCTGATCGGGGCCGACGCACTGGCCGCCGGGGCGCTCCGGTCGCTCCAGCGCCGGCCCGGGGTGGTGGTCGTGGCCGCCCGGGACCTGCCGGCCACCGGCTGGGCGGGAGCCGTCGAGATCGGTGCCGAGCGAGTCGCGGTGCTGCCCGACGACGAGTCGTGGCTGCTGGCGCGCTGCACGGCGGCGGTGCGCGCTCCGGTGGAGCGGGGCTGGCTGGTCGCCGTGGGCGGGTCCTGCGGCGGCGCGGGTGCGAGCACCCTGGCCACGGCGGTGGCGCTGGCGGCCGCACCCGGGGTGACGCTCGTCGATGCGGATCCCTGGGGTGCCGGGCTCGACCTGCTGCTCGGGGCCGAGGGCGCCGACGGCCTGCGGTGGCCGGACCTGACCGGGCTGCGCGGGCGGGTCGCCGGAGACGCGTTGCTGGCCGCGCTGCCGGACGTCGCCGGCGTCCACGTGGTGGCCGCGTCCCGTTCCTCCCCCGGCACGGTTCCGGCGGACGCGCTGACGGCCGTGGTCGACGCCTCCCGCTCCGTCGGCTGCCCGGCCGTGGTCGACCTGCCGCGGTGTGCGGGGAGCGACGCGTCGGCCGTCGCCGCCGACGCCGACCTGGCCGTGCTCGTCGTCCCCGCCCGGCTGCGGGCCGCCACCGCGGCCCGGCTGCAGGTGGAGGGACCCGACTCCCCGTGGGCGGCCGCGGAGCTGGTCGTCCGCCAGGTCCCCGGCGGGCTGTCCCTCGAGGAGGTCGCCGACGTGGTCGGCCGCCCCGTCCTGGCGGAGCTGGCGCACGACCGGAGCGCGGTCCCGCGGGGCGAACGAGGCGAGCCACCCCTCGTCTCGGCACGGTCGCCGCTCGGTGCCGTCGCCCGTCGGATCCTCGGGAGCCTCCCGCGTCCGGGCGCGCCGCGATGACCGCACCGGCCCTGCTGGACCGTGTCCGGGCCCGCCTCGCCCTCGAGCCGGGCCCGCCGACCCGCGCCGCGGTCGCGGCGCTCGTGCGCGAGGAGGCCGGCGGCCTGCTCGGGGACGACGACGTCCTGCTCGCGGTCCGTGGGGCGGTCGACGAGCTGGCCGGCGCCGGACCGCTCGAGCCGCTGCTGCGCACGCCCGGTGTCACCGACGTCCTCGTCAACGGGCCCGACTCCGTCTGGATCGACCGGGGATGCGGGCTGGAGCCCACCGCCGTGCGGTTTCCCGACGACGACGCGGTCCGCCGGCTCGCCGTCCGGCTGGCCGCCACGGTGGGACGGCGGCTGGACGATGCGGCTCCGTGGGTGGACGTCGGCCTGGCCGACGGCACCCGCCTGCACGCGGTGCTGCCCCCGGTGTCGGGCAGCGGCACCTGCCTGTCCCTGCGGGTGCTCCGCCGGAGCACGCACACGCTCGACGAGCTCGCGGCCCTCGGCACGCTGCCCCGAGGGAGCGAAGAGCTGCTCCGGGCCGTCGTGGCGCGGCGGCTGGCCTTCCTGGTGACCGGGGGAACCGGCTCCGGGAAGACCACGCTGCTGTCGGCACTGCTCGGTGCCGCCGATCCCGGCGACCGGATCGTGCTGTGCGAGGACGCCGCCGAGCTCACCCCTGCCCATCCGCACGTCGTCCGGCTGCTCACCCGGCCACCCAACGTCGAGGGTGTGGGGTCGGTGACGCTGCGCGACCTCGTGCGCCAGGCGCTGCGCATGCGGCCCGACCGGCTCGTCGTCGGCGAGGTCCGGGGTGCCGAGGTGACCGACCTGCTCGCGGCGCTGAACACCGGTCACGACGGTGGCTGCGGCACGCTGCACGCCAACCGGCCGGCCGAGGTGCCGGCGCGTCTGGAGGCGCTCGGGGTGGCGGCCGGCCTGGATCGCGCCGCGGTGCACAGTCAGGCCGCCGCCGCCCTGGCGGTCGTGGTCCACCTCCGGCGCACGCCGCAGGGCCGTCGCGTGACCGAGGTCGGCGTCGTCCGCCGGTCGGGGGAGCGGGTCGTGGTGGAGCCCGGGTGGCGGGCCGACGGTGCGGACTGCCCGGCCGCCGGCCCGCTGTGGGACCGGCTGGCCGAGGGGCCGCCGTGACCGCCCTGCTGACCGCCGCGGCACTCGCGATGCTCCTCTGGCCGGACCGGCAGGCGCGGTCCCGGGTGCGGGTGCGCGAGCTCGGCGCGGCCCGGTCCACCGGGCGGCGTGTCCGCTCCGCGCAGCTTCCTGTTCCCGGCGCGGCTGCGGGGATCTCGGCCGCCGTGGCGGCGGTCCTCTCGACGCCGCTCGTGGCCGCCCTCGCCGCCGGGGCGACGTTCCTCGCCGCACGCTCCTGGACGGCCGGGCGGCGGGAACACCACGCGGAGCAGCGGCTGCTGTCGCTGACCGAGGGCCTGGGCGCCCTCGCCGGCGATCTGCGCAGCGGTCGGTCCCTGGACGCCGCGACCGTGGCGGCCGTCGACGCCTGCGCGGATGCCGGCACCGGGGCTGCTCTCGCCCGGACGCTGCGCGCTCCCGAGGCCGCACCCCCGCCCGGTCAGGACGCGGAGCTGGCCGGGGCGCTGGCCCGCGTCTCGGCGGGAGTCCTGCTCAGTGCCCGGACGGGGTGCTCGCTCGCCGCGGTCGCCGCCGCCGTGGAGGACGATCTGCGCGCCCGCCACCGGCTGCGGCTGGAGCTGCGGACGGCGACGGCCGGGCCGCGAGCCAGCGCGGTGCTGCTGGCCTGCCTGCCCCTGCTCGGGATCGTCATGGGGCACGGGGTCGGAGCCGACCCGTGGCGCGTGCTCACCACGACGGCGACCGGGCAGGTGCTGCTCGTCGTCGGGGTGGTGCTGGAGCTGGCCGGCCTGGCCTGGTCCGGGCGCCTGGTGCGTCGGGCGCTGCGATGACCGCGCCGGGATGGGAGCTCCTGCTGGCGCTCGCGGCGGCCCTCGCACTCTGGTCCCCGCGGACCGCTCTGGCGGCGCACCGGGTGCGGTCCCTGCGGGCCCCGCCGGAGCCGCCCGACGTCGCGGGAGTCGCCGGCCCGACGAGCACCCGCCGGCTGCTGGCCGGTGCGGCGGGCCTTGCGGCCGGTCTGCTGGTGGGCGGGCTTCCCGGCGTCGTCGTGGCCACGGTCGTCGCGGTACTGGCGGAGCGCTGGCTGGCAGGCGCGGCAGGCGGCGACGGCCCGCACGACCGGACCTCGCTGCTCCGCGACCTGCCCGGCGCGTGCGACCTGCTGGCCCTCTGCCTCACGGCGGGTGTCCCGGTCGGCGCGGCGCTGACGGCCGTCGGGGGCGCGGTGCCGGCGCCGCTGGGTCGGCACCTGTCGGATGTCGCAGCCCTGCTGCGGCTGGGCGCCGAGCCCCGGCGGGCCTGGGCCGACGCGCCCGCCGAGCTCGGGGCGCTCGGCAGGCTGCTCGTCCGGGCCGGGGAGTCGGGAGCGACCGCGGCGCCGGGCCTGCGGGCGCTGGCAACCGACATCCGGGCGGACGTGCGCGCGGCGGGCGAGGCGGCGGTCCGGCGGGCGGGGGTGTGGGTGCTGGCTCCGCTGGCCGCCTGCTTCCTCCCGGCCTTCGTCTGCCTCGGCGTCGTACCCATCGTGCTCGGTATCGCCGGCGACGTCTTCGGCTGACCGTCCACAGCCGATCGCCGTCTCCACAGATCGCTCTCAGGCCATGGATCGGACGGGCTCCGGCGGAAGGGTCGGGTCACGGCCCGCGGACGGCGGGCCCCGACCGAGGAGGCACCGTGGGGAACGTACCGACAACCGAGGGAGAAGCGGCCGGACCGGACGTCCTGGAGCGGCCCGCGCAGCCGGGCCGGTCGTGGCTGTCCCGGCGCTGGGCCGAGGTCCGGGCCACCGGCGAAGCCGGCATGAGCACCGCCGAGTACGCCGTCGGCACGGTGGCTGCCTGCGCGTTCGCCGCCGTGCTCTACCGCGTGGTCACCGGTGGCTCGATCGTCACCGGGCTGACCGACCTCATCGAGTCCGCCCTCGCCACGCTCTCCTGAGCCGTGCGACGCAGCCCCGTCGGTCGCCCCGGCGGGCGGGTCCGCCGTGCCGGGCGGGAGGAGGCCGGCATGGTGACCGCCGAGACGGCCGTCGTCCTGCCGGTTCTCCTCCTGGTGCTGGCCGGGGCGGTCGCCGCGGTCACGGTGGTCGGCGCGCAGCTGCGCTGCGTCGACGCCGCGCGTGAAGGCGCCCGGGCGGCGGCCCGTGGTGAGCCGGTGGGAGTGGTGACCGCCCTGGCCGACCAGGCCGCGCCGGACGGCACGGTGGTCACGGTCGTGCCGGACGGCGAGCAGGTGCGCGTGACCGTGTCGGCGCGCATCGCCCCGCTCGGCCCGGTGCCCTTGCGGTTCACGGTCTCCGCCGAGGCGGTGGCCCTGCGCGAGCCCGATGGAGGTGCCGGATGAGTCAGGGGAGGGGGCAGGGCGAGCGCGGGTCCGCCACCGTCTGGATGCTGGCGCTGTGCGGCGTCCTGGCCGTGGTGGGGGCGGCGGCGGTGGTCACGGGCGTCGCCGCCGTCGCCCGGCACCGGGCCGCCGCGGCGGCGGATCTCGCGGCCCTCGCCGGGGCGGTGCGCGCGGTGCAGGGCGCCGACGCCTGCGCCGGTGCGTCCTGGGCGGCGGCGGCGAACGGCGCGGACCTCACCGGCTGCTCGGCCGGGGACGGCGCTGTCGTCGACGTGGCGGTCAGCGTGCCGGTGCGTCTCGGGCGACTGGGCATCTTCTCGGCGACCGCCCGCGCCCGCGCCGGTCCCGTTCCGTGGTCAGCGGGCGGCGGCGTCCTCCAGGGAGTCGTCGGCAAGGGGGCCCTCGAGGGCGGCGAGCTCGTCGAGCACCACGTCGAGCACGCGAACCGCCCCCGCCTTGTCGAGAGGATCGTTGCCGTTGCCGCACTTGGGCGACTGCACGCAGGACGGGCAGCCGCTCTCGCACTCGCAGCTGGCCACGGTGGCCCGGGTGGCCTGCAGCCAGCGGCGCAGCACGGCGAACCCGCGCTCGCTGAAGCCGGCCCCGCCCGGATGACCGTCGTACACGAAGATCGCCGCCGTCCCGGTGTCGGGGTGCAGGGCGGTCGAGAGCCCGCCGAGGTCCCAGCGGTCGCAGGTGGCCAGCAGCGGGAGGATCCCGATCGCGGCGTGCTCCGCGGCGTGCAGCGCGCCCGGCAGCTCCAGCTCGTCGACCTCGGCGCGTGCCACTGCGCGCTCGTCGAAGGTCAGCCACACCGCGCGGGTCCGCAGCTGCCGCGCCGGCAGGTCCAGCGGGAACTCGGCCAGCACCTCGCCGGTGCCCAGCCGCCGCCGCTGGTAGGCCACCACCTGGTTCGTCACGTCCACCACGCCGGTGTGCGCGGTGACAGAGCCCAGCGGCCGGGTGCGGTCGGTGGAGACGATGCCGAGGTCGGTCACGTCCCGGGCCACGGTCGTCCACTCGGGGCTCTCGGCGTGCACCACGGCGCAGGCGTCGTCGACGTCGAACTCGTCGACGACGAAGGTGTCCCCCCGGTGCACGTAGAGGGCGCCGTCGTGCACCGTCGCGTGGGCTGCGTCGGCGTCGACGGTGCCCAGCAGGCGTCCCGTGCCTGCCTCGATGATCGAGACCGGCTCGCCGCCGCTGCCCCGGATGTCGACGTCGGGGCGACCCCGGCCGGCCCAGAACCAGCCGGCGGGGCGCCGCCGCAGCTGGCCGGCGGCTACGAGCTCCTCGAGCTGCGCCTCGGCCGCGGGACCGCCGAAGTCGGCCAGGTCCTCCGGGTGCAGCGGCAGCTCCGCGGCCGCGCAGCACAGCTGGGGACCGAGGACGTAGGGGTTGAGCGGGTCGGTCACCGTGGCCTCGATCGGCCGGCCGAAGACCGCGCGCGGGTGGTGGGCGAGGTAGTGGTCCAGCGGGTCGTCGCGGGCGACGAAGACCACCAGCGACTCCTTCTGCGCACGGCCGGCACGGCCGGCCTGCTGCCAGAGGGAGGCGAGGGTGCCCGGGTAACCGGCCAGCACGACCGCGTCGAGCCCGGCGATGTCGATGCCGAGCTCCAGGGCGTTCGTGGTCGCCACGCCCAGGAGGTCGCCTGCGGAGAGCGCGCGCTCCAGCTCCCGCCGCTCCTCGGGCAGGTAGCCGCCGCGGTAGGAGTCCACCCGGCGGACGAGGTCGTCGCGGCCGCGGTCGTGCAGCAGCCGCCGGGCCTGCTCGGCGACGGACTCCGCGCTCCGACGGGAGCGCACGAACGCCAGCGTGCGCGCGCCGCGCTCCACGAGGTCGGCCAGCAGGCCCGCGGCGTCCGCGGCGGCCGAGCGGCGCAGCGGCGCGCCGTGCTCCCCGGTGCGCTCGGTGAGGGGCGGCTCCCAGAGGGCGAAGGTGGCACCGGGGCGCGGTGAGCCGTCGGTGGTGACCGCCTCGACCGGGGCGCCGACGAGGCGGGTGGCGGCGGCGGCCGGGTCCGCGACGGTCGCCGACGCGAGCACGAACACCGGCTCGGCACCGTAGCGGCGGCAGATCCGCCGCAGCCGCCGCAGGACGTGGCCGACGTGGGAGCCGAAGACCCCGCGGTAGGCGTGGCACTCGTCGACGACCACGTAGGCCACCCGCCGCAGGGTGCTGGACCACTTCTGGTGCGCCGGGAGGATGCCGCGATGGAGCATGTCCGGGTTGGTCACGATCCAGCGCGAGTGGCGTCGGACCCAGTCACGCTCCTCGCCGGGGGTGTCCCCGTCGTAGGCGGCCGGGCGCACCGACGGATCCGCGAGCGCGGCCACGGACGTCAGCTGGTCCCGCGCCAGCGCCTTGGTGGGCGCGAGGTAGAGCACGCAGGCGCGCGGATCCTCGGCCAGCCGGGTCAGGGCTGGCAGCTGGTAGGCCAGCGACTTGCCCGACGCCGTCCCGGTCGCGACGACGACGTGCCGGCCCTCGCGGGCCAGCTGGGCGGCCTCCACCTGGTGACGCCACGGAGCCCGCACGCCGCGGGCCTCCAGCCGCGACCGCAGCCCCGCGTCCGTCCAGTCCGGCCACCCGAGGGTGCTGCTCTCGCGCACCGGCAGGTGGTGCACGTGAGTGACCGGCTGTTCCTCGACGTCCGTCCCGGCCAGCACGGAGGCCAGCAGCTCGGCGCCGGGGAGGACGCCCGTGCCGATCTCGTCGCGGTCATCGGGGTCCGGGCCGGGGGGAGCCGGCCGGACCGGGTGGAGCGTCGTCACCGGTCCACTGTCACACCTTCCGGCAACCGGCGGGGCGGCGGAACGACAACGATGTGATCCGTACGACAGAACGTCGAGGACGTCTACACCGGTTGTGATCTCCCTTACACTCGCCCGACGTTCGGCGCGCGGGCCCGCCATGCGCCGAGCGGACCTCCGCCGACCCGGGGAGCACCGACGCCTCCCGGCGGCCGACGACCGCTTTGGAGGAACACATGCCCGACAGTTCGCTGTCCGGCGGGGACCTGGCGCTGGTCGCCGTCGTCCTCGTCGTCTCCCTGGCCGCCCTCGGGTTCGCCGCCTACCTGGTGCGCGCCGTCCTGGCCGCCGATCAGGGCACGGCGAAGATGCGCGACATCGCGCGGGCGGTGCAGGAAGGCGCGGCGGCCTACCTGAGACGGCAGTTCCGCACGCTCGGCGTCTTCGCCGTCATCGTGTTCCTGCTGCTCCTGGTGCTCCCGGTGGCCGAGGGAGGCTGGGAGACCCGGGTGGGCCGGGCGATCTTCTTCCTCGTCGGCGCCCTTTTCTCGGCGTCGGTCGGGTTCATCGGCATGACGCTGGCCACCCGCGGCAACGTCCGTGTGGCCGCCGCGGCCCGCGGTGGCGGCTACCAGCCGTCGTTCCGCATCGCGTACCGGACCGGCGGCGTCTGCGGGATGATCACCGTCGGCCTGGGCCTCTTCGGTGCGGCCCTCGCGCTGCTCCTGTTCGACGACACCGCCCCGATCGTCCTCGAGGGCTTCGGCTTCGGTGGCGCGCTGCTCGCCATGTTCATGCGTGTCGGCGGTGGCATCTTCACCAAGGCCGCCGACGTGGGCGCCGACCTGGTCGGCAAGGTCGAGGCCGGCATCCCCGAGGACGACCCGCGCAACGCCGCGACGATCGCCGACAACGTGGGCGACAACGTCGGCGACTGCGCCGGGATGGCCGCCGACCTCTTCGAGTCCTACGCCGTCACCCTCGTCGCGGCACTCATCCTCGGCCAGGTCTTCTTCGGCTCGGTGGGCATGGTGTTCCCGCTGCTGATCGCCGCGATCGGGGTCATCGCCTCGGTGGTCGGCATCCTGGCCTCCAATCCCGGCAAGAACGACGGCAGCGGGATGGCCCCGATCAACCGCGGCTTCTTCACGTCCGCCGCCGTGTCCCTCGTCCTGGTCGCCGCGGCGTCGTTCATCTACCTGCCGAGCCTCTCCGACGGCGTCGACCTCTCGGTCAGCCCGCAGGTCCTCGGCTTCGTCTCGGTGTTCATCGGCGTCGTCCTGGCCGCCGCCATCCAGCAGCTCACCGGCTACTTCACCGAGACCAGCCGCAAGCCGGTCAAGGACATCGGCCGCAGCTCCCTGACCGGGCCGGCGACCGTCATCCTGTCGGGGATCTCCCTCGGCCTGGAGTCCGCGGTCTACGCGGCAGTGCTCATCGGCGGCGCGGTGTACGGCGCGTTCCTCATCGGCGGCGGCGCGGCTCTCTACGCCGTCGCGCTGGCCGGGTGCGGTCTGCTCACCACGGCCGGCGTCATCGTGTCGATGGACACCTTCGGCCCGGTCAGCGACAACGCCCAGGGCATCGCCGAGATGTCGGGGGACATCGACGAGGAGGGCGCCCGGGTGCTGACCGACCTCGACGCGGTCGGCAACACCACCAAGGCGATCACCAAGGGCATCGCCATCGCGACCGCCGTCCTGGCCGCGACTGCCCTGTTCGGCTCGTACAACGCCCAGATCAACGTGGCGCTGGAGGAGGCCGGGGAGACACTCGGGGACGCCTTCAGCCTGGTGAACCCGAACAACGTGGTCGGCGCGGTCGTCGGTGCCGCGGTCGTCTTCTTCTTCTCGGGTCTGGCCATCAGCGCCGTCTCGCGGGCGGCCGGACGAGTGGTCTTCGAGGTCCGGGAGCAGTTCCGCACGAAGCCCGGGATCATGGACTACAGCGAGCGTCCCGACTACAGCGCCGTGGTGGACATCTGCACCAAGGACTCGCTGCGCGAGCTGGCCACCCCCGGCCTGCTGGCGGTCCTGGCGCCGGTGGCGGTCGGCTTCGGACTGGGCATCGGCCCGCTGGCGGCCTATCTGGTGGGGGCGATCGCGGCCGGCACCCTCATGGCGGTCTTCCTCGCCAACTCCGGCGGCGCCTGGGACAACGCCAAGAAGATGGTGGAGGACGGCGCCTACGGCGGTAAGGGCAGCGAGGCCCACGCCGCCACGGTCATCGGTGACACGGTGGGTGACCCGTTCAAGGACACCGCCGGCCCGGCGATCAACCCGCTGATCAAGGTGATGAACCTGGTCGCCCTGCTCATCGCCCCGGCCATCGTCGGGCTCTCGGTGGGCGAGGACGCCAACACGACCGCCCGGGTGCTCATCGCGCTCGGCGCCGTGGCGATCATCGTGGCCTCGGTGGTCGTGTCCAAGCGCCGGTCCGTCGTCGTCGGCGGCGCCCCGAGCACCGCCACCGACGGCACGCTCAAGGTCACCGCTCCCTGATCCCACGTCGCTGATCCCACGTCCCTGATCCCACGACGCTGATCCCACGCGCGGATTCTCCGGCCGGCACCTCCGGGCCGGAGGATCCGCGCGGAGGATGTGGACGCGACCGTCGACTGTGGACGACGGCGCACGCAGCAGGGCCCCGCTTCCTAGCGTCGGTCGCCTCCGGCTCGCCGCGGGCCGGACCGACCAGGGGAGCCCACCATGTCCTCGCCCGTCCCCGCCGGCCCGATCCCTGCCCCACCGACCCCTCCCGGGCCCGTCGTCGTCCGCCCCGAGGCCGTGACGGGGCTCGCGGGCGAGCTGACGCTCCTCGCCGCCGAGCTCTCCGACGACGCCCACCGGTGCCGTGCCGCCGCGGGTTCGCTCACCGTCGCGCTGGACGGCGAGGAGGGGTGGAGCGCCGGTGCGGCGGCCATCGCGTGGGCCAGGCTCGAGGAGGTGCTCGCCGAACGGACGGCGGCCCTCGCGGAGACCCTCGCCGCCGCCGCGGGCGCCTACGTCGCCGAGGACGCCCGCCTCGCCGCCGGGATCGGCCCGGACTCGCCGGCAGCGCCCCGGTGAGCGGGCCGGTCGCCGAGCACTCCGCACGGCTGGCCGCGATCGCGGCCTGGGAGGTGTCGGGGCTGCGCCGGGCCGTGCGCTCGCTGGCCGCCGTGGCCGACCGGCTGCTGCCCTGGCGGGCCCGGCTGGAGGGGGTCGCCCGGTCCCTGGCGTCGGGGGAGAGCTGGTCGGGGCACGCAGCCGGCGCGGCGGCCGCTGCCGCGCAGGAGCTCGCGACCGTGACGTGGACCGTGGACGCCGCCCTGGAGGAGTCGCTGACCGCGTTCGAGCGGCTCGCCGGCGAGGCGGTCGCCGCGCAGGTGCTGGCCGGCGAGGCGCTGGCGCTCGCCGCCGCGCTGCCGGACGGTGTGGACGCCGCCCTGCGGGAGACCGACCGACTGGCAGCCGCCGCCGTCGCTCTCGTGCCGGGAGCGACGGGCGCGTCACCGGGCCCGGCGGTCGCCGCGGCCCGGGATGCGCTGAGCCACGCGGCGGCCGCCTCCGCCGCCGCCGAGCGGGCCGGTGCGGCCCTCGCCGCCGTGGGCGCGGGCGACGCCTTCCCGCCGGGCGACTTCGCCGCGCTCGCCGCCCGCGTCCCGCTCGCCGATCCGGTCTGCCTGCCACCCACCCCGACCGGACCGCCCGAGGAGGTGGCTGCCTGGTGGGCGGCGCTTCCGCTCACCGCTCAGCTCGCCGCCCTCCGCGCCGAACCGGTGGCCCTCGGCGGGCGGGACGGGCTGCCGGCGTGGGCGCGCGACCTGGCCAACCGGCAGCTCCTCTCCACCGCGCTCGCGAGCCCGACCACACCTCCGGCCGCGGCGGCCACCGCCCGTGTCGTGGCGCGGCGGATCCGGGCGGAGGAGGCCGCCGGCCGCCGGGTCCAGCTGCACCTGCTCGACCTCACCGGCGACCGGGCGGTCCTCGCCCTCGGTGATCTCGACACCGCCGGCGCGATCGCCCTGCTCGTCCCCGGGATCGGGAACACGCCCGGTGACGACCTGCGCGGTCTGGTCACCGACGCCCGCGCGGTCGCCGACGCCGCGCGGACCGCCGATCCCCGGCTTCCCGTGGCGACGGCGGTCTGGCTGGGCTACGACACCCCGGGCAGCCCCCGGGATGTGGTGAGCCGCGCTCCGGCGTGGGCGGGCGGGGCGGCGCTGGCCGCGTCCCTCGCCGGGCTCGACGCCGCGCGGGAGGCGGTCGCCCGGCCCGACGCGCGCACGACGGTGCTCGGTCACAGCTACGGCACGGTCGTCGTCGACGAGGCCGCTGACGTGGCGGGCCCGCTTGCCGCCGATGCCGTCGTCCTGCTGGGCAGCCCGGGCGTGGAGGACGACGCCGCGAGCCTCGGCGTCCCCGAGGTGTACGACGCGGCGTCGCCGGCCGACCTCGTCGCCTCCCTCGGCTGGTTCGGGCGGACGACCGGATCGCCGGCCTACGGGTCCACCGGACTGCCGGTCGACGCGGACACGGGCCACTCGGAGTACTACGACCGCGACCGCCCGACCCTGCCCGCCATCGGAGAGGTGGTGGCGGGCGTGCGCACCCCCGGCTGACCGGTGCGGGGGTGTGGACGGGTGCGCGGGAACACGAGCACGCCACCGACGTTGGTGCGGGTGACGGCGCGCCCACGGTGGGTCGCCCCCGGCGCCTTGTCCGGTGCGTGGCTTACCGTGGCCCGCCGAGGGGGCGTTCCGCGGCGGCGCCCGCCGGAGTCGGGGAGTCCGCCCGCCCAGGGATGGATCCACCCGGCACCGTTTCCGGCAGCCCGCGCCCCGCACGCACCCGCAGCACCACCGCAGCACCACCGACAGGAGCACCGTGCCCACGAAGACCAGCAGCGAGACCACCGCCGGCGGGACCAAGGCGCCGGCACGCCGGCGGACCGCCGCGCCCGGGAGCAAGCCCCTGGTCATCGTGGAGTCCCCGACGAAGGCCGGGAAGATCGCCGGCTATCTCGGGAACGGCTACGTCGTCGAGGCCAGCGTCGGCCACATCCGCGACCTCCCCCGGAACGCCGCCGACGTCCCGGCGGAGCACAAGGGTGCCTCTTGGGCCCGGCTCGGCGTCGACGTCGACAACTCCTTCGAGCCGCTCTACGTCGTCAGCCCCGACCGCAAGCAGCAGGTCAGCCGGCTCAAGCAGCTGGTGAAGGAGGCCAGCGAGGTCTACCTCGCGACAGATGAGGACCGCGAGGGCGAGGCGATCGCCTGGCACCTGGTCGACACGCTCAAGCCGCGTGTCCCGGTGCACCGCATGGTCTTCCACGAGATCACCCCCGAGGCGATCGCCCGGGCCGTGGCCAACCCGCGTGAGCTCGACACCGCCCTGGTCGACGCCCAGGAGACCCGCCGGATCCTCGACCGCCTCTACGGCTACGAGGTCTCCCCGGTGCTGTGGAAGAAGGTGCTGCCCAAGCTCTCGGCCGGCCGGGTGCAGTCCGTCGCGACCCGGATCGTCGTCGAGCGCGAGCGGGAGCGCATGGCCTTCCACGCCGCCGACTACTGGTCCCTCGAGGGCACCTTCGCCGTCCAGCGACCCGGGGCCGCCACCGACGAGGGCGAGCCGACGACGGTGCGCGCCCGCCTGGTGAGCGTCGACGACAGCCGGGTGGCCACCGGGCGCGACTTCGACCCGGCGACCGGCCGGGTCACCGGGGACGTCGTCCACCTCGACGAGGCCGGCGCGCGCGGACTGGCCGCCCGGCTCGAGGGCCGGCAGGTGACCGTGAGCCGGGTCGACGAGAAGCCCTACCGGCGCCGTCCGTACGCCCCCTTCACCACCTCGACGCTCCAGATGGACGCCGGCCGCAAGCTCGGGTGGTCCTCGGCGCAGACGATGCGGGTGGCGCAGCGGCTGTACGAGAACGGCCACATCACCTACATGCGTACCGACTCGACGAACCTGTCCCAGGAGGCGATCAACGCCGCCCGGCAGCAGGCGCGCGAGCTCTACGGCGACGCCTTCGTGCCGGCCGAGGCGCGCCGCTACAAGAGCAAGGCCAAGGGCGCGCAGGAGGCGCACGAGGCCATCCGCCCGGCCGGCGACAACTTCCGGACGCCCGGGCAGCTCGCCCCGCAGCTGGCCCGGGACGAGTTCCGCCTCTACGAGCTCATCTGGCAGCGCACCGTCGCCTCGCAGATGGCCGACGCGGTGGGGCAGACGGTGAGCATCCGGCTGGTCGGCCGCAGCGCCACCGACGAGGCCGTCGAGTTCACCGCCAGCGGCCGCACGATCACCTTCCCCGGCTTCCTCAAGGCCTACGTGGAGTCGCGCGACGAGAACCCGGCGACGGGTGACGACGAGACCGCCAGCGACGACGCCGAGCGCCGGCTGCCCCGCCTGGAGCGCGGCCAGCGGCTCGACACCCGGGAGCTGGAGGCCAAGGGTCACACCACGACGCCGCCGGCGCGGTACACCGAACCGAGCCTGGTCGCCCGGCTCGAGGAGCTGGGCATCGGCCGCCCGTCGACGTACGCGTCGATCATGCAGACCATCCAGGACCGCGGCTACGTGTGGAAGAAGGGCAACTCCCTGGTGCCCTCGTTCATCGCGTTCGCCGTCGTCAACCTGCTGGAGCAGCACTTCGCCCAGCTGGTCGACTACGACTTCACCGCCTCCCTGGAGGAGGAGCTCGACGAGATCGCCGGCGGCAACCTGCAGCGGGTCGACTGGCTGACCGAGTTCTACTTCGGCGGGGAGGGCCGCCACAGCGGGGGCATCGCCGAGTCCGGCGGGCTCAAGCAGATCGTCGGCCAGCGCCTGGAGGAGATCGACGCCCGCGGCGTGAACTCGATCCCGCTCCGGGCCACCACGCCCGACGGGAAGCCGGTCGTCGTCCGCGTCGGCCGCTACGGCCCGTACCTGCAGGCCGGCGGGGAGGACGGGCCCCGGGTCAGCATTCCCGAGGACCTCGCGCCCGACGAGCTCACCAGCGAGAAGGTGCGGGAGCTGCTCGAGGCGCCGTCCGGTGACCGCGAGCTGGGCACCGACCCGGAGTCCGGCCACCCGGTGGTCGTCAAGGCGGGGCGCTACGGCCCGTACGTGACGACCGTCGTCCCCGAAGGCAGCAAGGACGCGCCGCGGACGGCCAGCCTCTTCGCCTCCATGACGCCGGAGAGCATCACCCTCGAGGAGGCGCTGAAGCTCCTGACGCTGCCGCGCACCGTGGGGACGGCCCCGGACGGCGAGGAGATCCAGGCGCTCAACGGCCGCTACGGGCCCTACATCAAGAAGGGCACCGACTCCCGGTCGCTGGAGAACGAGGAGAAGCTCTTCACCGTCACCCTCGACGAGGCGCTGGCGATCTTCGCCCAGCCCAAGCAGCGGGGCCGCCGGGCCGCCGCCGCGCCGCTCAAGGAGCTCGGGCACGACCCGGTCACCCAGGGGCAGGTCACCGTCCGCGAGGGGCGGTTCGGCCCCTACGTCACCGACGGCGAGACCAACGCCAGCCTGCGCAAGGGCGACGACGTCGAGACCATCACCATCGAGCGGGCGGCCGAGCTCCTGGCCGACCGCCGGGCACGCGGTCCGGTGACCAAGAAGAAGGCCACCAAGACGGCGGCCAAGAAGACGGCGGCCAAGAAGACGGCGGCCACGAAGACGGCGGCCAAGAAGGCGCCCGCGAAGAAGGCGGCGGCGAAGAAGACCGTCACGCCCGTCATCGCCGGCTGAGGAACGGCGGGTCGGCGACGCGGAGCCGCCGGTGCCCGACCCGCCGTCCGCACGTGGCGCCGACGGGTGAGGACCGCAGGACCGCCCGGGGTCAGGACGGGCGGTTGCCGACGGCGAACACCCGCCGGAACGGCAGGACGGTCGTGCCGTCGGGGCGCGGGGGATAGGCGTCGCGGAGCGCGGCGGCGTACTCGGCGGTGAGCCGCGCCGCGTCGTCCTCGGGAAGCACTGCGAGCACCGGCCGCAGGACGGTGGTGCGGACCCAGGCCAGCACGGGGTCCGTCCCGGTCAGCACGTGCAGGTAGGTGGTCTCCCAGGCGTCGGCCGACAGCCCGGCTGCGGTCAGGACGTCGAGGTACCCGGCCGGATCGAGGACGGCGTCGGGTCGGGGGGCGGCCCCGGCCAGCCGATCGGCCCAGCGCGGCGACCGGCAGAGGTCGGCCAGCAGCGCGTGCGTCGGCGCGCGGAAGTTCCCCGGCACCTGCACCGCGAGCCACCCACCGGCCGGCAGCCACCCGGCCCAGCGGGTCAGCAGCCGCTCGTGATCGGGCACCCAGTGCAGGACGGCGTTGCTGACGACGACGTCGACCGGGCCGGGAGGCGCCCACTCGCGGACGTCGCCCGGGACGAACTCGACCCGCCCCGGCCGGGCCTCGGCCGCCGCGGCGGCGAGCATCTCCGGCGAGGAGTCCACCCCGGTCACCCGCGCGGCGGGCCACCGCGCGGCCAGGGAGGCGGTGAGGCTGCCCTCGCCGCAGCCGAGGTCGACCACGGTCGTGGGCGCGTCGGCGGCGATCCGGGCCACCAGCTCGGCGAACGGGCGGGCGCGCTCCCCGGCGAAGCGCAGGTATCCCGCGGGGTCCCACGCCGCGGACCGGCCGCCGCTCGAGGTCGCCGCGAGCCGGGGCGTCCCGCCGGTGTTCGTCGCGTCGTCATCCGCCGTCGGCCTGCTCGTCGTCACCGGTTCCGACCCTAGTTCCCGGACCCGCCGCAGCGCGGATCGACGGTCCTCCGCCGTTCGCTCCTCCGGGCGCAAATCCGCCGAGATCGTCGGTCCGCCCCGGTACCGTGAGGCTGCCCAGGGACAGCTTTCGCCCCCACCCTCCGAGCCCGGGAGCTCCGATTCCGTCCGACCCGACGCCGCCCGACGACGCGGTCGACGCGCGGCCGGCCGACCGGACCGGCCCGCCGGCCGACGGGCTGCCGTCCGCCGGCACACCAGTTCCGCCGAACGCCGCGGTACCGCTGACGGAGGTGGATGCCGCCGCACCGGCCGGCCCGGGGAAGGAGCCCGCGGAGGAGGGCCACGCCGGCGAGGGGGCGCACCCCGACGTCCTCGGTGCGGTGGGGCTGGTGGCCAAGCTGCGCGCCGTGCTGCGGGTCCGCGACTTCCGCATGCTCTGGCTGTCGATGTCGCTGTCGAGCTTCGGTGACTGGCTGGGCCTGCTGGCGATCACCGCCACCGCCACCTCGCTCGTCGACGGTTTCGCGGCCGCCAACTTCGCGCTGGGTGGCGTGCTGCTGTTCCGGCTGCTCCCCGCGATCGTCCTGGGCCCGCTGGCCGGGGCCTTCGCCGACCGGTTCGACCGGCGCAAGACGATGGTGGTCACCGACGTGATGCGGTTCGGGCTGTTCGCCTCGATCCCGATCGTCGACAACCTCATCTGGCTGTTCGTCGCGCAGTTCCTCATCGAGGCCATCAGCCTCTTCTGGATCCCGGCGAAGGACGCCGCCGTCCCCAACATGCTGCGCAAGGACCAGCTGGAGCCGGCGAACCAGCTCTCGCTGGTCACCACCTACGGGCTGACCCCGGTGCTGGCGGCCGTCGTGTTCGCCGTCCTGACCACGCTCGGCGGGCAGCTGCAGCGGCTCCTGCCGACGGTCGATGAGGTCGACCTGGCGCTCTACCTCAACGCGCTCACCTTCCTGGTGGCGGCCGTGGTCATCTGGAACCTGCCGTCGATCAGCGGCCGCCGCGCCGCCGGTGCGGTGAGCACGCAGGAGAGCTTCTTCGGCTCGCTGCGCCACGGCTTCTCCTTCGCCGGGCACACGCCGCTGGTCCGCGGCCTGGTCGTCGGCATCACCGGCGCCTTCGCCGCCGCCGGCGTGATCATCGCCACCGGCCAGGCCTACGCCAACGCGCTCGGAGGCGGTGACGCGGCCTACGGCTTGCTCTTCGGAGCGGTCTTCATCGGCCTGGGGCTGGGCATCGCGATCGGGCCGAGCATCGCCCGCGACCTCGCCCGCGAGCGGATCTTCGGCGTCGCGATCGTCGGGGCCGGCGCGATGGTCGTGCTGATGTCCTGGACCTTCGCGCTGTGGATCGCCCTGCTGCTCGTGGTCCTCATGGGCTTCTTCGCCGGCATCGCCTACCTGGCCGGGTTCACCCTCCTGGGCACCGAGATCGAGGACGAGATCCGCGGCCGGACGTTCGCCATCGTGCAGTCGCTGGTGCGGGCCGCGCTGATCCTGTCGCTGGCCGTCGTGCCGTTCGGGGTCGGTCTCATCGGCCGGCACTCGGTCGACCTCGGGGTGATCACCCTCCCGGTCACGGGGGAGCGGATCATGCTGCTCGTGGCCGGCCTGCTGGCCATCGGCGTGGGCGTCCTGGCCTACCGGCAGATGGACGACGGGCGGCCGGTGCCGCTGCTGGCCGACGTGGTCACCGCGCTCCGGCGGGACACCACCGCCCGGCGGCGCCTGGCCGGTGGCGGTGTGCTCATCGCCTTCGAGGGCGGCGAGGGTGCCGGCAAGTCCACCCAGGTCCGGCGGCTGCAGGAGTGGCTGACCAACGAGGGGCTCGTCGCACGGGCCACCTTCGAGCCGGGTGCCACCCCGTCGGGCGCCGGGATCCGGGCGATCGTGCTGGACCGCGCGCACACCGGCATCGCGCCGCGCTCGGAGGCCCTGCTCTACGCCGCCGACCGCGCCCAGCACGTCCACGACGTCCTCCGCCCGGCCCTGGACGCGGGCGAGGTGGTGATCACCGACCGGTTCGTGGACAGCTCCCTGGCCTACCAGGGAGCCGGCCGCACCATCCCGCTGGACGACGTCCGCATGCTGTCGCGCTGGGCGACCCAGGGGCTGCAGCCCGACCTCACGATCCTGCTGGACCTGCCGCCGGAGGTGGGCCTGGCCCGCGCCCGGGGCCGTGCCGTCGCCGACCGGCTCGAGTCGGAGTCGCTGGAGTTCCACCAGCGCGTGCGCCAGACCTTCCGGGCGCTGGCCGAGGCCGACCCCGACCGCTACCTGATCCTCGACGCCCGGGAGTCGCCGGACGCCATCGCCGCGCGGATCCGGATTCGGGTCACCGAGCTGCTGTCGGGGCTGCCGCTGCAGCAGCTGGCCCAGACCGCCGCCTCGCCGCAGCGCGCCAACGGATCCCCCGTGCCGCACGAGGAGCTCGCCTCGTCGGTACCCCACCACCCGCACGCCCAGACCGGCTCGACCCCGCAGCTGCACCCGTGAGCGCGGCCGAGGGGGTCTGGTCGCGAGTCATCGGCCAGGAGGCGGTGGTCGCCGAGCTGCGCGCGGCGGTGGCCGACCCGGCCGCGATGACCCATGCCTGGCTGTTCACCGGGCCGCCGGGGTCCGGCCGGTCGGTGGCGGCCCGGGCGTTCGCCGCCGCCCTGCAGTGCCCGGACGGCGGTGACGGCACCTGCCACGCCTGCCGCACGGTCCTGGCCGGCACCCACGCCGACGTGCAGACCGTCGTGCCAGAGGGGCTGTCGATCGGGGTGGCCGAGGTCCGGGAGATCGTCCGGATCGCCGGGCGTGCGCCGTCGCAGGGCCGGTGGCAGGTGGTGCTGGTCGAGGACGCGGACCGGATGACCGAGCAGGCGTCGAACACCGTGCTGAAGATGCTCGAGGAGCCGCCGGCCCGGACGGTGTTCCTGCTCTGCGCCCCGAGCCTGCACCCCGACGACGTGCCGGTCACCATCCGCTCCCGGTGCCGGGTGGTCGGCCTGCGCACACCGCCGGTGGAGGCCGTGGCCGACGTCCTGGTCCGCCGGGACGGCGTCGACCCGGCCCTGGCGTCCTGGGCGGCCGCGGCCGCCGCCGGGCACGTCGGGCGCGCCCGCAGGCTGGCCCGCGACGAGACGGCGCGGATGGCACGCAAGGCGGTGCTCGACGTCCCGTTGTCGCTCATCTCGCTCGCGGCCTGCCTCGACGCGGCCGACGACCTCGTGGGCGCGGCGCAGGAGGAGGCCGACGAGGCATCGGCCGCGCTCGACAGCGCGGAGACCGAGGCCGTGAAGGCCAGCCTGGGCGTGGGCGCCCGCGGGCCGGGGGTGGCGGCCGCCAGCCGGGGCGCCGGGCAGCTCAAGGAGCTGGAGAAGCGGCAGAAGTCGCGGGCCACCCGCCTCGGCCGCGACTCCCTCGACCGGGCGCTGGTCGACCTCGCCGGCCTCTACCGGGACGCGCTGGTGCTCGACTCCGCGCCCGACGACCCGCCGCAACTGACCCACCCCGACCGGCGAGCCGACGCCGCCGAGCTGGCCCGGCGGATCGGTGCCGAGGGGGCGCTGCGCCGCATCGACGCCGTCCTGGCGTGCCGGCTCGCGCTGGAGCAGAACGTCAAGCCGCGGATCGCCCTGGAGGCGCTCACCGTGGCGCTGCGGCTGCCCGCCTGAACCCGGCGACCCTGCGCAGAACCGGCGCGGCGGTGTCGTAGGCTGTGCGGGCAGTCCGCCGCCTTAGCTCAGTCGGTAGAGCATCTCACTCGTAATGAGAAGGTCGTCGGTTCGATTCCGACAGGCGGCTCTCCTCCTTCACCAGCGGGTTCGTCCAGCCGGACGAGCCCGCTGAGTCGTTCCTGGAGCAGGGCTCCGCACCGGAACGGTTGTTCCCCGTGCGGGCAGGGCATGACGAGGGCCGGACGACGACGGAGGCAGGTCGCCAGGTGAGCAGCTCGGATCCGGCAGCCCGGCGGCCCTCGCCGTCCGTTCCGTGGACCTACGTGGACGCCAACCGGCTGTGGGTGGACTCGCGGGTACGCGCAGCAGCACAGCGCCGGTTCGAGGCGCCGGTGCTGCGCCGCCTCGGCGGCCCGGTGCCAGGGGGGCACGTCCTCGAGCTGGGCACCGGCAGGCGGGGCACCGGGCTGCGGCTGGCGCTCGAGCTCTTCGATGCCGCTCGCGCTGACGGCCTCGAACTGCACCCGCGCAGCGTGGCCGTCTGCCGGAGGGCGGTCGCGGACCTGGGGGACCGGGTGAGGGTCGAGCAGGGCGACGCCACCCGCCTCGCCCACCCGGACGCGTCCTACGACGCGGTCTTCGGCTATCACGTGCTGCACCACGCCCTCGGCTGGCGCGAGGCAGTCCGGGAGGCGTCGCGCGTCCTCCGTCCCGGCGGGCGCCTGTACGTCGCCGAGATGACCGCCCGCTTCGTCGACAGCCGCCTCCTCCGGGCGGTGTCCTTCCATCCGGACGACGGCGACCGCCCGACGTCTCGGTCGATCGCCGCGGCGTGCACCGACGCGGGTCTGCGCGTCGCCGCCCAGGAGACGCGCTTCGCCGGCCTGTGGACCGCCCTCGTCGCCGTCCGGGAGTGACGCCCGGCCACGGCCGCCCGCAATCGCCGTGACGGCGCCAGCGGTACCGCCCACGATGCGCGGGTGGACAGAGCCCTGGTCAGCGCGATCGCGCACCGCCGTCACCCCGTCGCCGCCCCCGTCTCGGACGAGAGCGTCCACCGGCTGCTGACGGAGCTGGAACCGGAGATGCCGTCGGACGCCCCGCGCCTGCTCGACCTCGGCTGCGGCTCCGGCGAGTGGCTGCGCGGGGCGCTCCGGCTTCTTCCCGCTTGGGAGGGCGTCGGCGTCGACGTGTCGGCACCCGCCCTGGACGAGGCGCGGCGCAGAGCCGGGGACGACCGCGGGCTGCGCGATCGCGTCCGGTGGGAGCGGGCCGACGCCGCTGCGTGGAGCGGCGGGCGGTTCGACGTCGTGATCTGCATCGGCGCCACCCATGCCTTCGGCGGACTCGCTCCCACCCTGGAGGCCCTCCGCCGGCACCTGCTGCCCGGTGGGCGGGTCCTCCTCGGCGAGGGCTACTGGGAGGGGACGCCGAGCCAGGCCGCCCTCGACGCGCTCGGCGCCGCGCCCGGCGAGCTGCCGGACCTGCCCGGGCTGATGGCGGAGGTCGCGCGGCACGGCTACGAGCCCGGCTTCGGCCACCTCAGCACGGCGGCTGAGTGGGACCGCTACGAGTGGTCCTGGACCGGCTCGCTCGTCACGTGGGCGCTGGAGGAGGCCGACGACGACGAGCGTACGGAGGCCCTGGGGATCGCGCGGGAGCACCGGCGGCAGTGGCTGGAGGGCTACCGCGGGCACCTCGGTTTCGCCACCGTCGTCCTGCACGACACCGGCCGGGGTCACTGAGAGCGACGGCAGCGACCCCGGCCCCGGCCCCGTTCAGAGGCTCACCCCGAGCGTGCGAGGGGTGAGGAGAACGGGGTCCTCTTTCAGTGGTGGGCGTCGCCGTTCTTGGCGCGCTCGAGGGAGGCGAGGATCTCCTTCTCGGCGTCCTCGCGGCCGACCCACTCGGCGCCCTCGACCGACTTGCCCGGCTCGAGGTCCTTGTAGGTCTCGAAGAAGTGCTGGATCTCCAGGCGGTCGAACTCCGACACGTCGGTGATGTCCGTGAGGTGCGACATCCGCGGGTCGGTCGCCGGAACGGTGAGGACCTTGTCGTCCCCGCCCGCCTCGTCGGTCATGCGGAACATGCCGATGGCCCGGCAGGTGATCAGGCACCCGGGGAAGGTCGGCTCCTCGAGCAGGACCAGGGCGTCGAGCGGGTCGCCGTCCATGCCCAGGGTGTTCTCGATGTAGCCGTAGTCCGCCGGATAGCGGGTGGAGGTGAACAACATCCGGTCCAGGCGGATGCGTCCGGTGGCATGGTCCAGCTCGTACTTGTTCCGCTGGCCCTTCGGGATTTCTACCGTCACGTCGAACTGCACGGACGTAGTGTGACCCACGGCGGCCCGCAGCAATCGGCGGGTCGCCTTTTCCGGGGGGTGGGCACCATCGCGTCGAGCGGCTCGACGATCGTCACAGCGAAGACCGGGCGCTTCCGTCGGCGTCTCGCGATGGGCGTCATCGGCCTGGTTCTCCTCCTCGTCGGCGGCATCGTCGGTGTCGGCGTGCTGCTCACGAGCGGTGGGGACGACCCGACCGAGGCCGTCGCGATCCCGGACGCGGAGCTGCCCGACCTGGGCGACGCCTCGCCGGTGCTCGCGTCGCTGGCCACCGACGCGCCGGCGCCCGACCCCACGGTGCTGAGCAGCCAGCTCACGCCGCTGCTCACGTCCGCCGGCCTCGGCACCGGCGTCTCGGCCGAGGTCGTCGACGTCGCCTCCGGCGACGTGCTGCTCGACCTCGACGCGAACGACCCCGCCGTCCCCGCGTCGACGGCGAAGTTGCTCACCGCCGCGGCGGCCCTCATCACCCTCGACCCGGCGGACACCCTGACGACGACGGTCGTCGCCGGGGGCACCCCCGGCGAGGTCGTCCTCGTCGGCGGCGGTGATCCCACCCTGTCGCGCACCTCGCCCTCGCAGACCTATCCGGGCGCGGCCACCGTGGCCGACCTGGCCACCCAGGTCGTCGCGGCGCTGCCGGCGGGCACCCCGGTCACCCGCATCGTCGTCGACAACTCGCTGTTCAGCGGATCCCTCACCGCTCCCGGGTGGGGCACCGGGGACGCGCCCTCGACCTACGCCGCGCCCGTGACCGCCACCGCGGTCGACGGGGCCCGGGTCAGCCCCGGCTCGCAGGCCCGGAGCGGCCAACCGGGCATCGACGCCGGCTCGGCGCTCGCCGACGCCCTGGGCGCCCCCGGGGCCGCGGTCGTGCTCGGGGACGCCCCGGCCGGCGCGAAGACCCTCGCGTCGGTGGAGTCCGCGCCGGTGGGCCGGCTGGTGGAGCAGATGCTGTCCCAGTCGGACAACATGCTGGCCGAGGCCCTGGCCCGCCAGGTGGCCCTCGCCAGCGACCTCCCCGCCAGCTTCGAGGGCGGCGCGGAGGCGATCACCCGGGCACTGGCCGACGCCGGCATCGACGTCACGGGCGTCACGCTGGCCGACGGCAGCGGCCTCTCCCGCGACGACCGGGTGCCGGCCGGCGTGCTCACCGAACTGGTGGCCGGCGCCGCCGACGGCAGCCTCGACGGCGCCTCCTCGCTGCTGTCCGGGCTTCCCGTGGCCGGCTACGACGGCACGCTCTTCGACCGCGGGAACGCCGGGGCCGCGCCCGGCACCGTGCGCGCGAAGACGGGCACCCTCCTGGGGGTCCACGCCCTGGCCGGCACGGTGGTCACCACCGACGGCCGGCTGCTCGCCTTCGCCGTGGTCGCCGACGGCTCGGGCAACGAGGCCGCGGCGGAGAGCGCACTGGACGAGGTCGCCGCGGCCCTGGCCGGTTGCGGCTGCCGCTAGGCCCCGTCCCGGGTCCCGCCCTGAGCCGGCGAAGGGTGGGGAGGACGGGGTCCTTCTTCTTCCCCCACGCCTCGCACGCTCGGCGCGGGTCCCTGAAGGGCGCCCGCTCGAGCGCGTCACCAGGCTCGCGGCGGGACCCCGCAGGAGGGCCTACCGTGAGGCGATGAGCAGCGCCTCCTCGATGGTCGACTGGGACCTCGCCGGACGCACGGCCCGCAGGCTGATCAGCCCCGGCCCCTCCACCACCCGTGAGGAGGCGGCGGGCGTCGTCCGGGACCTGCACGAGGCCGCCGCCGTCGCGGTCGGGCACGTCGAGAAGCTGACCGGCATGCGCCCCGTACCCGGCGGCGCCGTGCCCGAGGTCGCCGTCGTCGACCGGCCCGGCTGGGTCGACGCGAACGCCAGCGGCATGGCCGCTCTGCTGAACCCGCTGGTCGAGGCGCTGACGGCCAGGCAGCAGACCCGGCCGGGCCCGCTCGCCACGGCGATCGGCTCCCGCGCCACGGGCGTCCAGGCCGGCGGCATCCTCGCCTTCCTCTCCTCGCGGGTCCTGGGGCAGTACGAGGTCTTCGGCACCGGCGGCCGGCTGCTCCTGGTCGCGCCCAACATCGTCGCCACCGAGCGGAAGCTCGGCGTCGACCCGGCCGACTTCCGGCTCTGGGTGTGCCTGCACGAGGTGACCCACCAGCTCCAGTTCACCGCCGTGCCGTGGCTCAAGGGTCACCTGGAGGCGGAGATCGCCCGCTTCGTCGAGGCCACCGACCTCACCCCCGATGTCCTGCGCGAGCGGTTGCAGGACGTCCTGCGCGGCCTCTCCGACGCGGTCCGCGGCGGCAATGGCGAGTCCGAGGGCCTGCTCGCCCTCGTGCGCGACCCCGAACAGCGCGCCGTCCTCGATCGCGTCACCGCGGTGATGAGCCTCGTGGAGGGCCACGCCGAGTACGTGATGGACGGCGTCGGTCCGGACGTCGTCCCGTCGGTGCGGACGCTGCGCAAGCGGTTCGCCCAGCGCCGCAAGGGGCGGGGGCCGCTGGACCGCGTGCTGCGCCGGCTCCTGGGTCTCGAGCAGAAGATGAAGCAGTACGCCCAGGGCCGGGTGTTCGTCGGCGGCGTCGTCGACCTGGTCGGCATGGAGGGCTTCAACCGCGTCTGGGACGGCCCCGAGAACCTGCCGCGGATCGAGGAGCTGACCGCGCCGGAGCGGTGGGTGGAGCGGGTGCTCGGCCGCCCGGCCATCCCCGCCTGAGGGCGGGCGGAGGAGCCGACACGGTGGCCGGTCCCGCTCCGGCGGTCGCGCAGGTGCGCTCCGCCGTCCGGCCGGCGCTGTCCGCGTCGGACCGGCCGGTGCTGGTGGCCTGCAGCGGGGGAGCGGACTCCCTCGCCCTGGCCGCCGCCGTCGCCTTCGAGGCGCCTCGCGCCGGCGTGCCCGCGGGCGCGGTGACCGTCGACCACGGACTCCAGGAGGGGGCCGCGGAGCGTGCGGCGGCGACCGCCACCCTGCTGCGCAACCTCGGGCTGGAGCCCGTCTCCGTCGTCCGCGTGGACGTCGGCACCGACGGTGGGCCGGAGGGGGCCGCCCGCGGCGCCCGCTACGCCGCCCTGGCGGCAGCGGCGGCGGAGCTCGACGCCCGAGTGGCTCTCGGGCACACCCTCGACGACCAGGCCGAGACGGTGCTCCTCGGGCTGGGCCGCGGCTCGGGGCCGCGCTCGGTCGCGGGCATGGTCGAACTCCGGGACGCCGGGGGAGCCACCTGGTGGCGCCCGTTGCTCCACATCCGGCGCGCGACCACCCGGGCCGCCTGCGCGGCGCTGGAGCTGCCCGTCTGGGACGACCCCTGGAACGACGACCCCGCCTACACCCGGGTCCGGCTGAGGACGGAGGTGCTGCCGCTGCTCGAGGAGGTCCTCGGCGGCGGGGTGGCGCCGGCGCTCGCCCGCACGGCGGCGCTCCTCCGCGACGACCTCGACGCGCTCGACCAGCTGTCCGAGCGCCATCTCGACGCCCTCCGCGACGCCGCGGGGCTGCCGGCCGAGCAGCTCGCCGTCCTGCCCACGGCCCTGCGCCGGCGGGTGCTGCGGTCCTGGCTGCGGGCCGCCGGCGTCCCGGACCTGCAGGCGGTGCACCTGGCCGCCGTCGACGCGCTCCTGGTGCGGTGGCGGGGTCAGGGCCGGGTCGACCTACCGGGCGGCGCGGGCGCCGTGCGGACGTCTGGCAGGCTGGTCCTGCAGCCCCCGGGCGCCCCGGCGGGCCGTCCCGGCGACACCCCATCGGACTTCGAGGAGCCTCACGCGTGAGTGAAGCCGTCACCACTCCCGGGGCGCTCGGTCCCGATCACGGCTACGGGCCCGACATCGACCACGTGCTCCTGAGCGAGGAGCAGATCCAGGACAAGATCGGTGAGCTCGCCGCGCAGGTCGCCGCCGACTACGCCGGCAAGGAGGTCCTCCTCGTCGGCGTCCTCAAGGGCGCGGTGCTGTTCATGAGCGACTTCGCCCGCGCGCTGCAGATCCCGACGCAGATGGAGTTCATGGCCGTCTCCTCCTACGGCTCGGCCACCAGCTCCTCCGGCGTCGTGCGCATCCTCAAGGACCTCGACCGCGACATCACCGGCAAGCACGTGCTGGTGCTCGAGGACATCATCGACTCCGGTCTCACGCTGTCGTGGCTGCTGAAGAACCTGGGAGGCCGGTCCCCGGCGTCGCTGGAGGTCTGCGCGCTGCTGCGCAAGCCCGAGGCGGTGAAGGTGGAGGTCCCGGTGAAGTACATCGGGTTCGACATCCCCAACGAGTTCGTCATCGGCTACGGCCTGGACTACGCCGAGCGCTACCGCGACCTGCCCTACATCGGCACCCTCAAGCCCGAGGTCTACCAGTAGCTCCGTCGGCCTACCGGCCGACACCGCTCTGCACACCGTTAGCCCACCGGCCGACACCGCGGCCAGGTGCCGTTCCCCTGCTGCGGTGGGCCCGTCCTCGGCACGGCTCGGGAAGCGTCCGGCCCTCGCTCGGCGCGCCGACCTGGCGGGGCGTTCCGTGTGCGTCCTCCGCACCCACCCACGTGGGGTCAGGCGCCGCTCGCGTCCAGGGAATACCCGAGGTGCCCGGTGTACCGTCGATCTCGACGACGCTGCTCCCAGCGCCGGGGTCCTCGCCCGGATCGCAGGCGGCGTCCCCGGACGATCAGGAGGGTCGACGGGCAGCCGGACCCCCGGCGCCCGGCATCGGTGTATGGAACGTAAGAAGATCTTCCGCTCCGTGTGGTTCTGGGTCGTCATCGTCGTCCTGGTCGCCCTCACGTTCTCGTCCCTGTTCAGCGGCAAGAGCGGCTACCAGGAGGTCTCGACCTCGGTGGCGCTGGAGCAGTTCGGCAACGGCAACGTCGAGTCGGTCACGATCAACGACAAGGAACAGACCCTCGACCTCGAGGTCCGCGACGAGGTGCAGGGCAGTGACAAGATCACCGCTTCCTACCCGCTCGGTGCCTCCGACGACGTCTACGACCTGGTTACCGGGCAGGGCGACGCCGACGCGGTCGAGTTCGACACCAACGTCACCCAGCAGAGCCTCCTGGTCAGCCTGCTGGTCAGCTTCCTGCCGTTCCTGATCCTCCTCCTGCTGCTGTTCTGGCTGTTCAACTCGATGCAGGGCGGCGGCCGTGGCGTCATGGCCTTCGGGAAGTCCAAGGCCAAGCAGGTCACCAAGGACACCCCGAAGACGACGTTCGCCGACGTCGCCGGTGCCGACGAGGCCGTGGAGGAACTCCACGAGATCAAGGACTTCCTGCAGAACCCGGTCAAGTTCCAGGCCGTCGGCGCCAAGATCCCCAAGGGCGTGCTGCTGTTCGGCCCGCCCGGCACCGGCAAGACCCTGCTGGCCCGCGCCGTGGCCGGCGAGGCCGGCGTGCCGTTCTTCTCCATCTCCGGCTCGGACTTCGTCGAGATGTTCGTCGGCGTCGGTGCCAGCCGGGTGCGCGACCTGTTCGAGCAGGCCAAGGCGAACGCGCCGGCGATCATCTTCGTCGACGAGATCGACGCCGTCGGCCGGCACCGCGGCGCCGGCATGGGCGGCGGCCACGACGAGCGCGAGCAGACGCTCAACCAGATGCTCGTCGAGATGGACGGCTTCGACGTCAAGGGCGGCGTGATCATGATCGCCGCCACCAACCGTCCCGACATCCTCGACCCGGCGCTCCTGCGCCCCGGCCGCTTCGACCGGCAGATCGCCGTCGACCGGCCAGACCTCGAGGGCCGCAAGCAGATCCTCGCCGTCCACGCCAAGGGCAAGCCGCTCGCGCCGGACGTCGACCTCGAGGTCGTCGCCCGCCGCACCCCCGGCTTCACCGGCGCCGACCTCGCCAACGTGCTCAACGAGGCGGCGCTGCTCACCGCGCGGAACAACGGCTCGCTGATCACCGACCCGACCCTCGAGGAGGCGATCGACCGCGTCATCGCCGGCCCCGAGCGCAAGACGCGGGCGATGAGCGACAAGGAGAAGAAGGTCACCGCCTACCACGAGGGCGGGCACGCGCTCGTGGCGCACGCGCTGCCCAACCTCGACCCGGTGCACAAGGTGACGATTCTGCCGCGCGGCCGCTCGTTGGGGCACACGCTCGTCCTGCCGACCGAGGACAAGTACACCCAGACCCGCTCGGAGATGATCGACACCCTGGCCTACGCCCTCGGCGGGCGGGCCGCCGAGGAGCTGGTCTTCCACGAGCCGACCACCGGCGCCGGCAACGACATCGAGAAGGCCACCTCGATGGCCCGGGCGATGGTCACCCAGTACGGCATGAGCGCCAAGCTCGGCGCGGTCAAGTACGGCAGCGACCCCGCCGAGCCGTTCCTGGGTCGCGACATGGGCTCGCGTCCCGACTACTCCGAGGCCGTCGCCGCCGACATCGACGCGGAGATCCGGGCGCTGATCGAGGCCGCCCACGACGAGGCCTGGGAAATCCTGGTCGAGTACCGGCAGGTCCTCGACCAGCTGGTCCTCGAGCTCATGGAGAAGGAGACCCTCTCCAAGGAGGACATGGCCCGCATCTGCGCGCCGGTCACCAAGCGGCCCTCGCTCGCGCCCTACAACGGCTTCGGCAAGCGGACGCCGTCGGACCAGCCGCCGGTGCTCACCCCCGCCGAGCGGGCCGCGCAGAACGGCGGCTCGGCGAGCGGCCACGACACCACGCCGGTGGGTGACGTCGGCGCGCCGGTCCAGCGATGAGCGAGATCCCCGCGGAGCCGGAGGACCTCACCCTCGGGGACGCCGGCCGGTCCGACCGCCCCCGGGTGGACGAGGCGCGCGCCGCCGCCGCGGTCCGGGAGCTGCTGCTGGCGGTGGGCGAGGACCCCGACCGTCCGGGGCTGCAGGGCACCCCGCAGCGGGTGGCCCGCGCCTACGCGGAGACCTTCGCCGGGCTGGGGCAGGACCCCTACGACGTCCTCGCCACCACCTTCGACGAGGACCACGACGAGCTGGTGCTGGTCAAGGACATCCCGATGTACTCGACCTGCGAGCACCACCTCGTGCCCTTCCACGGAGCGGCGCACATCGGCTACATCCCCGGTGAGGACGGCCGCGTCACCGGGCTGTCCAAGCTCGCCCGCCTCGTCGAGGTCTACGCCCGCCGCCCGCAGGTGCAGGAGCGGATGACCAGCCAGATCGCCGACGCGCTCAACGACGTGCTGAAACCCCGCGGCGTGCTCGTGATCATCGAGGCCGAGCACCTGTGCATGGCGATGCGCGGCATCCGCAAGCCCGGCTCGACGACGGTCACCTCCGCGGTCCGGGGCATCTTCCGCGACAACCCGGCGACGCGGAGCGAGGCGATGAGCCTGGTGCTGGGCCGGTGAGCGCCGGCCCGCTGGAGCTGCCGCGCCCCGACCGGTGCGTCGTCATGGGCGTCCTCAACGTCACCCCGGACTCCTTCTCCGACGGTGGCTGCTTCGCCGACGTGGACACCGCCGTCGCGCACGGACTGCGGATGCACGCGGCGGGCGCGGACTACGTCGACGTGGGTGGCGAGTCGACCCGCCCCGGCGCCGACCGGGTCGACGCCGAGGAGGAGTGCCGGCGGGTGGTGCCGGTCATCCGTGAGCTGGCCGCCGCCGGCGTCCGGACCAGCGTGGACACGACCCGGGCGGAGGTGGCCGAGGCCGCCATCGCCGCCGGGGCGGCGCTGGTGAACGACGTCAGCGGGGGCCTGGCCGACAAGAACATGGCCGATCTGGTGGCCGAGACGGGCATCCCGTGGGTGCTCATGCACTGGCGTGGCCACAGCCGGGAGATGTACGCCGCCGCCCGGTACGGCGACGTGGTCACCGAGGTCTGCGCCGAGCTCACCGCCCGCGTGGAGGACGTCGTCGCCGCCGGCGTCGCTCCCGAGCAGCTCGTGCTCGACCCGGGTCTCGGCTTCGCCAAGCGTGCCGAGCACAACTGGGCGCTGCTGGCCGGGATCGACCGGATGGTCGCGATCGGCCTGCCGGTGCTGGTCGGCGCGTCGCGCAAGTCGTTCCTGGGGCGGCTGCTCGCCGGCGCCGACGGCGAGCCGCGGCCGGCCGAGGGGCGCGACGACGCGACGCTGGCGACCACGGTGATGGCCGCCGAGGCGGGCGTCTGGGGCGTCCGCGTGCACGACGCGGCCGCCTCGGTCGACGCCGTCCGCACCGTCGAGGCCGTGCGAGCGGCGCGAGGGACCGGCCGTGGCTGACCCCGCGCGCGACCGCATCGCCATCCGGGGCCTGCGGGCCCAGGGGCACCACGGCGTCTACGCCTTCGAGCGGGACCGGGGCCAGGAGTTCCGCTGCGACGCCGTCCTGGAGCTCGACACCAGCGCGGCGGCCGCGGGCGACGACCTGGAGCGGACGGTCGACTACGCCGATCTCGCCCGGACGCTGTACCGCGTGCTGGCGGGGGAGCCGGTGAACCTGCTCGAGGCGCTCGCCCAGCGCCTGGCCGACGTGTGCCTGGCCCACCCGCTGGTCGATGCGGTCGAGATCACCGTGCACAAGCCGCAGGCCGAGCTCGGGGTGCCGTTCGACGACGTCACCGTCACCATCCGGCGGCAGCGCTCGTGACGCGTGCGGTCCTGTCGCTGGGCGCCAACCTGGGGGACCGGGCCGGGGCCCTGCGGGCGGCGATCACCGCTCTGAAGGACGACGGCCTCGTGGCCCGCTCCACCCTGTACGAGACCCCGCCCTGGGGACCGGTCGAGCAGCCGCCGTACCTGAACGCGGTCGTGGTGGTCCGGGGCCCGCGGGACGCCCGCGGCTGGCTGGCGCGGGCCGCGGAGCTGGAGCAGGCTGCCGGGCGCACCCGCGAGGTCCGCTTCGGGCCACGCACCCTCGACGTCGACGTCATCGTCGTCACCGAGGACGACGGCACCCCGGTCCTCTCCGACGACCCGCAGCTGACGCTGCCGCACCCGCGCGCCCACGAACGCGCCTTCGTCCTGGTGCCGTGGCTGACCCTGGATCCCGGCGCGGTGCTTCCCGGGCACGGCCGGGTGGCCGACCTCGTGGCCGCGCTGCCGCCGGACGACGTCGCCGCCGTCGTGCGATGGGACCACCTGCATTGAGACCCGTCCCGCGTCGTGACCTCGCCGTGCTTGCCGTCGGCCTCGCGGTGGCCTCGTGGCTGCTCGTACGGGCGCTGTACGGGCAGCTCCCTCCGCTGGACTGGTGGCTGCCCGCCCCGCTGGGGGTCCTCGCCGTGGCCGAGGCCTTGGGTGCCCGGACGCTGCGGGCCCGCCTGGCCGCGCTGCGCGAGGCCCGCTCCCGGGCCGCGACGCCCTCGACGCCGGCGCAGGACGTCCCGGTGCGGCCGGTGGAGCCGATGCTCGTCGCCCGGCTCGCCGTCCTGGCCCAGGCCAGCGCGTACGTGGGTGCGGTGTTCGCCGGGGTGTGGGCGGGCCTCCTGGCGCACGTCGGGCCCGCCGTCGGCCATCTCCAGGCTGCCGCGAGCGACACCGTCACGGCGCTGATCGGGATCGCCGCCTCCGGAGCGCTGGTCGCGGCGGCGCTCTGGCTGGAGTCGGTGTGCCGCGTCCCGCCGCAGGACCACGACCCCACGGAGGGCGTCAGCGCCTGACGCAGCCCCGTTCGATCATCGGCATGTGGCTGGTCGACACGCCGACGGCGGCCGCCACATGGCGATGATCGACTCCGGGGTGCGGCTCACACGGCGCCCGCGGTCTCGGGCACCCGTCCCTCCACCGACCGGCGCAGGGCGGCGTGCAGCGACTCCGGGGTGAGGACGCCGAGGAAGCGGTCCCCGTCGAGCACGGCGACCCAGCCGGCCTCGTGCTGGAGCATCGTGGCGAACGCGTTCTTCAGGGAGGCCTCCTTGGGCACCCAGGCCTCCATGCGCCGGGCCGCGGTCCGCACCGTTCCCGCCCCGGAGGCCCGGTCGGCGGACAGCCAGCCGTGCAGCCGGCCGGCGTCGTCGAGCACCACGGCCCAGCGGGCTCCGGTCCGCTGCAGCGCGGCGCGGGCGTCCGCCAGCCCGTCGGTGACGCGCACGACCGGCGGCTGCTCCAGGTCGCTGGCGTCGATGCCGGTGACCGCCAGCCGCTTGAGGCCGCGATCGGCGCCGACGAAGTCGGCCACGAATTCGTTGGCCGGCCGGCCCAGGAGGTCGGCGGGGGTGGCGAACTGCTCCACGTGCCCGCCCTGGCTCATGACGGCGATGCGGTCGCCGATCCGCACGGCCTCCTCGATGTCGTGCGTGACGAACACGATCGTCTTGCGGACGGTGGCCTGCAGCCGCAGGAACTCGCTCTGGAGCCGCTCCCGGACCACGGGGTCGACGGCGGAGAAGGGCTCGTCCATCAGCAGCACGGTGGGATCGGCCGCCAGCGCCCGGGCCACGCCGGCCCGCTGCCGCTGTCCGCCGGAGAGCTGGTGGGGGTACCGGTCCCCGTGCACCGCGGGGTCCAGGCCGACGAGGACCAGCAGCTCCTCCACCCGGTCCCGGATGCGCCGCTTGTCCCAGCCCAGGAGCCGGGGCACCGTGCCGACGTTGCCGCGGATGGTCTGGTGCGGGAAGAGCCCCACGTTCTGGATCACGTAGCCGATCCGCCGGCGCAGCTGCACCGGATCCACCCGGGTGACGTCCTCGTCCCCCAGCAGGATGCGGCCGGTCGTCGGCTCGATGATCCGGTTGATCATCTTCATCGTCGTCGTCTTGCCGCAGCCGGAGGGCCCCACGAGCACCGTGAGCTCCCCGGCGGCGAAGGTGAGGTCGAGCTCCGCCACGCCGACCGTGCCGCCGGGGTATATCTTGCTCACCCCCTCGAGCCGGATCCGCTCGGCACGGGCGGGCGCTGCGTGGAGCCGGGGAGTGCCAGTAGCGTCCACGAGGTGGCCTTCCTGCGAGGCGCCCGGTGCTGAGCGCGGCGAGCGGTGACGCGCTCGCGGTCGATGCGGCGCCGAACCCGTGGTTCGACCCCTCCTACGTGACGTCGAACTGGGAGCCCATTCTGGGCTACCTCGGCGAGCACGTCAGGCTCACGGTCGCCGCCGTGCTGCTCGGAGCCGTGATCGCACTGCCGTTGGCGCTACTGGCACGGCGCAGCCGCTGGCTGGCCGGGCCGGTCCTGGGCCTGTCCACGCTGATCTACACCATCCCGTCGCTGGCGATGTTCGCCTTCGTCGCACCGTTCACCGGGCTGTCGGCGACGACCGTGCTGATCGGCCTGGTCCTCTACTCGCTGGTCATCCTGGTCCGCAACTTCCTCGCCGGGTTGCGGTCGGTCCCGGCCGACGTGCGGGAGGCCGCCCGAGGCATGGGCTACGGGCCCGGGCGGTTGCTCTGGCAGGTGGAGCTGCCCCTGGCGCTGCCCGCTTTCATGGCCGGGCTCCGGGTCGCCACCGTCTCCACCGTGGCGTTGACCACCGTCGGCGTCATCGTCGGTCACGGAGGGCTGGGCCAGCTCATCGTCGGCGGCTTCAACTCGAACTTCTACCGCGCCGAGATCGTCACCGGGGCCGTCGGCTGCGTGCTCCTCGCCCTGCTGGCCGACCTGCTCCTGGCCGGCGCGGAGCGGATGCTGACCCCCTGGGCCCGGCAGGTGCGCTCGTGAACCTGCTGCGGGAGGCGCTGGTCTACCTCAACGACCCGTTCAACTGGACCCGCCGCGGCGGGATCCTCGAGCTGCTCGGGGAGCACCTGCGGATCTCGGCGCTCGCGGTGCTGGCCGCGGTGGTGGTCGCCGTGCCGGTCGGCATGCTGCTCGGGCACACCGGCCGTGGCGGGGGCTTCACCGTGGCGCTGTCCAACGTCTCCCGAGCCGTTCCGACGCTCGCGCTGCTGACGATCTTCGCGGTCACGCCGATCGGTTTCGGACCCCGCGCCACGACGATCGCCCTGGCCGTGTTCGCCGTCCCGCCCGTCCTCACCAACACCTACGTCGGCTTCCGCAGCGTCGACCGCGACGTGGTCGAGGCCGCTCGGGCGATGGGCATGAGCGGCCGGCAGGTGATGCTCCGTGCCGAACTGCCGCTGGCCGCTCCGCTCCTGATGACCGGCGTCCGGACGGCGGCCGTGCAGGTGGTGGCGACCGCCACGCTGGCCGCGCTCGTCGCCGGGGGCGGCCTCGGCCGCATCATCACCCTCGCCTTCGCCCAGCAGGAGTACGGGGTGATGCTCGCCGGCGCGTTGCTCGTCGCCGTCCTCGCGATGCTCACCGAGGTGGTGCTGGCCGCGCTGTCCTGGGTGGTCACGCCCGGACCGCGGCGGTTCCCCTTCCCGCCCGCACGCGGACGCTCCGCGACGGACCCGCAGCCGTCCGTGGCCGAGGTTGCCTCCTAGCCCGCCGGAGGCGGTAACGGAAGGGCAACGGGTGACCGTGTGCATTGCGGGCAACCGGTTGTGCGGGTTGCATGGTGCCCGCGGGGATCCTCCCGCCAGACACGCGTGGCAGCCGGCTGCCACGGGACACAGAAGGCGGGGCGTCCAACCATGCGCGCACGCACCTCGATCATCGCTCCGCTGGCACTGGCGGTCGTGCTGACCAGCGCCTGCGGGGAGTCGGGCTCGTCCGGGACGGGCGGCGGCGAAGGAGATGCCGCGGCGTCGGGTGAGGCCTGCGCCCCCGTCGCCGGTGACCAGCTGGTGGTGCTGGAGGACGACAAGGGCCTGCAGAACGCCGACAACATCATCCCGGCCGTCAACGCCGTGGCCGCGCAGGCGAGCCCCGCGCTGCTGCCGGCGCTGAACGCCGTGTCGGCGGAGCTCACCACCGACGAGCTCGTCGAGATGAACGCCGCGGTGGACGTCGAGCGGCAGAGCGCTCAGGACGTCGCGGCGGCCTGGGTCGAGGAGAACATCGACACCGCCGGCCTCGAGCAGGGCAGCGGGCCGGTCGTGGTAGGCGGCGCGAACTTCACCGAGTCGACCGTCCTGGCCACCATCTACGCCGACGTGCTCACCGCCGCCGGCTTCGACGCGACCGTGCAGGAGGTCGGAAACCGGGAGCTGTACCTGCCGGCGCTCGAGCGCGGCGAGATCCAGGTCTTCCCCGAGTACCTGTCGACGGTCACCGAGTTCCTCGAGGGCGACGAGAACAACCAGGTCGCCTCCGGGGACGTCGACGCCACGGTGGAGGCCCTCGCCCCCCTGGCCGAGGCCGCCGGCCTGGTGTTCGGGGAGCCCGCCGAGGCCGCCGACCAGAACGCCTTCGCCGTCACCGAGGCCTTCGCCGACGAGCTGGGCGTGAGCACCCTCTCGGAGCTGGCCGAGGCGTGCGACGACGGCTCGCTGGTGCTCGGGGGGCCGGGGGAGTGCCCGGAGCGGCCCTTCTGCCAGCCCGGCCTCGAGGAGACCTACGGCCTCGAGTTCGCCGACTTCCGGGAGCTGGACGCCGGCGGCCCGCTGACCAAGGCCGCCATCCAGCAGGGCGAGGTCTCGCTCGGCCTGGTGTTCAGCTCCGACGGCGCCCTCGCCCGGCAGTAGGCCGCGTCCGGAGGCTCACCCCGAGCCTGCGAGGGGTGAGGGGCACGGGGTCCTTGCCGCCTCGCACGCTCGGCGCGGGCCCCTGAAGGGTGACCGTTCCAGCACGTCACCGGGCCACGCCACGCCCGCTCGGCGCGGGACGGGGCCTGGGGGGACGGGCCCTGACCCCAGCCGACGGGTTGTCAGTACCAGCCGCCGGAGGGCAGCTGCTCCCCGGCGACCACCGGGGCCGCCACCTGGTTGCCCTCGGGCGCCAGGGGACAGGACCAGCGCGGGTCGTAGGTGCACGACGGGTGGTACGCGAAGTTCAGGTCGACCACCAGCCGGGTGTCGTCCCCGCCGAGGTCGGCACCCTTGACCGTGTCGAGGAGGTAGCGGCCGCCGCCGTAGGTGGTCCGGCCGGCGGTGCCGTCGCGCAGCGGGAGGAAGACGCCGCCGCCGTAGCCACCCAGCCACCAGACGTCGAGGCGGCCGACGTCAGGCAGGGCCACCGTGCCGATGCGGTCGAGAACCACGGTCCCGTCGGCCGCGGTGGGGATCTGCAGCCGGAGCGGCCCGGCGGGGTGCAGCACCGCCTCGAACCGGCGGGCGGGGTCGTACGGGGCGTAGGGGAGTCCCCGGAAGGCGGCCCGCGCCGCCTCGTCCAGGGGTGAGTCCGGATGGCCGGCGAACAGCTCGTCGCGGCCGTCCCGCCAGGTCCGCCATCCCGCCTCGGGGTCGCCGGCGGCCCGCGCGGCGGCGTAGAGAGCGGCCACCGAGCGGCGCCAGCCGAGCAGCGTCAGGGTCACCGGGCCACTGTGGCAGCCGGCGCCGGCGACAGCTATGTCACGACGCCGTTTCTGTCCGGAGCGCCGCCCGTTCCGCCGCTACGCTGGAGTCATGGCACTGCGCGAGGACGACGTCGCTCCGCGCAGCGGCGCCGCCGATCGCCGGACCCTCCTGCAGGTGGGCGGCTTCGCGCTCGCCGTGGCGGCGACCCTCGCGGTGTTCCTCACCGACGACCCCCAGTTCCTGCGCCTGGCGGTGGTCGCCGTGGCCTGGGCGTTCGTTCTCGCCACGGTCGCCGCGGCGACGCGGTCCGGCGACCGGATGGCCGCCCGGGCCCGGGAGGCGGAGATCCGCCGGGCCTACGAGTACGAGCTCGACCGAGAGGTCGCCGCCCGGCGGGAGTACGAGCTGGAGCTGGAGACCGAGCTGCGCCGCGAGGCCGAGGCGTCGATGCGCGCCGAGCTCGACGCCCTGCGCGACGAGCTCGCCGGCCTCACCGAGCTGCGCACCGAGGTCGCAGGCCTGACCGGGCTGCGCACCGACATCGCCGCGCTGGCGGGTCTCCGTGACGAGGTGGCGCGGGTCGCCGCGCTCCGGGACGACGTCGCGGCGCTGCCCGCGCTGCGCCAGGAGCTCGGCCAGATCGCCGAGCTGCGCGCCGACCTGGGCCGGCTGAAGGCCGAGCTGACCGAGCAGCTGTCCAGCGAGATGCTGATCGAGCGCATCGTCATGCGCACCCAGGCCGGCCGGCTCTCGGCCGAGCTCGGCGATGCCCCCGGCCGGGCGCTGCACGCCGCGGCGGGGTGGACCGACGACGTGCCCCCGCGGGAGCTGACCGGTGGCTGGCCGGCCGTGCGCCTCGACGAGCCGTCCGGGACCCGGCACTTCGACCAGGTGCGCGTCGAGCGCGCTCCCGCCCGCCCGCCGGTGCCGCCGGCCCCCGCGCCGGCCCGGCGCCCGAGCCGGGAGTCCGAGCCCAGCGGCCCGCGGCCGTGGGAGACACCCGCGACCGCCTCGTGGGAGAGCCGCCCGACGCCGCCGTGGGAGCCGCCCGCCGTCCCGGCGGAGGAGCCGCCCGCCACCGCCTCGTGGGAGAGCCGGCCGACGCCGCCGTGGGAGCCGCCGAGCCCGACCTCGGCGTTCCCCCTGCCCGCCGCTGCCGCTCCGGCCGGCTCGCCGTCCCCGGACGTGGACCGGTGGTCGTCGCAGGACCTCCGCGACGACGACACCCCGCTCTGGTCGGCGACGGAACGGGCCGGCACTGCCGACCGGCACGACGGTGCCGGTGCGCCCGAGCCGGTGCCGCCGACGGCCGGTTTCCCCATGGCGCCCCCGGCGGGGGGGCCGCGGCCGAGTCCGCACCCGCGGACGACGGCCGGCCCCGCCCAGGCCGCCCCGGGGGTGCCGCCCGTGACCCCCGAGCCCCTGCCCTCGGCCTTGGAGTGGCTGGCCGCGCGCTCGCTGATCGACGCGGGACCCACCCCGCCCCGGCCCGAGGTGCCGCCGCGGCGCCGCCGCGGCGACGAATCGCCCGTGGACCCGGCCGCGGCGCCGACCACCCAGCGGCCCGCGGTTCCGCCGCACCCGCCCATCCGGGTCGACGACCGCGGCGGCTACCGCGTCGCCGTCCGCGAGGACCGGCCCGTGCCCCCGAGCCAGGAGCAGATCGCCCCGGGGCAGGAGAAGCGACTGGCCGACATCCTCGCCGAGAACGGCGCCAGCCAGACCGCCGGTGGTCGCCGGCGCCGGCGCTACCGGGACGAGGACGAGCCCGACGACGTCCTCGCGCGCGTGCTCGGCGGAACTGAGGCTCACCGCCCCCGGGAGAGCCGCCCGCCGTCGAGCACCAGCGTCTGACCGGTGACCCAGCCTGCGCCGTCCCCCAGCAGGTAGGCCGCGGCCTCGCCGACGTCCTCGGGCCGCCCCAGCCGGCCGGCCGGGTACTCGGCGGCCACCTCGGCCTCCCGGCCCTCGTACAGGGCGCCGGCGAAGCGGGTCTTGACCACGGCCGGGGCCACCGCGTTCACCCGCACCGTCGGGCCCAGCTCGACGGCCAGCTGCGTGGTCAGGTTGATGATCGCGGCCTTGCTGACGCCGTAGGCGCCGATGTTCTCCGACGACCGCAGGCCCGCCACCGAGGCCACGAAGAGGACCGATCCCCCGTGCTCGGCCATCCAGGCCTTCCACGCCTCCTGCACCAGCCCGAGCGAGGAGACCACGTTGGTGTCGAGGATCTTGCGGAAGGCGTCGAGGTCGAGATCGGTCATCGGCCCGTAGACGGGATTGACGCCGACGTTGCCCACGAGCATGTCGAGGCTGCCGAACGTGTCGAGAGCCGTGCGGACCGCCTCCGCCCGGTGCGCGGCGTCGCCGGCATGGCCGGGGACCGCCACGGCGACGTCCGGGCCGCCGAGCGTCTCGACCGCCTCGGCGAGCGCCTCGGGCTTGCGCGCCGTGACCACCACGCGCGCTCCACGGTCGACCAGGCTCTGCGAGATCGCCAGCCCGATACCCCGGCTGGCCCCGGTGACCAGGGCGGTCCGTCCGTCCATCGTGCCCACGCTCGTGCTCCCGTCGATCGCTGCGCTGCCGTGGCACACGCTAGGGCCGCCGCGCTCCCGGCCCTCGCAGTACCCCGGGGCCCGGGTGAGACAGGACACAGCGCCCAGGCGTTGCGGTCGGCCGGAACCGGTCACACACTCGCCATCGGCGATCAACCCGCGCGACACATCCGGTTGCAGCGGAGCGGCGCCAGGCAGGACCGCACCACCCGCACGACCCGCACGGCCCCGATGGCCCACGACGGCGTGGGCCGCGAACCCGAGTCCGGTACCCGACAGGGACTGGAACGAGAGGTGCACCGATGCCTGCATCCCGCAGGACAGTCCGCGCTGTGCCGTACCCCGCCCCCCCCAGTCCCGCGGCGTCCGACGCCCCGGCGCGGCTGCGCGTGGGGATCATCGGCGCCGGCCGCGTCGGCGCCGTCCTGGGCGCCGCGCTCTCCGCCGCCGGTCACGACGTCGTCGCCGCCTCCGGCCTCTCCGCAGCCTCCGCCGAGCGCGCCGCACGCCTGCTACCCGGAGTTCCGCTCGTGCCCGCCGACGAGGTGGTGGCGGCCTCCGACCTCGTGGTGCTGGCAGTCCCGGACGACACCCTGGCCGGGCTCGTCGCCGGCCTGGCCGAGACGGGCGCCTGGCGGGCCGGCCAGCTCGCCTTCCACACCTCCGGCGCGCACGGTCTGGCCGTCCTCGCGCCCGCCGAGCGGGCCGGGGTCCTGCCGCTGGCCCTGCACCCGGCCATGACCTTCTCCGGCGCCCCCGAGGACGCCGACCGCCTCGCCGGTACGCCGTTCGGCGTGACCAGCCGCGTGAGCCACCGTGCCGTCGCCGAGACGCTGGTCCTCGAGATGGGCGGCGAGCCCTTCTTCGTGGCGGAGGAGGACCGGCGGCTCTACCACGCGGCCCTGGTCACCGGTGCGAACCACCTCGTCACCCTGGTGGCGGAGGCCGCCGACCTCCTGCGGACGGCGGGGGTGGGGGAGCCCGCCCGCGTCCTCGCGCCGCTGCTCACCGCGGCCCTCGACAACGGTCTGCGCCGGGGCGACCGGGGCCTCACCGGGCCGGTCAGCCGGGGCGACGTCGGCACCGTCGGCGAGCACCTTGCCACCCTCGCCGACCGCGCGCCGGCGTCGGTCCCCGCCTACGTCGCCATGGCCCAGCGCACCACCGAGCGGGCGCTGGCCGCCGGCCGGCTCAAGCCCCACGAGGGCGCCCCGCTGCTCGACCTGCTCGACGGCCACGTCCCGGGTTCCCTCGCGAGCGAGCGGGCGGAGGGCTGAAGGTGGTCCCTTCACGGGCAATCAGCCGGTCGCCGGCCTCCCGCGCCACGGCCGGCCCACTCGTCGCCGAGACCGTCGCCGACCTGCACCGCCTGCGCGCCGAGCTCCCCGGCCCGGTTGCGCTGGTCCCGACCATGGGTGCGCTGCACGAGGGTCACCGCGCCCTGGTGCGCGCGGCCCGCGAGAGCGCGGCCACCGTCGTCGTCTCGGTGTTCGTCAACCCGACCCAGTTCGGTCCCGGCGAGGACTTCGACCGCTACCCCCGCACCTGGGACGCCGACCTCGCGACCCTCGCCGAGGAGGGGGCCGACGTGGTGTTCCACCCGCCGGTGGACGAGGTCTACCCGCCAGGTGCGGTCGGCGTGACCGTCGACCCCGGACCGCTCGGGTCGGTGCTCGAGGGTGCCGTCCGCCCGGGGCACTTCGCCGGCGTGCTCACCGTGGTCGCCAAGCTCTTCGGCCTGGTGCGCCCCGACGTCGCCGTCTTCGGCGAGAAGGACTACCAGCAGCTGACCCTCATCCGCGCCATGGCCCGGGAGCTCGCCCTCGGGGTCGAGGTGGTCGGCGTCCCGACGGTGCGCGAGGACGACGGCCTGGCACTGTCCAGCCGCAATCGGTACCTGGCCCCGGAGCAGCGCTCGGCCGCCCGCACGATCTCGGCGGCGCTGCGTGCCGGGTCCGCCGCCGGTCCCGAGGGTGCCGAAGCGGTCCTGGCCGCGGCGCGCGCGGTCCTCGACACCGAACCCGCGCTGCTCCAGGACTACCTGGAGCTCACCGATACCGAGCTGGGCCCGGCACCCGCGGCCGGCCCGGCCCGCCTGCTGGTCGCCGTTCGCGCCGGCACGACCCGACTCCTCGACAACACCGCCGTCCAGCTGGGAGACACCCGATGATGCGCACGATGCTCAAGTCCAAGATCCACCGTGCGACGGTGACCCAGGCCGACCTGCACTACGTGGGGTCGGTGACGGTCGACGAGGACCTCCTCGACGCCGCCGACCTGATCCCCGGCGAGCAGGTGGCGATCGTCGACGTCACCAACGGTGCCCGGCTCGAGACCTACGTCATCCCCGGTGAGCGGGGGAGCGGGGTCATCGGCATCAACGGCGCGGCCGCCCACCTGGTCCATCCGGACGACCTCGTCATCCTGATCAGCTACGGCGTCATGGACGAGACCGAGGCCAAGAGCTACATCCCCCGCGTGGTCCACGTCGACGGCGCCAACCGCATCGTCGAGCTGGGCGGCGACCCGGCGGCGCCGTCGCCGGGCGTGCAGGGTCAGGTGCGCGGCGACGTCGTCGAACGGTGACCGGGACTCCCTCCAGGGCCGGAGTGGCCACTGTGGCCCTGCGCGCGACGGCGGCCTGACGTGCTGCTGACCGTCGACATCGGCAACAGCCAGACCGTCCTCGCCACCTTCGACGGCGAGCGGCGCGTCGGCTGCTGGCGGGTGACCACGGAGCCCCGGGCCACCGCGGACGAGCTCCGGATGCTCTGGCGCGGGCTGCTGTGCGACACCGAGATCACCGGGGTGGCCGCCTGCTCGACCGTGCCGGCCCTCCTCCCGTCGCTGCGCCAGCTCCTGGACGCCCTCGAGGTGCCGGTGGTGCTCATCGGGCCCGGCGTGCGGACCGGGGTCCCCCTGCACGTGGACAACCCGCGCGAGGTCGGCTCGGACCGCGTGGTCACCGCGCTGGCGGCGCACGAGCTGTTCGGCCGCTGGCCCGACGGGCGCGGCCGGCCGGTGATCGTCGTGGACTTCGGCACCTCCACCAACGTCGACGCCATCGGACCCGAGGGGCAGTTCCTCGGCGGTGCCCTGGCACCCGGCGTGGAGGTCAGCCTGGACGCGCTGGCCACCCGCGCGGCGCAGCTCCGCTCGGTGGAGCTGACCGTGCCGCCCCAGGCCATCGGCAAGAACACCGTGGCCGCGCTGCAGTCGGGCCTGGTCCTGGGCTTCGCCGGGCTGGTGGACGGGCTGGTCGCCCGCATCGCGGCGGAGATCGTCGCCCAGTTCGGCTCGGCGCCGGTCGTCGTCGCCACCGGGGGTCTGGCCCCGCTCGTCGTCGACAGCTGCCGTTCCATCGGCGAGCGGGAGCCCGACCTCACCGTCCACGGCCTTCGGCTGGCCTTCCAGCGACACCAGGCCAGGTGATCTCCCCGCCCGACCGGGCTCCGGCCTCCCCGTAGTCTCGTCATCCGTGACCGAAGGACCGAACGGCCCGGGCAGCGGCTCCGGCAACGGGGATGACGGCGGGATCGACGAGCTCCCCGAGCAGATGCGGGTCCGCCGCGCCAAGCTCGACCGCCTGCGCCAGAGCGGCGTCGACCCCTACCCGGTGGCCGTCGCGCGCACGACCACCCTGGCCGCCGTCCGGGCCGCGCACCCCGACCTGCCGCCGGACACGATGACCGGGGACACCGTCGGCGTCACCGGGCGGGTCATCTTCTTCCGCAACACCGGCAAGCTCTGCTTCGCCACCCTGCGCGAGGGCGACGCCGAACTGCAGGTCATGCTCTCCCGCGACCGCGTGGGCGAGGAGTCGCTCGCCGCCTGGAAGGCCGACATCGACCTCGGCGACCACGTGCTGGTCACCGGCGAGGTCGGGACGTCGCGCCGCGGTGAGCTCTCGGTCTTCGCCGACTCGTGGCAGCTGACGGCCAAGGCGCTGCGCCCGCTCCCGGTGGCGCACAAGCCGATGAGCGAGGAGCTGCGGGTCCGCCGTCGCTACGTGGACCTCATCGTCCGCGACGAGGCCCGGCGGACGGTGCGCCAGCGCGCCACGGTGATGTCCACCCTCCGCGCCGGGCTCACCGCCCGCGGGTTCCTGGAGGTGGAAACCCCGATGCTGCAGACGGTGCACGGGGGTGCCGCCGCCCGGCCGTTCCGCACCCACATGAATGCGTTCGACCTCGACCTGTACCTGCGCATCGCCCCGGAGCTGTTCCTCAAGCGGTGCATCGTCGGTGGGCTGGACCGGGTGTTCGAGATCAATCGCAACTTCCGCAACGAGGGGGCCGACAGCTCGCACTCGCCGGAGTTCGCGATGCTGGAGACGTATCAGGCCTACGCCGACTACCAGGTCATGGCGACGCTCACCAGAGAACTGATCCAGGAATGCTGCGCGGCGCTCTTCGGTGACCACGTGGCCCGCCATCACGACGGCACGGAGGTCGACCTGTCGGGGGACTGGCCGCAGGTGCGGCTGTACTCGGTCGTCTCCGAGGCGGTCGGCGAGCCGATCGGCCCCGAGACCCCGGTGGAGAAGCTGCGCGCCATCGCGGAGCGGCACGACGTGGGGATCGATCCGGCGTGGCTGCCCGGCAAGGTCGTCGAGGAGCTGTTCGAGGCGCTGGTGCAGCACACCCTGCAGGCGCCGACGTTCGTCATCGACTACCCGCTGGACACGTCGCCGCTGACCAGGGCGCACCGGTCCGAGCCCGGGCTCGCCGAGAAGTGGGACCTCTACATCGGCGGCATCGAGCGGGCGACCGCCTACTCCGAGCTGGTGGACCCGGTCGCCCAGCGGGAGCGGTTCACCGCCCAGGCGGCGCTGGCCGCGGCCGGCGATCCCGAGGCCATGGTGCTGGACGAGGACTTCCTCGAGGCCCTGGAGTACGGCATGCCGCCGACCGGGGGCATGGGTATGGGGATGGACCGGTTGATGATGACGCTCACCGGACTGGGAATCCGCGAGACGATCCTGTTCCCCCTGGTCCGGCCCATTTCCTCGCACTAGCTGCGCGGGGATACGGAGTCGGGCCGTTTCCCACTTCCGAGCAGGAACCGCAGTAGGTGCACTAAATGGCGCCGGACTGTGATGTAATGGCATCGCCGCGCTTCCGGTGCGGCAATTCCGTTCGGCTCCAGGGCCGCTGCGACAAGGGTGAGGAACATAATGGCGCGGAAGGTTCAGGTCATCCTGAGCGACGATCTCGACGAGAACCTCTCGGCCGACGAGACGGTGAGCTTTTCCCTCGACGGCACCTCGTACGAGATCGACCTCGCGGAGAAGAACGCCAAGGAGATGCGCGACCTCTTCTCCCGTTACGTCTCGGCCGCCCGCAAGGTGGGCCGCGGCACCCGCGCGTCCGGTGGCGGCGGCCGCAGCCGTGGCACCGGCGGCCGCATGGACCGCGAGCAGGCCGGCGCCATCCGGGAATGGGCCCGCAAGAACGGTCACGCCGTCAGCGATCGCGGCCGCATCCCGGCCAGCGTCGTCGACGCCTACGAGGCCGCCCACTGAGGCCTCGTCCGGAGCCTCGGCCCGAGCCTGCGAGGGTCGAGGGGGACGAGGTCCTTCTGCTGTGACATCCGCGCGCGTGCGCGCGCCGGCCGGCCCGGTTCCCCCCCACGGGGAGCCGGGCCGGCGTCGTCCCGGGCGTGACGCCGCGGTGCCCGTTGCTCCCCGCGGCCGCGCAGACTGAGCGGAGGGGAACCGGCTCGCGGGGTGCGGGCGTCCGCTGACGGCGTAACCGGGCCGGAACAGGCATCGGTCACCATCGGTTGGACCGGACAGCCACCCACCGCCCGCGTCGAGCACCGACAGGGCGGCGTGGTCCGCGACTACAGTGGAATGACCGGTGCCCCCAGCGCCGACGGATGTCGGGTGCTCCTTCCCACGACGGGGGAGGGACAGTGCCGGACCAGCCGGTCGAAGGAGAAGCAGCAGATGTTCGAACGGTTCACCGACCGAGCCCGCCGCGTTGTTGTCCTGGCCCAGGAAGAGGCCCGGATGCTCAACCACAACTACATCGGCACCGAGCACATCCTCCTGGGCCTGATCCACGAGGGTGAGGGCGTCGCTGCCAAGGCGCTCGAGTCCCTCGGCATCTCGCTGGAGGGCGTCCGCCAACAGGTGGAGGAGATCATCGGACAGGGTCAGCAGGCCCCGTCCGGTCACATCCCCTTCACCCCGCGGGCGAAGAAGGTGCTGGAGCTGTCGCTGCGCGAGGCGCTGCAGCTCGGCCACAACTACATCGGCACCGAGCACATCCTGCTCGGCCTGATCCGCGAGGGCGAGGGCGTCGCCGCCCAGGTCCTGGTGAAGCTCGGCGCCGACCTCAACCGCGTCCGCCAGCAGGTCATCCAGCTGCTGTCGGGCTACCAGGGCAAGGAGCCGGCCGCGGCCGGCGGCCCGGCCGAGGGCACGCCGTCGACCTCGCTGGTGCTCGACCAGTTCGGCCGCAACCTGACCCAGGCCGCGCGCGACTCCAAGCTCGACCCGGTCATCGGGCGGGCCAAGGAGATCGAGCGGGTCATGCAGGTCCTGTCGCGGCGGACCAAGAACAACCCCGTCCTCATCGGCGAGCCCGGCGTCGGCAAGACCGCCGTCGTCGAGGGCCTGGCCCAGGCGATCGTCAAGGGCGAGGTGCCCGAGACGCTGAAGGACAAGCAGCTCTACACCCTCGACCTGGGCGCCCTGGTCGCCGGTTCCCGCTACCGCGGTGACTTCGAGGAGCGGCTGAAGAAGGTCCTCAAGGAGATCCGCACCCGCGGCGACATCATCCTGTTCATCGACGAGATCCACACCCTCGTCGGTGCCGGTGCCGCCGAGGGCGCGATCGACGCCGCCAGCATCCTCAAGCCGATGCTGGCCCGCGGCGAGCTGCAGACCATCGGCGCCACCACGCTCGACGAGTACCGCAAGCACCTGGAGAAGGACGCCGCTCTCGAGCGCCGTTTCCAGCCCATCCAGGTGGGCGAGCCGACGCTGCAGCACACGATCGAGATCCTCAAGGGCCTGCGCGACCGCTACGAGGCGCACCACCGGATCAGCATCACCGACGCGGCCCTGGTGGCCGCGGCGACGCTGGCCGACCGGTACATCTCCGACCGCTTCCTGCCGGACAAGGCGATCGACCTGATCGACGAGGCCGGTGCCCGGATGCGGATCAAGCGGATGACCGCTCCGCCGGACCTGCGCGAGTTCGACGACCGGATCGCCGGCATCCGCCGGGAGAAGGAGTCGGCGATCGACGCGCAGGACTTCGAGAAGGCCGCGTCGCTCCGCGACAAGGAGAAGACGCTGCTCGCGGAGAAGGCCGAGCGCGAGAAGCAGTGGAAGGCCGGCGACATGGACGTCGTCGCCGAGGTCGACGACGAGCAGATCGCCGAGGTGCTGGCCAACTGGACCGGCATCCCCGTCTTCAAGCTCACCGAGGAGGAGACCACCCGTCTGCTCCGCATGGAGGACGAGCTCCACAAGCGGATCATCGGCCAGGAAGAGGCCATCAAGAGCGTCAGCCAGGCGATCCGGCGCACGCGGGCGGGCCTCAAGGACCCGCGCCGTCCGGGTGGTTCGTTCATCTTCGCCGGACCCTCGGGTGTCGGTAAGACCGAGCTGGCGAAGGCTCTCGCGCAGTTCCTGTTCGGTGAGGACGACGCGCTCATCCAGATCGACATGGGTGAGTTCCACGACCGGTTCACCGTGTCGCGGCTCGTCGGTGCCCCTCCCGGTTACGTCGGTTACGACGAGGGTGGCCAGCTGACCGAGAAGGTGCGGCGCAAGCCGTTCTCGGTGGTCCTCTTCGACGAGATCGAGAAGGCGCACGCGGACGTGTTCAACACGCTGCTGCAGGTTCTCGAGGACGGTCGGCTCACCGACGGTCAGGGCCGGATCGTGGACTTCAAGAACACGATCCTGATCCTCACGACCAACCTCGGTACCCGGGACATCTCGAAGGCCGTCGGCCTCGGATTCCAGGTCGGGAATGACACCCAGAGCAACTACGAGCGGATGAAGCAGAAGGTCAACGAGGAGCTCAAGCAGCACTTCCGGCCGGAGTTCCTCAACCGCATCGACGACATCGTCGTGTTCCACCAGCTGACCGAGGACGAGATCATCGAGATCGTCGACCTCATGGTCGCCCGCGTGGAGACCCAGCTGGCGAACAAGGACATGGCTCTGGAGATCACCCCGGCGGCGAAGAAGCTGCTGGCGCACCGCGGCTTCGACCCGGTGCTGGGTGCCCGGCCGCTGCGCCGGACCATCCAGCGCGAGATCGAGGACGCGCTGTCGGAGAAGATCCTCTACGGCGAGCTGACCGCGGGTCAGATCATCGTGGTGGACGTCGAGGGCGAGGGCGCCGACGCGAAGTTCACCTTCCGCGGCGAGGCCAAGCCGATCGACCTGCCCGACACCCCGCCGGTCGCGCTGTCCGGTGGCGACGAGGAAGGTCCCGCCGCCAAGGCCGAGTGAGAGGACCCCGTCCTCACCGCTCGCACGCGGGGCGAGCCTCCGAACGGGGCCACGACAGGGGCCGTCTCCCATCTGGGAGGCGGCCCCTTCGTCGTCCCCGTGACATGACCTGCACAGTCGCCCCCATCAGGCCACTCGTGAGGGTGAGCGCGCAGATCTCGCCCTCAGGTGGGCAGCGTGAACCTGCCGTCGTCGGTCTGCTCCACCAGGCCGTCGGCGAGCAGCGAGTCCAGGCAGCGACCGCGCTGGACGGCGTCCTCCCAGGCGGCCTCCAGCGCCGCGGCGTCCACCGGCTCGTGGGCCTCGCGGAGGACGTCGAGCAGCCGGCCGCGCACCTGGCGGTCGGTGCCGGCGAACTTCTGCACCCGCCGCGGCGGCCCGTCGTGCGGTGGGCAGCCGGCCAGTCGCCACGCGCACCGGTCGCGGACCGGGCACGCTCCGCACCGCGGCGTCCCCGCGACGCAGACGAGCGCCCCGAGCTCCATCGCCGCCACCGAGAAGCGGGTCGCGCGTCGCGCATCCGGGGGCGTCAGGGCCGCGATGTCGGCCAGATCGGCGGCGCGGGCGTTCCCGGCCTCCGCGCGACCGTGCACCAGCCTGGCCACCACCCGCCGCACGTTCGTGTCGACCACGGGCTGGGGCTGCCCGTAGCCGAAGCAGGCCACCGCGCGGGCGGTGTACGTCCCGACGCCCGGCAGGGCCTCCAGGGCGCTCACGTCCGCCGGAACGACCCCTCCGTGCCGCTCCACCACGGCGACCGCCGCCTCGCGCAGCCGCAGGGCGCGCCGCGGATAGCCGAGCTTGCCCCAGGCCCGGATGACGTCGGCCGGCGGAACCGTGGCCAGCGCGCCCGGAGTCGGCCAGCGCGCCATCCACTCCCGCCAGACCGGTTCCACGCGGGCGACCGGTGTCTGCTGGAGCATGACCTCGCTGACCAGCACCGCCCAGGCGTCGACGCCGGGGCGGCGCCAGGGCAGGTCGCGGGCCGCCGTCTCGTACCAGTCGACGATCGTTTCGCCGGCGTCCGGGCCCACGGTCGCGGTGCTGGTCACGGGGCACCAGTGTGCCGTCCCGGGGGAGCGGCGTGCCGACCCGGCCGACTCCTGCGCCGCGCACTACCGTTCCGGGCGTGTTGCACCCGGTCGGCGATCTGCCCGCCCGCGTCTACTGGCGGCGGCGGCTGGTGGTGCTGGCCGTGCTCTCGGCGATCCTCGGGGGCGGGGTCTGGCTGGGGTTCGCGCTGCTGGGCGGCGGTGACGGCGACGACGCGGCGGCGTCCAGCTCGTCCGGGCCGGTGCCCGTGCCGGCGCTGGCCCGGGTGGTTCCCTCGCCCAGCGCGGTCGCGACGCCGGAACCGCCCCGGATCCCGGCCGCCACCGGCCCCGAGGCAACCGCCCCCGCACCCGCACCCGCACCCGCACCGGGGGGCCCCTGCACCGACGAGATGATCGGCCTCGAGGTGCGGGCCCCGGGCAGTGCCGCCGTCGGCAGCAAGCCGACCTTCGAGCTGGCGGTCGTCAACGTCTCCGCCGTCCCGTGCGTGCGGCCCCTGGACAAGGGGCTGCAGGAGATCGTCATGTTCGACGGGGCGGGCAACCGGGTGTGGGGCAGCAACGACTGCTTCCCGGAGTCCAGCAGCGACCTGCGGACCCTGGCGCCAGGTGAGGTGGTGGCCCTGCCGCTGGTGTGGGGCGGGCTGACGAGCGAGCCGACGTGCACCGCGCCGCGGGCGGCGCCTGCCCCGGGGAGCTACGTCCTGCGGGGTCGGCTCGACACCAAGGTGTCGCCGGACGCCTCGATCACCCTGGAGTAGCTGCAAGGACCCCCAGAAAAGGACCCGCCCGCCCCACCGCTCGCAAGCTCCCGGCGGTGTCCTGGACGGGGGCCGTCCGACCCCTCGCCAGCTGGGGACGAGCCTCGGGACGGGGCCTCAGCTGTAGCGGTCGAGGATGGAGGTCTCGGCCAGGCGCGACAGGCCCTCGCGGATGCCCCGCGCCCGTGCCTCGCCGACCCCCTCGACGGCCAGCAGGTCCTCGATGGTGGCGGCCAGCAGCTTCTGCAGGCCGCCGAAGTGGTCGACCAGCCGGTCGATGATGCCCGAGGGCAGCCGCGGCACCCGGTTGAGCAGGCGGTAGCCGCGCGGGCTGACCGGGGAGTCGAGGGCGTCGGGTGACGTGGGCAGGCCGTAGCAGCGGGCGACCGCTGACAGGTCGAGCAGCTCGGTCGCCGACAGGGCGCGCAGGTCGGTGAGCACCTGGTCGATGGTCCGGGGACGGCGGCCACCACCGGGCAGGTAGTCGCGGACGAGCAGCCCGCGGTCCTCCTCCACCCCGGCCAGCATCTCGTCGAGCTGCAGGGCCAGCAGGCGACCGTCGGTGCCGAGTTCGACGACGAAGCCCTCGATCTCGTCGGCGATGCGGCGGACCATCTCCAGCCGCTGGCTGACGCTCATCGCGTCGCGCACCGTGACGAGGTCCTCGATCTCCAGCGCGGAGAGGGTGCTCGCCACCTCGTCGAGGCGCAGCTTGTAGCGCTCCAGGGCGGCGAGCGCCTGGTTGGCCCGCGCGAGGATCGTCGTCGGGTGCTCGAGGGTGTACCGGCGCCCGGCGACGTAGACGCTGATGATGTGCATCGACTGGCTGACCGAGATGACCGGGAAGCCGGTCTGCAGGGCCACCCGCTCGGCGGTGCGGTGCCGAGTGCCCGATTCCTCGGTGGGGATGGTCGGGTCGGGCATGAGGTGGACGCCGGCCCGGACGATCCGGGTGCCGTCGTAGGAGACGATCACCGCGCCGTCCATCTTCGCCAGCTCGCGGAGCCGCGTGGCCGACAGCGCCACGTCGAGGGCGAAGCCGCCGGTGCACAGCGACTCCACCACCCGGTCGTAGCCGAGCACGATCAGCGCGCCCGTGCGCCCGGCCAGGATGCGCTCGAGGCCGTCGCGGAGCGCGGTCCCCGGGGCGATGCGGCCGAGGAGTTCGCGCAACGCGACCTCGGGATCCACCTCGGTGGGCACGAGCACTCCTGACGGTCGAGTGGTACGGCGGCTGAGTCTACGTGGCGGGCCTGGGTGCGGTTCGTCCTCGGGTCCCGGTCGCGCCCGGAACCCGGCGACGTAACGAGACTCTAGAGAGCTAGAAGAGGCGGTGGAAGGCCGTGCCCAGGTCGGGGACCTCGATCAGGCGCATCCCCGGCGGTGCCGCGCCGGCGTCCGGGGGCACCAGCGCGACCTTGTAGCCCTGCCTCGCCGCCTCGGCCAGCCGACGGCCCGCGCCACCCACCCGACGGATCTCCCCGGACAGCCCCACCTCGCCGAGGGCGACCATGCCCTCGGGCAGGGCGCGGTCCTTGGCGGCCGACGCGATCGCGAGGGCCAACGCCAGGTCGGCGGCCGGCTCGGCGATGCGCACCCCGCCCACGGAGGCGGCGAAGACGTCCGCCTCGGCGAGCTTGACCCCGCCGCGGCGTTCCACCACCGCGTTCACCATGGCCACGCGCTGGGCGTCGAGCCCGCTCACCGCACGGCGAGGGGACCCGCCGCCGCCGGTGCCGGCCACCAGCGCCTGCACCTCGGCGAGCAGCGGGCGGCTGCCCTCCATCGTCACGGTGACGCAGCTGCCCGGGACCGGAGCGGATCGGCGGGAGACGAAGAGCGCCGACGGGTCGGGCACGCCCACGACGCCGGAGTCGCCGATCTCGAAGCAGCCGATCTCGTCGGCCGGGCCGAACCGGTTCTTCGTCGCGCGGACCAGGCGCAGCGTCGAGTGCCGTTCGCCGTCGAAGGAGACGACGACGTCGACGAGGTGCTCGAGCGTGCGGGGACCGGCGATCGCGCCGTCCTTGGTGACGTGGCCGACCATGATCGTGGTCATGCCCCGGCTCTTGGCGACGGCGGTCAGGGCACCGGCCACGGCCCGGACCTGGCTGGCGCCGCCGTCGGTGCCCTCGACCGCGGGGGACCGGACGGTCTGGACGCTGTCGAGGATCAGCAGCGTCGGGTTCACCTGATCGACGTGGGCGAGGACCGCGGACAGCTCGGTCTCGGCGGCCAGGTAGAGGCGCTCGTGCAGGGCGCCGATGCGCTCGGCCCGCAGACGTACCTGGCCGGCGGACTCCTCCCCGGAGACCACCAGTGCCGGCCCGTTGGCGGCAGCAACGCGGTGCGCCACCTCCAGCAGCAGCGTGGACTTGCCGACGCCCGGCTCCCCGGCGACGAGCAGGACCGCGCCGGGCACCAGGCCACCGCCCAGGACCCGGTCGAACTCCGCGATGCCGGTGGGGACGGCGCGGGCGCCGGCGAGCTCCACCTGCGCGATCGGCCGTGCGGGGGCGGTCACCGGACCGGCCGCCACGGCACGCAGTGGGGCGGCGGGGGCGCCGAACTCCTGGATGGTGCCCCAGGCCTGGCACTCGGGGCAGCGCCCCACCCACTTGGCGGAGGCGTAGCCGCACTCGGTGCAGCGATGGGCGGGACGGGCTGATCTCACTCCGGCGGACGGCACCCCGCGACGCTAACCCCGGGGTGCGACAATTCCCGGGAGCGCCGGGTGAGCGCGCGGCTACTCGCCGCCGCTCTCCTGCCGCCGTGACTCCTGCTCGCGGGCCGTGTCCTCGCTGCCCTCCTCGTGGCCGCCTTCCTCATGGTGGAAGTCGAAGGCCTCGCCGCGCTCGAGCGCCTCGTCGGGATTGGCGACGGTGACCCCCAGGGTGAGTTCCCCCGCGTTCTCGAAGACGAGGGTGAGCTCGAGGTACTGCCCGACCGTCAGCCCCTCCTCGAGGTCGGTCAGCGTGACCGTCGCCGACTCGCCGTCGACGAAGACGATGGAGTCGGCGGGGATCTCCAGCTCGGCGGGACCGTTGCTGCCCGTCGCCGGGGCGGTGGTCGTGCCGCTGCCTGCACCCGCGCCCGTGGTGGGCGCGGCCCCCGTGGTCGGGGCGGTGGTCGTGCCGTCGGCGGTGCCGGGGGAGGCGGTCGCCCCCGTGGTCTCGGTCTCGGTCTCGAACTCGACATCTCCGAAGCCCTCGCCCTCGACATCGACGAGGGTGTCCGGCTCCTGGCCGCTGTTCACGATGGCCATCCGGAGCTCCGCGTCGTCGCCTTCCTCGTAGGCGCCACCCCGCGGGTGCTCGAACTCGGCCGCGCGCACGGTGATGTTGCCCACCTGTGCCATCGCGCCGACCTTGTCCCGCTCCTGCGTCGCGGTCTGCGTGACCTGCCCCGCACTGCACGCGGAGACCGCGAGGGGGGAGAGAAGCAGCACGCCCACCGTGGTGGCGCGCAGCGCGCGGTTCACAGCCGTCGACCTCCACACAGCTTCGGGCCGGCCACCGGGGGATCGGTGACGCGGGGTCGTGCGGAGCCTAACGGGCTCCCCGGGAGGTCCGCCCGGAGGGAAGGGAGACCGTCGGCGATTCCTCACGGAGGAGCGGGCCCTCAAGGGGCGGGGGGCACCTGCCGATGAGGAGGGGACGACCGATCGGCGGAGGAGGGTGTGATGCGGACGGGGCTGCCCTTCGACGACGTGCTGGCCGCGGCACAGGCCGGGGCTGCCTGGGCCTTCGAGGTCCTGTACCGGGACCTCTCTCCCGCGGTCACCGGCTATCTCCGGTTGCACGGCGCCGCCGAGCCCGACGACCTGGCCAGCGAGACGTTCCTCGGCGTCTTCACGGGCCTGGCCGGTTTCCGGGGCGACGAGGACGCCCTGCGGGCCTGGGTCTTCACCATCGCGCATCGCCGCCTCGTCGACGACTGGCGGCGCCGCAGCCGCCGTCCGCAGGTCGCCGACGACGACGGCGGCCTGACCGGGCACGTGGGTGGCGACGTCGAGGACGACGCGTTCGCGCAGCTCGGCGCGGAGACCGTCCACCGGATCTGCGCGCTGCTCCCGGACGACCAGCGCGCCGTGGTCCTCCTCCGCGTGCTGGGCGACCTGACGGTTGAGCAGGTGGCGCAGGTCATGGGGCGGACGGCGGCCTCGGCCAAGGCCCTCCAGCGACGGGGGCTGCGCGCGCTGCGCACGGAGCTCGAGAACTCCCCCGAACGGGTGGGGGCGGTCGCGAACCCTTTTGCGGCCACCCGGCGATGACAGGGGTGAGATGACCACACCAGCCGACGACACCGCCGTCGAGGACGCCTTCGAGGCGTACCTCGCCGGACGGCCCGTCCCGGAGCAGGCGGCCGCACTGGCCGTCTTCTCCGAGGCGGTCCGGGCGACCGCCTCCCGGCCGGGCCGGCCGAACGCCGCCCTCGCCGAGCTGCTGGCCACGGGTCTGCTCACCGACCAGTCGAGCCCGTCCGCCCGGACGGCCCAATCGGCCGGGGGCCTGCCGTCGCGCTGGGCTGCCCGGATCCGGAACCGGAGACGCTTCGCCATGTTGTTCCCCGCACTCCTCGCCAAGATTTTCTCCGCCGGCGCGGTCGCCCAGGCGGCCACCGGAGCCGGCATCGTCGTCGTGGCGGTGACCGGTACCGGCGCCGTCGGGGCCCTTCCGGATCCGATGCAGGACACCTTCGCCACCGTCGTCTCCACCGTGACACCGCTGGAGCCGCCGACCTCCGACGAGACCACGTCCGACGAGACGGCCTCCGACGAGACGGCCTCCGACGAGACGGCCTCCGACGAGACGGCCTCCGACGAGACCACCTCCGAGGAGAAGGGCCCCGAGGAGTCGCCCACGGGTACCGAGGGCGAGGACGAGCGCGCCCCGGACGACCCTGCCGGCGCCGCGCCGACCCTGGAGGAGTGGAAGGAGGGCCCGGCCGAGGGCCAGTCGTTCGGCTCGTGGGTCAGCCAGGGCGCCCGCCTCGGGTACAAGGACGGGGTGGACGTCAGCGAGTACGCGCACGCGAAGAACCAGCAGCGGAAGTCCGGGCCGGTCACGCCCACGCCGACGGCCACTCCCACCGCCACCGCGGAACCCACGACGGTGCCGGAGGAGACGACCGAGGTCCAGCAGTCCGAGCCGCCGGTCGCGCCCGCGGCGACGGCCGCTCCGGGTGGGGGCAAGAAGGGCCCGGGCGCTACGAGCGGCAGCGGCAAGGGCAACGGCGGGGGGAAGGGTCAGGCCCAGGGCAACGGGCGCAAGTGACCGTCCGGCCGGCCGGCGCCGTGCCGGTCGCCCGGCTCAGGCGGGCGTGGCGCCCCCCGCCACGAGGAGCGCCACGTCGATGACGGTCAGCAGCATGACCGCCGGGAAGGCCGCCCGTCGGAAACGTGGCGTGCCGGCGAGCGCGGCGACCGCCACGGCCGGCAGGGCCAGCACGAGGCCGGCCCAGCCGGCGGCCGTCGGGGGCCCTTCCGGGCCGAGCACCAGGACCAACGACGCCATGCCCAGCAGCAGGGCGCAGACGACGGCCGACCGGCGCGCGCCCAGGCGGTGGGGGAGGCCGCGCACACCGGTGGCCAGGTCGTCCTCCAGGTCGGGAGCCACGTTGGCCAGGTGGGCCGCGGCACCGAGGGCCGCGCCGGCCGTGACCAGCCACCAGGAGGCGACGGGCGTCCCCGGCGCGGCGGCGACCACGCCGGCCGGGAGCGCGCCGAACCCCGTCACGTACGGGACGACGGACGCCGCCGTGCGCTTCAACCCGGCGTTGTAGGCCCAGCCACTGGCCACCAGGACCAGGAGCAGCAGGCCCGGCACCAGCCCCAGCAGGAGCGACAGGACCACCGCGACGGCGGCGGCGATCAGCGCCCCGGAACGCAGCCGGGACGGCGTCACGGCGCCCTGCACCACCGGCTTGTCGGCCCGTGCGACGGCGCGGTCGCGGTCGGCGTCGAGCCAGTCGTTGCTCCACCCGATGGACGCCTGACCTGCGAGGACGGCCGCGCAGACGAGCGCGACCCGGCCCGGTGGCATGCCGGCGGCCACGGCCAGCAGGGTGGCGACGACGGTGACCGCCAGGGCGGGCCCGGCGTGGGTCGCCAGGACGAGGGCGCGCGCCGCCGCCACCGGGCCGGCCGGTCGCAGAGGCACATCGGCCACGCTCTGTCAACCCCTCCCTGTCATCCGTTCAGGCCCCTGACCTGCAGATTTACTGCCCGACCCGGATCCGTTGGTCAGTCTGCCGTGGTAACCTTGAGGCAGCGAAAGGGGTCACATCCACATGGGCTTCACTGTCGGCGAGACCGTCGTCTATCCGCACCACGGTGCCGCGCTGATCGAGGCGATCGAGCAGCGGACCATCAAGGGCGAGCAGAAGGCCTACCTCGTGCTGAAGGTCGCCCAGGGCGACCTCACCGTGCGGGTGCCGGCTGACAACGCAGAGATCGTCGGCGTGCGTGACGTCGTGGGCCAGGAAGGCCTGAACCGGGTCTTCGAGGTGCTCCGCGCCCCGCACACCGAGGAGCCGACCAACTGGTCGCGTCGGTACAAGGCCAACCTCGAGAAGCTGGCCTCCGGTGACGTCAACAAGGTCGCCGAGGTCGTGCGCGACCTCTGGCGCCGCGACAAGGACCGTGGCCTCTCCGCCGGCGAGAAGCGCATGCTTTCGAAGGCCCGCCAGATCCTGGTCAGCGAGCTCGCGCTCGCGGAGGGCACGAACGAGGACAAGGCCGAGGTCCTGCTCGACGAGGTCCTCGCCAGCTGAGCTCGGGTCTCCCGAGCACCCCGCACCACGTAGACACCCGGATCACTCCCGTGCTCGCTGTCGGCATCGTCGCAGCGGCCGGGAGTGGTCTGCGTCTGGGGGCGGATGCACCGAAGGCGCTCGTGCCCCTGGCCGGGCGTCCGCTGGTCCGCTGGGCCGTCGACACCCTGCGCGCCGGCGGTGCCGCCGAGGTGGTGGTCGCCGTGCCTCCGGCCGAGCGGGCGGCGTTCGCCGCGGCTGTGCCCGGAGTCCGGCTGGTCGACGGCGGAGCCAGCCGCACGGCCTCGGTGCGGGCGGCGCTCACCGTCGTCGGTCCGGAGGTCGACGCCGTCCTCGTCCACGACGCCGCCCGGCCGCTGACCCCACCGGAGGTCGTCGCCCGCGTCCTCGCCGCGCTCGACCAGGGCGCGCCGGCCGTCGTCCCGGTGCTGCCGGTGGTCGACACGACGGTCCTGGTGGACGACGGGGGAGCCGTCGTCGACGTCGTGCCGCGCGCCCCGCTGCGCCGGGTGCAGACCCCGCAGGGCTTCGACCGGCGGACCCTGGTCGAGGCCTACGCCGCCCTGGCGGACGACGCCGATCTGACCGACGACGCGGCCGTGGTGCGGGCCGCCGGCGCCCCGGTCGCCACCGTCGCGGGGGACGAGCGCGCCGCCAAGGTGACCGTTCCGCACGACCTCGCCATGGCCGAGCTGCAGGTCCGTCGATGACCGACCTGCCCCGCGTGGGAGTCGGCACCGACGTCCACCCCGTCGAGCCCGGGCGGGCGTGCCGGCTCGCCGGCCTCGACTGGCCGGGCGCCGACGGCTGCGCCGGGCACTCGGACGGCGACGTCGTGGCCCACGCGCTGACCGACGCCGTCCTCGCCGCTGCCGGGCTCGGCGACATCGGTGGTCTGCTCGGCACCGACGACCCGCAGTGGGCCGGCGCCGCGGGCGTCGCCGTCCTGGAGCACGCCCGCGAGGTGCTCGCCGCCGCGGGGTGGCGGATCGGCAACGCGTCGGTCCAGCTGGTGGCGAACGGCCCGAGACTGGGACCCCGTCGCGCCGAGGCCGAGGCCGTTCTCTCGGCCGCGCTCGGCGCACCGGTGAGCGTCGCGGCCACCACGACCGACGGCCTGGGGCTCACCGGCCGGGGCGAGGGCCGGGCCGCGGTGGCCACCGCCCTCGTCGTGCGGGCGGACTGACCTCCCGATCCCCGTCGCGTTGCGGCGCGGTCGCTAGGTCGACGCGGGTGGGCGTGGTCACACTTCGTGCCCACGCCCTGACCCGCTGTCCGGACGAACGACCCGGCGTCCGGACCGATCGACAGAAGAGGCCCATGTCCCGTTCCCCAGGCCGTCCCGCCGCACGGCTGCTCGCCGTGGCCGCGTTGTCCCTTCCCGCCCTCACGGTGTTGGCCGCACCGGCCACCGCTGCTCCGCCGCCCGCCGGACCGCGGAGCGTCCCGGGCGCCTGGATCGTCACCCTGGAGGACGGGCAGGCGCCCGACCGCGTCTCCGCCGACCACGGGCGGCAGCACGGGGCCCGTGTCGACCACGTCTACCGGCACGCGATCAACGGATACGCGGCTCGGATGTCCGACCAGGCGGCGGCGCGCGTGGCCCAGGACGCCCGAGTGGTGTCCGTCGAGCGCGACGAGGTGGTCACCGCCTTCGCGCCGCCGGGCACGGGCGGCGCCGCCGCCGCGCAGACGCTGCCGACCGGGATCGACCGGATCGACGGCGAGCTGTCCAGCGCGGTGTCCGGCGACGGCAGCGGCAGCGTGGACGTCGACGTCGCCGTGATCGACACCGGCATCGACGTCGACCACCCCGACCTGAACGTCGTGGGCGGCAGGAACTGCGTCACCGGCGGCCGCTCCTACGACGACGGCAACGGCCACGGCACCCACGTCGCCGGCACGATCGGGGCCGAGGACGACGGCACCGGTGTCGTGGGCGTGGCGCCCGGTGCGCGGCTGTGGGCGGTCCGTGTGCTGAACAACCAGGGCAGCGGCACCCGTTCGGCGATCATCTGCGGCGTCGACTGGGTGACGGCGAACAAGGGGACCATCGAGGTCGCCAACATGAGCCTCGGCGGCAGCGGGACCGAGCCCTCGCGCACCGGCTGCACGACGGGGGACTCGTACCACGACGCCATCTGCAGGTCGGTCGCCGCGGGAGTCACCTACGTGGTCGCGGCGGGCAACTCGGGCGTGGACGCCGCGACCGCCGTGCCCGCCGCCTACGACGAGGTCGTCACCGTCTCCGCGCTGGCGGACTTCGACGGCCGCCCGGGTGGGGGCGCGGCCGCCACCTGCCGCGCCGACGTGGACGACACGTTCGCCGACTTCTCCAACCACGGGGCCGACGTCGACCTGATCGCCCCCGGCGTCTGCATCACCTCCACCTGGATGGGCGGTGGCTACAGCACGATCAGCGGCACGTCGATGGCCTCGCCGCACGTCGCCGGCGCGGCGGCCCTGGTCAAGGCGGCCGACCCGGCGGCCGCTCCGGCCGCGGTCAAGGCGGCCCTCGAGGGGGCGGGTAACCTCGACTGGACCAACGGCGACGACCGTGACCCGGTCAAGGAGACGCTGCTGGACGTCGACGCGTACTGATCGAGCCGACCACCGGCCGGGTCGTGCACCGCGGCCCGGCCGGTGCCGTGCCGGCGTCCGACCGCTTCCGGCGGGCACGGCCGCGGACCGGGCTCCGTAGACTTCGCGCAGTGAGCCTCCGCCTCTACGACACGGCCGCCCGCGCCGTCCGCGACTTCACGCCCCTGCGTGCCGGTCAGGCGTCGGTCTACGTCTGCGGGCTCACCGTCCAGGGGCCACCGCACGTGGGGCACATCCGGGCTCAGGTGTCGTTCGACGTGCTCCGCCGCTGGCTCACCGCCCGCGGTCTCCGGGTCACCTTCGTCCGGAACGTGACCGACATCGACGACAAGATCCTCGCGAAGTCCGCGGAGCGGGGCGTGCCGTGGTGGGCGTGGGCGTACGCCAACGAGCGGGCCACCAGCCACGCGTACGACGTCCTCGGCATCCTGCCGCCCACGTACGAGCCGCGGGCGACCGGCCACGTCCCCGAGATGATCGAGCTGATGCAGCGCCTGGTCGAGCGCGGGCACGCCTACGCCGCCGGCGGTGACGTCTACTTCGACGTCCGGTCGTTCCCGGAGTACGGGGCGCTGTCGGGGCAGAAGCTGGACGACCTCCAGCCCGCCGCCGACACCGACAGCGACGAGCGCAAGCGGGACCCCCGCGACTTCGCCCTGTGGAAGGCGGCCAAGGAGGGCGAGCCGTCGACCGCCTCCTGGGCCACTCCCTGGGGTCGCGGCCGGCCGGGGTGGCACCTCGAGTGCTCGGCGATGGCCGAGCGCTATCTCGGGCCCGAGTTCGACATCCACGGCGGGGGCCTGGACCTGCGCTTTCCGCACCACGAGAACGAGCAGGCGCAGTCACGGGCGGCCGGTGACGGGTTCGCGCAGTACTGGCTGCACAACGGCTGGGTGACCCTCGGCGGCGAGAAGATGAGCAAGTCGCTGGGTAACACGGCGCTGGTCGACGAGGTCGTCAAGCGGGTGCGGCCGGTCGAACTCCGGTACTACCTGGTCGCGCCGCACTACCGGTCGACGATCGAGTTCACCGACGAGGCGCTGGCCGAGGCCGGGGTGGCCTACCGGCGGATCGAGTCGTTCGTCCGGCGGGCGGCCGAGCGGGTGGGCCCGGACGGCGGCGGTGGCATGCTCTGCGCCGACTTCAGCAACGCCCTCGACGACGACCTGGGGACGCCGGCAGCGGTCGCGGCCATCCACGACATGGTCCGCGAGGGAAACACCGCGCTGGCGCAGGGGGACGACGGGGCGGTCGCCGGCACCCTCCGCTCGGTCCGCGCCATGCTCGGGGTGCTCGGGCTCGACCCGCTCGATGCCCGTTGGGCCGGCGGCGGCAGCGACGAGCGGCTCGGCCAGGTGACCGACGGACTCGTCGCCCTGGCACTGGAGCAGCGGCAGGCCGCCCGGGCCCGCAGGGACTTCGCCGCGGCCGACGCGATCCGCGACCAGCTCACCGCCCTCGGCGTCTCCGTCGAGGACACCCCGCAAGGACCCCGATGGGAGCTGACCCGCTGATGGCCGGCAACAGCCAGCGCCGAGGCCGCACGACCGGTGCCGGCAAGAAGACCGCGACCGCCGGTACGGGAGGCAAGGGCCGTCGGGCTCTCGCCGGTCGCGGAGCCACTCCGCCCGCGGAGATGCGGCCGGGCCACCCCGCCCAGCGGCGCGCCGCCGCGGAGGCGCGGCAGCGCGCCGACCGGGCCCGCGCCCGCCAGCGGGCCGAGGAGGCCCCGGAGCTCCTGCTCGGCCGCAACCCGGTCGTGGAGGCGCTACGGGCGCAGATCCCGGCGACCGCGCTCTACGTCGTCACCGGGGACGCGCAGCGCACCACGGACGAGCGGATCACCGAGGCGCTGGCCCTCGCGGCCGACCGCGGGCTGCCGCTGCTGGAGGTGGGCAAGGCGGAGTTCGACCGGATGTCCGGCGGCGCCCTGCACCAGGGCATCGGGCTGCAGGTCCCACCCTACGAGTACGCCCATCCCGACGACCTCCTCGACATGGCCCGCGACTCCGGCCGGCCGCCGCTGGTCGTGGCCCTGGACGGGGTGACCGACCCGCGCAACCTCGGCGCCGTCGTCCGGTCCGCCGCCGCGTTCGACGCGCACGGGGTCGTGGTGCCGCAGCGGCGCGCCGTCGGGATGACCGCGTCGGCCTGGCGCACCAGTGCCGGCGCCGCGGCGCGGATCCCGGTGGCCCGCGCGGTCAACCTGCCGCGAGCGCTGGGCGCGTACCAGGACGCCGGGCTGCAGACCGTGGGGCTGGCCGGCGACGGGGACGTCGACCTCGACGAGTACGACGGCTTCACCGATCCCGTCGCCCTGGTCGTGGGTGCGGAGGGGGCGGGGCTGTCCCGGCTGGTGCGGGAGAGGTGCGACGTCGTCGTCCGCATCCCCATCTCGCGCGACACCGAGTCGCTCAACGTCAGCGTCGCCGCCGGCATCGCCCTCTACGCCGCCGCGCTGACCCGCCGGTCCCCCTGACCGCATCGCGGCGGCCGCCGCCGTCACGGGTGGCCCACTGGCGGCCCCGTGACCCGGCTGGTTGGTTAGGGGACGTGCCCTCCCTGACCTCCCTCGTCGGAGCCGCCACGGCGGCGGGCTCGGCGGCGCTGGTGGTGGCGCCCCGGATCTTCCTCGGACCCGCCCGGCTCGCCGACACCGCCGACACCCGCGCGCTGGTGCGCGCGATGGGCGCCCGGGACACCGGCATCGGCCTGGCCATGATGGCCGCGCCGTCCGGCCGGGCGCGCCGCCTCGCGACGGCGGCACGGGTGCTCAGCGACTGGACCGACGTCGCCACGCTCCCCCCGGCGCTGGCCGGTCGCGGCGCGGCCGGGAGGGTCGTCGGCTTCGCGTCGGCCTGGGGGGCGCTCTCCCTGGCTGCGCTCCTGGCGGACGAGCGCGCCGGCCGCTGAGCTCCGCGACGGTCAGCCCAGCAGCTGCGCCACCGTGTAGATCACCAGGCCGGCCAGCCCGCCGACCACCGTGCCGTTGACCCGGATCCACTGCAGGTCGCGGCCGACCTGCAGCTCGATGCGCCGGCTGGTCTCCTCCGTGTCCCACCGCGCCACGGTGCTGCTGACCAGGTCGGCGAGGTCGCCGGAGAACCGCTCGACGAGGTAGCCCCCGATGCCGTGCGCGTGCCGCTGGACCAGCTCGCGGACGGTCGGATCGGAGCGCAGCAGTTCCGCGAGGTGGGTGATCATCCCGGCGATCCGCGAGCGGAGCTCGGAGTCGGGGTCGGCCGCGGCGGCCAGGACGGCGTCCTTCGCGCTGGTCCACAACGACCCCGACCAGGTGCGCACGGCCGGGTGCTCCAGCAGCTCCTTCTTCAGGTCCTCGATGCGGGCGGCGGTGCCCGGATCGGTCCGCAGCGCGTGCACGTAGGCCCGCAGCCGGGCGTCGTAGGAGCGGCGCAGCTCGTGCCTCGGATCGTCGCCGACCTCGTGGAGGAACGCCTGCACGCCGGCGAACATCCGGTCGAAGACCCGGTCGTCGACCCAGTCGGGCACCCATGCCGGGGAGGCGTCACCGAGCTGGGCGCGGAAGACCACGCGGTTCTCGTCGAGGAAGCGGGCCATCAGCCGCAGCGCGGCCGACAGCACCTCCTGGTGCCGGTCACCCTCGACGACGAGCTCGAGGACACGGGCCAGGACCGGCGCGGCCGGGGTGTCGTGCAGCTTCCGGTCGACGAGCGCCGCGACGGCGGGCTCGAGCTCCTCGTCGCGCAGCAGGCCGGCGAGCGCGGTCACCACGGCCGACGCGTCACCGGCGAGCCGCTCGGCCCGGCCCGGAGCGCTGAGGAAGCCGCCCAGCCGGCCCGGCACGTCGATGGTGGTCAGCTTGTCCTCGACCACCGCCCGGGTCAGGAAGTTCTCCTGGACGAAGGTGCCGAGGCTCGCCCCGATCTGGTCCTTCTTGCGCGGGATGATCGCGGTGTGCGGGATAGGCAGCCGCAGCGGGTGCCGGAAGAGCGCGGTGACCGCGAACCAGTCCGCGAGGGCGCCGACCATCGAGGCCTCGGCGGTGGCGCGGACGTAGCCCACCCAGCCGCCGGCCTCGGGGCCGAGCAGCACGCAGCCCAGGAAGACGACGGCGGCGGCCAGGAAGAGCCCGGTCGCCAGCCGCTTCATCCGGGCCAGGTCGCGGGCCCGTTCGGGGTCGTCCAGCGAGCTGGCGAGGGGGGCGATCGGGGGAGCCGGCACCCGTACGAGCCTAGAGAAAGGGCCCCCATGCCCCCCGCCACCCGCAGGTTCGCGGCGGGACCCTGCACGGGGGCCCGTGGGGCTCACCGGGTGGTGCCGAGGGTGACCTCCGCCGTGCGGGTCTGATCGCCTCGCCGGACGGTCAGCTCGACCGTGTCGCCCGGCGCATGGCTGCGCACGCCGGCGGTCAGCTCGGCTGAGCTGGTCACCGGCCGGTCACCGACGGCGGTCACGACGTCGCCCACCTGGAGGCCGGCCTCGGCCGCGGCGCTGCCCGGCTCGACCGAGACGATCTCCGCCCCGGTGCCGACCTCGGGGTTCTGGTCGTCGGTGGCGTTGCGCGCGCTCACGCCAAGGTAGGCCCGGGTCGCCGAGCCCGTCTCGATGATCTCCCTGGCGATGCGCTGGGCGGTGTTGCTGGGGATGGCGAAGCCGACTCCGATGTTCCCGCTCTGCGACTGCGAACCCGGCAGCCCCGAGGCGACGGTGGCGATGGCGGTGTTGATGCCGATCACCTCGCCGGCGCCGTTCACCAGCGCCCCGCCGGAGTTGCCGGGGTTGATCGCTGCGTCGGTCTGCAGGGCGTCGAGCACGGTGGCGTCGTCCCGCGTCGACCCGGTCTGAACTGCGCGGTCCGTAGCGCTGATGATGCCGTCGGTGACGGTGTTGGACAGGCCCAGCGGAGCGCCGATGGCCACCGCCACGTCACCGACCTGGACGTCGTCGGAGTCGGCGAACGTGGCCGGGGTGAGTCCCTCGGCGCCGTCCAGTCGGAGGACCGCGAGGTCCGACGCGGGGTCGGTCCCCACGATGGTGGCGTCGTAGAGGGTGCCGTCGGAGGTCCGGACCTGCACCGAGTCGGCGGTGCCGCCCTCGGCGACGACGTGGTTGTTGGTGACCACGTAGCCGTCCTCGGTCAGCACGACGCCGGACCCGCTGCCGGAGCCGGAGGCGGTCGTCACGTAGACCGTCACCACGCTGGGAGCCGCCTTGGCGGCGGCCGCGGTGGCCGTCGTCGCCGTCTCCGGATCCTTGATGACGACGTTCTGGGCCGCGGCGCCCGTGCCCGACGCGACCGCCGGGTCGTCGACGAGCGCGGCCACCCCCGCCCCCGCGCCGCCACCGATCAGCGCGCCCGCCACGAGCCCGGCCAGCCCGATCCGCAGACGGCCCGCCCGACGGGCGCTCGGCGACGGGGCCGGCGATTCCGGGGCGGCCGGCGGGTAGCCGCCGTAGCCCAGGTAGGACGGCGGCTGGGGAGTCGTGGTCTGCTCCTGCGGCGGAGCCCACGGAGCGGGGCCGGTGGGGCCGAACCCGTAGGAGGGCGATTGTCCCGCACCGGGTGTCGTGGTGCCGGTCCCGCGCGGGTCGGGGCCCTGCCCGACGCCGGGGCCTGGAACGGTCGGGCGTCCGTGGTCAGTCACTTCGGTGTCCTCCCTGCGCGCAGCCGGGCGGCCGCGGATGCCTCCACTGTCCGGGCGCGCTCTGGTGCAGCGCTGTGGACGCCCTGTGAGATTCCTGGACGGCGTCAGCCGATCGTCCCAAGGCGCACGGGAGCGGCCCGGGCACTGCCTGTCTCGGCAGGCGGAGGCCCGGGTGGGAAGGAAGGGGAGCGGGGTCAGCCCAGGGCGATGATCTCCTCGCGGGGTTCCTCCTCCGGCCGGTGCACCGGCGGGATCAGTGCCATGGGGGAGGTGCAGTGCCGGAGCAGCCAGCGGTGCGGGCCGTCGAGGTCGCGGTGCAGCAGGCCGCCGGTGCCGGCGCTGATCGCCAGCAGTGGCGCCGGGCAGGTGGCGCGCAGGATCTGGTCCGCGCGCGGCGCCGGCAGGTCCGAGTGGGAGACCGACAGGCCCGGGTACCGCCGGTGCCACTCGTCGAGGTCGTCGACCCAGCTGGGGCCGGCGCTGTGCCGGGGCGGGCGGGTCTGCAGCACGGTCAGGCCCACGCCGGAGCGTTCGGCCGCCGCCGCGGCGAACGTCGCCACGGCGTCGTCGTCGTCACGGTCTCCCACGCCCAGCACCGCGACGACCGGACGCTCCTCGGCGCCCCCCGGGCGCTGCCGGGGGACGACCACCACCGGCTGCGGGGAGCGGGCCCCCACGTGGACGGCGACGGACGCGAGCACGAGCTCGTCGGCCGCGCCGGTCGTGGAGCTGCCCAGGACGAGCAGCTGGCTGGCGGCCGCCGCCCGGAGCAGGACGGTGGTCGGGTCGTCGGGCACGACCTCGGTCGCCGCCTGGACGTCGTGATCGGTGTGCCGGGCGACGGTGTAGGCCTGCGCGGTGATGCGCCGCGCCCGGGAGAGCTCGGGGGGCGGTGCGCCCCCGGAGCCTCGACTCAGGTAGGGGGCGGCGTGGACGATCCGCAGCGAGGCGTTGCGGCGGACCGCCTCCCGGGCCGCCCAGCGGACGGCGCCGAGCCCGACCTCCGAGCCGTCCACGCCGACCACCACCTCGCGCGCGGGCCGGTCCTCCGCCGGTGCCGCGCCCGGGTTGCCGAGCGGAGCGGTGGGGGTCGAGGTCGTCATCGTGCACCTCCGGGAGCCGCGTCGTTCAGGAGCTGTCGTTCCGTCCCGCCTGGGAGCCTCCTCGCCCGGGCGTCCCGAGGGAAGACCCTCCGGCAGCGTGTGCATGCCGCGCGTGACCCGGGTAGGGGAGTGGCTCCGTTCGGCGATACCCAGGAGGCCGACGTGCCCGTCCGCGGACCGTTCGTCCGACTGCTCCGGTGGAGCGGTGTGCTCGGTGCGGGCGTCCTGGCCCTGGTGGGCGGACTCGGGTTGCGCGGCCCGGGCCTGGTCGCCGTCGGTGTGGCCGCGCTCCTGGCCGCCGGCACCGCCGCGGGCATCACCCGTGACGATCCCGGCCACGACCGGCGAGCGGTGCTCGAGTCCGCCGTGCAGGCGGCGGCCTGGACGGCGGGCATCCTGCTGACCCTGGCCGGGGTGGCGGCGGTGGCCGGCGGCCTGGTCGCGGTCCTGGTGGGAGCGGGGGCGGCGATCGCCTGGCTGCTCACCCGCATCCCGTGGTCGGGACGGCCGACCGGCCGCTCGTCTCCCGCGCCGGCGGCGCCGTCCTGGCCCACGGGCGTCGAGGTGCTGGTCCTCCCCGTGCCGGTGGAGGAGGAGGCCCGGCCGCGGGTCGGGGACGCCGCGTCCTCGTCCGTCTCGGTCCTGACCACGCCGGCCCTCGGGCGGGAGTGGATGCGCACGACGGTGGCCCTGGGCAGGCGGTTGTCACCGGCGGAACGCCAGGCGCTGGTCAGGCGCCGGGAGGAGACCCTGGACGAGCTGGAACGCCGGGATCCGGCGGGCTTCGCGCGCTGGCTCGCCGACGGGCCGGCACCGGGCAGCGACCCGGCGGCCTACGTCCGCGGTCGACCCGTCCAGGGCGACCCCGCCGCCGGCACCGACGCCGCCTGAGGCACCGACGCCGCCTGAGGCACCGACGCCGCCTGAGGCACCGGGGCGGGCTCGGCGGTCCGGCGGTCACCCGGCGGTGAGCTCGCCGAGGATCTCGCGGCCGTGGGTGAACCCGAGGAAGTGCCCTGCCCCCGGCACCACGGAGAGTCGGGCCGTGGGGATCGCGGCGGCCAGCAGCCGGGCCCCGGGCAAGGGGGCCTGCCAGTCGGCGCGCCCGTGCCACAGCAGGACGGGCCGCGGCACACGCGAGACGGGAAAGCCCCACGGCCGCCGCAGCAGCGCCCGGTCGTAGGCCCCGGCCTGCCATCCCTGGCGGAGCCCCTCGGAGAACGTCTCGTCCAGCGTGCTGCGCACCTCGGGCCGGTCGAGCAGCTCCCGGTCCGGCGGCCCCAGGCGCAGTCGCAGGTAGGTGGAGAACAGCGGCGGGTGCAGCGCGGCGGGCCCCAGGAGCGGCAGCGACACGGCGGTGGACACCCGGCCGGGGCGCAGCACGAGCGAGCGGATCCCCGACGGCACCGGGGGCCAGGGCCACGGGACGTCCGGAGGCGGACTGGCGCCGATCGCCGCTACCCGGTCGACCCGGTCGGGAAGTGCGCGGGCGAGAGCGAGCGCGTACGGCACGCCCGCGGAGAGGGCGAGCACGCGCACCTTCCTCAGGGCGAGCGCGTCCAGCAGTTGGACGGCGTCCGCCGGCCAGTCCACGATCCGGCGCCCCGGCGCCGGATCCGAGCCGCCGAAGCCAGGCCGGTCGATGCCGATCAGCCGCACGCCGAGGCGGCGCAGGTCCTCGCCGTCCGCGAAGTAGCGCTCGCGCCGGCTGCTCGGCGCGCCGTGGCAGTTGAGGACGGGCACGCCGTCCGGATCGCCGAACTCCGCGTACGACATCCGCCGACCGTCGGTGAGCCGGATGTCGCCCTCCCGGCACGGGAACCCCATGCGAGGCCGACTACCCCCCTGCTCCGGCTCCAGTCGGGCTGCGCGGCCGCGACCGGCCGCCGGCACCTGACGGGGCGACGACGAGGACGCCACCGGCCGGGCCGGTGGCGTCCTCGTCCGCACGCGTGGTGGATGGAGGGAGAGCGGTGGGGCACCCGCTCCGTCACCGGGGAGGAGCCGATCAACCCGCCTGGCGCAGGCCGATCAGGTTGCCGTCGCCGTCCCTGGCCAGGGCGATGAGGAGGCCGCCGCCGACGTCGGTGGGGTTCTGCACCGTCTCGGCGCCGGCCTCCACGAGGGTGGCGAGGCTCGAGGCGACGTCGTCCACGTGCCAGTAGGCGACGGGGCCCGACTGCCCGTGCCGGTGGCCGTGCGGGTCGAGGCCGATCGCCTGGCCGTCGGCGTCGAACTGGACGTAGTACGGCGCGTCCACGACCGGATCGGCGCCGAGCAGGGCGCGGAACAGCGCCTTCGCGCGGGGCAGGTCGTCCACGGGGTAGATGACGGTGCGGATGCCGGTGGCCATGATGTGCTCCTCGGGTCGTCGGGTTCGGGTCTGCCATCTCTCTGACACCCGGCGACCGGGAGATGTGACGGACATGAGCGAGATCGACGTCCTTGCCGCGCGGTTCGAGGAGCACCGCGTCCGGCTGACGGCCGTGGCCCACCGCCTCCTGGGCTCGCGGGCCGAGGCGGAGGACGCCGTCCAGGAGGCCTGGCTGCGGGTCAGCCGGGCCGGCGGGGCGGAGGTGGAGAACTTCGGCGGCTGGCTGACCACCGTCGTGGCCCGTGTGGCGCTCAACCAGCTCCGGGCCCGCACGAACCGGCGCGAGGAGCTCCTCGACGACGCGCCCCCGGCCCGCCTGCAGGCCGTCACCGACCCCGCTGAGGAGGCGGTGCTCGCCGACTCGGTCGGGCTGGCGCTGCTCGTCGTCCTGGACACGCTGGCACCCGCGGAGCGGCTGGCCTTCGTGCTGCACGACCTGTTCGACGTCCCCTTCGACGAGATCGCGCCGATCGTCGACCGCTCGCCGGCAGCCGCCCGTCAGCTGGCCAGCCGGGCGCGGCGCCGGGTGCGCGGCGCGGAGCTGCCCGACGCCACCGAGCGGCGCCGGGAGGTGGTAGCGGCCTTCCTCGACGCGTCGCGCAGCGGCGACTTCACCGCGCTGCTCGCGGTGCTCGCGCCGGATGTGGTCGTGCGGGCCGACGCCGTCGCCGTGCGGATGGGCGCCGAGGCCGAGGTGCGCGGTGCGACCCGGGTGGCCGAGGCCTACGCCGGGCGGGCGCGGGCCGCGCGGCTGGTGCTGGTCGACGGCGTGCCCGGCGCGGTGTGGTCGCTGAGGGGGACGCCGCAGGTGGTCTTCGCCTTCACCGTCGAGGACGGCGTCGTGGCCGCGATCGACCTGCTCGCCGACCCGGAGACCCTCGCGGGCCTGGACCTGCAGCCGCTTCCGCAGAGGTAGGGACCCCGCCTGCGCAGCGCGACACCGCGCCGATGACAGGCCGTGGTCGTCGATCTGGTGGGCCACCGCCCGGCGCCACTAGCGTGCGTCATGCGCGCAGCGGTGATCACTGCACTGACCGGACCGGACGGCGTGGAGGTCCACGAGCGGCCGGAGCCCGCTTTCGAGCCGGACCAGGTGCTCGTCGACGTGGAGTACGCGGGGGTCACCTTCCCCGACGTCCTGTACACCCGAGGGGAGTACCAACGGCGTCCCGAGGTGCCGTTCACTCCGGGGTGGGAGGTGTCCGGAGTGGTGCGCGCCGATGCCGCCGGCTTTCGTGCCGGTGAGCCGGTGGCGGCCATGCCCATGACGGGCGGCTTCGCCGAGACCGTTGCGGTCGACGGCCACATGGTCTTCCCGCTCCCGGACGGCGTGCCGTTCGACGAGGCAGCGGCGCTGCCGCTGAACTACCTGACGATGCACTTCGCGCTCATCCGCCGGGCGCAGCTGAAGAAGGGCGAGACGGTCCTCGTGCACGGCGCCGGGGGAGGCATCGGTACCGCCGCCTGCCAGCTGGCTGCGGCCTACGGTGCCCGGGTGGTGGCAGTGGTGTCCACGGCCGCGAAGGGCGAGGTCGCACGCGCGGCCGGAGCGCACGACGTCGTGCCGGCCCCCGGCTTCCGCGACGAGGTGCGCCGGCTCACCGATGGCCGGGGCGTGGACGTCGTCGTCGACCCCGTCGGCGGGGACCGGTTCACCGACTCGGTGCGCTCGCTGGCCCGGGAGGGGCGGCTGCTCGTCCTCGGCTTCACCGGCCGGGAGATCCCCACCGTCAGGGTGAACCGGCTGCTGCTGACCAACACCTCCGTGATGGGCGTGGCGTCGGCCGAGTACTGGGCCGACGACCCCGGCTACGCCGGTCAGCAGTGGCGCGACCTGGTGCCGCTCCTCCGGTCCGGAGCGATCTCACCACCGATCGGCCCGGTCTTCGCACTCGACGACGCCGCTGCCGCCATCCGTGAACTGGACGAACGCCGGGCCGCCGGCAGGGTGCTCATCCGGATGCGCTAGACGACGGACCTCACCGGTCGGCGCTCACTCCGCTCGCTGCCGTCGGCCCCGGCCGACCACCCGCCCCGGACGGCGCGGGGTCGTCCCCTGCGTTGTCCCTATCCTTGTCCCGGGACTGGTTCCCATGTCCCGCCGGCGTGGCGCAATTGGTAGCGCACCCGACTTGTAATCGGGCGGTTGGGGGTTCGAGTCCCCCCGTCGGCTCACACGCCGTGTGCGAGCTCGGCTGGTCCTCGACGCCGTCTGGCTGCACCGGTCGACCCCGGGGCGGGCGTTGCGGTTCAGGAATGGTCGTAAGTACCTGGACGGCCTCTTCCCCGAGCGGCACGATGACCGGGTGGTCGGGACGGCTGGTGTCCCCTATGTCGGGCGGGTGCACCACCGGGCGGCCGTCGCGGCAGCGTTCGCCGAGCCCGGCCACATCGTGCTGATCTGCGGCGAGGCCGGGGTCGGCAAGTCCTCCCTGGTGGCGGCCGCGCGCGCCGACGCGGTCGCCGAGGTGCTCGAGGGGTCCTGCCTGCAGCTGGCCGGGCAGCCGTTGCCCCTGGCCGCGCTCGAGCAGATCTTCTTCTCCCGCGGCGGCTGGCCGGAGACGGCCGACGGCGCCGAACAGCAGTCGGCCGAGCAGCGCCTGAGGGCGATCCGCCTGTGGGCCGACGCCCTCGCGCCGGTCGGGTCGCAGACCCTGACGACCGTGGTCATCGACGACCTGCACTGGGCCGACGAGACCACCTGCGACTTCCTCGTCTACCTCGCCGCCACCGCCGCCCGCCGGCGGCTGAGCCTCGTCCTGACCCTGCGCAACGACGAGACGCCCAAGGTCGGCCGCGTGCAGCAGGCGGTGGGCGAGCTGGCCCGGCTGCCGGGAGCGGTCAACGTGGAGCTGCAGCGCCTCGACCGGCAGGAGTGCGCGGAGCTGGTGCGGGCCCTCACCGGCGCGACCGACGTCGACGTCGACACCTGGTACGAGCGTTCCCAGGGCAACCCGTACCTGCTCGGCGAGCTGGTCAAGGACCCCGGCGCCCGCCGGGTGAAGGACGTCCTGCTGTCCCGCGTGTACTCGCTGGGCCCCGACGCGGCGCAGCTGGTCCGCCTCGCGGCGGTGTTCGGCCTCTGGGTCGCCGACGCCCAGCTGCACGCGGCGTCGGTGCTGCCGCCCGACCGGTACACGGCCGCCGTCCACGAGGCGATCGACGTCGGGGTGTTCGTCAACGAAGGGGCCGACTACGCCTTCCGGCACAGCCTGATGTGCGAGGCGGTGCTCTCCCAGCTGCTGCCCATCGAACGGCGGATGCTGCACGAGCGGGCCGCGCGGGCGATGGCCGAGGACCCGGCCGACGACATGGTCACCGCGGTGGCGGTCAGTGTGCACTGGGAGGCCGCCGGCGTGCCCGACCAGGCCGCCGCGTGGAGCCTGCGTGCGGCGCGGAAGGCGCGGGACCGGAACGCCTACGCCGAGGCGTGGGGTCACTACCAGCGGGCACTGCAGTTCGGGCGCTCGTCCGGGGACGCGTCGCAGGACCTGGACCTAGCCCTCGAGGCGGCCGGCGCCGCCCGCCTCGCGGGGGATCCCGCCGCGGCCGTGGAGGTGCTGGAGAAGGCGTTGCAGGACCGGACCGTTCCGGCCGAGCAGCGTGCCATCGCCCTCGAGCGGCTCGGCTGCTTCCTGTGGGAGGCCGGCCAGACCGGCCGCAGCCAGGCCGCCTACGCCGAGGCGGCCGAGACGCTGGGGCCGGAGGTGACGTCCTGCCACGCGCAGGTCTGGGGGGCGATGGGGCGAGCCGCGTTCATCATGGCCGAGTTCGACGCCGCCATCCGCCTGTCCGAGCGCGCGGTGGCGGCCGCGCGGCAGCACGGCACCCCGGCGGTCCTGGCCGACGCGCTGACCACGCGCGGCGCCGCCGGTGCCCTCATCGGCGACACGACGGCGCTGGACGTGCTCCGCGAAGGAGTGCGCCTGGCCCGGGACGTCCACGACGGAGCGGTCCTCTGCCGCAGCTATGCCAACCTGATGGTGGTCTACGAGTTCACCGGCCGGCCGGCCGAGGCCTGCGCCGCGGCCCTGGAAGGGCTGGCTCTGCTGCCCGAGTACGGACTGGAGCTGGCCGTCGGCGCGGCGCTCGCCTGCAACGCGGTCAACCTGCTGCGTCGACGTGGGTACTACGAGCGGTGCGAGGCCGTCCTCGCCGAGCTCCTCGACGGTCACGTGATCCAGGGGCAGGGGCTGCACCTGCACCTGGAGCGGGCCGAGCTGCTGCTGGCCATGGGTCGCCCCGCGGCCGCCCGGGCGAGCCTGGAGGCCGCGGCCGCCCTCCGGGACGTCGACGAGCCGGCAGTCGTCGCGGCGATCGCCAGCGCCGAGGCGCAGCTGCTGGCCCAGGAGGGGGACCCCGAAGGCTGCTACCGGACGGTGGACGAGGCGCTGCGCCGGCTGGCCGGCACCCAGGACCGCCACTTCCGCACCGAGCTGGCCGGTATCGGGCTGCGCAACGAGGCCGACCGCAGCGGACCGGTTCCCGGGCGGGCCGACCCCGCGGCTGCCGCGCGGATCAACCGGCTGGCCGCCGCCATCGACGACCGGGAGCCGGACCCCGACGGCGACGTCACGCTCGCCGCCGACCACCGCACGGCGCGCAACGAGCTGGGCCGGCTGCGGGGGACCGCCGACGCCGACGACTGGGCGGCGGCGGTCCGGCTGTGGCGGGCCGCGGACCGGCCCCGCGAGGAGGCCTACTGCCTGCTGCGGCAGGCCGAGTGCCATGCGACGGCGCGACATCGGGACAAGGCCGCGGCGGCTGCCGCGGAGGCTCGGGCCATCGCCGACCGCCTCGGCGCGGCCCCGGTCCTCGCCGAGATCGACGCCTTCGTGGCCCGCACCCGACTGCCGGCAGTTCCCGCCCCCTCCCCCCGGGCGGTCCCCGAGGACCGGCCCTTCGGTCTGACGGAGCGCGAGTTCGAGGTCCTGGCGCTGCTCGGCACGGGGGCGACCAACCGGCAGATCGCGCGGAAACTCTTCATCAGCGAGCGCACGGTGGGGGTCCACGTGTCCCGCGTCCTGCATAAGCTCCAGGTCACGAACCGGGCGCAGGCCGCCGCTGTCGCGGCGAAGGTGGCTCGGTAGGCCCCGACGCCGCGGAGAGGGACGCCCGTGTCACCGATCAAGCTCTCGAGGAGAAGCTCAGGCGACGACCGGGAGGACACGGTCGACGTCGACGACGCCCTGGTCGACGAACTCCGGCAGGTGGTCGACGCCACGCCCGGCCTCACCCTGGCCGACGCCTTCCGCGAGGGCATCGAGCACGTCATCCAGAAGCGACGCGGCGGCGGCCAGCAGTAGCCGTCATCGCAGGCTCGGCTCGAGCTGCGCCCGCAGGGCGCGAACGGCACGGCCCCGCAGCGGGCCGAGGCTGCCTCGCGGGATGCCCAGCTCGCGGCTGAGCGCGTCGTAGGACTCGGGCTCGCGCAGCAGGGCCTCCACGATCCGGCGCTGGCTCCGCGGCAGGGTCGCCACCGCGCGGTCCAGGGCCCGGCGCAGTTCCTCCTCCATGAGGGCCGTCGCCATGTCGCGGTCCTCCGGGGCCACGTGGTCGGCGACGTCCTCGGTGGGGATGGTCCGCTGCTGCGCCCGCAGGATGGCCAGTGCCTCACGTCGCGCCGTCGTGGACAGCCAGCCCGGCAGGCACTGCGGGTCGTTGATCCGGCCGGCGTTGCGCAGCAGCAGCACCCACGTGCGCTGGACGGCCTCGTCGATGTCCGCGTCGCTGCGCAGCACCACGCGGGCCGCCGAGCGCAGCAGCCCCTCGTACCGCCGCACGGTCGCCTGCCACGTCGCGTCGTCCCCGTCGGCCAGGGCCTGCAGGTGCTGCCGGTCCACGACGGGGAGGTCGGTCCGGTCGCCGCGCCGTGGGGCGGGAACGGCGGGGGCTTCGGCGAGTGCCGGTGCGGTCATCGAGGGCTCCTTCGAGGTCGTCCGGGAACGACTCGAAGACTCGTGAAACCGCTGGTCGGCCAAATCTGTCGGACGACGTATTCAGGGGTCCCGGAACTACGTACGCAGGGGGCCGGCGTGCCAAGGTCGGTGCCACCGTCCGGCATACGTAGGAGGCAGCGTGAGCGACCACGTGTACAGGCTGAGCGAGATCGTGGGCAGCAGCCCGACCAGCGTCGACGAGGCCATCCGCAACGCGATCACCAAGGCCGCGGAGACCGTCCGGAACATCGAGTGGTTCGAGACGAAGGAGATCCGCGGCCAGGTGGTCGACGGCGGCGTCGCCTATTTCCAGGTCACCCTCAAGATCGGCTTCCGGGTCGAGTGAGGCCCGGTCGCGAGGCTCGACCGAGCCCGGTGACGTGCTGACGGCCTCCCTGCAGGGTCCGGTCACGAGCCTGCAGGGGGGCGGCGGCAGAGGGTCCTGCCTCAGTCGAAGCTGCCGGCGCCGTCCCGCCGGTAGGGGGAGTGGCGTTCGACGCGCGCCCGCTCGACCCGCTCGGCGCGGAGGCGAGCGGCGGTGCCCGGCGGGTAGCCGGCCTTGGCGACCCGGTGCTCGATCGTCTCGGTCATGAAGGCCATCGAGAAGAGTAGGCCGAGGAACAGCCCGCCGACGGCCGCCGACACGCGGTATGCGAGGGGCACGGGGACGACGACCAGGCACAGGACCAGCACCGGGAGCAGCTGCACCACCGCCCGCGCCACGTGCCGCCAGATCCAGGTGGGGCCGGTCGTGTCGGCCAGCACCCACGGGGCCAGGTCGCGGGGGAGACCGCCCCCGAGGGCGTACCAGACCCACTGCGCGGGGTTGGGGCGCTGCCGAGCCACAGCCCGACGGTAGGCCGGATCGGCGTGCCGTTGCCCCGCAACCGCCCCGGGTGGACACTCCCCGCACCCGTTGGCGAGGAGGTTTGCGTGCAGATCAGTCAGCTGCTCCGGCGCAAGGGCCGTGAGGTCACCACCATCGACGGATCGGAGAGCGTGCGCACCGCGCTCGCCCTGCTCGCGGAGAAGGGCATCGGTGCGCTCGTCGTGTCCTCCGACGGCCGCCGGATCGACGGCATCGTCTCCGAGCGGGACGTCGCCCGCGGTCTGCACGAGCGCGGCGCCGGGCTGCTCGCGGAGCCGGTGTCGCACGTCATGACGGCCCAGGTCCACACCTGCCCGCCCCACGCGAGCGTGCACGACCTGGCGCGGACGATGACCGACCACCGCGTCCGGCACGTCCCGGTCGTCGAGGACGGCGCGCTGGTGGGCATCGTGTCCATCGGCGACGTCGTCAAGGCCCGCCTCGACGAGCTGGAGGAGGAGCGCCGGCAGCTGGTGGACTACATCCAGACGCCCTGAGAGGACGCCGTCCCTCCTGCCTCTCGCAGGCTCGGGGCCGGGACCGGGACGGGGCGGCGTACGGTGCGGCCGTGGACGAGCGTCGCCTGGGGGTGGTCTCCGGGCTCGCCGCCTACTCGCTCTGGGGGCTGTTCCCCCTCTACTTCCCCCTGCTGGAGCCGGCCAGCGGCCTGGAGATCACGGCCCACCGCGTGCTCTGGTCCCTGCTGTTCGTAGGGGTCCTGCTCACCGCGGTCCGCCGGTGGGGGCAGGTGCGGGCGCTGGTCACCGACCGGCGCCGGCTGCTCGTGCTCCTGGGGGCTGCGGTGCTGATCGCGGGCAACTGGCTGGTCTTCGTCTACGGCGTGAACTCCGGGCACGTGGTCGAGACCTCGCTCGGGTACTTCATCAACCCGCTGGTGAGCGTGCTGCTCGGCGTCGTGGTGTTCAGCGAGCGGCTGCGACGCCTGCAGTGGCTGGCCGTCGGGATCGCCGCGGTGGCGGTCGCCGTCCTGACCGTGGACTACGGCCGTCCACCCTGGATCGCGCTGGCGCTGGCGGTGACGTTCGGGCTCTACGGGCTGATGAAGAAGCTGGTCCGGACGGACGCGGCGCCGGGGTTGTTCGTGGAGACGGCGCTCGTCGCGCTGCCCGCGGCGGGCGTGCTGGCCGTGGCGCACTCCGGCGGGGACGGGACCTTCGGCAACGCCGGCACCGGGCACGCGCTGCTGCTGGTCAGCTCGGGCGTCGCGACGGCGATCCCGCTGCTGCTGTTCGCCGCGGCCGCCCGCCGGATCCCGTTGTCGACCGTGGGCCTGCTGCAGTACCTCACCCCGTCGATGCAGCTGGCGATCGGCGTGTTCGTCTACGGGGAGCCCATGCCGCCCGCCCGGCTGGCCGGTTTCGCGATCGTCTGGGTCGCCCTCGCCGTCTTCACCGCGGACACCCTGCGACACGCCCGGGCGGGCGGCCGGCGGGCCCCTGCCGAGACGGTCCCCGCAGGAATCTGACCGGGTTGGGCAGGGGGTGCCTGGGCTCCCCGGAACTGTCGGACCCCGGGGCTACCGTCGCTCCCGTGGCCGCACCGCGCACCGGTGCGGCCGAGTGGAGCAGGAGATGGACGAGCGATGACCGACGACCCGACCCCGGTGGTCTCCCCGCCCCGGCACGAGGGCCTCGCGGCGGCTTCCGCGCAGGTCTCGGGCGTGGGGCTGTCCCGCCGGGAGCACGAGATGCTCACCTTCGAGCGGCAGTGGTGGCGCCGTCCGGGCGCCAAGGAGACCGCCATCCGCGACCGCTTCGGCGTGACGCCGACGCGCTACTACCAGGTGCTCAACGCCCTGGTCGACCGGCCCGACGCCCTCGCTGCCGACCCGCTGCTGGTCCGTCGTCTCCGGCGGCTGCGACTCGCCCGGCAACGAACGCGTTCGTCTCAAGGTGCTGTCCATTGAGAGTTACACCCGTTAGAGTTACTCACCGTGGGCAGGCACGCCGAAGCAGGCAGTGACGAACGGGACCGGGGTGGCGTCCCCGTGGCCGCCGGACGTCGCCGTACCGACGTCCCGGACGGGCTCTGGCGCGGCGCCGCCGCGGAACTGAGCGACCATCCGACGGCGCCCGGCCGCGATCGGTCCGGCGCAGCCCGTCGCCCCGCCGCCCGTCCCGTGGCGGGCGTGGCTGCCCGGGCACCCGAGGCCGCTCCTCAGCTGTCGCGGTCACGCCTGCCACTGCCCCCGGTCCCGGTCGCCTCCCGCGGGCCGGCGGCGGCCCGCGCCGGCGCGCCCGCCCGCCCGGCCGCGCCGCAGACCTCCGTGGCCCCCTTCCAGGCGGTTCCGGCCCCCGGGCCCCGTCTCGACCTCGACCTCGACCTCGCCGCCGACGACACGTTCCTCCCCCCGTCTCCCGTCGCCGCGTCTCGCGGCGACCTCCTCGAACGGCCGGCCCGTGTCCAGGCGGCTCCGGCTCCCGTACTGCCCCGTCCGGGGGGGACGTGGCCCGACGACGACTCTTCCCTCACCTCGACCGGGCGTTCCGGGCTCCTGTCCGGTCCGGCCCCGCGGGTGCCCAGCCAGACCGGCCCCGACGGGGCGTCCCGGGCGTACGGCGACTGGACCAAGCCTTCCCGGTCCGGCGACGGCACGTTCGCGACCGACGAGGACCTGCTTGCCGATGGGCCGCTGGGCGCGCCCAGCGCGCCCGGCACCACCGCCATCCCCGAGCGCAACGTCCGGCGCCGCCGGTCCGCCGACGACCCGGACGCGGCGCCCGTGCCCGCGCCGGTCCGCGGTCCCGGCACGGGGCCGGTCGGCGGGCGGGCCGCCATGCGGGCCGAGCGGCAGGCGGCCGACGCCGCCCGCCGCAAGGCCGAGGGGCAGCGCGGCTCCGCCGTCGCCGTCCTGGAGGAGGACGACGAGGGACGCAGGCCCCGGCGGGTCCTCAAGGGGCTGCTGGCCATGACCGTCGTGGCGCTGGGCGTCCTCGGCGTCTACTCCTTCGTCTCGCCCGAGGCGACGGAGACGTCGGCGCAGACCCCGGCGAGCCCGACCGCCGCAGCTCCGGTCGTCCCCGACGTCACCGCCCTGCCGGAGCTGCCCTCCGACCCGATCGAGGTCGAGCCGCTGGTCGCCGCTCCCGTGCGGGTGCCGGTCACCGTGCTCAACTCCACCGCCATCAACGGGCTGGCCGCGAAGGTGGCCGCGACGGTGGCCGCCGGGGGCTGGGAGACCCCCGGGGTCGGCGCGTACCCCGGCAGCGACGTCGCCGCCACCACGGTGTTCTTCACCGAGGGCGACGAGACCCAGCGCCAGGCGGCCACCCAGCTCATCGAGCAGTTCCCGCAGCTCCAGGGCCCCACGCCGCGCTTCTTCGAGGTCCCCGCCGACGTCCAGGCGCCGGGTCTCGTCATCGTCACGACCGGCGACTGGCAGCCCTGACCGACGGCTCCGAATCGTCCGGCCACCGGTCCCGGACGTCGGGCCACGGCGGGCGGAACACGAGCCGCCCTCCGTCCGTTGGCCGCTTCGTGCGCCCCCTCCGCGGGCTCGTGCGTCCCCGCCCGCGCTCCGGCGCCCGCGCGACGTCCGCAGTCCTGGTCCTGCTGCTCTCCTCGACCGGTCTGCTGGCGCTCGCGCCCCCGGCCTCGGCCGCCGGCGAGGTGCGGACCGAGGAGGCCCGGGTCACCTCCGGCAGCGGTGCCGAGACGGTCCAGCTGGACACGACGCTGTACCTCCCCACCGGTGAGCTCCCGGCCCCGGCGGTCGTGCTGGCGCACGGCTTCGGCGGCAGCAAGGAGTCGGTCGCCTCCGACGCCGAGGACCTCGCCGGGCGCGGCTACGTCGTCCTGACCTACTCCGCCCGCGGCTTCGGCGGGAGCACCGGTCAGATCGGGCTGAACGACCCACGGTACGAGATCGCGGACCTCTCCACGCTGCTCGACCTCCTCGCCGACCGGGACGAGGTGCAGCTGGACGGCGACGGCGATCCGCGGGTGGGCGTTGCCGGCGGGTCCTACGGCGGCGCGGCGGCTCTGCTCGGCGCCGCCTACGACGACCGCATCGACGCGATCGCGCCCCAGATCACGTGGAACTCGCTGACCGCCGCCCTCTTCCCCTCGCAGACCGGGACCGTCGAGGCCGACACGGTCGCCGCCACCCCGCAGGACGACCGGGCCGGCGTGTTCAAGCGGCTGTGGGCCGGCCTGTTCTTCGGGGTCGGCTCCGTCCCGAGCGGCGGGCTGCTCGACGCGCTCGGCGGCGCGGCCGGCGGGGAGGACGGCGACGAGGACGGGGACGGCACCGCCTCCGTGCCGTCCGCCGGGGCCACGCGGCTCCCGGATCTCTCGGCCCTGGATCCTGCCGCTGTGGAGCAGACCCTGACCTGCGGCCGGTTCCGCACCGACATCTGCGCGGCGTACCAGACCGCGGCGGCCACGGGGACCCTGACTCCGGAGATCGCCGCCGTCCTCGACCGCAGCAGCCCGGCCGGCGTGCTGCACCGCATCGAGGCGCCCACGCTCCTGCTCCAGGGCACCCAGGACTCGCTGTTCGGGCTCGGTCAGGCCGACGCCAACGCCCGGGGCATCGCCGCGAATGGCACGCCGGTCAAGGTCGTGTGGTTCACCGGCGGGCACGACTCGCCGGCCTCCGACCGCGTCACCGAGGAGCTCCGCGAGCAGGTGGCCGGCTGGTTCGACTTCCACCTGCGCGGGGCCGGCGCCGACCCCGGCACCGGCTTCGAGTTCCCCGCGCCGACCGCCCTCGGCTCCGGCCAGTTCGTCCAGGGCGGCAGCCAGACGGTGGTCACCGACACCTACCCGGGCCTGGACGGGACCGCCGACCGCCGCTCGGTCCCTCTGTCGGGACCGACGCAGCCCGTGGTCACCCCTGCCGGTGGCACGCCGGGCGCGCTGACCACGGTGCCCGGCCTGGGCGCCCTGACGTCGGCGCTCGGCGGATCGACGCTCGAGATCCCCGGTCAGTTCGCCGCGTTCGAGAGCGAGCCGCTCGACGCCGCGGTCGAGGTGGTCGGCGCGCCCACGGTGGAGCTGGCCGTCGCGGCCCCCGCGGGGACGGCGACGCTGTTCGCCAAGCTCTACGACGTCGCGCCCGGCGGCGGGACGACGCTGCCGTCCAGCCTGGTGGCGCCGCTGGCGCTGACCGGGCTCTCGGCCGACCCGGCCCGGCCGACCACGGTGCGGGTCACGCTGCCGGGGATCGTGCACCGCTTCGAGGCGGGCCACACGATGCGCGTCGTCGTCTCGTCCACCGACCAGGCGTTCGCCCTGCCGGCCGAGTCGACGGTCTACTCAGTCGCGCTCGGGGACGGCACCGACCTCCAGGTGCCACAGGTGGACGGCACGCCCCAGGCGGACACCGGGACGTCGCGGTGGTGGGTCTTGCTCGCCGTCCTCGCCGGGCTGGGCCTGCTGGGCTGGGTGGCCGCCCTGCTGTGGGGCCGGCACCGCCGGCGTCAGGTCTCGGCGGTCGAGCCCGACGGCGAGGACGTGCCGCTGCGCTTCGAGGGCGTGACCAAGGCCTACAAGGACGGTTTCGTCGCCGTCCGGGACCTGTCGTTCGAGGTGCGCCGCGGGCAGGTGCTCGGCCTGCTCGGCCCCAACGGCGCCGGCAAGACGACGTCCCTGCGCATGCTCATGGGTCTGATCCGCCCCACCGAGGGGCGGATCAGCATCTTCGGCCACGCGGCGGGCCCCGGCGCCCCGGTGTTGTCCCGGCTGGGCTCGTTCGTCGAGGGCACCGGGCTGCAGCCGCACCTGTCGGGCCGGGACAACCTGCGGCTGTACTGGGCGGCGACCGGCCGGCCGGCCGAGGACGCGCACATGGCGGAGGCGATCGAGGTCGCCGGCCTCGGGACCGCCATCGACCGACCGGTGCGCCGCTACAGCCAGGGCATGCGGCAGCGGGTGGCGATCGCCCAGGCGATGCTCGGCCTGCCCGACCTGCTGGTGCTCGACGAGCCGACCAACGGGCTGGACCCGCCGCAGATCCACGCGATGCGGGAGGTCCTGCGGTCCTACGCCGCCACCGGCCGAACGGTCATCGTCTCCAGCCACCTGCTGAGCGAGATCGAGCAGACCTGCAGCCACGTGGTGGTGATGGCCAAGGGCCAGAAGATCGCGCAGGGCACCGTCGAGGAGATCGTCGGCGCCGGTGGTGCGGTGTCGATCGGGCTGGTGGACGACGCCGAGGCCGACCGGGCGATCGAGGTCCTGGAGGGGCTGCCCGGGGTGAGCGTCGAGCGCACCGACGAGGGCCTGGTCGCCGAGCTCGACGGCACCAGCCGTGCCCGGGCCCTGCAGGCGCTCGTCGAGGCGGGCATCGAGGTCGACCAGTTCACGCCGCGCCGCCGGCTCGAGGACGCCTTCCTGGCGCTGGTGGGGGAGTCATGACGGTCATCCGCGAGAACGACGGCCGAGGGAGCATCGCAGGGAGCGCCGGCGACCGAGGGGCGGATCGAGGCCGGAGTCGAGTCATGGCACAGCACGTGCAGCCCACCGGGGCGGTCGCCGGTTACCGGCCCGAGCGCACGCTGCGGCTGTCGGTGGAGCTCCGCCGGCAGTTCAAGCGGCGGCGCACCATCGGGGTCTTCGCGCTGATGATGGCGCTCCCGCTGGTCCTGATCGCCGCGCTCCAGCTCGGCGGCAGCGAGGAGGCGGCGGAGAACGCGCGGGTCAACCTGGTCGACGTCGCAACCTCCAGCGGGCTCAACTTCACGCTGTTCGTGCTGTTCGCGACGACCGGCTTCTTCCTCGTCGTCGTCTTCGCGCTGTGCTTCGGGGACTCCGTGGCCAGCGAGGCCCAGTGGGGCTCACTGCGCTACACGCTGGCCACCCCGGTCCCGCGGATGCGGCTGCTCCGGCAGAAGTGGCTGGCCGCGCTCGTGCAGTCGGTCGGCGCGATGCTGACGCTGGCGACGGTGGCCATCGTGGCCGGCGGCATCGCCTTCGGGTTCGAGGACATCCAGACCCCGGTCGGCGTCACGCTGGACCAGGGGGACGGCATGGTGCGGCTGGCCGGGATGCTCGGCTACCTGGCCGTCCACCTGCTCGTCGTCGGCACGCTGGCCTTCTGGTTCTCGACGATCACCGACGCGCCGCTGGCCGCCGTCGGTGGCGCGGTCTTCACGATGTTCGTGTTCGCGATCCTCGACCAGGTCGAGCAGCTGGGGTCGATCCGCGACTGGTTCCCGACGGCCGAGGAGTACGCCTGGACCGACCTGCTCCAGACGCCGGTCGACTCCGGCGACATGTTCCGCGGGGTCATCCAGTCGCTGGTGTACGCGGCGGTCTTCACCGCACTGGCCTTCCGCCACTTCGCCCGCCGTGACGTCACCAGCTGAAAGCGGACCCCGTCCTCCCCACCCTCCACGCGCACTCCTGCGCCGTTCCACCCACTGCTGCGGCGGTGCAGCACCGCGGGAGAGGGTGGGCCGCCGCAAGAGCCGGGACGACTACAGACTGGCGCGGACGGCCTGGGCCCAGCCCTCGCCCATCGGGGCCGCGGTCACCGACACGTTGGGGACGGCGCCGAGGAGCTCGGCCATGCCGTCCACGGCCGCGCCGTTCGCGGTGATCCACAGCCGCTCGACGGCCGGGGCCATGTCGAGATCGCTGACGCTGTCGCCGATGGCGACGGCGTCGCCCGGGTCGATGCCCCGGCGCCGGAGGTCCCAGGCGATCGACAGGCCCTTGGAGATGCCCCGTGGCATCAGGTGGTAGATCCGCGGGGGGCCGTCGGCCGGGTCGAGGGTCGTGCCGGTCGACGCGCGCAGCGGAGCGGGGAAGGCGCCGTTGTCCTTGAGCGTCAGCCAGCCCGCGCCCCGCTCGGCCAGCCAGGCGTCGACGGCGAGCGGGTCCACCCGGCCCCGGAGCAGCGCGTCGGTGGTGTGCGTGGCGTGCCAGGGCGCGTGCCACTCCAGCCGGCCCGGGTGCTCGGCGATCAGCCGCTCGACCACGCCGAGCTCCGCCATGACGTCCATGGGCGGTCGGTCGCCGTACTCGGCGGGGAGGTCACCGGTGAGCCGGTGGGTGCTGCGACCGCCGTCCCAGGCGATCGTGGCGCCCAGTTCGGCGATGGCGCCGTCCGCGGCGAAGATCCTCGCCGCCTCGACGACCTGCTCGAACGTCCGTCCGCTGACCAGCACCAACGGGATGCCCGCGCGGTGCAGGGCCAGCAGGGCGGCGGCCGGGTCCGCCGTGAGCTCACGGCCGGCGGTGTGCCAGAACGAGCCGCGCGGGCCCACCATCGTGCCGTCCAGGTCGGTGTAGACGATGCGGGCGGTCACACCTCACATCCTGACCGTCCGCGGAAGGGCGGCAGGGACTGGGTACAGTGCGAGGCGTTCCACTCATCCAGAGGGGCAGAGGGACACGGCCCGATGAAGCCCCGGCAACCGCCGCACAGCGGAAGGTGCCAATTCCGTCCCGCACGGCTCGACGGCCCGGTGCGGGGAAGATGAGGAGGTAGTCGTCGCATGACCATGACCGCTCCCGGTTCGATCCAGGCGGACTCGTCCGGTGGTCTCCCCACCCACCCGGGCCCCGTTCCCCCCTGTCCCGCCCGCGGCCTGGTGTGCCGCAACTGCGGAGCCACCTTCGGCCTCATCGCCGAGCACGCCTGCGCCGAGTGCTTCGGCCCGCTGGAGGTCGACTACGACTACGACCTGCTGAAGGCGGTCACCCGCGAGCAGATCGAGGCCGGTCCGCAGAACATCTGGCGCTACGTGGCACTGCTGCCCGTCGGCCAGGACCCGGCCGACCGGGTGTCCCTCGACCCGGGTCTGACGCCGCTGGTGCGCGCCGACCGGCTGGCCGAGGAGCTGGGCATCACCGGCGGGCTGTGGGTGAAGGACGACTCGGCCAACCCGACGCACTCCTTCAAGGACCGCGTGGTCAGCCTGGCCGCCACCGCGGCCAAGCGACTGGGGTACCGCAAGATCGCGGCCGCCTCGACCGGCAACCTCGCCAACTCGGTGGCTGCGCACGCCGCCCGCGTGGGCATCCCGTCGTTCGTGTTCATCCCCAGCGACCTCGAGCCGGGCAAGGTCGTGCAGTCGGCGGTCTACGGCCAGACGCTCGTCGCCGTCGACGGCTCCTACGACGACGTCAACCGGCTGACCAGCGAGCTGGCCGAGACCGACGAGTTCGAGGACACCGCCTTCGTCAACCAGAACGTGCGGCCCTACTACGCCGAGGGCTCGAAGACGATGGGGTACGAGATCGCCGAGCAGCTCGGCTGGCGCATCCCGGCCCAGGTGGTCATCCCCATGGCGTCCGGCTCGCTGCTCACCAAGGTGGACAAGGCGTTCCGTGAGCTCACCGCGGCGGGGATCGTCGAGGCCACCGAGTGGACCATCTTCGGCGCGCAGTCGGCCGGGTGCGACCCGATCGCGACGGCGTTCGAGCAGGGCTGGGACGTCGTCAGGCCGGTCAAGCCCTCCGGGATCGCCAAGTCGCTCAACATCGGCAACCCCGCCGACGGCCCGTACGCCCTGGACGCCATCCGCCGCACCGGCGGCTCGGTCGGCCGGGTGGGCGACGACGAGATCGTGCAGGGCATCCGCGACCTCGCCCGCACCACCGGCGTCTTCGCCGAGACCGCGGGCGGCGTGACGGTCGCGGTGCTGCGCCAGCTGGTCGCCGACGGCCGCCTGGACCCGGCCAAGGAAACCGTCGTCCTCAACACCGGCGAGGGCCTCAAGACGCTGGACCCGCTGGAGCCGGTGGTCGGCCCCACCCACCGGGTGGAGCCGTCCCTGAGGTCCGTCCGGGCGGCCGGCCTCATCGGCTGAGGCCAGGCTGGGCTCAGCCGTCCCGGACCAGTGGCGACGATCGTTGCCCGAACCGGGTGTTTCTCCTGCGTGGATGCACTACAACCTCGGCTTTCCTCATGTACCGTCTCGCGCGGTTCGAGTTCCACGTTCGTGTTCGACGGGCGGAAGAGCTAGACCCGGTTCCCCCGATTCAGAGGGCGCCGTCCGCACGCACGAACGTGGGAGCACACGTGGCACAGGGCACCGTGAAGTGGTTCAACGCCGAGAAGGGCTTCGGCTTCATCGCCGTCGACGGCGGCCAGGACGTCTTCGTCCACTACTCGGCCATCCAGATGGACGGGTACAAGAGCCTCGAGGAGGGCCAGCGGGTCACCTTCGAGGTCGTCCAGGGCGCCAAGGGCCCGCAGGCCGACCAGGTCACCGCGGCCTGAACCCAGGCACTCGCCGAGGCCCGGTCCCCGTTCGGGGGCCGGGCCTCGCTGTGTCTCGAGCCGATGGTGGGCAGCGATGCGCACTTCCCACGCGAGAACCTGCTCGTCCGCGCACCCCGTCGGGGGACAGGAACCCCCGGAACAGCCGCGCAGCACCCCCTTCTTGCACTCGCCAGGGTCGAGTGCCAGACTCGTTTCTGGCACTCGGACCACCCGAGTGCCAAATCAGGTCGGTCGGTGAGGCACCGGCGTGTGGGCGCAAGGGAGTCCACGTCGCTGGTGTCGTCCGTCGCGGGCGCCGCACCCGACCGTGCTGCGTTCAACGCATGGAGGACATCGCCACATGGCCAAGATGATCGCCTTCGAGGAAGAGGCGCGCCGCGGCCTCGAGCGGGGCATGAACACCCTCGCCGACGCCGTCAAGGTGACCCTCGGCCCCAAGGGCCGCAACGTCGTCCTGGAGAAGAAGTGGGGCGCCCCCACGATCACCAACGACGGCGTGAGCATCGCCAAGGAGATCGAGCTCGAGGACCCGTGGGAGAAGATCGGGGCCGAGCTGGTCAAGGAGGTCGCGAAGAAGACCGACGACGTCGCGGGTGACGGCACCACCACCGCCACCGTGCTGGCCCAGGCGCTCGTGCGCGAGGGTCTGCGCAACGTCGCTGCCGGCGCCAACCCGATGGCCCTGAAGAAGGGCATCGAGAAGGCCGTCGAGGCGGTCAGCGAGTACCTCCTCTCGACCGCCAAGGACGTCGAGACCAAGGAGCAGATCGCCGCCACCGCGTCGATCTCCGCCGCTGACCCCGCCATCGGCGAGCTCATCGCCGAGGCGATGGACAAGGTCGGCAAGGAAGGTGTCATCACCGTCGAGGAGAGCAACACCTTCGGCCTCGAGCTCGAGCTCACCGAGGGCATGCGCTTCGACAAGGGTCACCTGTCGGCGTACTTCGTCACCGACTCCGAGCGCATGGAGACCGTGCTCGACGACCCGTACATCTTGGTCGTCAACGGCAAGATCAGCTCCGTCAAGGACCTGCTGCCGCTGCTCGAGAAGGTCATGCAGTCGGGCAAGCCGCTCGCGATCATCGCCGAGGACGTCGAGGGCGAGGCCCTGGCGACCCTGGTGGTCAACAAGATCCGCGGCACCTTCAAGTCCGTCGCCGTCAAGGCCCCGGGCTTCGGTGACCGCCGCAAGGCCATGCTGGCCGACATCGCCATCCTCACCGGCGGTCAGGTCATCAGCGAGGAGGTCGGCCTCAAGCTCGAGAACGCCGACATCTCGCTGCTGGGCCGCGCGCGGAAGTTCGTCACCACCAAGGACGAGACGACCATCATCGAGGGCGCGGGTGACGCCGACCAGATCGCCGGTCGCGTCAACCAGATCCGTGCCGAGATCGAGAAGTCGGACTCCGACTACGACCGCGAGAAGCTGCAGGAGCGCCTGGCCAAGCTGGCCGGTGGCGTCGCCGTCATCAAGGCCGGCGCCGCGACCGAGGTCGAGCTCAAGGAGCGCAAGCACCGCATCGAGGACGCGGTGCGCAACGCCAAGGCCGCCGTCGAGGAGGGCATCGTCGCCGGTGGTGGCGTCGCCCTGGCGCAGGCCACCACCGTCGCGTTCGAGAAGCTCGAGCTCGAGGGTGACGAGGCGACCGGTGCCAACATCGTGCGCGTCGCGCTCGAGGCACCCCTGAAGCAGATCGCCATCAACGCCGGCCTCGAGGGTGGCGTCGTCGCGGAGAAGGTGCGCAACTCGGACACCGGCTGGGGCCTCAACGCCGCCACCGGCGAGTACGTGGACCTCGTCGCCAGCGGGATCATCGACCCCGCCAAGGTGACCCGCTCGGCGCTGCAGAACGCCGCCTCCATCGCGGCGCTCTTCCTCACCACCGAGGCCGTCATCGCCGACAAGCCGGAGAAGAACGCTCCGGCCATGCCCGGCGGCGACGGCGGCATGGGCGGCATGGACTTCTGAACAAGGACCCCGCTGCCCCCCACCGTTCGCGAGCTCACGGCGGGGCCCTGCAGCGGGGCCGTTCCATCGCCTCACCTCCGGCAGGGGCGGTCCGCTTCGGCGGGCCGCCCCTGTCGGCGTTCAGGAGGGCGGGGCCGGGCGGTTGGGTGTGCGGTTGCCGGGCCCTCGGGGCGGTTCAGGCCCCGATCTCTGCACACTCGTGGGTGAGGTGGGGTCACTCCGGGGCGAAGACGCAGAACTCGTTGCCCTCGGGGTCGGCGAGCACGTCCCACTCGATGTCGTCGTCCTGCGCCCGCACCATCGTCGCTCCGGCGGCCAGCAGCGCGGCGGTGTCACCGACGACGTCGAAGTGCATGCGGTTCTTGACGATCTTGAACTCGGGCACCGGGACGATCCACATCAGCGGGCCCTCGCCGGCCGGGTCGACGATCGGCACCGGCCAGTCGTGCGGGCGGGGCTCGTCCTCCTCCGGGGTCGCTGCCTCCTCGAGCTCGTCGCGACGGACGTAGCCGATCGCGGCGCACCACCAGTCGGCCAGCGCCTGGTGGTCGCGGGCGTCGAGGCAGAGGTCCTTGAAGCGGGCGGGTGCGGTCACGACGGGGAAGGCTAGGCGGTGGAGCTCCCGTCGCGCGCCTCGACCGGGTGAACGCGGCGCGTCAGCCCGGACCCCGGCGGGTAGGCCGCCTGCGTGGCCGTGATCATCGGGACGTCGGGCTGGCAGTACCGCGACTGGCGCGGGCTGTTCTACCCGCCGAAGCTGCCGCAGCGGCTCTGGCTGGAGCACTACGCGGAGTTCTTCGCGACGGTGGAGAGCAACAACGCCTTCTACCGTCTGCCCGAGCACGCCACCTTCGTCGCCTGGCGGGAGCGCACACCGCCGGACTTCCGGTGGGCGGTCAAGGCCAGCCGGTTCCTCACCCACATCAAGCGGTTGCGCGAACCCGAGGAACCGGTCGCCCGGCTCATGGGGCGGGTCGAGGGCCTGCAGCACCGGCTCGACACTATCCTGCTGCAGCTGCCCCCGACGCTGAAGGCCGACGCCGACCTGCTGCGGGAGTGCCTCGCCCAGTTCCCGCACGGCACGCGGGTCGCCGTCGAGCCGCGGCACGTGAGCTGGTGGACCGACGAGATCCGGGCGCTGCTCGAGCGCTACGGGGCCGCGCTGTGCTGGGCCGACCGCGACGAGCAGCCGGTCACGCCGCTGTGGCGGACCGCCGACTGGGGCTACCTGCGCTTCCACCACGGGTTCGGGGAGTGGCGGTACCGGCCGCAGACCCTGCAGCTGTGGGCCGATCGGCTCGCCGCCACCTACGGCCGGGACGAGGACGTGCTCGTGTACTTCAACAACGACCCGGGTGGTGCCGCGACGATCGACGCCGTCCACTTCGCCGACGCGGTCCGGCGGGCCGGGGGCTCGCCCACCCGGGTGCCCACCGCGGACCAGGCCGTGGGCCGGGCGTGGGCCGAGGGCCAGCGCACCCCGGGTGTGCCGGCGCCCGGGACGTCACCGGTCGGCTAGGGATCCGGCCGGACGCCGACGCGCGGCACATCGGCCGCACCGGCCGGCGGCCGGAGGGGTGCGCGCGCACCTCACCCCCTGGGGTGGGACGAAGCCGCGCTCAGCCGATGGCGGCGTCCTCCGCGTGCCGGACACCGAGCTGCTCGGCGGCTTCCCCGAGCACGGTCTGGACCGCCAGCGTGTCCGCCAGCGGCATGACGGCGCTCTCGGACCGCCCGGCCCGCAGGCACTCGGTGACCTCGATCAGCTCGTGGGCGTACCCGGCGCCCAGCGGCTTCCGGGTGATCGTCACCGGCTCCGCCCCGGCCCGGTGCAGCACGATCGTGTCCGGGTGGTGGAAGCGGGGGAGGACGTCGATCCAGCCCGTCGTCCCGAACACCCGCGCCTGCCCGGGCAGGGCGTTGCGCAGGGACGTCATGAGGGTGGCGGTGCGGCCGTCGCCGTGGTCGAGGAGCAGGGCCGCGTCCGCGTCGGCACCGGAGGGGAACAGCGAGCCGGCGGCGACCACGCGCTCGGGGGTGCCCAGCAGCATCTGGGCGAACGAGACGACGTAGACGCCCAGGTCGAGCAGTGCGCCGCCACCGAGGGCGAGGTCGAACAGCCGGTCGACGGGGTCGTAGTCGCGGGCCACGCCCAGATCGGCCTGCACCGAGCGCACCTCGCCGATCGCGCCCTCGGCGATCAGGTCGCGGACGGCGACGACCGCCGGCTGGAACCGGGTCCACATCGCCTCCATGACGAAGACACCGGTCTGCCGGGCCAGGTCGATCACCTCCGCGGCGCCCGCCGTGGTGGCCGTGAACGACTTCTCGACGAGCAGCGCCTTGCCGGCGCGCAGGGCAGCGAGGGCGACGGCGTGGTGCTGGGAGTGCGGCGTCGCGACGTAGAGGACGTCCACGTCCGGGTCGGTGAGGATCTCCGCGTAGGAGCCGTGCGCCCGCTCGAGGCCATGGCGGTCGGCGAAGGCCCGGGCCCGGTCCAGGGACCGGGAGGCGACGGCGACCGCCCGTGCGCCCTCGACGACGGCGAAGTCCTCGACCACTTTCTCCGCGATGCGCCCCGGCCCGACGACTCCCCAGCGGATCTCCTGCACGCGCGGAACGTTAGCCGGGCCGGGCAGACTGCGTGCCGTGGCCGTGCTGATCGACAGCCCCGTGTGGCCGTGGCGGGGGCGGCGGTGGTCGCACCTGGTCAGCGACGTGTCCTACGAGGAACTCCACGCCTTCGTCGAGACCGAGCTCGGCATCCCGCGGCGGGCCTTCCAGGGCGACCACTACGACGTCCCCGAGGATCTCTACGACGTGGCGGTCGCCGCGGGCGCCCAGCCGGTCGGCGCGCGGGAGCTCCTCGCCCGGCTGATGGCGGCCGGGCTGCGGCTCAGGAAGTCCCGCCGCGGCGCCTGAGCAGGATCAGCTCCGCGGTGAGGTTGGCCCGGGCCGGCTCCGTCCACGGACGGGCCGCCTCCGTCCGGTACAGCGCGGGAAGGGCGAGCAGGTGCTCCAGGACGGCGATGCGGCCGCGGGTGAACTCGTCGTCGCCGAGGTGGCCGTACTCCAGCCGCACGGCCGAGGCGTAGGTCGCGTACGACTCCGGCGGCGCCGCCAGGACGGCGAGGTCGGCGTCGCAGAGCACCGCCCCGTTGCGGTCGCCGGGGTCCGGGTCGTGCCCGGCGGTGAGCAGGACCAGCCGCTCCACCTCGGCCAGGCGTTCCTCGGGTACCAGGCCGCGCAGTCCGGCGCGGGCGCGCTCGGCGCTGACCTGCTCGTTGTCGCTGCGCCGCGGGTCGTAGACGACGTCGTGGTACCAGGCGGCCAGCCGGACGGCGGCGGGGTCGTCGGCCGCGTCCGCCAGTTCCCCGACCAGCCCGAGGACGGCGGCCAGGTGGGCCAGGTCGTGGTAGTGGCGGTGCGGCTGGCTCCAGGCGGCCACCACCGCGGCCCACTCCGTCCGCGAGGTGGGGGTGTCCCCGGCCAGCGGCGCCCACGCCCCGAAGCCGACCAGCGCGCCCGCCGCGGCGGTCATCGCACGGCGCAGGCGCGCACCGTGAGGAGGACGAAGGCGCGCGCCGCCGTCACCACTTCGGCCACGGGGACCTTCTCCAGCGGGCCGTGCGCGAGGTTCAGGTCACCGGGCCCGTAGTGCAGCGTGGGGACGCCGGCCGCGGCGTACTGGCGCAGGTCGCTGCCCGCGGCGAGCGCCCGCTCGGGGGCCGTGCCGCCCCCGGCGTCGGCGACCGCCGTACGGACGGCCGGCAGCAGCGGATGCCCGGGCGGCAGCTGCCCGCTCGCGAACGCGCCACCGGTCCAGGTGACGCGCACCGGGTGGTCGGCCAGCCAGGAGTGGCCCGCGCAGATCGCCGCCACCCGCTCCTCGAACACCGTCCGGGCGGTCTCGACCGGCTCGCCGAGGCGGACGCCGTAGCGGCCCTCGGCGACGAGCCGGTCGGGCACCGAGCTGGCCCAGTCGCCGGCCCGCACGCGGCCGATGGAGATGCCGTAGGGGAAGCGGGCCTCGCCGAACCGCGGATCGGCGTCGCGCTGCCGCTCGGCCTCGAGCTCCTGCAGGCCGGTGTGGACGACGGCGAACAGCTCGACCGCGCTCACGCCGCGGTCGCGCATGGCCGCGTGCGCGGCGTGGCCCTCGATCTCCAGGCGGAAGGTGAGCGCACCGGCGTTGGCGGTGACCACGGCGCCCGCCGTCGGCTCGGGGATGACGCAGAGGTCGCCCAGGTGGCCGCGCCGGAGGGTCGCCCACGCGCCCAGGCCGCCGTCCTCCTCGCCGACGACGCCGTGCAGCGCGACCGGGCGCACCAGCCGCACCCCGGCCCGGCGCACCGCGGCGAGAGCGGCGAGGGCCGCCACGACCCCTCCCTTCATGTCACAGGCCCCGCGGCCGTGCAGGTCGCCGTCGACGACGCGGGGCACGAAGGGATCGCCGTCCCAGAGGGACGGGTCACCGGGCGGCACGACGTCGGTGTGCCCGGAGAGGACCAGCGCGGGCCGTCCGTTCTCGGCGGCCGGCACCGTGCCCACGACGCCCCACGCCTCGGTCCGCTCGACCTCCTGGCCCGGGGCGTCCGCGGCCGTGGCGGCCCCGGCGAGGTCGATCTGCCAGACGTCGACGTCGCAGCCGAGCTCGTCCAGCCACCCCGCCAGCTGGTGCTGCACCTCGCTCTCGGCCGCCGTGCCCCCGACGGAGGGAACGGCCACCATCCGGGTCAGCCGGTCCACCACCCACGCTTCGTCGACGGCGTCGACGGCCCGCGCCTCCACGTCGGTCAGCTCGGCCATGGGCGGAGTCTGGCACGCGCGACCCGGTGTCCGGCCGGCCACCGGCCCTCCGCCCGGGGCGCTAGCTTCGGCGCCGTGACCCAGCCCCCACCGCCGCCCGGCTGGTACCCCGACCCGGCCGGCGGTGGCGGGCGGCGCTGGTGGGACGGCCAGGGCTGGACCGACCACCTGCAGCCGGCGCCGTCCCCACCCGTCTCGCCGGCCGGCCCACCGGAGGCTCCCGGGTACCGCGGCGGCCCGTCGCTGTACGAGCAGCCGGTGCTGCTGGTGAACCAGCGGACCAAGCTCGTGGAGCTGACCAACGAGTACGCCGTCCTGGACGGTCAGGGGCAGCAGATCGGCGCCGTCGTCCAGGTCGGGCAGAGCCCGCTGAAGAAGGCCGTCCGCCTGGTCTCGAACCTCGACCAGTTCCTGACCCACCACCTGGAGGTGCGCGACGCCCGGGGACCGGTCCTCGTCCTGACCCGGCCGGCCAAGCTCATGAGGTCCCGCGTCGTGGTCCAGCGACCCGATGGCGCCCCGGTGGGTGAGATCGTGCAGGCCAACGTGTTCGGCAGGATCCGCTTCGACCTCGTCGCGGACGCGCAGCGGGTCGGCGCCATCCAGGCGGAGAACTGGCGGGCCTGGGACTTCGCGATCACAGACGCGGCCGGTGTCGAAGTCGCCCGGATCACGAAGAAGTGGGAGGGCCTGGCGCGGACGCTGTTCACCACCGCCGACCGCTACGTGGTCCGGGTGCACTACCGGCTGCCCGACCCGCTGGCCAGCCTTGTCCTCGCCTCCGCGCTCACCGTGGACACCGCGCTCAAGCAGGACGACCGGGGGTTCAACTGAAGTTCGGCTCGACGCGCGTGTCGAGCGGGGGACGCGGGTAGCCTCGAACCGTCCGGGCCGGGTGCATCGTGCCCCCGGGTGCCATTTGGTTACGCCTTCACGGACTACCGCCCCGACCTCGGTCGGGGGCTGGAGCCGTGTTGTGCATCTCGCCGCGAGGCGGCCGTCATCCGGTCCGGACCCGATGCCTCTGCTGACGTGCCCCCCTGTCGACGTGCCGCCCCGCGGGAGCGCGCCTAGCGTGTTCGACGTCACAGTCGGGTTGACGTCGGGGAGCTGTCATGGCGAGAGCGGTCCAGCAGAGCACCGGGACGGCGGCCGAGGTACCGCACAAGCTGCCGGTCAGGACCCTCGTCTCGGCGAGCATCGGCAACGCCGTCGAGTGGTTCGACTGGACGGTGTACGCGACGTTCGTCGTCTTCTTCGCCGGGCAGTTCTTCCCGGCGGAGAACGAGGCGCTGGCGCTCATCGGCGCCACCTCGACGTATGCGCTGGCGTTCTTCTTCCGCCCGCTGGGCGGGCTGCTGCTCGGCCGCTTCGCCGACCTGCGCGGCCGCAAGGCGGGGATGCTGCTCACCATCCTGCTGATGGCCGGCGGGTCGATGGTGATCGCGCTGCTGCCCACCTACGAGCAGGTGGGGTGGCTGGCCCCGATCGGGCTGCTGCTCGCCCGCATCGCGCAGGGCATGTCCCTGGGCGGCGAGGTCTCGAACGCCTCGGCGTACCTCGGCGAGATCGCCCCACCGGCGCACCGCGGCCGGTACTCGTCGTTCTTCTACATCTCCACCGGGTCCGCGCTGCTGGCCGCGTCGCTCCTCGGCGTCCTCCTGACCAGTGTCCTGAACGACGAGCAGCTGGAGAGCTACGGCTGGCGGATCGCGTTCTTCATCGGCGGCCTGCTCGGGCTGATCGGCATGTGGCTGCGTCGCTCGCTGGTGGAGACCGAGCAGTTCGAGGAGAACGCGGAGAAGGCGCGGGCCACCAAGAACCCGCTGCTGCAGACCATCAAGCACCACCCGAAGGCCGTGGTGCAGCTGTGCGCGTTCACCCTGCTGTCGACGCTGTCGTACTACACGTTCTTCAGCGCCCTGACGCCGTTCGCGATCACCTTCCGCGACGCCGACAAGACCGACGTCTTCATCGCGCTGTCGATCGGCACGGCGCTGTTCGTGGCGCTCTGCTACCCGTTCGGCAACCTGTCGGACCGCATCGGCCGCAAGCCCCAGTTGCTCATCTGGTCCGGCGCGATGGCGGTGCTCATCGTGCCGCTGTCGTTCCTCGTGCAGGACAACCTGTTCTCGCTGATCGTCGTCTTCTGCGTCGGCCTCGGCCTCTACGCGCTGATGGCCTCGATCGCGCCGGCCATCATGAGCGAGCTGTTCCCGACCGAGCTGCGGGCGACGGGCATCGGCGCCTGGTACAACCTCACGGTCGCCACCTTCGGCGGGACGGCGCCGCTGGTCATCACCGCGCTCTCCGATGCCGGCCATCCGCTGTGGTTCTTCTGGTACGTCGCGATCGCCGCCGCGGTGGCGTTCGCCGTCATCCTGACGTTGCGCGAGACCAAGGGGACCGAGCTGCGCTGACCCGTCCGTACGAGAGCCCCCGTCCGGCCGGACGGGGGCTCTCGCACGCAGCGCGCCCGGTCAGTAGGTCTCGTCCGTGGTCGTCCGCCGGACCGGTCCACCCCCGACGGGGGCGTCGTGGCCCTCGGTGTGCGTGACCCGGCGGCGCGAGCGGGGCCCCCACACGGCGACCTCCAGCACGATCCCCAGGGCGCCGACGATCATCAGGATCCAGCCGACGACCTGCAGGTCCACGCCGCTCAGGTCGACGCGCAGGGCGAACGTCAGGATCGCGCCCAGCGCGAGCAGGACGATGGCAGTTCCGAGCCGCATTGCGCACTCCCTTCCTCACGGCTCCGGGCACCCGGGTGCGGCGGAGCCGGCGGCGGTCGCCGCGGGCTGAGCGGTGCCCGGGCGCCCCGGGGCCAACCGCCCCAGGAGCCCGTGTCCTCCGAACGGGTGCGTCTGAGGGGGCCTTAGCGCCCGGCCGGTACCCGGAACGGCGTGGTCGCCCGATGCCGGGCCCGGCCCCTCAGCACGAACGTTGCCGTCGTCCACCAGGGATGACGGAAGGAACGACCGTGACGCTGCACTACAGCAACCCGGCACTCGACGCGGAGCTCGCCTACCGGCGGGAGCTGCTGATGGCGGCCGGCCGGGGAACCCGCACCCGGCGGGGCGCCTGGTTCCGCAACCGCCGGCGCGCCCGCTGACCGCCGCCCTCCGGGTGCCGACCGGCTCGGTGCTGTCGGGGGCCCGTGCCACGATCGACGCCGTGCCACGCTGGGACGACGCGCCGATGGTGGGCCGGGCCGCCGAGCTCGCCCGCCTGATGGCGGCCGTCGACCGGGCCGCGGCCGGCCGCTCGTCCGCGGTCCTCCTGGCCGGCGATGCCGGCGTGGGCAAGACCCGTCTCCTGGACGAACTCATCGCCTCCGCGACCGCTCGCGGCGTCCGGGTGCTGACCGGACACTGCGTGGACCTCGGCGAGGTCGGGCTGCCCTACCTGCCCTTCCTCGACCTGCTGCGTCCGGTGGCCGCCGAGCCGGAGCTGGCGCCGTCCTCGGCCGGCAACCCTGCCCTGGCGGCGCTCCTGGCCGGCCGCCCCCCGTCCGTGCCACCCGTGGCCATGGCCGCCGAGAACGCCGACCTGAGCCGCCCGCTGCCGCACCGCGCCTCACCGCAGCCGGTGGACGACGGCCGCCTCCAGCTGTTCGAGTCGGTCGCCGGGCTGATCTGCGAACTGGCGAGGCGGGGGCCGCTCCTGATCGTGCTGGAGGACGTGCACTGGGCCGACCGGTCCAGCCGCGACCTGCTGCGCTACCTGCTGGCCCGCCTGGTCGACGAGCCGGTGGCGGTGGTCGTCTCCTATCGCGCCGACGACCTGCACCGCCGCCATCCGCTGCGGCCGCTGCTGGCCGAGCTGGTCCGGCTGCCGGCGGTGGAACGACTGGAGCTGGCCCCGTTGCCCGACGCCGCGGTGGCCGAGCTCGTCCGGGTGCTCGCCGCGTCCGCCGGCGGCCTGCCGGAGTCGCGGGTGGAGGACGTGGTGGCCCGGGCCGAGGGCAATGCCTTCTACGCCGAGGAGCTCGTGGCCGCCGGCCTGCACGGCGAGGCGCTGCCCCTGGCGCTGACCGACGTCCTGCTGGCGCGGGTCGAACAGCGAACGCCCGCCGCCCAGCAGGTGCTCCGCATCGCCGCCGTCGCCGGCCGCCGGGTACGGCACGAGCTGCTGGCGGCCGTCGGGGAGACGGCCCCCGGGGAGCTCGAGGAGGCGCTGGCCGAGGCGGTGCACCACCACCTGCTCGTGGTCTCCGACGACGGGCGTTACCGGTTCCGGCACGCGCTGCTGCGGGAGGCGGTGCTGGCCGATCTGCTGCCGGGGGAGAGGGTGCGGCTGCACGCGGCCATCGCCGGCTACCTCGCGGCGCATCCCGGTGCCGGCACCGCGGCCGAAAGGGCTCACCACGCCCGGGAGAGCAACGACCTGCCGGGTGCCTTCAGCGCGTCGCTCGAGGCGGCGGAGGCAGCGCGCCGGGTCGGCGCTCCTTCCGAGCAGCAGCAGCACCTGGAGGCGGCGCTGGCCCTGTGGGCGGTGGTGCCCGACGCGGCCGAGCGCGCCGGACGGGACCAGGTCGCTCTGATGACGGAGACCGCGGCGGCCTCCCGGGCGGCGGGGGAGCTGCACCGAGCCGTCGCCCTGCTGCGCTCGGCACTGCAGGTCCTCGGGCCCGACGGGAACCCGGTCGCGCGGGCGCGGGTGCACTACACGCTGGCGCAGGCCATGGTGCGGGTCGAGGACGTGTCCGGCGGCTATCGCGAGAGCGCCGCGGCCATGGCTCTGGTCCCGGCGCAGCCGCCGTCGGAGGCGCGGACGTGGGCCGCGGCGACGCACGCGCGGATGAGCTACGCGGTCGGCGCGATGGAGGAAGCGGAGGCCGCGGCCGAGGAGGCGCTCGCCGCCGCCGACGCGCTGGGCCTCGACGGCGCCTGGTCCGACATCGCCGTCACGCAGGTCCGCGCCCGGCCGGGAGCGGATCCGGCGGAGGTGCGGGCCCGGCTCGACGAGGCGCTCGGGCGAGCGCGCCGATCCGGCGACGTCGACGTCGAGATGCGCGTGCTGTTCAACCTCGCGACGACCGCATTCGAGGCCGGCCGGATCGACGAGGCGTTGGACTGGACCCGGCGGGGGACCGAGCGCGCCCGCGATCTCGGCATCGAGTGGTCGTACTACCCGGCCGAGCTGCGTCACCTGCAGGTCACCGCGCTCTACATGGCCGGCGACTGGGACGAGAGCCTGGCCGAGGCCGACCTGTTGGCCCGCATCCCGGAGATGGCCGCGCACGTGCGGGCGGCCGGTCTGCTGGTCCTGGTCGGCCGGGGCGACCCGGCCGCGCGGGAGCGGATCGACTGGGCCCGTGGGCTGATCCCGAGGCTGAGCGCGCACATCCTCCTGGATCTCGTCACGGCCGGCTCGGAGATCGACCTGGCCGCCTGGCAGGGGGACGCGGGTACCGCCGTGGCGGTGGCGCTGGCGACCTGTCGGCGGTTGCAGCAGGTGTGGCCAGACGACCACCTGGGGGTGCTGCGGCTGGTGGGCACGGCGCTGGCCGCTGTGGCCGACGCCGCGGCGGACGCGCGGCGGGACGGCGACACCCCGGCGGTGGACCGCTGGACCGGGGCGGGCCGCGAGCTGGCGGGCGCCGCCCGCTCGGCGGTCGAGATCTACCGGCGGTCGTGGGGCGACACGATGGGCGTGGAGGCGACCGCCTGGGAGGCGCGCGTCGAGGCGGAGGCGGCGCGGCTGGAGGGCACGGTCGCGCTGGGGCTGTGGCGGGCGGCCGTCGATGCGTTCGGGTTCGGTCACGTCTACGAGCAGGCCCGCTCCCGGTGGCGGCTCGCCGAGGCGCTGCTCGCGGCCGGCGACCGGGTGGCCGCTGCCGTGGAGGGGAGGGCGGCGCACGAGGTGGCGGTGCGGCTGGGCGCGGTGCCGCTGCGGACCGCCGTCGAGGGGCTGGCCCGGCGGGGGCGGCTGGATCTCCCCGGTGTGCGGGTGGTCGAGCTGTCCGCCGTCCTCACGCCCCGCGAGGCGGAGGTGCTGCGCCTGCTGGCCCTCGGGCGGACCAACCGGCAGATCGGCGCCGAGCTCTACATCAGCGAGAAGACCGCGAGCGTGCACGTGAGCAACATCCTCGCCAAGTTCGGCGCCGGCGGCCGCACGGAGGCCGTCGCCATCGCCGCCCAGCGCGGTCTCCTGCCGACCTCCTGAGGGACCGTCGAGCCGCTCACAGCATGGTGCGGAGGCGTTCCCGTCGGGCGCGGAGGACGTCGACCGAGGCGGAGGCCGACGGCGGGCCGGGGACGTGCTGGCGCAGCTGGGTGTGCACCACCGCCTGCGGCGTCGACGTCCGCGCCGACACGCGGTTGACCAGGCGGTTGATCTCGCGGCGCAGCTCCGCGGCGTCGCGCCACGAGCGGCCGGCGTCGTCCTCGTCCGGGTGGTCCTCGACGAGCATGAAGTCGTCGGCGTCCACCCGGTGGCTCTGCGCGATCCGTTGCCGCAGCTCGTCGTCCCGCTTGGCCAGCAGCTCGGCCGTCTGGGCCGGCGTGAGCAGACCGGGGATGCCCAGGAACTCCTCGTCCTCCGGCTGGACCGCGACCGGCCCCGAGCCCTCGCCGGTGTGCGCGGTGCCGCTGTGCAGCACGTGGGCGAAGCGGGCGTCGGCCTCCAGCGCCTCCCACTGCTTGAGGCCGTCGGGGTCCTTCTCCTTCGGTGGCAGCGGTTCGAGGTCGAGCTCGTCGCCCTTCTCCGTCTTCGGCGGAGGCATGACGTGGTTGCGCTGCTCCTCCATGGACGCGGCCAGCGACAGCAACGGGCGCACCGCGGGCAGGAAGACCGTCGCCGACTCGTGCGGCGCCCGCGCACGGACCACGCGGCCGACCGCCTGGGCGAAGAACAACGGCGTGCGGTAGGAGGTCATCCAGGCCAGGACGGCGGCCCGCGGGACGTCGACCCCCTCGGAGATCATCCGCACGCAGACGGCGATCCGCGCCGACCCGGTGGTGAAGCGCTCGATCTTCTTCGAGGCCTTCGGGTCGTCGGACAGGATCAGCTCGGCGGCCTTGCCGGTCACCCGGCGGACGATCTTGGCGTAGGCGCGCGCGTCGTCCTGGTCGCTGGCGAGGATGAGCCCGGCGGCGTCGGGCATGCCGCCCTCCTCGCGCAGGTGGGTGATCCGGTCGTCCATGGCCGCGATGACGTGCGGCACCCACTGACCCTTGGGGTCCAGCGCCGTCCGCCAGGCCTGCATCTCCACCGAGCGGGTGCCGGCCTCCGACAGCGACGCGGCGACGACCTCGCCCGCGGAGTTCCGCCAGCGCGAGGTGCCGGTGTAGGCGGCGAAGACGACCGGGCGGACGACGCTGTCGGCCAGGGCCTCCTTGTAGCCGTAGGTGTAGTCGGCGCGGCTGACCAGCCCGACGCCGCCCTCGCCGTCGTCGCCCTCGAAGGTGTCCTCCTCGTAGCGGACGAACGGGATGCGCTCATCGGGCTTGGTGCGGAACGGCGTCCCGGTCAGGCAGAGCCGGCGCGCGGCGAAGCCGTAGGCCTCCTCGACCGCCTCGCCCCAGGACAGGCCGTCTCCGGCGTGGTGCACCTCGTCGAGGATCACCAGCGTCTTGACCGCCGTCGCCCGGGCGGCGTGCAGCATCGGCTTGCCCGCGACCTGCGCGTAGGTGGTCACGTAGCCCTGGGTGCCGGCGCGCACCGGACCCACGGCGTTGGTCAGGCCGGGGTCCAGGACGATGCCCATGGCATCGGCCGCGTCGGCCCACTGCAGGCGCAGGTGGTCGGTGGGGCACACGACGATCACGCGGGCGACTTCACGGCGGGCGAGCAGCCGGGAGGCGAGCGTCAGGGCGAACGTGGTCTTGCCCGCGCCCGGGGTCGCAGTGACCAGGAAGTCCTTGGGGGACTGCTCCTCGTACTGCGCGAGAGCGGCCTGCTGCCACGCCCGGAGCGGTCGGCTGGTCGTCTGCGGGCTCGTGGCCTCCGCTCGCAATGCACTCCCCATGTCGGGACCATCTTCACTGCCGGAGGGGCAACACGCCCAACCGGATGCCTCCCGCGTGGCCCGCCGGGGACGACGTATAGGAGTGCCGGACGGACTGCTGACCTGCGGGAACTCGGCGTCAAGTGGCCGATCGTGTGGGGATCGTCATGACGTGGGGGACCGGCACGTCACTCCCGTCGGCCACGGCTTTCCCAGGAGTCCCCGGAGGCGATGGGCGCGGGGGGATGGAACGCCTCGGCACAGCCGGACGCCTGGCCCGTCCGCGCACGGGCGAGGCGCCTGATCGGTCCCTCGGTGCGTAGTCGGGCCAGCACGAGAGGCGAGCCCAGGTCCGGGGAGAAGACCGCTCGGGCGCCGTCGGAGGCGCACCAGGCGTCCGATGCGGTGGCGTCGTCCGGCGGCTCCGGCCAGTCGGCCTTCCCCACGGAGCACCACACCGCGGCGTCCGCCGTGGTGAGCACGACGCGGTCCTCGTCGTACGACACCCGGACTCGGACGGGTGCCCAGACCCGGGTGGCGAGCACCCGGCGCATCCGTGCACGCGCGGCCATCAGCGAGACGCCGAGGAACGCGCCCGCGACGGCGACCACCAGAACGGGCCCGAGCAGCCAGTGGGTCCATGCCGGGGCGTACTGGGAGTCGTCGATGGTGAACCGATCAAGGTGATCCGGGTCGTACACCACGAAGACTTCCTGGCCAGCGACGTAGTCGTCGGCGTCGGCACCCAGCCAGACGTAGTGGGTGCGCGTCTCCCCGTCCGCGGTGAACCGCACCGAGGCGCCGCCCGGGATCGGAGGGGCGTCGTAGTCCACCGACGCCAGGGTCCCGACGGTGGTGGTGGCTGTGTCGCGCAGGCTCGTGTCGGAGTCGCTCTGGACCACCATGATCAGGACGGCCGCGCTCCACCCCGCGACACCCAGCGCCAGAAAGCGCCGGGCACGCCGGGTCGCCCGCCGCAGAGCGGCGGCGGTTCGCGCCGTGGAGAGCGCCGGGCCGTAGCCGTTCCTCGCTGCCGGCGGTGTCATCAGGTCAGGCGTCGGCTCCTCGTGACGCCGCCGAGCGAGGTGGAGGAGCCACCCTCCGCCGAGGGCGAAGGGTGGCAGACCGAAGACCAGTCCCATACCGACGTACGTCTCGGTCAGGGTGGGCTCACCGGCGTCAGGCCAGCCGCTCACCCGCACCTCGAAGCGGCTGCCGGGCGGCTCGTTGTAGCAGTCGGACTCGCCGTCGTGCCGTTGCCCGGCGGGGTCCTCCCAGACGACGTCGCAGAAGCCCTCGACCGAGCCGCCGGTCACCGTGACCGTCGTCCAGTAGCCCGTGAGGAACAAGCAGCCGACGAACAGCATCCACAGGCCGCCGAGCGTCAGGAAGCCGATCGCCCACCACGGACGACGAGCGGAGCGGGACTGCACGCAGGGGTCATCGGCCGCGTGCCGCGGAGCTGGAGCCCAGCGGTGACCTTCTTCAGCGAGCCCGGCGTGTGCGCTGACGCCCGCTTCCTGGCATGGAAACCGGGCGTCAGCGCACACGCTGCGGCCGCGGCTCAGTCGGCGGGCTCGTCGACCCAGTCGGGACCGTTGACCTCGCCCGGTCCGGCGAGGTCGGCGGCGTCGACGATCGTGTACGCGTAGCCCTGCTCGGCGAGGAACCGCTGCCGGTGCGCGGCGTACTCGGCGTCGAGGGTGTCGCGGCTGACCACCGTGTAGAAGTGCGCCTGCCGGCCGTCCGCCTTGGGGCGCAACACCCGGCCGAGCCGCTGGGCCTCCTCCTGCCGGGAGCCGAAGGTTCCCGACACCTGGACGGCGACGGCGGCCTCGGGCAGGTCGATGGAGAAGTTCGCGACCTTGGAGACGACGAGGGTCGTGACCTCGCCGGCCCGGAAGGCGTCGAACAGCTTCTCCCGCTCCCGGTTGGTGGTCGACCCCTGGATCACCGGGGCGTCCAGCGCGGTGCCCAGCTCCTCCAGCTGGTCGAGGTACGCGCCGATCACCAGCTTCTGCTCGTCGGGGTGCCGGTCGAGCACGCGCCGGATCACCGGGAGCTTCGACTGCGCCGTCGCCGCGATCCGGTAGCGCTCCTCGGGCTCGGCGACGGCGTAGGTCATCCGCTCCTCGTCGTCGAGCGACACCCGCACCTCGATGCACTCGGCCGGCGCGATGTAGCCCTGGGCCTCGATGTCGCGCCAGGGGGCGTCGTAGCGCTTCGGGCCGATGAGGGAGAAGACGTCGTCCTCCCGGCCGTCCTCGCGCACGAGCGTGGCGGTGAGCCCCAGCCGGCGGCGCGACTGCAGGTCGGCGGTCAGCCGGAAGATCGGCGCGGGGAGCAGGTGCACCTCGTCGTAGACGATCAGGCCCCAGTCCTGCGCGTCGAAGAGGTCCAGGTGCCGGTACTCGCCCTTCCGGCGGGTGGTGATCACCTGGTAGGTCGCGATGGTGACCGGACGGATCTCCTTGCGCTCGCCCGAGTACTCGCCGATCTCGTCCTCGGTCAGCGATGTGCGCGCGATCAGCTCGCGCTTCCACTGCCGCCCGGCGACGGTGTTGGTCACCAGGATCAGCGTCGTCGCCTTCGCCTCGGCCATGGCCGCCGCGCCGACCAGCGTCTTGCCGGCACCACAGGGGAGGACGACGACGCCGGAGCCGCCCGCCCAGAAGCCCTCCACGGCTTCCTGCTGGTAGTCGCGCAGGTGCCAGCCGCTCTGGTCGAGCTCGATCGGGTGCGCGGCGCCGTCGACGTACCCGGCGAGGTCCTCGGCCGGCCAGCCGACCTTGAGCAGCGCCTGCTTGAGCCGGCCGCGCTCCGACGGGTGGACGACGATCGTGTCGTCGTCGATGCGCTGGCCCAGCATGGGCGCCACCCGCTTCGAGCGGATGACCTCCTCGAGCACGGCGCGGTCCGACGACGTGAGCACCAGCCCGTGCACCGGGTTGTTGGCCAGGGTGAGCCGCCCGAAGCGGTCCATCGTGTCGGCCACGTCGACCAGCAGCGCGTGCGGCACCGGATAGCGGGAGTACCGCACCAGCGCGTCGACGACCTGTTCGGCGTCGTGCCCGGCCGCGCGGGCGTTCCACAGCGCGAGCGGCGTGACGCGGTAGGTGTGCACGTGCTCCGGCGAGCGCTCCAGCTCGGCGAAGGGCGCGATCGCCGCGCGGCACTCACGCGCCAGCGGGTGGTCCACCTCCAGGAGCAGGGTCTTGTCCGACTGGACGATCAGGGGGCCGTCGGTCAACGGGGTGTGCCTTCCTGCGGGGGCAGCGGGCAGCCGGGGACGGCCGCTCGGACGTACTGGGATCAACCGCTGTCGGCGGCCGGAGCTTCCTCCTCGACCAGGGCCACGGAGGTGATCCGGTGCACGGCGAAGGTGCTGTTCTCGCCGCGACGCTCGTCGTACCCCTGGAGGAAACCACCCGCCAGTGACACGGGACGGACCACCCGCTGGCTGCCGCTGCCCTGGGCGTCGACGTAGCCGAGCCACACCGCCGCGCCCTCGCGGACGGCGCGGGACAGCAGCTCCAGCGTGCTCGCGGTGGTGACGCCGGGTACCTGACGGACGGCCTCGCCGCGGCGGGCCGACAGCGCGGCGTCCCCGGCCCGGATCTGCCGCACGGTGGCGCCGAGCTCGTCGGCGGTCAGCGGGCGGGGGGTGGGTGGGGAGTCGCTACCGGTCCGCCGGCCGAGGGCTCGGGGGCGGGCCGGGGGCCGGGTGAGGACGGCACCGCCGGCACGCTCGCCGGCCGGGGCGTAGCCGGCCTCCCGGAGCACGGTGAGCACCTCGTCGGCACCGAGTCCGCTGACCAGCACCCCGGGTGCCAGCCGGCGCAGCTCCGCCGACGCCGTCCGACGGTCGCTGAGCACCTGCGACAGCAGCCCGTGGTCGTCCGAGCGGACGTAGGACTCGATGGAGCCGACCCGCAGCCGCCCGTGCTGACGCGCCACGTCGTCGATCAGGTAGTCGAGGGCCTGCGGCACCGGGGTGCGCGAGGCCCGGGCGAAGAAGTCGTGCAGGTCCGACGCCGACCAGCCGGCGTCTAGCGCGCGCCGGACGCTGAGCTCCGAGACCCGGAAGACCGTCGCCCCGCCGGAGGACTCCACGTCGGCGACCACGGCGAGGGTGTCGGCGAGCTCGGCCACCAGCGGGCCCGGGGCGATCAGCGACAGGTCGGGCTGGGCGAGCACGTGGTCCACCGGATCGGGGAGCAAGCCGCGCATGCCGTCGGCCGCGCCGTCCTCGCCCTCCGCCAGCAGGCCACGCCCGGCGGTCGACAGCACCCCGCCGACCAGCACCCCGAGGCGCGCGGCCTCCTCGAGCATGCCGGGAACCGGGGCCAGTCGGTCGGCCCGGCGGGGCGTGCGCCAGCGGAGCAGCGCCACCAGGTCGTCGGGAGCCAGGCCCGAGCCGGGTGGGTACTCGGCGAGGACGGTGAGCGCCGACCTGCGGATCGCCGGCGCGGTGTGCCGGGTCAGGTCGGGCGAGAGCGGGTTGACGGCCTTGCCGGCGACGTCCCGCTGCCCGACGAGCGACGGCAGCCGGACGCCGCCCAGCCAGCCGGCGGCCAGCAGCGCCCAGCGATCGGCGAGGTCCTGCTCGCGCCAGACGTCGTAGGCGCGGGTGGGCAGCCACTCGTCGCGGTGCGGTCCGCCGACGTCGAGCAGCCCGGTGGCATAGGCCAGCTCCAGCAGCCACGCCGCCTCGGGTTCGCCCACGTGCAGCACCCGGGCCAGCCGCTTCTGGTCCCGGACGCCGACCCCGCCGCTGCGCAGCAGCCCCGCGGGCTCCTCCTCGAGCAGGGCGAGCAGCTCGCCGATCCTGCCGACGGTCTCCAGCGCCGCCCCGGCCGCCCGCCGGTCCACCGACTGCTGCTCACGCGTGTCCACCGCCGGCTCCGGCCGCAGCCGGGGCAGGCCGTAGGGCCGGTCGCCGCGCAGGTGCAGCCCGATCTCGCGCGGCAGCTCGACGTTGAGGGCGTCGATCCGGGCCAGGAGCCCGCGCTGCAGCAGGCGCCGGGCAGGGGTGGGTGTGCCGGACGGCGAGTCGGGCAGATGACCCACCGGGCGCTCGCCGGCGAGCCGCTCCAGCACCTCCCGCTCCTCCGGCGCGAGCTCGCCGATGGTGGCCCCGAGGTCGGCGGGCAGCTGCACCCGCAGCTCGGGAGCCCGCCGGCCCAGACCGGCGGGGTAGCGGACGGCGCGGCGGACCGGGTCGGGGGCGTGCAGCACGTCGTCGCCCCACAGCAGGGCGCGGGTGGTGAGCCGCTCGAGTGCCGCCGCCAGGACGTCGTCGGGCAACCCGGGCAGCGCGGCGATCAGCTCGTCGGGCGCCACGCCGTCGCCCGGCGCGAGCAGCACGACGTCGAGCACCTGCAGCGTGGCGGCGTCCAGCTCGTCGAGGGCGCGGTCGACCGAGACCGGGACGGCGAGCCGGCTGGCCAGTGCCACCAGATCGGAGGGCGCCGGCCGGGCGACGTCGGGGCGGGCCGCCAGCAGCGCGCTCAGCTGCTCGTCGCTGCGGGTGCGCAGCCAGGCGGCCAGCGTCGCGGGGGCTTCCGTGGGCATCCGGTCCACGCTACGTCGTGGCGGCAAGGTCGTCCCCGCGGGCGGGCGCTGGCAGCATGGCCGGGTGCTGCCGGCAGGGGACCACCCCCACACCCGCACGGCCCTGGCCGCCCACCAGGCCGGCGCCCTGCGCTGGCTCGGCGGGGGAGCCATCGCCGTCGTCCTCGGGGTGCTGCTCGGGGTGGCCGCCGTGGCGCTGGCCGGCAGCGGACGGCGGGTCCCGCTGCTGGGGATCGTCGTCGTGGTGCTCGTGCTCCTCGGGGCTGCCGGCGTCGTCGCCGGGGCCGGTGCCCTGCTGCGCACGTACCGCTGGCGGCGGGCGCTGGCCGGCACGCCGTGGCGGAGGGGGCGCCTGCGCATCGCGGGGCCCGCGGTCATCGCGTTCGAGCCGGAGGGCTTCGACGAGCTCGACCCGGATCAGGAACCTGTGCGGCTGCAGCTGCTGAGCACGGCGGTCTGGCGGACGCGCACCGTCCAGGGCCTGAACGGGGCCGAGGTGTGGGCCGCCCCGGTCGGCGGTCCGCAGTGGGTCCTCACCGCCGACGGTCTGCCGACCCTGTTCGGCGCGCGCATGGTCCGGCGGTGACGGGCGCACGGGTGGAGAGTGCGTGCGCGCCGGGTATGGCGTCGGCGAGAATGAACCCCGACGTGCACCGTGTGGTGCACCTGGACACGGAGGCGAGATGGCCAAGCGCAACGAGAAGCACGCGCACCTGGTGGAACCGACCTGGGGGCAGTCCGACGACGGCGGCCCGCCGCTGACCGAGCTCTCCGCCTCGGTGGCCGGCCCGCTCTCGCCCTTCGGTGAGGACCACAGCTTCCCGCTGCCGGTGGAAAGCCTGCGGTACGCCCATCCGACCGACAAGCCCAACCGGGCCGGCGTCCAGCTGGCGGAGAACCGGCGGTGACCGCGCCCGCGCTGCCGTCCTACAGCAACGGAACCTCCACGGTTCCCCTGCTGGGCGACACGATCGGGGCCAATCTCGATCGGACGGCAGCGCGGGTGGGCGACCACGAGGCGCTGGTCGACTGCGCCACCGGGCGCCGCTTCACCTACCCGGAGCTGGTCGCCGAGGTGGACGCCTGCGCGGTCGGCCTCGACGCGCTGGGCGTGCAGAAGGGCGACCGGGTCGGCATCTGGGCGCCCAACTGCGCCGAGTGGGTGTTCGTCCAGTACGGGACGGCGAAGCTCGGCGCGATCCTGGTCAACATCAACCCGGCCTACCGCACGCACGAGCTGGCCTACGTGCTGACGCAGGCCGGCATCTCGGTGCTGGTCAGCGCGCCGGAGTTCAGGACCAGCGACTACCGCGCCATGGTGGACGAGGTCCGCGACGACTGCCCCGACCTCCGCGAGCTGGTCTTCCTCGGCTCACCGGAGTGGCAGGAGCTCATGGCCACGGGGCGGGCCGCGGACCACGGGCTGCTGGCGGAGCGCGAGCGGCAGCTGTCGGCCGACGACCCGATCAACATCCAGTACACGTCCGGGACGACGGGCTTCCCCAAGGGCGCCACGCTCACCCATCACAACCTGCTCAACAACGGCTTCTTCGTCGGCGAGGGCTGCGGGTACACCGAGGCCGACCGCGTCTGCATCCCGGTGCCCTACTACCACTGCTTCGGCATGGGCATGGGCAACCTCGGCGCCACCTCGCACGGCGCGACGATGGTCATCCCGGCGCCGGGCTTCGACGCGGCGCTGACGCTGCGGGCGGTGCAGGACGAGCGCTGCACGTCGCTGTACGGCGTCCCGACGATGTTCATCGCGGAGCTGGCGCTGCCGGACTTCGCCTCCTACGACCTGTCGTCGCTGCGGACCGGGATCATGGCCGGCTCGCCGTGCCCGGTCGAGGTGATGAAGCGGGTCGTGGACGAGATGGGCATGACCGAGGTGACCATCTGCTACGGGATGACCGAGACCTCACCGGTGTCCACCCAGACCGGCGCCGACGACGACCTCGACCGGCGCACGTCGACGGTCGGGCGGGTGCACCCGCACCTGGAGGTGAAGATCGTCGATCCCGAGACCGGCCTGACCGTGCCGCGCGGGACGCCGGGGGAGTTCTGCACCCGCGGCTACTCGGTGATGCTCGGCTACTGGAACGAGCCCGAGAAGACCGCCGAGGTGATCGACCGCGCCCGGTGGATGCACACCGGTGACCTCGCGGTCATGGACGCCGAGGGCTACCTCAACATCGTCGGCCGCATCAAGGACATGGTCATCCGCGGCGGGGAGAACGTCTATCCGCGGGAGATCGAGGAGTTCCTCTACACCCACCCCGACATCGTCGACGCCCAGGTGATCGGGGTGCCCGACGAGCGCTACGGCGAGGAGCTCATGGCGTGGGTGCGGCTGCGCGAGGGCGCCGAGCCGCTGACCGCCGAGGCGCTGCGCGAGTTCTGCGCCGGCAAGCTGGCCCACTACAAGGTGCCGCGCTACGTCAAGGTCGTCGACGCGTTCCCGATGACGGTCACGGGCAAGGTGCGCAAGGTCGAGATGCGAGAGGCGTCGGTCGAGGAGCTGGGTCTGCAGTCCGCCGCGGCGGTCAAGAGCGCCTGAGAAAGGACCCCCTGCCCCCCACCACTCGCACGCTCGCGGCGGGACCCTGCAGGAGGCCTAGACCTTGGCCTTGGCGGCGGGGGTCAGGCGGACGAGCAGCTTCGAGGCGAGGTTGCCCACGACCACCCAGATGAGCGCGGCGAGTCCGTCGTTGATCGCCTCGGCGATCCTGGGGTCCGACGGCGCGAAGAGGTCCTCGGTGAACCAGCCGAAGGTGTCGCGCACGTCGGCGGTGACCTGCACCAGCGGGTTCGCGGGGTTGGCCTCGAACAGGACGAAGACGGCGTGGACCACGATCAGTGCGGCGATCACCGAGCACACGACCCGCACGATCGTGGCGAGGAGCGTGAACACGCGAGCTGCACCCATGTCGGCCATGCCCGCATCGTGGCGCAGCGGCGCGGGGTACGCGAGTCGTCGGGTCACGGTCAGATCGGCCCGCAGGGGACCACCAGGGCCCGGTGGTCCGACAGCGGCAGCCGGACCGCCTCCGCCGGCCCGGTGGCGGCCAGCCGGCCGCGCACCAGCACGTGGTCCAGCTGCCGGCGCGGCCGGTGGGCGGGGAACGTCTCGCCGGACGCGATCGGGCGGAGTCCGCTGAGCCGGGCCGCCGCCGCCTGCTGCATGTTGAGGTCGCCGATGACCGCGATGGGCTCGCGCGTGCCGGTGAGCGAGCGCACCAGCCGGCGCAGCTGGAAGCCGTTCCACCCGGGCACGAAGGACAGGTGGGTGTTGCAGACGGTGAACGGGCCGAACGGACCCTCCAGGACGGCGGCCACCGCGACCCTCGGCTCGTCCCTGGCCACGAAGAAGCGGCGGTTCAGCGACGACCACAGCGGGACGCCGACCGTCAGCGGGGGCAGCCGCACGACCTGCCAGGACACCACCGGGTACCGCGACAGCAGCGCGATCCCGTAGCTGGCCGAGCCCGGCTGCTCGTCTCCCGTGGCGGCCATCCAGGTTTGTCCCGGTGTTCCCGAGAGGGCGGCCACGAACTGCGAGTCGACGGCGCCCATGGCCTCCGCCGCGACCGCGGTGAGGTCCGCGCCCAGCGAACGGGGCTGGTCCCGGTCGACCTCCTGCAGACCGAGGACGTCGGCGTCCAGGCTCTTGACCGCGTCGGCCAGGCGGTCGACGTCGACGCGTCCGTCCTCCATGGAGCGCCCGTGCAGGATGTTGAAGGTGGCGATGCGCACGGGTGCCCTGTGCCCCGAGCGCGCCGGTTCTACCGTTCGCGTGCGTGCCGTCCGTCGTCCCGGGTAGCAGGACCGGCGTGCAGCCATCGGAACGGGACGAGATCCGTGACCTCCTGAAGCGGACGGCCGTCGCGCTCAAGGAGGGCGACGTGCCGTTCGCGCTCTGCGGCGGCTACGCGGCCTGGGTCCGCGGTGCGCCCGAGCCCGACCACGACGCCGACTTCCTGGTCCTGGCGTCGGAGGCCGAGCGGGCCGCGAAGGTGCTGGCCGACGCCGGTCTGCAGGTCGAGGACCCGGCCGAGGACTGGCTGGTCAAGGTGGTCAGCGGCGGATCGTTCGTCGACGTCCTGTGGCGCACCTGCGGGCACCCGGTCGAGAGCGACCTGATCGAACGGTCCGAGGTCCTGCCCGTCCTCTCGGTGCAGATGCCGGTGCTGCAGGCCACCGACATCGTCATCACCAAGCTGATGGCGCTCGACGAGCACTACTGCGACTTCTCCCGGATGCTCCCCGTCGCGCGGGCACTGCGCGAGCAGGTCGACTGGGCGGAGGTGCGGCGCTCGGTCGAGGACAACCCCTTCGCTGCGGTGTTCCTGGAGCTGCTGGACCGGCTGGACGTGGTGCCGAGGACCAGCGCGGCCTGAGCTCGGGCGGTCCATCGATAGCGGTAGCCGCGCGTGGGGGCCGCGGCTCGTGGAGAGGCGCCGGAGGCATCCGGCTGCCTCTCGGCCGCGCCGGGGAGACGCACCGTCATCGGCGCGCTCGCGACCGTGATCAGCACCGGGCATCCATGGCGGTCCGGCGGTCCGCCCGCACGTGACCGACGGCTCGGGCTGCTGCGGGGCTCTCCGAGCGGGGCCCGACCCGTCGGGATCGCGTGGATGGTGGACCTCTCCCAGCCGGCGCGCCGACCGGTTCCGCCGACGCCCCGGGTCAGCCGGGCATGAGCACGGCGAGGGCCGCCACGGTGGCGGTGAGCAGGACGGTCGCCGTCACCCCGGCGATCAGCCGTGGCGCGGTCACGCCGGTCCCCGCGACCACGCGCCGGCGGACGTCGCGGTACCGCACGGGCGCCAGCGCGCCGAGGACGGCGAGGCCGAGGAGGGCCGCGACCCCGGCGAGGACGAGCAGGACCCGGCCCTCCTCCTCGACCGCGCGGTGACCGAGCAGCCCGGCCACCGCCATGACGCCGAGGCCGGTGCGCTGCCAGGCCAGCGCCGTCCGCTCCGGCTGCGTCTCTCCCGGCGTCCTGGCCGTCCTCACCGTCCGAGGACCTCGACACCGACCAGGACCACCACCACCACGACCACGGCGGCGACCGCGGCGGCGACCGTGGGCATCAGCCAGCTGGCCGGCAGCGGCCGGTCGGCCGCGATGGCCATCTCGTTGGCCCGCCAGCGCCGGTAGCCGGCCAGGGCGGTGCCCAGCCCGGTCAGGACCAGCCCCAGCGCCACCACCGCGCTGCCCCAGCGGACCCCGAGGTCAGGGGCGTAGGTCGCCACCGCGACACCGCCGGCCACCAGCGCCAGCCCGGTGCGCAGCCACGCCAGCAGGGTGCGCTCGTTGGCCAGCGTGAACCGGTAGTCGGGGTGGTCGGTGGTGTCCTGGGGTGGGGCCACGGGCGCCAGGCTAGGGCGGCGCGGTGCCCGACACGGAACGGCGGGTCCCCGGTACGGGTGAGGCGGCTAACCTGTCGGGCGAGCGGACTGTGCGCCGCCGTCGTCCCCCCGGCCCCCGTGCCGGACCCGGAAGCGAGCAACCGAGGGATCCAACGTGCCCACCGGCAAGGTCAAGTGGTTCAACCCGGAGAAGGGTTTCGGCTTCCTCGCGCGCGAGGACGGCCCGGACGTCTTCGTGCACAAGGACGCCCTCCCGGCCGGGACGTCGGAGCTCAAGCCCGGTCAGCGGGTGGAGTTCGGCATCGTCGCCGGACGGCGCGGTGACCAGGCGTTGCAGGTGCGGATCCTCGACCCGCTCCCCTCGGTCGCCGCCACCGTGGCCGCCAAGAGCCGGAAGAAGCCCGACGAGCTGGTGCCGATCATCGAGGACCTGATCAAGCTGCTCGACGACGTCGGCGAGGGGCTGCGCCACGGCCGGCACCCCGACCGGGCGGAGTCGCGCAAGGTGGCCTCGGTCCTGCGCGCGGTCGCCACCGACCTGGAGGCCTGAGGAAGGCCCCGTCCTCCCCACCGCTCGCACGCTCGCGATGAGCCCCTGGACCGGGCCTAACCGGCCGGCGGGGCGCTCGACGAGGACGGACCGCCCACGTCACCGCCCGCACGCAGGAAGCCGACCGGCCAGGCTCCGGAGAAGCCCTCGCAGTCGCCGCCCTTGTCCTCGACGACGACGAGGTAGAAGGCGGGCGGGACCACGTCGCTGGTGGTGATCTCCTCGAACACCCGCTCCCCGGCGGGGACGTCGACGTCACCGAGCAGTTCCTCGAGCTGCTCGTCGAAGACCTGCACGCTCCAGCCGCGCTCCGCGACGGCCTCCGGGACGGTCAGGGAGATCGTGGCCTCGGGGGAGACCTCGACGATCGGCGGGGTGACGTCGTAGCGCTGCCCCTCGCCGTCCAGGCAGTACTGCACCGGGCGGACCGACAGCTCCTGGGCGCCGACCTCGACCCCCACGTCCGGGGGCCCGGCGGGCTCAGCGCTCCCGCAGCCGGCCAGCACGAGCAGCAGCAGGACGGCGGCGGGCCTGCTCACGCCCACGCGCCCCCCACCGGGGTCGTGGGAGCGTCGTCGGGGGAGACCGCCGCAGCCCGCACCGGGCGCCTCCCGCGCCACAGGCTCCAGACGACGAGCCCGACCGCCAGGCCCAGCAACGACGCCGCCACGGTGAACCCGAGCCAGCCCGTGGGCGGCAGCGCGATGCCCAGCGCGCCACCGACCACCCAGGCCATCTGCAGCCACGTCTCGGAGCGGGCGAACGCCGAGGCCCGCAGGCTCTCGGGCACCTCGCGCTGGATGATGGCGTCGAGCGACACCTTGCCCAGGGCGTTGGTCACCGCCGCCACACCGGCGACCACGGCCGCCATCGTGAAGCTGTAGAACACCGCCGCCAGCACGGTGATGGCCGCCGCTGTGGCGGCCGAGACGAGGACCAGCCGGTCGGGTGCCGCCGTGTGCATGCGGGATCCGATCGCCGTCCCGGCGAAGCTGCCCAGCCCCGCGGCGGCGGCGATCGCGCCCAGCGCCAGGGTCGCCTCCCAGCCGTCGTCGAAGGTGGCCTGCACCAGGAAGGCGGTGAAGATGGTGAGGAATCCGCCCAGTCCCCGCAGCGCCGCGTTGGCCCGCAGGGCCAGGACGACGTGCGGGCTCACGCGGCGCCGCCCGCTGCCCACCGGGATCTCCGCGGTGGTGAGGACGTCCGCGGCCACCTCGCCGGTCGGGACGTCGACGTGCGGGGGCAGTCGCACGGCCAGCACCCCGGCGACCCCGAACACCGCCGCCGTGGCCCCGAGCTCCCACCCGAACCCGAGCACCGCCGCGACGCCGGCGGCCAGGCCCCCCGCGATGCCCGCCGTCACCAGGCCGAACACCGACAGCCGCGCGTTCGCCGAGGTGAGCGACATGGCCGAGGGCAGCACGCGCGGGACGACGGCGGCGCGCAGCACGTTGTGCGCCTTCGAGAGCACGAGCACGCCCAGTGCGGCCGGGTACAGCCAGAAGTCGTCGAAGTGCCGGATCATCACGACGGCGAGCAGGGCCCGGCCCAGGTGGCTGGCGGCCAGGGCCCAGCGGCGGCCGCGCTGCAGCCGGTCCAGCGCCGGCCCGATGACCGGAGCGAGCACCGCGAACGGAGCCATCGTGACCAGCAGGTAGAGGGCGACGTTGCTCCGTTGCGCGTCCGTCGTGGCGGCGAAGAACAACGTGCCGGCCAGGGAGACGGCGATCATCGCGTCGCCGGCCATGTGCAGGGCGTTGACCCACAGCAGCTGGGTCAGCCCGCTCTCGCCCGCGCCGTCGGCCCGGCTGGCCGCGCGGACCCGCCGGGCCGCCGCGGCGGTGAGCTCCCGCGACCGGGCGGCGGCCACCCTGGTGACGGTCAGCTTCCGCGGGCCGGCCGGGGGAGCGGGCTCCGGGATGACCGTCGTGGGCCGCTCGTCCCCGGTGGCGCCGGCCGCGGGTGTCGGGCGGGTCGCCGGCCGCGGGACACCGAGGGGTGTGGTGTCGGCCCGGTCCGGCCGGGCCGGCCCGGTGCGGGCCCCCGAGCGCACGCGCCGGCCGGTGCCGGGCGGACGACGGGAGGCGGGCACGCCACCATCGTGCCGCACGGACCTCGGCGGGTGGTGGGTCACGGAGGTGGACGCGTCAGGGACAATGGCGGGGTGACCGAGTCCTCCGTTCCTGCCCGGTCCGACTCCGCGCCCGCCGATCCCCTGGCCGCTGCGGTCGGGCAGGCCCGTGCCGCCGCCGTCGAGACCGCCGGCGACCCCGATCTCGTCGGCGACCACCTGGGCGCGACACGGGAGCCCGCGGAGCCCACCGTCGACGGCGTCGCGGTCGAGGACCTCGGCGAGGTGCTCACGCACACCTTCGCCAGCCGGCTGCCCGGCTACGTCGGCTGGCACTGGGCGGTCACCCTCGCCCGGGTGCCCGGCGAGGATGCGGTCACCGTCGACGAGGTCGTCCTCCTGCCCGGCGACTCCGCGCTCCTGGCCCCAGCCTGGGTGCCGTGGCACGAGCGGCTGCGCCCGGGTGACCTATCCGTCGGTGACGTGCTCCCGTCCACGGAGGACGATCCGCGCCTGGTGCCGGCCTACCTGGTGCAGGACGACTCGGCCGAGGACCCGGAGGGGCGTGTCGTCGCCGAGGAGCTGGCCCTGGGGCGCGAGCGGGTCATGTCCGCCGAGGGCCGCAGCGAGGCCGTCGGCCGCTGGGCGGCCGGTGAGTTCGGCCCCGGTGCGCCGATGGCCCGGCAGGCGCCCGGTCCCTGCTCGACCTGCGGGTTCTACCTGCCCCTGGCCGGTTCGCTGCGGCAGCGGGTCGGTGCCTGCGGCAACGTCTACTCCCCGGCCGACGGCCGGGTGGTCGCGGCCGACTACGGCTGTGGCGCGCACAGCCAGGCGACCCTCCTCGCCGACGAGGCCACCGAGGTGGTGCGCACGGCGCGCTACGACACCGGCGCCTTCGACGTCCTGTAGCAGGGCCGCCATTCCTGCCCACCCTTCGCCCGCTCGGGGCGGGCCCCTGGAAGGGGCCGCTCCCGGTCAGCCGCGGCGCTTTTCCTCCTGGCGGCGGCGCAGCTGGCCCTGCAGCTTCATGATCCACAGGCCGAGGAGGCCCAGGCCGACGGCCGCCAGGCAGGTCCAGGTCCACATCCGGTCCACCCGCTCCCCGAGGAGCAGCAGGACGACGAGGGCCAGCGCCCAGAGCCCGATGCCGACCAGCACGACGCGGGCACTGTCCACCTGCAGCGGCGGTGGTGCCTGCTTCGTCGGATGACGCACAGTGCGACCTTAGGACTCGCGCGGCCGCGGCCGGTCACCGACCGCCCTGCCGGGGGCGGGCATCGGGGCTGCAGGAACGATCATGTGGCACGCTGTCGCCGCTCGTCGCCAGCAACCGCAGCGTCCCGGGGAGTCCCCATGCCCGACAAGTCCCGTCCCACGCCGGGTTCCACCCCGGCGCGTGCCGCGTCCGGCGGAGACGGCGGGACGCCGGCCGACGTGCTGGCCGGCGCGCAGGGCGGCCCCCGGCGCAGCGCGGGCCCGCAGGTGCGGCCGAGGAACGGGTTCGACCGGTTCTTCGAGATCAGCGCCCGGCGGTCGACCGTGGCCCGGGAACTGCGCGGCGGGCTGACCACCTTCTTCACGATGGCCTACATCGTGGTGCTCAACCCGATCATCCTGTCGGGCGCCGACGTGGACGGGAACACCCTGCCGTTCGGGTCCGTCGCCGCCGTGACCGCGCTGGTCGCCGGCGTCATGACCCTGCTCATGGGGGTCGTCGGCAGGTACCCGTTCGCGCTGGCGACCGGGCTCGGCATCAACGCGATCGTGGCGGTGTTCGCCGCCACCCAGCTCTCCTGGCCGGAGATCATGGGCCTGGTCGTGCTCGAGGGCCTCCTCATCACGGTGCTGGTGCTCACCGGCTTCCGGCGCGCGGTCTTCGAGGCCATCCCGCCGCAGCTGAAGACGGCCATCGCCGTCGGCATCGGCTTCTTCCTGACGATCATCGGTCTGGTGGACGCCGGGTTCATCCGGCGCGCCCAGGAGGGTGTCGTCCCGATCTCGTTCGGCATCAACGGCCAGCTGGCCGGTTGGCCGCTCCTCGTCTTCGTGGTGGGGGTCCTGCTCACCAGCGTCCTCGTCGTCCGTCGGGTCAAGGGCGCCCTGCTCATCGGCATCGTCGTCTCGACCGTGCTCGCGATCATCGTGGAGGCGATCGCCGACATCGGGCCGACGTTCACCGACGACGGCATCAACCCGCGCGGGTGGGCGCTGCAGGTGCCGACCCTGCCCGAGGAGGTCGTGGCGACTCCCGACCTGTCGCTGATCGGGAACTTCTCGCTGTTCGGCGGCTTCGAGCGGATCGGCGTCATCGCGGCCCTGCTCATCGTCTTCTCGATCATGATCGCCGACTTCTTCGACACGGTCGGCACCGTCACCGCCGTCGGCGCCGAGGGCGACCTGCTCGACGAGAACCGCAACCTGCCCAGGTCGCAGCCGGTGCTCCTCGTGGACTCGCTGGCCGCCGCGGCCGGCGGCGCGGCCAGCGTCTCGTCGAACACCACCTACATCGAGAGCGCCTCCGGTGTCGCCGACGGCGCCCGCACGGGCCTGGCCAGCATCGCGACCGGAACCCTCTTCCTCGTCGCCATGTTCTTCAGCCCGCTGGTGCAGATCGTGCCCTCGGAGGCCGCCGCGCCCGCGCTGGTCATCGTCGGCGCGCTGATGATCGCCCAGATCAGGCACCTGGTCTGGGACGACATGTCGCTGGTCATCCCCGCCTTCCTGACCATCGCCCTGATGCCGTTCACCTACTCGATCACCAACGGCATCGGCGCCGGCGTCATCAGCTACGTGCTGCTGCGCGCCGCGGTCGGCCGGGTGCGCGAGGTGCACCCGCTCATGTGGGTCATCTCGGTGATGTTCCTGGTGTACTTCGCCCTGGAGCCCCTGCAGCAGCTGTTCTGAGAGCTGGCTGACCTAAGCTGGCACCGTGATCGGGGCATCGTGAGCCGGACGACGCTGGACACCGCGGCGCTCGCCCACGACCTCCGGCTGGCGGTCATGCGCTTCTCCCGGCGGCTGCGCAGCCAGCGGGTCGACACCTCGGTCACGCTCACCCACCTGGCCGCGCTGTCGACGCTCCAGCGCAACGGGCCGATGAGCCCGGGGGAGCTGGCCGCCCACGAGCGCGTCCAGCCGCCGTCGATGACCCGGGTGATCGTGGCCCTGGAGGGCATGGGGCTGGTCACCCGCACCCCGCACCCGACCGACGGGCGCCAGGTGATCATCGGGCTGACCCCGGCGGCGGACGAGCTGCTGTCGGCCGAGGCACGAGCGCGGGAGGCGTGGCTGAGCAGCCGGCTGCAGGAGTTGACCGCCGAGGAGCGGGCGGCGCTCCGTGAGGCCGCGGAGATCATGGAGAAGCTCGCCGGTGGGTGACCCGCACGAGCGCTGACACGAGCACTGACCAGACGGAGTCCCAGGACCACGGCACGGGACCGTTCCGGGCGCTCCGGGTCCGGAACTTCCGCATCTACGCGTCGGCCAACCTGGTCAGCCTCACCGGCACCTGGATGCAGCGCATCGGGCAGGACTGGCTGGTCCTGCAGCTCTCCGATGACAACGGGGTCGCGCTCGGCCTGATCACGGCCCTGCAGTTCGGCCCGACGCTCATGCTGAGCATGTACGGCGGGGTCCTCGCCGACCGCTACGCCAAACGGCGGCTGCTCCTGGTCACCCAGTCGCTGATGGGCCTCCTCGCGCTGGTGCTGGCGATCCTCGTGGCCACCGGCGGGGTGGCGCTCTGGCACGTGTTCGCCCTTGCCGGCGGCCTGGGCGCGGTCTCGGCCGTCGACGCGCCCGTCCGGCAGGCGTTCGTCTCGGAGATGGTGGGACCGGCCCTGCTCACGAACGCCGTGAGCCTCAACTCGACCATCTTCAACGGGGCCCGGCTCGTCGGGCCCGCGCTGGCGGGTCTGCTGATCGGCGCGGCGTCCGGCAACACCGCGCCGGCGTTCTTCGTCAACGCGGCCAGCTTCGCGTTCACGATCGCCGCCCTCGCCGGGATGCGGGCCGGGGAACTGCGGCCCAGCCCTCCGGTCGCTCGGGCCCGGGGCCAGCTGCGGGCCGGCCTGTCCTACACCTGGGCGCATCCGGACCTGGTCCTGGCGATGGCACTCGCCCTCGTCGTGGGCACGTTCGGGTTCAACTACCAGGTCACGATCGCCCTGATGGCGCGGGAGGTCTTCGACCTCGGCGCCGAGGCGTTCGGGCTGCTCTCGACCGCCTTCGCGGTCGGCTCGCTCACCGGGGCGCTGCTGTCCACCCGGCGCAGCGTCCGCCCGCGGCAGCGCTTCCTGGTGATCTCGGTCGTCGTCTTCGGGCTGCTCACGGTGATCTCCGGGCTGATGCCCGGTTACCTGTCCTTCGCCGTCATGCTGGTCCCGACGGGGGCGGCGGCGCTGATCTTCAGCGTGGCCAACAACAGCTTCGTGCAGCTCGGCGTGGACCCGCAGATGCGCGGGCGGGTCATGGCGCTCTACTTCATGTGCTTCATGGGCGGCACTCCGGTGGGGGCGCCGTTGATCGGCTGGATCGCCGAGCACCTCGGCGCTCCCTGGGGGCTGATCCTGGGCGGCGCCGTCTGCGTGGTCGCGGGCCTGGGCGCCGCGGCGTGGCTGGCCCGGGGACGCCGCGTCCGCCTCGAGGCCGGCGTCGCGCCGCCACGGCTGCGGCTGCGCGTGGGGGCGCCGGGCACCCGGGTGCGGTCGGCGCGGCTGCGGGCGGCCGAGGAGGCCGCAGCCGACCGCGCAACGGGACAGCGGGTCCTGGGCGGCTGAGATCCGCCGAGGACCGGCGGGCGGAGTACCGTCGCGGCATCCCTCACCGGTGCGGGAGGCGGGCATGCACGTCCCACTGCTGCAGATCGGCGGCACGGTCGCCGTCATCGCCGCGCTGATCGCCTGGACCGGCCCCGTCGTCCGCTGGATCCGGCGGGCCTCAGGACGCCGGCGGGCCGCACGCCACCCCGCCCCGGGGCGTCGTCCGCTCCAGGTCGTCGCCGCCGACGTCCGCCGCCTCGGTCGCTCGCTCGCCCTGGTGCCCGCCGGGTCGCCGATGGCCCGCCGCCGCGCGCTGGCCGCCGCCTACGACGACGTGCTCGTCGAGGCGGCCGACCTGCTCGAGGTGCCGCACGAGCTGCGGACGACGCCCGAGGGGCCGGCGCGGGACCTGGAGCGGCTGCGGCTGCTCGCCTCCCTGGAGGGGGCCGGCCTGGCGGTGCGGCACTGAGCCCGGCCGGTCGCCGGCTGTTCTTCGCGATCGATCCGCCGGAGGCCGCGCGGGCCGACCTGTCCGCGGCCCTGGAGCCCTTGCGGGAGACGCCGGGCGCGCCGCGGTGGAGCGCGCCGCACCGGTGGCACCTCACGCTGCTCTTCCTCGGTGCGGTGCCCGAGCAGCGCGTGCCGCGGCTGGTCGCCGCGGCCGCGCCGGCGGTCGCGAGCGCACCGCCCATGACGCTGCGGTTGGCCGGAGGCGGGCGGTTCGGCTCGCTGCGTCGCCCGCAGGTGGCCTGGGCCGGTGTGGACGGCGACGTGGTCCCGCTCACCGCGCTGGCCGCCCGCCTGGCCGCCGCGGCTCGCTCGCTCCGGCTGCCGGTGGAGGACCGGCCGTTCCGTGCGCACCTGACGCTGGGCCGGTGGCGCCCCCGGCAGCCCGCCGACGGCAGCGTGACCGACCGGCTGGCCGGCTACCGAGGGCCCACCTGGCCCGTGACCGAGGTGCGCCTGCTCGAGAGCCACCTCGGCCCGGCGCCCACCTACGACACCGTCGCCGCCTGGCCGGTCGGGAGTTCCCACCCGAGTTGACCATCGGCAGGTGGTCGGCGCCATCGGCGTGCCGGCCAGCCATCTGCCGATGATCGACTCACCAGGCGTACTCCATGGGCGCCGGCCGGTAGCCCGGGAAGATCTCGTCGAGGCGGGTGAGCTGCTCCTCGTCGAGCGCCACGTGCAGCGCCCGCAGGCTGCCCTCGAACTGCTCCACCGTGCGAGGGCCGACGATCGGCGCGGTCACCGCCGGCTGGTGCAGCAGCCAGGCCAGCCCGACGTCGGCCGGAGGCCGGCCGATCTGCCGGCAGAAGGCCTCGTACTGCTCCAGTGCCCGGCGGTGGCGCTCCACCCGCCGCTGGTTGCGGTCCTCGCTGCGCCGGGTGCCCTCGGGCCTCTCCAGCACGCCCGCCAGCAGTCCGCCGGCCAGCGGGCTCCAGGGGATGATGCCGATGCCGTAGTGCTGGGCGGCCGGCAGCACCTCGAGCTCCACGTGCCGCGTGAGCAGGTTGTAGTGCGACTGCTCGCTGACCAGGCCCTGGAAGTTGCGGCGGGCCGCCGCCTCGTTGGCCGCCGCCAGCTGCCACCCCGCGTGGTTGGACGACCCGACGTAGAGCACCTTGCCCTGCCCGACCAGCGTCTCGCAGGCCTGCCAGATCTCCTCCCACGGCGTGCGCAGGTCGACGTGGTGGAACTGGTACAGGTCGATCCACTCGGTGCGCATCCGCCGCAGCGACGCCTCGCAGGCCCGGACGATGTTGCGGGCGGAGAGGAACGTGTCGTTGGGCCAGTCCGACATCCCGCCGTAGACCTTGGTGGCCAGCACCGTCCTGTCCCGCCGCTCCCCACCCTGGGCGAACCAGCGGCCCAGCACCTCCTCGGTGCGGCCCTTGCCGGCGTCGAAGCCGTAGACGTTCGCGGTGTCGAAGAAGTTGATCCCCTCGGCGAGCGCGCGATCCATGATCGCGTGGGAGTCGGATTCCTCGGTCTTCCAGCCGAAGTTCATGGTGCCCAGGCACAGCCGGGAGACCGAGAGACCGCTGCGGCCGAGGTGCCTGTACTCCATGAGAATCCACCCTGGCACCCTGATCGCCGTGCCGCAGACCGATCCCTCGCCCACCCGTCCGGCCACCGCATTCGACGCCGCCACCGCCGTCCGCCGCACCGAGGGTGGGGGGCTCGTCGCCGACCTCGACCCGGGCTGGGACGTGGGCGGAGGCATCCTCAACGGCGGCTACCTGCTGTCGGTGGTGGGCCGGGCCGCGGTCATGGAGAGCGCGCACGCCCACCCGGTGGCGTTGTCGGCCAGCTACCTGCGGGCACCGGCTTCCGGTCCGGCGGCGCTCACCGTCGTGCCGGGCCCGGCCGGGCGCACCCTGGCGCACGCGCTGATCACGCTCGCCGACACCGACGGCCCGGCGCTGACGGTGCAGGCGACGACGGCGACGCTCGGTTCGGCTCCCTCCGACTACAGCTCCCCGATGCCGGACGTGCCGTCGGTGGCGGAGTGCTTCTCCCTCGCCGAGCACCGCGACCTCGCGCCCCCCGGTGTGCAGGTGCCGGGCCTGTCGCTGCGCGTCGACACGCGCCTGGACCTCGCCACCGCGGGCTGGGCGTTCGGGCAGCCCTCCGGGGAGCCGGTGCTGCGGGCCTGGATGCGGCTCGCCGACGGCCGGGAGCCCGACCCGCTGGCGCTGCTGACCTTCGCCGACGCGCTGCCGCCGACCAGCTTCGCGATGGGGAACCTCGGATGGGCGCCCACCGTGCAGCTGCAGGTGCTCGTCCGTGCGATCCCCGCGCCCGGCTGGTGCCTGGTGGAGGCCAGGTCCAGCGAGATCGCCGGCGGCTGGGTGGACGAGGACTACCGCATCTGGGACTCGACCGGCCGGCTGGTCGCCCAGAGCCGCCAGCTCGCCCGAGCCCCGCGCTGACTCACCGGCGGGGGAGCTCCACCTCGCCGGTCAGGTAACGCTGCACCGTGGGGCCGATCGCGGCGACGAGGGACTCGTGCGAGGCCGAGGCCAGCGGCTCCACCCGGAGCACGTACCGGCCCATGACCAGCCCGATCATCTGCGAGGCCACCAACGAGCCACGGGCGTCGCGCTCCTCGTCCGGGTAGCCCAGGGAGCCCACGACCCGACGGACGACCCTCGCGACGAGGAACTCGCGCAGGAGCTTCGCCGTCCACTCGTTGCCGACCGCCGACCGGATGAGGGCCAGGCCGGCGGGGCGGGCGGGCCCGTCCCACACCGTCAGCAGCATCCGGACCGCGTTGGCCCCCAGGTTGTCCCGTCCACCGGCCAGCACGGTCGGCAGGAGTTCGTCGGGATCGACGGGGGCTTCCACGGCGGCGAGGAAGAGCTTGTCCTTGCTGCCGAAGTAGTGGTGGACGAGTGCGGGGTCGACGCCGGCGGCGGTCGCGATCCCGCGGATCGTCGCGCCGTCGAACCCCCGTTCGCCGAAGGCCGCGCGGGCCGCGGCGAGCACCGACTCGCGGGTGTCGGGGTTGCCCGGACGGCGTCCGGTCGGCCGGGCGCGACGTCGCCCGGCCGACCGGTCCGGCCTGCCCACCTGCTCGGTGCTCAGCTGGTCCTCCTCCGCAGCGTGGCCGCGGCCAGCGCGAGGGCCAGCAGTGCGGCGCCGGCGACGATGCCGATGTCCCGCCACATGATGCCGGTCTCCGCGGCGGACCTGCCGACCTCCTGGAGAGCCTCGACGGCGTAGGTCAAGGGGAGCACATCGCTGATCGCCTGCAGCCAGCCGGCCATCTGCTCGCGCGGGACGAGCAGCCCGCAGAGGAAGAACTGCGGCAGGACGATGACCGGCATGAACTGCACCGCCTGGAACTCGCTGCGGGCGAACGCGCTGGCCAGCAGGCCCAGGGCCACGCCCAGGACGGCGTCGACGACGGCGATGAGGACGACCAGCCAGATCGACCCCGCCACGTCGAGGCCGTAGACGGTCGTCGCCACGGTGACGGTGACCAGGGCCTGCAGGGCGGCCATGAGACCGAACGCCAACCCGTAGCCGAGCAGCAGGTCCAGCCTGGCCAGGGGAGTGGTCAGCAGCCGCTCGAGGGTGCCCGAGGTGCGCTCACGCAGCATCGCGATGCTGGTGACCAGGAACATCACCACGAACGGGAAGATCCCGAGCATGGTCAGCCCCACCCGGTCGAAGGTGCTCGGCTGGCCCGGGAGCGTCGGCAGGTCCTTCCACAGCAGGTAGAGGAGGCCCAGCAGCAGGCTGGGCAGGACCAGCATCATCGCGATGGTGCGGTGGTCGTGCCGCAGCTGGCGCAGCACCCGCCCCGCGGTGGTCGCGGTGAGCCGGGGGCTCAGGTGCCCGGGCGAGACCGGGCGCTGGATCGTCGGGGCGGTCATGCCGCCACCTCCTCTCGGGCACGGACCAGGTTGAGGAATGCCTCTTCCAGGTCGTCGGACCGTCCGTCGGCGCGCAGCTGCGCCGGTGTGGAGTCGGCGATCAGGTCGCCGTCGCGGAGCAGGAGCAGCCGGTCGCAGCGGCCGGCCTCGTCCATCACGTGGCTGGAGACGATGAGCGTCGTCCCGGCCGCGGCCAGCGCGTGGAACCGCTCCCAGAGCTCGACCCGCAGCACCGGGTCCAGGCCCACGGTCGGCTCGTCCAGCACGAGCACCTCGGGGCTGCCGACCAGGGCGCACGCCAGGGAGGCCCGGCCCCGCTGCCCGCCCGAGAGGTCGCGGACCAGCTGGCCGGCGGCGTCGGAGAGGCCGACGTCGGCGACGGCGGCGTCCGCCTCCCGGGCGCCCATGCCGTAGAGGGACGCGAAGTAGCGGGCGTTCTCCCGCACGGTCAGGTCGTCGTAGACGCTCGGTGCCTGGGTGACGTAGCCGACCCGGCTGCGGAGGCCGGGCGAGCCTGCGGGTTCGCCCAGCACGGTGACCTCGCCGGAGCGGACCACCTGCACCCCCACCAGCGCGCGCATGAGGGTCGTCTTCCCGCTGCCGCTGGGGCCGAGCAGGCCGGTCACCTGCCCGGCGGGGACCGTGAAGGTCAGCCCCGGCAGCACGCGGCGCCTGCCGCGATCGACGACGAGATCTGTGACGGTGACGGCGTCCATGGCCTGCCTCCGGAACTCAACGAATGATGAACTCAACGATAGATGAGTTCCGCGGCGATCGTCAACGGAGTCGAAGGTCCCGGTGTCCAGAGCCGCCGCGCGACCACGAGAGCCGCCGCGCACGGTGGCCCTCGTGGTCGCAGAGCGGCTCCGGCGGGGCGGTCGCCAGGCGCCGGGCAGAATCGAGGCCGTGTCCGCGCCCGTCCTCGTCACCGATCCGCAGGATCCGCGGGTGGCCGACTTCCGGAACCTCAAGGACGGCGACCGGCCCGTCGGCACACCCCGCGGCACCGGCCCCGTCATCGTCGAGGGCGTGCCTGCGGTGCAGCGGCTGCTCGCGTCGCCGTACCGGGTGCGGGCGGTGTTCGGGGTCCCCGGGCGCGTGGCCGCCCTCGACCTGCCGGAGGGGATGCCGGCGTACGAGGCCGACAAGTGGGTGCTGTCGGAGGTCATCGGCTTCCGGCTCACCCGGGGGGTCGTGGCCTCGGCCGACCGCCGTCCGCCGGCCGACGTCGGGGACCTGCTGGCCGGTCCGGACCCCGCGGCGCCGCGCCGACTCGCCGTCCTCGAGGCGCTCAACGACGCCGAGAACCTGGGCTCGATCGCCCGGTCGGCCGTCGCGCTCGGCATCCACGGGCTCCTGCTGGACCCGCGCTGCGCGGATCCGCTCTACCGGCGGGCGGTACGGGTCTCCATGGGGCACGTGCTCGGGCTGCCCTTCGCCGTCCTGCCCGAGTGGCCGGCCGGTCTCGACCGGCTGCACGAGGCCGGGTACACGACCGTGGCCCTCACCCCGGCCGCCGACGCCGTGGACCTCGGGGGCCTCGACCCGGTGGCGCACCCCCGGACGGCGGTGCTCCTCGGCGCGGAGGGCCCCGGCCTCACCCGGGAGGCGCAGCAGGCCGCCCGGGTCCGGGCGCGCATCCCCATGCGCCCGGGCGTCGACTCCCTGGGTGTCGCGGCCGCGGCCGCGATCGCCTTCGCGACCCTCCGCTGACGGCCCCTCGCAGGGTCCCGCCGCGCCCCTGCGAGCGGTGCGGGGCGAGGGGGTCCGGTTTCAGCCGCGCAGGGAGAAGCGCGCCAGGTGGGCGCGGGCGTCCTCGGCGTGCGCCGGGGCGCACATGACGTCGTACCGACCGGCGACGATCGTGTTGGTGCTGGTGAAGTCCCGGCGTCCCTGCGTGGCGGCGTAGCCGATGGCACCGAAGATCGCCCCGAACACGAGCCCGATGAGCAGGCCGGTGAGCACTGATCCGATCCACTGGCTGCCGTCGGTGGAGAAGATCCCGAGCAGCAGGCCGACGAACAGACCCCACCAGGCCCCGCCCGCGGCACCGGCGGCGACGGCGCGGCCCATGGTCAGCCGGCCGGTGACCTTCTCGATCATCCGCAGGTCCGAACCGATGATCGTGACGTTCTCGACCGGGAACTTCTGGTCGGAGAGGTAGTCGACCGCGGCCTGCGCCTGCTCGTAGCTGTCGTAGGAACCGACCTGGACACCGCCCAGCGGCATCGACACGGATGCGGACATGCTCACTCCTGATCCTCGAGGGCGAGAGAGGACCTACCCCGCCGACCTGGTCGAACACGTCGGACGGGTCACTCGCGGGCGGTCACGGGAGCAGCGGGCCGGTGGCGACGACGAGCTCCGTGTCCGGATCGTGCGGCAGCACCGGCGACCCGGCGACGATGACGTCGGCGCGCTCCCACGGCCGCTCGTCGGCGAGGAACGGACGTTCCTCGGCCGCCCACTCGGCCCACAGGTCGGCCGCCTGCGAATCGCCGCCGTCCCGGTCGATCCCTCGTCGCTCGGCCAGCTCGATGTCGCACTGCACCCAGATCACGGCGTCGACCAGGTCGCGCAGGTCCCGTCGTGCGATCCCGACGCCCTCGACGAGTACCAGCGGGCACCCGCTCGGGACGTCGATCGAGCCGGGGCGCCCCCGTTCGTCCCATGCGGGAGGCCGATAGCGGACCCGCCGCCCTTGCCGTGCCGGTTCCAGGACCCCCACCCGAAGGAGGTCGGCCCAGTCGAAGAACGAGTGGTGCCAGGCGACGTCGTCGGTGTGCAGCACCACCGACCGGCGCACGAGTGCGGCCACTCTGCCGGCCACCGTGGTCTTCCCGCTGGCGCTGCGCCCGTCCACCGCCACCACCCGGGGGCGCGATGGCTGGCCGGGATGAGCGGCGACGAGCCGGATCACGGCGTCGATGGGCTCCACCCGCCACGAGCCGACGCCCGGCTCCTCCCGAGGAAGGGTCATCCGCACTCCCCGAGCATGTCGCGGAGCAGTCAGCGGTGGCGGCGGACGCCGAAGACGATGTCCTCCCACGCGGGGATGCGCGCCCGTGGGTCCTCGTCCTCGCCGTCCTGACCCGGGCGGCCGAGGACGATCGTGTCGTGGTCGGCCACCTCGTCCAGGAGGTCGTCGAGGGCGTGGTCGTCGGCCGGTGAGCCGCTGGCCGGGTGCACGTCGCGGACCGGTTCGTCGTCGTCGTGGGCCAGCAGGTCCGCGGGGAGGATCTCGGGGGTGACCGTGTCGTGGACGACGGGCTCGTCCCCGGTCTCGCTCCGGACGACGCTGACCGACCGGGGGCGGTGCGCGGCCACGATCCCGCCGGCGGGCACGTCGGGAACGACGCGGACGAGGCGCGTGCCCTCGGCGAAGTCCATCGTCGCGGCGTCGGACGGCGTGACCGTGCGCGAGTGCAGGTCGAACGTCCAGCGGGTGAGGCCGGACTTGGCGCCGGCCCGCCAGGCGCCGGTCACCTGCCAGGTGCCGTCGTCGGTGCGGTGGGCGTCCCACACCACGGCCTCGACGTCGGTGTCGATGAGGCGCAGCCGCTCGGTCATGAACTGGTGCAGCACCCCGCCGGTCAAGCCCTCGCTGAGCCGGACGCGCGCCTCACGTGCCTGCTCGGCGACGCGGGCCCGCTCCTGGATGACCGGGTGCGCGAACCGCATGATCCGCTCGACGCGGGTGCCCGAGGCCGCGGCCACCTGCTCGGGGGTCTCGCCGGCGCGGATCCGCGCCTGGATGACCCGCGGTGGCAGCTCCACCCCGGCGTCGACGTCGATCTGGGTCAGGCGGCGGGCGTCCCCCCGGGCCGCGGCGCGGACGCGGTCGTCGACGGGGAGCTCGAACCGCTCACCCTCGGCGCCGTCGGTTCCGTCCACGGCGAGGACGAGGCTCTTCCCGTCGTCGGAGAGCGCCACGAGGCGCAACGTGCGCATGGGCGGACCTCCTGACTGCGCGCTCCGGCCGTCGGAGAGACGGACCGGAGCACGAGGCTAACGGCGGGCCGGGGGCGGAGCCCGCAGGCGATCCGGCGTGGCGCGCCCCCGATGCCGATCCGAGGTCCCCCGCGCGGGGGGTGCAGGCGGTAGCTTCCCCCGCCGATATCCAGCCATGTCACGTGTTCGCAATGCGGGTTCTGCACAGTGGGGCCCGCCGCGGAACCCGTAGCACCCGAGGAGGTGTCCATGGTCAGCCCGCTGACCGACCGGTGGTCGTCCGCGCCCGCCGGGCTGCTGGCCGCCCCCCAGACCGCGGCACCGGACTTCCTGCCCTCCGCGGTGCGGCGCGCCGTCACCGAGATCGCCGCCGCGCCGGGCGCCTGGTGCCCCGCGCTGTCGCCGGACGGGACCCGCGTGGCCTACGTCACCGACCGCTCCGGGATCCCGCGGCTCGAGGTCGCGGCCCTCGAGCAGGAGGCGCTGCCGGCCGTGGTGTCCGGCCGGCACGAGGAGGTCGTCTCCGTCGCCTGGTCGCCGGACGGGACCTGGCTGGCCTACCTGGTCAGCCCCGGCGGCTCCATTCGCGCCGAGCTGCACGTGGTCCGTCCCGACGGGACCGGCCACCGGGTCGTCGCGGGGGAGGATCCGCGGGCCACCGTCTTCGCCGGCGGCTGGACCGGCCCGGGTTCCTACGTGTGCTCGATCGCCCCGGGCGACGGCCCGGGCGCCGACGTCGTCCTGGTCGACGTGGTCACCGGCGGCCACCGGACCCTGGCCAGCGGCGGGTTCCTCGCGGTGACGGCGGTGTCCGCCGACGAGCGGCTGGTGCTGGCCCGCCGGGGACCCCGCGTCCACCGCCACATCGTGGTCGTCGACGTGGCAACCGGTGTGCAGCGCCGGCTGATCGCCCTCGACGCGCGCGGCGGCGTCGCCTCGGAGGACGGGCGCTTCGCGCCCGACGGTCGCTCGGTGTACCTGCGGGCATCCCTGCCGGGCGAGCCGTTCACCGACCGGGCCGGCCTGGTGCAGGTCCTGCTGTCCGAGGACGGCGTCCCGGGGGAGAGCCGCGTCGTCCTGCGCCGTCCCGACGCCGACCTGGACGGGTACGCGCTGCGTACCGACGGCACCGTCCTCGCGGTCTGGAACCGCGACGGCGTCACCGAGCTGCGCGTGCACGCCCTGTGCGACGGCGCGCTCGTCCGGCAGATCCCGCTGCCCGAGCCGGTGATGCCCGGCTGGTCGCTGTCCACCGACGGCACGACGATGGTCGCCGAGCTCACCGGTCCGCGGGCTCCGCGGGGGCTGTTCCGGATCTCCCTGGACGACGGCACCCCGGCCCTGCTGCCCTCGGCGCCGCCCCGTCCCGATCCCGGCGGGCTCGTGACGCCGGTCCGGTACGAGTACGTCGCGCCCGACGGCCTCCGCCTCTCGGGCTGGCTCTACACACCGCCCGGGGTGCAGGAGCGCAACCGCACCGTCGTCAGCTTCCACGGCGGCCCGGAGGGCCAGGAACGGCCGGACTGGTCGCCGGTCACCCAGGCGCTGGTGGCCGCCGGCCTCACGGTCTTCGCGCCCAACGTGCGCGGATCCGGCGGCTTCGGCCGCGCCTTCCTGACCGCCGACGACGGGCCGGCGCGCGCGGCTTCCTTCGACGACGTGCGGACGACGGTCGACGAGCTGGTGACCGCCGGCATCGCCGAGCCTGGCCGCATCGGCGCCTACGGCTGGTCCTACGGCGGTTACCTCACCCTCGTCGCGCTCACGCTCTGGCCCGACATGTTCGCCGCGGGCGTCACCGGCGCGGGCATGAGCGACCTGCGCACCTTCTTCGCCGGCACGGAGCCGTGGATGGCGGCGGCGTCGGTGACCGAGTACGGCGACCCGGTGGCCGACCGCGACATGCTCGCCGCGATCTCGCCGATGACCTGCCTGGAGCGGCTGACGTCCCCGGTCCTGTTCGTCCACGGGGACCGCGACACCAACGTGCCGGTCTCCGAGTCGGTGCAGGCCCACCAGGAGCTGCAGGCCCTCGGTGCGCCCAGCGATCTGCTGCTGCTGGCGGGCGAGGGCCACACCATCGTCGGGCGCGACCACCTCGTCGAGCTCAACGAGCGGGTCGCCGCCTGGTTCGATCGCTGGCTGTGAGCAGCAGCGAATCCGGTACCGCAGATCCGCTCGCCGACTACCCCGGGTGCGCCCCCGACGAGGCGGTCGCCCCGGACGGACGGCTGCGGGACGGGTACGCCGCCCTGGGACCGGTCCTCCGGCGGCTCGGGACGGCGGGGCTGACCGCCGCTGCCGCCGCGCTCTCGGCGGAGCGGACGTCGCGGGGCGTGGCCGTGGCCGCCTGGGCCGACGGCCGGCAGACCGTGCGGCCGTTCCCCCTGGACCCCCTGCCCCGCGTCCTGCCGGGCGCCGAGTGGGCCCGGATCGCGGCGGGGGTGGAGCAGCGGCACCGCGCCCTCAACGCGTTCCTCGCCGAGGCCTACCGGGCGGCGGGGCGGCGGCGCAGCGACGTGGACCGGGCTCCGGGGGTCGTGCGCGCCGGCGTCCTGCCCGGGTGGGCGGTGGCGCACAGCCCGGCGCGCCACCCCGACGCGGTGGGCCAGGCCTGGCCCGGTCAGCCGCGGGCGACCGTGGCCGGGGCCGACGTCGTGCGCACCGCCTCGGGGGAGTGGGTGGTGACGGCGGACCACCTGCGGGTGCCGGCCGGCCTCGGGTACGCGCTGGCCGCCCGGGACACCCTGCGGGCCGCGGTGCCGGAGCTGGCGGCCGCGGCCGGAGGGGCCGCCGACCCGTACGACGCCGTCCCGCTGCTGCGGGCGGGGCTGGCGACCGCGGCGCCGCCGACCTGCCCGGGCCCGCCGCGGATCGCCGTCCTGACCGCCGGCGAGAGCGACAACGCCTGGTTCGAGCACCGCCTGCTGGCCGAGGCGCTGGGTGCCCCGCTGGTCCGGGCGGCCGATCTCTGGCCCCGGACGGACGGCGGCGTCGAGGCGACCGTCGGCGGGCAGCGGGTGTCCGTCGACGTCCTCTACCGGCGGTTCGACGACGGGCTGCTGGCCGGCTTCCGGACGCCGATCGGGCAGCCGCTGGACGTGCTGCTCACCGAGGCCGTGCGGGCCGGCCGGCTGGGGCTGGCCAACGTCCCGGGCAACGAGCTCGCCGACGACGTGGCCACCTACGGCTGGGTGCCGGAGCTGATCCGCTTCTACCTGGGCGAGGAGCCGCTGCTCGGCTCGCTGCCCACGTGGGTGCTCGCCGACGAGGCGCAGTGGGCGCAGGTGCGCGACCGGCTGCACGAGCTCGTGGTCACGCCGGTCGCCGGGTACGGCGGCCGGGGCGCCGTCGTGGGACCGTCGTGTTCGGCGGCGGAGCTGGCGTTCCTCCAAGCGGAGGTGTCGGCCGCGCCGTACCGCTTCGTAGCCCAGGAGCCGGTCGTGCCCACGACGGTCCCCACGCTCGTGGAGGGCCGCCTGCGGCCCCGTCCCGTGGACCTGCGGGTGCTGTCCGTGGCCGGTGCCGGCGGGGCGGCGACCGCGTTGCCGGCGCCGCTCACCCGGGTCGCCGAAGGACCGGGGCCGGGCAGCTGGTGGTCCGGCGGCAGCAAGGACACCTGGATCCTCGGCTAGCAGCCGGCTTCCGGTACAGGAAGCTGCGCCCGGCGGTTCAGCCTTCTGTACCGGAAGCTGAGCCGCCGACCGTTCAGCGGGTCCGCGCCGCCGGCCGCGGATCCTCCAGCCGGCTGCTGATCACCACGGTGGTGCCCTCGGCGCTCGGCGTCGCGCTGACCTCGCCGACGGCGCTCATGAGCGTGGAGCCGCGGCCGCGGTCCATGCTGGCCACCCGCTCGCGCCACTGCCCGTGGTCGCGCACGGAGATCCGGAGGTGCCCGTCCGCGATGTCCGCAGTGACGTCGACGAAGGGCTCGGTGGGGTCCTGGGCGTGCTCGATCGCGTTGGTCGCCGCCTCGCACGCGGCCAGCAGGACGTCGTACCCCTGGTCCTCGTCGATGCCCGCCTGCTCCAGCCAGGCGCGCAGGCGCCGCCGCAGCGCCGGGATCGACCCGGTGGTCGACGGCAGCCGCCACTCCGCGACGGCGTCGGAACGACCGCTCCCCGGTGCCCGCGGTGCAGGAGGCCGGTGCGGTGCCGACGCGTCGGCGGCCGGTCCGGCGGGCGGTGTCTCCGCAGCCGGGAGCCGCACCGGCGGTGGCACCGGCGCTCCCACCGGTGCGGCACCGGTCGCCGCGGCGGCCGAGCGGCCCGCGGCCCGTTCCAGCGCCACTCGCACGCGCGCCACCAGCTCGTCGGCCCGGAACGGCTTGGCCAGGTAGTCGTCGGCTCCGGCCTCGAGGCCCTCCACGGACGCCTCCTGACCGGCCCGTGCGGTCAGCATGATGACCGGGATCGTCCGGGTGCTCTCGTCGGCCCGCAGCGCGCGCAGCAGCTCGAAGCCGTCCACGCGCGGCATCATCACGTCGGTCAGCACCACGTCGGGACGGCGTTGCGCGACCGCCCGCAGGGCCTCCTCGCCGTTGGCCGTCGTCCGGACGGTCCAGTGCCGTCCGAGCAGCCGCGTGAGATAGGCGCGCATGTCGGCGTTGTCGTCGACCACCAGCACGCTGGCACCCGCCGACGTGGCCGCCGCCTCCTCAGCGGGCCGGGAGGTGTCCTCCTCCCAGCTCGCCGCCTCTCCACGGGCGGCGTCCGACGGGTGCAGCGCCGAGCGCGGCACGTCGCCCCGCGCGTCGGGAGCGCCGTAGGGCAGCGCGACGGTGAACCTGCTTCCCACCCCCGGCTCGCTGGCCACCGACACGGTGCCCCCGTGCAACGCGGCGAGCTCCTGGACCAGTGCCAGGCCCAGGCCCGTGCCCTCCCGGGTGCGGGCCGTGGCCCCGGCCACCCGGTGGAAGCGCTGGAAGAGCTGCGGCAGTTCCTCGGCCACGATGCCGACCCCGGTGTCGGTCACGGTCAGCCGGAAGCCGGCCTCGTCCCCGCGGAGCGCGACGTCGATGCCCCCGACGAAGGTGTACTTGACCGCGTTGGCGAGCAGGTTGACGACCACCTTCTCCCACATCCGTGGGTCGACGTGGGCCGGGCGGTCCAGCGGCGGGCAGTCGACGGTCAGCCGCAGGCCGGCGCGCTCGGCGGCGGCCCGGAAGATCCCGGCCAGCTCCGCGGTGAAGGTCGCGACATCGGTCGGCACCCGTACCGGGTTGGCCCGCCCGGCCTCGATGCTGGCGAAGTCGAGCAGGTCGTTGACCAGGCGCTGCAGCCGCCGGCCGTTGCGCATGGCGAGTTCCAGCTGCTCCTGCGCCTCGGCGGGCAACGTCTGCGCCGGATCCTCGAGCACGTCCCCGATGGGTCCCAGGAGCAGGGTGAGCGGCGTGCGCAGCTCGTGGCTCACGTCGGAGAAGAAGGTCGTCTTCGCGCGGTCGAGCTCGGCGAGGGACTCGGCCCGCCGTCGCTCGGCCTCGAACGCCCGGATGTTGACCACGACGCTCGCGAACTGGCCGGCCACGAGCTCGTAGAAGGACCGGTACTCGGCGTCCAGGGCGAGGTTGGGGCTCCGGCCCGCGAGGAGCAGCCCCAGCGGCTCGCCGTCCCGGCTGGCGGTGAGCGGGAGGACGACGGCCTCGGTGACCCGGTCGCCGAAGGGGCCGCCGCTCAGGTCCAGCCGGTCCACCACCCCCGCCAGGTCGACCTCGCTGCCCGCCGCCTCCGGCAGCAGCCGGGGGTCGCAGCCTGTCGTGGCGACGCGGCGGAACCCGGGTGCGCCCGGCGAGGAGAGGTAGACGGCAGCGAACGGCAGGTCCAGCAGGCCCCCCTGCAGCGCGCGGCACATCGCCGCCACCGTCCCGGCCTCGTCGCCGAGCTGGCCGCCGGCGGTCGACAGGTCGTGGAGCAAACGCTGGCGGCGCTCGCCGAGGATCTGCCCGGTCATCTCCGTGCACACCGCGTGCATGCCGGCCACCTGGCCGTCGTCGCCGAACGCGGGGGCGTGCGAGACGGTGAAGTAGGTCTCCTCCCGGAACCCGGCACGCTCGAGCAGCAGCAGGAGGCCGGGCAGCCACGACGCCTCCAGGGTCGTCATGGCGTGCTCGATGGGTGGCCCGAGCGCGTCCCAGCCCTCGGCGAGGGTGATGCGGATGTCCTCGCCGATCGCCGGGTGCTTCGCGCCGATGAAGGGGGCGTAGGCGTCGTTGTAGAACTGGGTGAACTGCGGTCCCCAGGTGAGCACCATGGGGAAGCGCGAGACCAGCACCGTGCGGACGGCGAAGCGCAGGCTCGCCGACCAGTCCTCCACCGGTCCGACGGGTGTGGCGGCCCAGTCGATGGCGGCCATGAGCCGGCCGGCCTCGCCGCCGGCGGCGAACAGGTCGCTGGCTCCGTCGCCCGACACGCGATCGGGTACCACTCCCACCTCCAGCCGACGACAGGGGCCTACCGCGGACCCGCAACACGGTCGGTGGCCCGCCCGGCCGCTCCGACACGCGACACTGCAAGGTACCGCCGCGCCGGCGTCGGTGCCTCGACGGCGTGGGAGCTAGAGACGCTCGACGACGTAGTCGATGCAGGCGGTCAGCGCGGTGACGTCGTCGGGCTCGACGGCGGGGAACATGCCGACGCGCAGCTGGTTGCGGCCCAGCTTGCGGTAGGGCTCGACGTCGACCACCCCGTTGGCCCGCAGGGTCTTCGCCAGCGCCGCGGCGTCGACCGACTCGGCGAAGTCGACGGTGCCCACGACGAGGGACCGCTGCTCGGGGTCGGCCACGAAGGGGGTCGCGTACTCCGACTTCTCGGCCCACCCGTAGAGGCGGCTCGAGGAGTCGGTGGTGCGCGCCACCGCACCCGACAGCCCGCCGAGGGAGAGCAACCAGCGGATCTGGTCGGCGAGCAGGAACAGCGTCGCGACGGCAGGGGTGTTGTAGGTCTGGTCCTTGCTCGAGTTGTCGACGGCGATCGACAGGTCCAGGAAGCCGGGCATCCAGCGGCCCGAGGCCTTGATCTCGGCCACCCGGGCGAGGGCGTCGCCGGACATCAGGGCCACCCAGAGCCCGCCGTCGGCGGCGAAGGACTTCTGCGGGGCGAAGTAGTAGACGTCGGTCTGCGCGATGTCGACCGGGAGACCACCCGCGCCGCTGGTCGCGTCGATGAGCACCAGCGCGTCGTCGTCACCGCCGGAGGGGCGGACGACCGGGGCCATCACCCCGGTGGAGGTCTCGTTGTGCGCCCAGCCGTAGGCGTCGATGCCGGCCTGCCCCTGCGGCAGCGCCAGCGTGCCCGGATCGCTCTTGACGATCACCGGGTCGCCCAGGAACGGGGTCTCCTTGACGCCGGAGGCGAACTTGGCGGAGAACTCGCCGTAGGTCCCGAAGGCCGCACGGTCCCGGATCAGGCCGAAGGCGGCGGCGTCCCAGAAGGCCGTCGTCCCCCCGTTGCCGAGGACGACCTCGTAGCCGTCGGGCAGGTCGAACAGCTGACCCAGGCCCTCGCGGATCTCGTGGACCAGTCCCTTGACCGGCGCCTGGCGGTGCGAGGTCCCCATGATCGCGGCGCCGTCGCCGGCCAGGGCCCGCAGGGCCTCGGGACGGACCTTCGAGGGGCCGCAGCCGAAGCGGCCGTCGGAGGGGAGGAGCTCGGCGGGGATGGAGATGGTCATCCGGGAGTGCCTCTCAACGAGAAAGGACCCCGTCCTCCCCGCCCTTCGCAAGCTCAGGGCGGGGCCCGGGACGGGGCGGGTTCAGGCCGGGGCGACCTGGGTCGTGGCCTTGGTCTGGATGGTGTCGAAGCCCTCGACCTCCTCGGGCTTGCGCGGAGCCGGCCCGATGTAGCGGGCCGACGGGCGCACGAGGCGGCCGGTGTTCTTCTGCTCGAGGATGTGCGCGCACCAGCCGGCGGTCCGGGCGCAGGTGAACATCGAGGTGAACATGTGGCTCGGCACCTCGGCGAAGTCGAGGACGATCGCCGCCCAGAACTCCACGTTGGTCTCGATCGGCCGGTCGGGACGCCGCTCGCGCAGCTCCTTCAGGGCCGCGTTCTCCAGCGCCAGTGCCGCCTCGAAGCGGGGCGCCCCGAGATCCGCGGCGGCCTTGCGGAGAACGCGGGCGCGGGGGTCCTCGGCGCGGTAGACGCGGTGCCCGAAGCCCATCAGCCGCTCACCGCGGTCGAGGAGGTCCTTGACGTACTTCTCGGCGTCGCCCTCCCGCTCCACGCCGTCGAGCATGTGGAGGACGCGCGAGGGAGCTCCGCCGTGCAGCGGGCCGGACATGGCGCCGATCGCGCCCGACAGCGAGGCGGCGACGTCGGCGCCGGTGGAGGCGATGACGCGGGCGGTGAACGTGGAGGCGTTCATGCCGTGCTCGGCCGCCGAGGTCCAGTAGGCGTCGACGGCGGCGACGTGCCGGGGGTCGGGCTCGCCGCGCCAGCGGACCATGAAGCGCTCGACGATCGTCTTCGCCTCGTCGACCCGGCGCTGCGGCACGGCGGGGATGCCGATGCCGCGTGCCGACTGCGCCACGTAGGACAGCGCCATGACCGCGGCCCGGGCGAGCTCCTCGCGGGCCTCCTCGGCGCTGATGTCGAGCAGCGGCTGGTAACCCCAGATCGGGGTGAGCATGGCGAGGGCGGCCTGCACGTCGACCCGGACGTCCCCGGTGTGCACCGGGATCGGGAACGGCTCGGCCGGGGGCAGGCCCGGGCCGAACTTGCCGTCGACCAGCAGGGCCCAGACGTTGCCGAAGGTGACCTTGCCGACCAGGTCCTCGATGTCGACGCCGCGATAGCGCAGGGCGCCGCCGTCCTTGTCCGGTTCGGCGATCTCGGTCTCGAAGGCGATGATGCCTTCCAGGCCGGGTACGAAGTCGTCGGCCATCTCGCATGCTCCTCTGCGCGCGGACCCGTGCGTGCCGTGCACGTGGCACGCACGATTGCCCTGCGACAGTAGGCGGTGCCGACGCGCCCGGGCACACGGGGGCCGCCGACGGGAGCGGCGGCCGGCGTCCCCGGTCGGGCCGCCGGTGTCCGGCCCGGGACGCGCACGGCGAAGCCACCGCGGTCCGGGACGGCGGTAGCGGCGGTTCGGGCCCGGAGCCTCCCGAGCCGGTGTCGTCGCGCGGTGTCAGCATGGCCAGGTGCCTGACCTCTCCCGCATGCGCAGGGACTACACGGCCGGTCGGCTCACCGAGGAGGAGCTCGCGCCCACCTGGGTGGAGCAGTTCGACCGCTGGTTCGCCGACGTCGTGGCCGCCGAGCTGCCCGAGCCCAACGCCGTCGTCGTCGCCACCGCCGACGCGGACGGGGCGCCCGACGCCCGCATCGTGCTGATGAAGGGCTACGACGCCAGCGGGTTCGTCTTCGGCACCAGCTACGCCTCGGCCAAGGGAGCCCAGCTGGCGGCGAACCCGCGGGCGGCCCTGGTCTTCCCCTGGTACGCGATCCAGCGGCAGGTGCGGGTGCACGGAACGGTGGAGCGGGTGGGGGACGCGGCCTCCGACGCGCTGTGGGACCCCCGGCCCCGGGGTGCGCAACTGGCCGCCGTCGCTTCGGTGCAGTCGACCGTCGTCGATTCGCGCGAGCAGCTGGCCGAGCGGCTGCGGCTGCTCGACGAGCAGACCTCCGACGGTCCGGTGCCGCGGCCGGCGATCTGGGGCGGCTACCGGGTGGTGCCCGAGCGGGTGGAGTTCTGGCAGGGCGGAAAGGACCGGCTGCACGACCGGCTCCGCTTCGTGCGCGACGACGCGGAGGGCGGGGGCTGGATCGTGCAGCGACTCGCCCCATGACCTCCCCGGTCGACCCCGTCGAGGGCGGCCGCGCCGTCGAGGAGCCGGTGCCGGTCGACCGGCACCGCGGGTGGGCGATCGACACCACCCCCCTGCGGAACCCGCACTACCGGCGGCTGTTCTGGGGTGTGGCGGCCACGATGCTGGGCCAGCAGATGACGCTGGTCGCGGTGCCGTACCAGGTCTACGTCCTGACCGGCTCGTCGCTGCTGGTGGGCGTCACCTCGATCGTGGCCCTGGTGCCGTTGATCGTCTTCGGCCTGCTCGGCGGGGCGATCGCCGACGCCATGGACCGGCGGCGGCTGATGCTCGTCACCTCGGCCGGGGCGGCGGTGACCAGCGCGCTGCTGGCCCTGCAGGCGCTGCTGCCCGGTGGCGGCAACCTGGTCCTGCTGTGGGTGCTGACGGCGTTCGTCTCCGGTTTCGCCGCGGTCAACCAGCCGACGCGCAGCGCGGTGATCCCGGCGATCGTCGGCGACGCCGGGGTGCCCGCGGCCAACGCGCTGGCGATGACCGTGCGCCAGGTGGGCGTCATCGTCGGGCCGCTGCTGGCCGGGGTGCTGATCGGGATGGGGGAGCTCTTCCTCGCCTACGCCGTCGACGCGCTCGGTTTCCTCGCGGCGGCCCTGCTGCTGCGCGGGCTGCCGCCGCTGCCGCCGGCGGGTGTGGTCGGGCCGCTCCGGCTGCGGGCGGCCGTGCGCGGGGTGGGGGAGGGCTTCGCGTTCCTGCGCACCCAGCCGGTGCTGCTGATGACGTTCGTCGTCGACATCATCGCGATGATGTTCGCCTGGCCGCAGGCCGTCTTCCCGGAGCTCTCGGAGACCCGCTACGCGGAGTCGCCCAACAGCCTCGGGTGGCTGTTCGCCGGTGTCTCGATCGGCGCGCTGCTCATGGGGCTCACGTCGGGATGGGTCTCGCGGGTCGACCGGCAGGGCGCGGTCGTGCTCGCGGCGATCGCCGTGTGGGGCGTGGCGATCATCGGCTTCGGGTTCGCGCCCACCCTCTGGCTCGCCGTCCTGTGCCTGGCGGCCGCCGGCGCCGGCGACATGGTGAGCGCGGTGCTGCGCTCGTCGATGCTGCAGCTCGCCGCGCCCGACGACATGCGCGGCCGGATGCAGGGCGTGTTCATCGTCGTCGTCGCCGGCGGTCCGCGCCTCGGCGACCTGCGCGCCGGTGCCATCGCCAGTGCCGCGTCGGTGACCGTGGCGATGGTGTCCGGCGGCGTCGTCGTGGTCGTGGCGATGGCCGTCGTGGCCCTGGCGGTGCCCTCCTTCTGGCTGTTCCGGGCCTCGCGGTCGGCACCGTCCGGCTTCTGACCGGAGGGGCCCGGGGCTCCACGGCCCCGAAGGGACGTCAGGCGAGTGCGTGGGCGACCACCTTCAGGTCGGCGACCAGCGCGTCGTAGGCGGCGGCCCGGGCCTCGTCGGGCGTGCGCAGGATCGCCGAGGGGTGCGTGGTGGCAAGCATCCAGGTCTGGTGCGGGGCGTCCTCGTCGTCGTCGGCCTCCGGACCGTTCCCGGCGACCGCCGCCACCCCGGGCGGCGTCCACGGGATCAGCTGCCCGCGGTCCTTGGTGATCCGGAAGGACGGCGAGATCAGCGCCTTGGCCGCCGTGGCGCCGAGGCAGACGACCACCTCGGGCTTGAGCACCTCGAACTCCGCCTCCAGCCAGGGCCGGCAGGCGCGCAGGTGCTCGGGGCCGGGTGTCTGGTGGATCCGCCGCTTGCCCTTGTGCGTGAACCGGAAGTGCTTGACCGCGTTGGTGATGTAGGCGTCGCGCCGGTCGATGCCCGCGTCGCCGAGGGCCTTGTCCAGCAGCCGCCCGGCCGGGCCGACGAACGGCTCGCCCTTGCGGTCCTCCTGGTCGCCGGGCTGCTCGCCGACGAACACGATGCGCGCGGTCTCCGGCCCCTCGCCGAAGACGGTCTGCGTCGCGGGCTCGCCCAGCTCGCACGCCCGGCAGCCGGCCGCGGCGGCCCGGAGCCCGTCGAGGCCCACGCCCTCGGGCGGCTGCGCCAGATCGTTGCGTTCGTCCATGTCCCGATGACACCGCAGCCGGGCCGCGGGCGCGAGGGAAGCGACCGATACGGTGCGGGGCAGGAACTCCGCGACCTGACTGGAGGGCATGTGCTCGAGTTCGACGGGCTGCACAAGAGCTTCGGCCACCACCGCGTGCTCGACGGGGTCGGCTTCACCGTCGCCCCCGGCACGATGTTCGGCTTCTGCGGCTCCAACGGAGCCGGCAAGACGACGACGATGCGGATCGCCATGGGCCTCGCGCGGCCCGACGCCGGTGAGGTGCGGTGGCGGGGCCGCCCGCTGGACCAGGCGCTGCGCCGGCGGATCGGCTACATGCCGGAGGAGCGCGGGCTGTACCCGAAGATGAAGGTCGGGGAGCAGGTCGCGTACTTCGCCCGGCTGCACGGGCTCGACGCGGGCGCCGCCGCGAGGGCCACCGGCGAGTGGGTCGAGCGGCTGGGCCTCGGTGCCCGTCGCACCGACCCGGTCGAGAAGCTGTCGCTGGGCAACCAGCAGCGCGTGCAGCTGGCCGCCGCACTGGTCAGCCGCCCCGAGGTTCTGATCCTCGACGAGCCCTTCTCCGGCCTGGACCCGGTGGGCGTCGACTCGCTGGCCGACGCGCTGCTGAGCCAGGTCCGGGGCGGCGTGCCGGTCGTCTTCTCGAGCCACCAGCTCGACCTCGTGGAGCGGCTGTGCGACTCGGTCGGCATCCTGGCCGGCGGCCGGATGGTCGCGACCGGGACCGTCGACGAGCTCCGCCGCCGCGAGGCGGGCCGGCTGCTACGCGTGGTGGTGCCCGACGCGCCCCCGCACTGGGCGGCCGACGTGCCCGGCGTGCGGGTCGTCTCGGAGCAGGGCGGCGACACCCTGCTCGAGCTCAAGGCCGAGACCGACGACCAGACCGTCCTCGCCGCCGCCCTGGCCACCGGGCGCGTCACCCACTTCGCCTGGCAGCAGCCGAGCCTGGTCGAGCTGTTCCGCGAGGCCGTGGCCGCGCCGAGCGCGACGGACGTGGCGGCATGAGCGAGCCCCGCGGTCCCGGTGGCGCGGCCCTGGTCAGGCTCGTCGCCGGGCGGGAGATCTCCGCCCGCGTGCGCGACAAGAACTTCATCATCAGCTCCGCCGTGATCATCGTGATGCTGCTCGGCATCCTCGGTCTGCAGGTCGCGCTCGGCTCGGGCGACGAGGAGGCGCGCGTCGGCGTCGTCGGGGGCCGCGCCGGTCTGGAGCAGGCGCTCGAGGCCCAGGGCGAGGCCCTCCGGATCGACGTCGCCGTCGTGGAGCTGGCCGACGAGGCGGCGGCCGAGGAGGCGATCGACGCCGAGGACGTCGACGGCGTCCTGCTCGCCCGCGGTGGGCAGGACGCCGAGCTGCTGGTCCAGCAGTCTGCGGACGGCTCCCTGCAGGCCATCGTCCAAGGAGCGGTCGCCCAGCTGTCCGTCGCGGAGCAGCTCCAGGCGGCGGGGGTCACCGATCTCGACGTGCCGCAGGTGGCCGTGACCGCCCTCGACCCTGACGCCGACCAGGACACCCAGCGGGTCGTCGCCGCGATGATCGGCATCGGCGTCCTCTACGGCCTGCTGATCCTCTTCGGGCAGTTCGTCGCGCAGGGCGTCGTCGAGGAGAAGGCCAGCCGGGTCGTCGAGCTGCTGCTGGCGACCATGAAGCCGTGGCAGCTGCTCGCCGGGAAGATCCTCGGGCTCGGCCTGCTCGGCCTGGTGCAGATCGTGGTCATCGCGGTCGTCGGGGTCGCCGGCGCCCTGGCCTTCGACCTGGTGGACATCCCCGGTGACCTGATCAGCACGGCGGTCTCGGTCGTGCTCTGGTTCGTGCTGGGCTACGCGTTCTTCGCGTCGGTCTTCGCGGTCGGCGCCTCCCTCGTCAGCCGGCAGGAGGACCTGGGCACCGTGCTCATGCCCACGTCACTCGTGCTCGTCGTCGGCTTCGTCGTCGGCTTCCAGGCGGCGGCCGACCCCGAGGGCACCCTGGCGACGGTCACGTCCTTCGTCCCGGGCCTCTCGCCGATGGTGATGCCGGTGCGCCAGGCGGCGGGGGACGTGGCGCCGTGGGAGATCGCGTTGTCCGTCGTGCTCATGCTGGCCGCCGTCGCGCTGATCGTCCGGCTCGGCGGCCGGATCTACGCCGGTGCGCTGCTGCGCACCGGCGGGAGGACCAGGATCCGCGAGGCGATGCGCGCCGAGCGCATCTGAGAGGACCGTGCCCCGGGCACTCGCGAGCTCCCGGCGGCGCCTGCGGGGGGTCACGGTCGGGGCTGCGGTCGGTGCCGGTTGCCTGCCTCGGGCAGCGGGTAGCCGCGCCGCATGGGCATGCAGCTGGGCTACACGATGATGACCGAGCAGGCCGGACCCAAGGACCTCGTGGCGCACGTCGTGGGCGCCGAGGACGCCGGCTTCGACTTCGCGGTCAGCAGCGACCACTACTTCCCGTGGCTGGACGAGATGGGCCACTCGCCGCACGCGTGGACGGTGCTGGGCGCGGCCGCGCAGGCCACCAGCCGCATCCCGCTCATGACCTACGTGACCTGCCCGAGCTTCCGGTACCACCCCGCGGTGGTGGCGCAGAAGGCGGCGACGCTGCAGATCCTCGCCGACGGCCGCTTCACCCTGGGCCTCGGCTCGGGCGAGAACCTGAGCGAGCACATCGTGGGAGGCGGCTGGCCGCCGGCCGACGTCCGCCAGGAGATGCTGGTCGAGGCGATCCACATCATCCGCGATCTCTTCGACGGCGACGGCTACACCAACTTCCGCGGCGAGCACTTCGACGTGGAGTCCGCGAAGCTCTGGGACCTGCCCGAGCAGCGCGTGCCCATCGGGGTCGCCGTCTCGGGCAGGCAGTCCTGCCGGATCGCCGGGGAGCTCGGCGACGCGATGATCGCCGTGGAACCGCAGGCCGAGCTGGGGGAGTGGTTCGACGCGGCCGGCGGGGCGGGCAAACCGCGCATCGGCCAGATGCCGATCAGCTTCGACACCGACCGGGCCGCCGCGATCACGCGTGCGCACACGCTCTTCCGCTGGTTCGGCCTCGGCTGGAAGGTCAACGCCGAGCTCCCCGGTCCGACCGCGTTCGACGCGGCCAGCCAGTTCGTCCGCGAGGAGGACGTCGCCGGGAGCATCCCGTGCGGGGACGACGTCGACGCCGTCCTCGCCGCCGCGAAGCGGTACGCCGACGTCGGCTTCACCCATCTGGCGCTGGTGCAGATCGGCGGCGACCAGCAGGCGCCGTTCCTCGAGTGGAGCCGGACGACGCTCCTGCCGGCGTGGCGGGAGGCCTTCGGCGGCTGACCTGCACACCTTGGGGTGAGGTCACCCCCACGGGAGACGCGGGGACGGCGTCCCGCCCGCGATCATCGGCGGCATGACCGAGGACCTGGACGCCCGCCTCTCGCGGCTGCAGGCCTCCGACGACGTCTACGCGCTGATCGACCTCGGCTGCGATCTGGCCGACGTCGGGAGGCAGACCGACGCCGAGTGGTGCTTCCGCCGTGCCGCCGACATGGGGGACACGGTCGGATCGTTCAACCTCGGCAACGCCCTCGCCGCGCAGAGGCGCTTCGCCGAGGCCGTCGACGCCTACGAGGTCGCCCTGGCCGGCGGAGAGGCGGACGCGTGGCGCAACCTCGGCAAGGTGCTGGAGGACCTCGGGGACCTGGCCGGCGCCATGCGGGCCTACCGCGGGGCCGTGGACGCCGGTGACCTGGAGGGCGGCCTCCAGCTCGCCTTCCTCCTCCGGGAGCAGGGCGAGCGGCACGCGGCGATGGACGTCGCCATGGAGATCGCGGCGATGGGCGACCAGGAGGCGGCCGCGGTCGTGGCCTGCTGGCGGTGGTGCGCCACCCTCGATCCGTCGCTCGAACCCGACCTGCGCATCGGTGCCGACTACTTCCCGGCCGCGCGCGCCGACCTCGCCCACCTGCTTCGTGAGACCGGCCGCCCGGAGGAGGCCCGGTTCGTCCTGGAGAGGGGTGCCAAGCTCGGTGAGGCCGTGGCCTGGCTGCCCCTGGGGAACTTCTACGCCGACGAGATGGGCGACGACGAGGCCGCCGAGGAGGCCTACCGGGGCGGGATCGCGGCCGGCGAGACCTACTGCCACCACAACCTCGCCGTGCTGCTGGCCGAGCGGGGCGACTTCGACGGCGCCGTCGAGCAGTTCCGGCTCGGCGCCGCGGCCGGTGACCAGCTGGCGGCCGACGCGCTCCGGGAGCTCGAGCACGGCTGAGCCGGCCGCCGATCACGGTCGACGAGGTGCGCTGACGCCCCCTTCCGGACGCCGGAACGGGGCCCCGGCGCACTCCCTCCCCGAGCCGGCCGGTCTGCCCGGTGGCCGGACCGCCGCCGCCGGCCGAATTCCGACATGAGCCCGTCACACGGGGACCGGATACTCGGCGCGTGTCCGAAGCCACCGTCGACGTCGCCGACCTCCGCCACTCCGGGACCGCCGGGCCGGCCGACCGTGCCGACGAGGCCCCGCTCCGCGACGACATCCGCCTGCTGGGGCGCGTCCTCGGCGAGGTGATCGGGTCCCAGGCCGGGCAGGACGTCCTGGACCTGGTGGAGCGGACCCGCGTGGAGGCGTTCAAGATCCGCCGCTCCGAGGTCGACCGGGCGGAGCTGGCCGAGCGGTTGTCGGGGCTGGACATCCGCTCGGCCAACCACGTCATCCGCGCGTTCAGCCACTTCTCGGTGCTGGCCAACCTCGCCGAGGACCTCCACCACGAGCGCCGTCGTCGCTACCACCGCCGCGAGGGCTCGCCGCCGCAGGCCGGCAGCCTCGCGGCCACCATGGCCCTGCTGGACGAGGCGGGCCTGGAGGCCGGCACCGTCGCGCGCGAGCTCGCCGGCGCCCTCGTCTGCCCCGTCGTCACCGCGCACCCGACCGAGGTGCGCCGCCGGACGATCTCGCAGGTCCAGCGGCACATCACCGACCTGATCCGCGAGCGCGACCGCGCGGCCGGCGGGGAGCTCGACGAGGCGCAGTGGTCGGCGCAGCTGTGGCGCTCGGTCCTCACCCTCTGGCAGACCGCCCTGCTGCGGCTGTCGCGGCTGCGGCTGCAGGACGAGATCGACGAGGCGCTGCGCTACTACGACCTGTCCCTGTTCGAGGTCGTGCCCGCCATCAACGCCGAGCTCCGGCGGGCCCTCGAGCAACGCTGGCCCGGCGCCGGGCTGCTGCCGCGCCCCATGCTGCTGCCCGGCTCGTGGATCGGCGGTGACCGCGACGGCAATCCGTTCGTCACCGCCGACGCGCTGCGACGGGCGACCAGCCGGCAGGCCGAGACGGCGCTGGCCCACCACCTCGCGGAGCTCCAGGCACTGGGCGCCGAGCTGTCCATGTCCGATCGGCTCGTGACGCCGACGCAGGAGCTGTACGCCCTGGCCGAGGCCTCGCGGGACAGCTCCCCGTTCCGCGCCGACGAGCCCTACCGGCGGGCGCTGATCGGGATCTACGCGCGGCTGGCCGCCACGGCCCGCAGGGTGCTCGGCCGCGTGCCCGGGGCCGAGCCGGAGAACCAGCTCCCCGCCTACGGGTCGCCCGACGAGCTGCGCGCCGACCTCGACGTCATCGACACCTCGCTGCGCAGCCACGGCGCCGGCCCGCTGGCCGACGACCGGCTCCGGCGCCTGCGCGAGGCCGTCGAGGTCTTCGGCTTCCACCTCTGCGGCCTCGACATGCGGCAGAACTCCGCCGTCCACGAGCAGGTCGTCGGCGAGATGCTGGCCTGGGCGGGGGTGTGCGACGACTACGCGTCGCTCGGCGAGGCCGCCCGCGTGGAGCTGCTGGCCCGCGAGCTGACGATGCGCCGTCCCCTGGTGCGCCCGGACGCCGAGCTGTCCGACACCGCCCGCGGGGAGCTCGACGTCGTCCGGGCCGCCGCCGAGCAGGTGGCGCTCCTCGGGCCCCGGGCCGTCCCCAACTACGTCATCAGCATGTGCGAGTCGGTCAGCGACGTCCTCGAGGCCGCCGTCCTGCTCAAGGAGGCCGGCCTGCTCGACCCGGGGGCCGGCGACGGGCCGACCTGCTCGGTCGGCATCTCCCCGCTGTTCGAGACGATCGACGACCTGCGGCGTGCCGGCACGACCATGACCGAGGTGCTGGACCAGCCGCAGTACCGCTCGCTCGTGGCGTCCCGGGGTGACATGCAGGAGGTCATGCTCGGCTACTCGGACAGCAACAAGGACGGCGGTTACCTGGCCGCGAACTGGGCGCTGTACCGGGCGGAGCTCGACCTGGTCGAGGTCGCCCGCAAGGAGGGCATCCGGCTGCGGCTGTTCCACGGGCGCGGGGGCACGGTCGGGCGCGGTGGCGGGCCCAGCTACGAGGCGATCCGGGCGCAGCCGCCCGGTGCGGTGGCCGGGGCCCTGCGGATCACCGAGCAGGGGGAGGTCATCGCGGCCAAGTACGGCGATCCGGACCGCGCCCGGCGCAACCTGGAGGCCCTGGTCGCGGCGACACTGGAGGCGACCCTGCTCGACATCGAGGGCCTCGGCACCGAGGCCGACTCGGCCTACGCCCTCCTCGACGACCTGGCCGGGCGGGCGCAGCAGGCCTACCGCGCGCTGGTGCACGAGACCCCGGGGTTCGTCGAGTGGTTCCGTGCCGCGACGCCGATCAGCGAGCTGTCGGAGCTCAACATCGGGAGCCGTCCGCCGTCGCGCAAGGCCGGCGACTCCATTGCCGACCTGCGGGCGATCCCGTGGGTGTTCAGCTGGTCGCAGACGCGGATCATGCTGCCCGGCTGGTACGGCACGGGCACGGCCCTGGAGTCGTGGGTGGGCGGGGACGAGCAGAAGCTCGCCCGCCTCCAGGAGCTGCACCGCACGTGGCCGTTCCTGCGCACGGTGCTGTCGAACATGGGCATGGTGCTGGCCAAGACCGACCTGGGTCTGGCCGCCCGCTATGCGGAGCTGGTTCCCGACGAGGAGCTCCGGACCCGCGTCTTCGACCAGATCACCGCCGAGCACGAGCGCACCGTCCGGATGCTCCTGGCGATCACCGGCGACGACCACCTGCTGGCCGACAACCCGTCGCTGGCCCGCTCGATCCGCAACCGCTTCCCCTACCTGGAGCCGCTGCACCACCTGCAGGTGGAGATGCTGCGCCGCCGGCGGGGCGGGGACGACGACGCGCTGACCCGCCGCAACATCCAGCTGACCATCAACGGCATCGCCACGGCCCTGCGCAACAGTGGCTGACCACCGGGCGGCCACGGGCGGCACGGAGCTCCTGCGTGCGGCCGCGTCGCTGGGACTGGCGCCGGCGGCCCTCGCTCCGGCGGTCAGCGACCCGGCCTACCGGGTCCTCGTGGGAGAACTCCCCGGGAACAGGAACTCGGCCGTGCTGTTGCGGCGGCAGTGGACGGCGGACGGCATCGCCGAGGCCGTGCTGCTCGCCGCCGCGGGGATCGGCCCGGACACCCCGGCCGTGCTCGCGACGGCGGCGGCCTGGGGGTGCGACCGGGTGCGCGACCGGCCGGGTGGTCGCGGAGTGGTGTCCGTTCCCGTCCCGGGCGACGACGCCCCGGTGGTCGACCGGTTCCTCCACCTCGCCGCGCTGGCCGCCACCCGCGTCGAGACGGCGGTCGCCCTGGCCCGCGGTACGGGGGAGGACCGGGTGAAGGCCGACGGCAGTCCCTCGGTGGCCGCCGACGAGGCCGCCCACCTGGCCGCGGCCGGGGTCTTCGCGACCCTGGGCCTGCCGGTGCTCAGCGAGGAGCGCACCGACCGGCGGGTGCCCGAGGAGGAGCCGTGGGTGGTGCTCGACCCGCTCGACGGCACCGGCAACTTCCGCGCCGGCCTGCCGCCCTGGGCGTTCTCCGCGGGCCTGGTGCACGCCGGGCGGCCGGTGGCCGGCGTCGTCGTCGACCTCTCGTCGGGCCGCCGGTGGTGGGCCGACGGTCAGGACGCCTGGCGCGACGGGCTGCGGGTGCGCCCGCGACCGGGCAGCACGGTCGTACTGCCCTCGGCGCCCGCCGGCGGAGCGGTCAGCGTGCCCGCGACCGCGCACCGCATCCGGGTGACCGGGTGCACGGCCGTCGAGCTGTGCCTGGTCGCCGACGGGGCCGCGGCCGCCTGGCACGACGTCGACCGCAGCGGCACCCACGTGCACGACATCGCCGGCGCACTGGCGGTCCTGTTCGCGGCCGGCGGCGTGGCGCTCTCCCCGGAGGGGGAGCCGCTCGTGCTGCGGCCGGACACCGAGCAGCTCATCCGGCTCGTCGCCGCGCCCAGCGTCCAGGACGCCCGGGACCTGCTGGGGGCCCTGGGCGTCCGCCCGGGCTGAGCGGCGGCCACCCGAGCCGGCCGGCGTCCCTGCCGGGTCAGCGTCCGCGGGCGGCCGCCGCCCGCACGGCGGCCAGGAGCGCCTCCCGCTCGTGCATGGTGGTCCGGGCGCGGCCGCGGGTGGCGCCGAGGGCGACCTCCGCGGCGTCGATGGCCCGCCAGTCGTCGAGCAGCACCGGCTCCGCCCCGCGCGCCACCAGCTCGGCGACCAGATCGCCCACCGGGCCGGACGGGGTGAGGACCCCGGCGGCGGCATCGGCGAGGAGGGCGGCGACGGTCTCCCGCGCGTCGTGCTTGTTGGTGCCGACCACGCCGCTGGGCCCGCGCTTGATCCACCCGGCCACGTACTCGCCGAGGGAGGGCCGGCCGTCGCGCAGCACCCGCCCGTCCTCGTTGGGCACCGTGCCCGACCGCTCGTCCACCGGCAGTCCCGGCAGCGGGATCCCGCGGTAGCCCACCGAGCGCACCACCAGGTCGGCGGGCAGGACCTCCAGCTCCCCGGTGCCCATGGCCCGGCCGTCGCCGTCGACCGCCGTGCGCTCCACCTCCACACCGGTCACCCGCTCCTCGCCCAGGAAGCGCACGGGCCGGCGGAAGAACCGCAGGCGCAGCCGTACGCGGCCGGGGACGGGGGAGTGGTCGGTCCACCCACGCAGCACCGCAAGGTTGCGGCCGACGTTGCGGTCGGCGGTCGCCCGCTCCTCGCTGCCCGGGTCCAGCTCCAGGTCGGCGGCGTCGACCAGGACGGTGGCCTGCGCCAGCCCGTCGAGCTCGCGCAGCTCCTGGGTGGTGAAGGCGGCCTGCGCCGGTCCCCGTCGCCCGATCACGGTCACCTCCTCGACGGGCGTGGCGGCGAGGACGTCCAGCACGTGCTGCGGCATGTCGGTCGGCTCGAGCTCCTCGGGCGTGCGGGAGAGCACGCGGGCGACGTCCAACGCCACGTTGCCCACCCCGATCACCACCGCCGAGCGCACCCCGGCCAGCGCCGCCTCGACGCGCGCCCGGTCGGCGTCGGGGTGGCCGGTGTACCAGGCGACGAGATCCGTGGCGGCGAGGCTCCCGGGCAGGTCCTCGCCCTCGATGCCGAGGTGCCGGTCCAGGGAGGCCCCGTAGGTGTAGATGACGGCGTCGACGTGCCGCCGCAGCTCCGCCAACGAGATGTCCACCCCGACGTCGACGTTGCCCACGAACCGGACCAGGGGGTCCTCCAGGGCGCGGTGCAGGGTGTCGCGGATGGCGCGCATCTTCGGGTGGTCGGGCGCGATCCCGTGCCGCACCAGGCCGAACGGCGTCGGCAGCCGGTCGAGCAGGTCGACGGCGACCGGGACGGCGTCCTGCCGGGTCAGTGCGGCGGCGGCGTAGATGCCGGCCGGCCCCGCGCCCACGACGGCGACCCGCAGCGGGCGGTCCGGCGGCGACTCCGCGGACGGGGATGGGGACGCACCGTCGTCGGACACGACTGGCATCCTGACCCGGCCGGGCGCGCCGCACCAGAGCTACGGCCGGTTCCGCCGCATCCCCGCCGTCCAGGAGGTCCCGTGTCCGTCGTCGTGGTCGCCACCATCACCCCGAAGCCCGAGGCGGTGGACGCCGTGCGCGACGCGCTGCTGGCCGCCGTCCCCGAGGTGCACGCCGAGCCCGGCTGCGAGCTCTACGCGCTGCACGAGGACGACGGCCGGTTCGTCATGGTGGAGCGCTGGGAGAGCACCGAGGCGCTGAAGGCGCACGGCTCGGCGCAGGCGCTGACCACCCTGGGCGGCCGCCTGGCCGGGAAGCTGGCGGCGCCCCTCGACGTGCGCCGGCTCAGGCCCGTTCCGGCGGGCGACGCGGGCAAGGGTGCGCTGTAGCGGTCAGCGGCAGGAGAGGTTGTGGTCGAGCTCGCCCGGCACGTACTGGCTGAGCTCCACCCGGCCGCCGGGGACCAGCGGGTCGTCCGCGCAGGCGTCCGCCGCCTGCTCCGCGGTGACCGAGCCGGCCAGCCAGCTGTCCAGGCCCGCCAGCACGCTGTCGTCCGCGACCTCCCCGACGATCTCCGACCACTGTTCGTCCGTGGAGTAGATGCCGACCTCCGCACCCCGGGACAGCAGGTACTCGGTCATTCCCTCGAGCGTGGCGCGGTTGCGCTCCAGGGCCTCGCTCGACCCGAACTGCCACGTGTTCATGGTCTCGACGTCGAGCCACCAGACGTAGCGGGCCGGCTGGCTGTCGACCCGCGCCGCGCGGGCGGCGGGCGTGAAGAACGACACCACGCTGTTCTGCGCCCGCTCCCAGCCGTACTGCCACGAGCAGGCGGTGGAGTTGGCTCCGTCGCAGTCGCCGTAGGGGGTGGCCCCCGACTCGGGCCAGGTGACCACCCGCTCCATCAGCTGCCCCGGGTTGGCCGTGTTCAGGTAGAGCTGCGCGCGCGGCTGGCCGTCGGCCTTCCCCGAGGAGCCCCAGGCCCAGACCAGCTGCTCGGAGAGGCACGGGTTGGCCCGCGTCGACAGGCCGCCGTTGACGCCGACCACGACGAAGGCGCGGCTGCGGGGCAGGTCGTCCCCGCACTGGGGGTAGGAGACGTCGTAGCCCACCTCAGCGGGGGCGGCGGAGGCCGTGGCGGGCACGGCGAGGAGCGCCATCGCCGCCAGGGCGATGACGCCGATGCCGCGCGCCGACGATCTCATCGGCGGCGAACGTACACGCGTCCGGGCGGCCCGTGCAGAGCTCCTCGGGACGGTCAACCCCCTGGTGGGTGGGCCGAAGCGACCCAGGGGGGTGGTGGGCGCCGGACCGGCGACCGCAGGGGGCGGGCGGTCAGGCGGCCTGGCAGACGGGGCACCAGTAGAGGTTGCGACCGACCATGACCTCCGTGTGGATCTCCGTCCCGCAGATCCGGCACGGCAGCCCCGTGCGCCGGTAGACGTAGTGGGCGTCCTCGCGCTGCACCACCCCCCGGCGCCGGGACCGGTGCTCGGGCCGGGTGGTGACGATGCGCCCCATGCGGACGCCCGCGCGCATCAGGGTGACCAGATCGGCCCACATCGCGCGCCACGACGCGGCGTCCACGCCCCGCCCGGGACGGAACGGGGAGATCCCGTGGCGGAAGAGCAGCTCGGCGCGGTAGACGTTGCCGACCCCGGCCAGCACCGATTGGTCCATGAGCAGCGCCCCGATCGCGGTGCGGCTGCCGGCGATCCGGCGGTGGGCCACCCCGCCGTCCGCCCGGGGGCGTAGCGGATCGGGGCCCAGCCGGGCAAGGATCGCGGCCACCTCCGGCGCGGCCAGCACCTCGCACACGGTGGGGCCGCGCAGGTCCGCCCACGCACCGCCGCCGTCCGGGCCGTCGGCCACCCAGCGCATCCGCAGCGCCCCCTTCGCCGGGGGCGGGTCGCCGCTGCCGCCGGTGAAGGTGCCGTACAGGCCCAGGTGCACGTGGAGGGCGTCACCGCCGAAGTCGGCGAACAGGTGCTTGCCGTAGGAGAACGCCTCCCGGAGCACCCGGCCGTCGAGCAGTGCGGCGCCTGCGGCGAACCGGCCCTGGGGGCTGGTCACGTGCACCGGGCGCCCCGCGAAGGTCTGCTGGAGGTCACGGGCCAGGCGGTACAGGGTGTGGCCTTCAGGCACCGGCCCTCCTGCGGCGTCCGGTCCCGGTCACGCGGACCGCACCCGCTGGTACCGGGCGAGGGCGACCTCCCGCTCGGCGGCGTGCTCCACCACCGGCTCCGGGTAGCCGGCCGGCACCCCGCCGGGCGCGAGCCACGGCTCGTGCACGTGCGCGGCCGGCAGGTCGCGGAGTTCCGGGACCCACCGCCGCACGTAGTCGCCCTCCGGGTCGAACTGCCGGCCCTGGCGGGTGGGGTCGAACACCCGGTAGTAGGGCGAGGCGTCGGTCCCGGTCCCCGCCACCCACTGCCAGCCGTGGTTGTTGCTGGCCAAGTCACCGTCGACGAGGTGCTGCAGGAAGTACCGCGCCCCGCGCCGCCAGTCCAGGTGCAGGTCCTTGACGAGGAACGACGCGACGATCATGCGGACCCGGTTGTGCACGTAGGCCTCACCGAGCAGCTGTCGCATCCCGGCGTCGACGATCGGGTAGCCGGTGCGCCCCTGCGCCCAGGCGGCGAAGAGCTCGTCGGCCGCCGGGCCGCTGTCGTACGGGATGGCCCCGGTGCGGGGGTCGAGCGGTTCGCGCACCGACTCGGGCCGGTGCCAGACGACGTCGGCGTAGAACTCCCGCCACGCCAGCTCGTCGGTGAACCGGCGCACCGGCTCGGGTTCCTCGCCGTCGGTCCGGTCGAGGTCGGCCAGCAGCGTGCGGGGGTGGACGCACCCGTACTTGAGGTAGGCCGACAGCCGGCTGGTCCCGTCTGTGTCGGGGCGGTTCCGGGTCCCGGGGTAGTCCGGCAGCCGTTCCTCCCGGAAACGGCCCCACGCGGCGAGGGCGGCGTCCTCACCGGCGGCCGGGAGCCGTACGCCGCCGAGGTCCTGGGCCGGCGGCAGGTCGTCCGAGGCCGTCCCGGTCAGCCACGGGACGACGGCCGGGCGTGGGGCCGGGGCGCGCCGGCCGTGCGCCCGCCAGGCGCGGGCGAACGGGGAGAACACCCGGAACGGGCTGCCGTCGCTCTTCGTGATCCGTCCCGGGGTGACCGCGTAGGGGGAGCCGGTGCGCACCAGGGGGGTGGCGCCGAGCGCCCGCTCGACCGCCGCGTCACGCCGGCGGCCGTAGGGACCGGTGTCCGCCGAGACGTGCACCGTCGTCGCCCCGATCTCGCGTGCGAGTGCGGGCACCACGCCGGCCGGATCCCCGCCGCGGATCACCAGTGCACCGCCGAGGTCCTCCCGCAGTACGGCCAGGCAGTCGCGGAGGAACTGGCGGCGCGGTGCGCCGGAGGGGCGCCAGAGCGCCGGGTCGACGACGAACAGCGGCAGGACGGCGCCCTGCGGGCCGGCGGCCTCGAGGGCGGCGAGCAGCGCGGGATGGTCGCCCAGCCGCAGGTCGCGACGGAACCACAGCAACGACGTCGGCACCTGCGGAGCGTAGGTGGGCGCCGGCCTGTCCGCAGGTCAGCGGGGGGCGGTCTCCAGGCCGAAGTGCGGCCGGTCGCTCTCGGCCACGAGGTCGACGAACTCGGGGTGCTGCTGGATGTAGTGACGGACGAAGGAGCAGTAGGGGAGGACGGTCAGCCCGCGCTCGCGAGCGGCGGTGAGGACGGCCGCGACCAGCGCGCTGCCGATGCCGCGGCCGCCGACGCCGGGGTCGACCTCGGTGTGCGGCAGGGTCATCGTGGTGCCGTCGACGTGGTAGCTGGCGAGACCGACGAGGCGCTCTCCCGAGCGGATCTCGAAGCGTCCCTTCTCCGGGACGTCCACCACCTGGGTCTCCATGGTCACTGTCCTTCCGTCCCCCGGCGCCGTTGCCGGAGCCAGACGTGTACCCCGAACGGTAGCTGCGGGATGCGGCACTTCGTCTTACTTCTGGTGACGAGTCGGGTGTGGCGGGTGTTCCCGTGGCGACCGGATAGCCTCTCCGCATCGGCGCGGCGCTCCGCGGGTCGCCGCGCCACGGCCCCGTAGCTCAGGGGATAGAGCAACGGTTTCCTAAACCGTGTGTCGGAGGTTCGAATCCTCTCGGGGCCACCCAGCTGTACTCGCTGCCGACTCGTCGGGACGGCGGACCCTGCGAGTCGAGGGCAAGGAGCACGACACCGGCGGCGGCAGCTGCTTCGGTGACTCGGGCGGCCCGACGTTCGACTCGCGTGCCTCCGGTGAGGATCGGACCGGTCGCACCGGATCGGCACGACCGATCGCGGGTACCGGTGCGCACATGGCAGTGCGCAACGCGGCGGTCGCCGCAGCGGACACGTGGATCGATCCCGACGACGGCATCCGATATCCCGCCGGTGAGGTGCACGCGTGGGAGCGCGGGCGCAACGAGACGGCGTGCGGGCTGGCGCTGAGCAGGTCGCGTCTGGCCCGCTTCCCCCACGTCTCATGGGCGGACGTCCAGCCCGAGTCCGGCGGGCACGCGGAAGGCGTGCAGGAGGTGTGCCGCCGCTGCCGGGCGGCCCAGGGCGCCCACCGGGACGAGCGCGGGTGGACGAGGGTCAACCCCCGGCCCTGACCCGGCGGGCGTCCCGCGGCGGGGCGTCCGGGCCTGGTCGGTGGGCGGGTCCGGGCGTAGCGTCCAGGGCACTGTGCACTGGCTCACGGTCGAGGTGTTCGACGGCGGGGTGCCCGCCGCCGGGTGGGCGCGCGCGTGGCACGACCGGCTGATCGAGGCGGCGGTGACCGGCGGCGCCGTCTTCTGGGACGAGCACGAGCACAGCTGGGGTGTCGTCCTCGAGTTCGTCTTCGGAGACGAGAGCCGCCGGGACGGCTTCCGGCAGGCGCCCGTCCTGCTGGCCGCGCTGGACGCCGTCCCCGACCCGGTGCATGGCGTCCTGGTCTATCCCCACCGTGGCGGCGGGACCGGCATCCGCCAGCCCCGCCGCCCCCGGCCGGTTCGGGACAGCGGTGCCGCGGAGCTGCCGCTGCCTGACCCGGACGACGACCGCGTGGTCCCGTGCACCGCCGCAGCGGCCGACGCCGCGCCGGTGCGGCGGGAAGGGCCGGCTTCGTGCGCCCGGGGATCGTCCCGGGACGCCGGCTGGAACTAGCGTCTGCGCCATGGTGCTGGCGCTGGTCGAGCTGGTGCTGGTCCTCGTCGTGCTGGGGCTGTTCGTCACGGTCGGCTGGGCGCTGTGGACCGCGCTGCAGCGTGGGAACGGCGGGCCGCTGCCCTCCCGGCAGCGGGCCGAGCTCGCGGCCGCGATCGCGCAGGCGCGGTGGGTGCCGGGGCACGACGAGGTGGAGGGGACGAGCCGCGTCCTGGTCCGGCGGACCTACACCGGCCTTGACGGCATGCCGGTGGTGCTCGAGGAACGGGTCCTGCAGACCTTTCCGGCGCAGGACCCGGCGTGGGAGGTCCGGTTCACCGAGGCGATGGCGGCCGCCCGCTTCCGGTGCGACTACCTGAATGCCGAGGAGTCCCGCTAGCTGTACTGACCACGGACGTTGGTGACGGCTTCTGGTGACATGAGGAAGACCTCCGGGTGAGGTGTGGAGCTGTCTAGGAACCGCTCCTCAGCCCGGAGGTCTTCGTGTCCCACGCTGATGCCACCTTGACCACGCGCGGCCGGCTTCTGCTGGCCCGTTGTGTCGTCGAGCCGGGCTGGTCCCTGCGGCGCGCGGCCGAGCGGTTTCAGACCTCCGCGACCACTGCTGGCCGGTGGGCCGGCCGCTACCGCGAACACGGCGAGGCAGGCATGGTCGACCGGCCAGCCTGGACGATCACTCCCGGCTGGCCTACTCCGCGCTGCTCCCCGACGAGCGTCAGGAGACCGCCGTGGCGTTCTGGGCCCGGGCGCACGCCTTCTTCGCCGGCTGCGGGATCACCGTGCGCGGAGTGTTGACCGACAACGGCAACTGCTACCGGTCATCGGTCTTCCGCGCCGCCCTCGGCGACATCCTGCACAAACGCACTCGCCCCTACCGGCCACAGACCAACGGCAAGGTCGAGCGCTTTCACCGCACCATGCTCGAGGAGCGGGCCTACGCCGCGGCCTACGCCAGCCACGCCGAGCGCGCCCAGGCCTACCCTGCCTGGCTGCACGGCTACAACCACCACCGCGGCCACACCGCACTCGGCGGTCGACCTCCGGCCAGCCGCACCACCAACCTGTCAGGGCAGAACAGCTAGCTCGCCCGCGGGAGGCCGATGACCGCCTCGGACGGCAGCGTGCCCGCCTCGTCGGCGTCGGCGGCCAGCTTCGCCGTCCGCTCGACCAGCCGCACGATCGTCCCGGGCCGGTCGGACTGCGGCGCGTGGCCCGCGGCGAGCAGCGGCCGGAAACGTGAGCGGGGGACCAGCGGCACGTACCGGACCGTCTGCCCCATCGCGATCCAGTCCGCGGTGCCCTGCACGAAGAGGACCGGGCAGTCGATGTGGCCCAGGCCCCGCGGGACGTCGAGGAGCAGCGCCCACAGCAGCGTGCGCCAGAAGTCGCGCGAGTCGGCGAAGCCCTCGCGCGCGCCGATGGCCTCCTCCTGGCTCGTGGACCACGGGCGGGTCTTGAGCGGCAGGAGCAACGCCGTGCGTCCGAGCCGTGAGCGCGACAGTCGTCCGAGGAGCGGGGCGGTGGTGCGGCCGGCGAGGCGGGCCATCGCCATGCCGGTTCCCTGGTGGACCCGCTCTGGCCCGACGTTGAGTCCGGACGGGGCGATGGCCACCACCGAGCGGGCGCGGCCTCGGCGGGCCAGCTCGAGGGCCACACGGGCGCCGAGGGAGTTGCCGAGCACGTGCACCCGGCCGACGTCCTCGGCGTCCAGGGTGCGCTCGACCGCGTCGGCGATCGCCGCGACCGTGGGCCGTTCGTCGAGATGGCGGGACCGGCCGGCGCCTGGGAGGTCGACGTTGATGACGTCGAACCGCTCCGACAGGGCGGGGAGGACGGCGGTGAAGTCGCGGCGTGAGCTGCCCCAGCCGTGCAGCAGCAGCAGGGGTTCGCCCGTTCCGGAGCGGGTGAGGGACAGAGGTGCGGTCACTTCCTGCCGGTACCCGCGGTGCCCATCCCCGAGGCCGTGACGTTCCCCACGGGGCGGGCCCACCGCCCGGGCGCGTCCACCACGAACGGCAGGATGGGGCCATGAGCCAGGTCGTCGCCACCGCCGAACGAGTCGTCCGAGCCCCCGCCGAGCAGGTGCGGGCCGCACTCGCCGACTACGAGGGGGCCCGCCGGCGGCTCCAGCCCGAGCAGTTCAGCGACTACCGGGTCGAGGCGGGCGGGCAGGGAGCGGGCACCCGCGTCCACTGGCGGTTCGCGGCGACCGCCAAGCGCGTCCGCGACCAGCTGATAGTGGTCACCGAGCCGGCTCCCGACACCCTCGTCGAGTCCGACGCGAACTCCTCCATGGTCACCACGTGGACCGTGCACCCCACGGACGCCGGCGTCTCGGCGGTCCGGGTCCGCACCACGTGGAACGGAGCTGGGGGCATCGGCGGCTTCTTCGAGCGGACGTTCGCGCCCAAGGGCCTGCGGCGCGTGTACGACCAGATCCTGGAGCGGCTCGACGCCGAGCTCGCCGCACGCTGAGCCTGCGGCGCGACCGTCGATCGGAGGGGACGATGGCCGGGTGACCGCCCTGCCCCTCGAGGCCCCGCAGGACGCCGGGGTCGACGCGCTCGCCGACCTGGTGGCCGACGGCGACGCCGTGGTCCTCTCCGGCGCCGGCCTGTCCACGGACTCCGGCATCCCCGACTACCGGGGCGCCACCGGAAGCCTGCGCCGGCACACCCCCATGACCTACCAGACCTTCACCCGCGACCCCCGCGGACGGCACCGGTACTGGGCGCGCAGCTTCGTCGGCTGGAGGCAGATCCGCGGCGCCCGGCCCAACGCCGGGCACCACGCGGTCGGCGAGCTGCAGGCCGCGGGTCTGCTCGGCGGCGTCATCACCCAGAACGTCGACGGGCTGCACCAGGCCGGTGGCGCCCGCGACGTCGTCGAGCTGCACGGCGGCCTGGACCGGACCGTCTGCCTGCAGTGCGGCGACGTCGCGGGGCGGGCCGAGCTGGACCAGCGGCTGCGCGAGGCCAATCCGCACTTCGGCCCGCGCACCGATGAGATCAACCCCGACGGTGACGCCGAGCTGCCCGACGAGGTGCTGGACGGCTTCGTGATGGTCGACTGCCTCGCCTGCGGGAAGGGCCCGCTCAAGCCCGACGTCGTCTTCTTCGGCGAGACGGTGCCGCGCGACCGGGTGGAGCAGTGCTTCGACCTGGTCGAGCGGGCGGGCAGCCTCCTCGTCCTCGGCTCGTCCCTCACCGTGATGAGCGGGTACCGGTTCGTGCTGCGCGCGGCCAAGCTCGGCATCCCCGTCGCGATCGTCAACGTGGGCCCCACCCGCGGCGACGCGAAGGCCGACGTCCGGGTCGACGCCCCGCTGGGCGTCGTCCTGCCGGCGCTGGCCGCCCGCTGCGCCGGCTGATCCGGCAGGTCGCCCCGACCTGACCGAGACTGGCGGGCGATGCAGACCTTCCTTCCGGTCGCCGACTTCGCCGAGAGCGCGCGGCTGCTCGACTCACCGCGCCTGGGCAAGCAGCGGGTGGAGACGCTGCAGGTGCTGCGCGCCCTGGAGCTGCCCGACTACGGCTGGGCCTCGCACCCGGTGGTGCGGATGTGGCGCGGTCGCACGCCGGGGCTGGTCGCGTACGGCCTGGCGATGGTGCGCGTCTGGCGGGAGCGGGGCTTCGCCGACAGCACGGAGACCCTGATCGGGGAGTTCGCCCCCGAGGTGGTGGGCGTGCCGCAGGCCGAGCTGGCCGCCGCGGGGCTGCTGCCGTCGTGGCTCGGCGACGAGGCGCTGCACCTCTCCCACCGGTCCAACCTGATCGCGAAGGACCCGGGCTTCTACCGTCACCGGTTCGCCGAGCTGTTCGGCCCCGAGCCCGACGACCTGCCGTACGTGTGGCCCGAGCCCGATGACGTCCCGCCAGCGCCCGAGCCCGACGGCGTCCGGGTGTGGGTGGTGCGCCCGCGGGCGCACCACGAGCTCGGCGCCTGCCTGGCGGCGGGGGTGGTGGGGCTCGGCACCCAGTCGGGGATCGACGTCGACGCGACGGGCCTGACCCCGGCCGAGCTGCGCGCGCTGTCCAAGGAGCTGTCGGGCCGGCGCCCGGCCAAGGACCTGCGCCAGCTCTCGGCCTTCCTGGACGAGATCGCGCCCGGGGACCCGGTCGCCCTGCCGATCGAGCACGGCGCGGGGCTCCTGCTGGGCGAGATCGTGGGCGACTACCTGTTCCAGGGCCGGGAGCTGCTGCCGCACCGGCGCCCCGCCCGCTGGGACCGGGTGGTGCCGCGGTCCTCGGCGCTGCCCCCGGCCACCCTGCAGGATCCGCGCGCGCTGTTCCGGGTCACTCTCGACCCGGCCGTCCTCCGCTGACTAGTCGGCCAGCGCGGCGGCGAGGCGTTCGCGGGCCGGTCCCGCCGCCTGGGGGTGCGCGGTCGCGTACACGACCGACCAGGCCGCCGCGTGCAGCCGGCGCAGCCGCACCCACGGCGCCAGCTCGGCGTCGGAGGGCGCGCCGGGCAGCGCGTCGAGGGCCGCCCGCCCGTCGAGCCGGCCGGTGGTGCGCAGGCAGGCGAGGTCCCAGTTCAGCGGTCCGCTGCAGGTGTCCTCCAGATCGATCCACCGCCAGCCGTCGGGCGTGGCCAGCAGGTTGCCGGGATGGGCGTCACCGTGCAGCCGGCGCACCTCCCCGTCCAGCCGTGGCCGCAGCCGGTCCAACCGCCGGGCGAGCGCGTCGAGATCGGCGGGCGTGACGCCCCAGCGCTGCCCGCGGTCGAGGAAGGCCTCCAGGTCGCGGAGCGGGGTGTCGAGCGGCGAACCCGCGTCGGCCGGCTGCTGCGCCAGGTGGTCGTGCAGCTCGGCGAGCGCGGCCGCCGTCGCGGCGGGACCGGGGCGGTCCGGCAGGACGGTCACGTGCGTCCAGAAGGACAGCACCGTGTCGCCGAGCCGGTGCGGGCCGGGCGGGAGCAGGCCGCTGGGCGGCACGACCGGCGCTCCTGCCCTGGCCAGGGCGCCGGCGAGGGACACCTCCCGGCCGAACGGGGTCAGCCCGTCGCCGCGCAGCAGCCGGGTCAGCGTGGCCACCCGCGCCACGACCGGTGCCGGGGACAGGTGCAGGACGACGTTGATCCCGTCCTGCAGCACGACCGGATCGGTGCGCAGACCGTGCGCCGCGGCCACGGCGCGGGTGGCCGTGACCGCGGTGTCGATCCGCTCCGCCGCCGTCCCGCGGGGCGTCACGCGCCGGGGATCGGGACGTTCTGCAGCCGGACCTGCCCCCGCGCCACCAGCTTGCCGTCGTCGGCCCGGGTGAGGAGCACCTGCCACAGCTGGAGGGTGCGTCCCTGCTGGACCGGTTCGGCCACGACGTCGAGCCGCCCGGACGTGAGCGGGCGCAGGAAGTCGGTGCTGTTGTTCACGCCGACGGCGAACTGCCCGCGGTCGAGCACTGCGGCACTGGCCCCGATGCTGGCCGCCGACTCGATGATCGAGCAGTAGACGCCGCCGTGTACCACGCCCCAGGGGGTGTGCTGGTCGGGGCCGAGATCGGCGTGCCCGGTCACTCGCGTGCCGCTCGTCTCGACGGGCTCGAACCCGGTCGCCCGGACGAAGGCGCTGGCGGTCTCCCGGTCGACGGAGGGCAGTTCGGTGCTCATGCGTCCCAGACCAGGCAGAAGGGGTGGCCGACCGGGTCCGCGTACACGCGGAAGTCGCCGCCACCGCCGGGCAGCCGGCGCGCGCCGAGGGCGAGCACCTTCGGCTCGGCCTCGTCGATGTCCGCGACCCGGATGTCGAGGTGGAACTGCTGCGGCCGCCGGGGGTCGGGCCAGTCCGGGGGCACGAGCTCCGGCGCCTGCTGGAAGGCGATCCGGTAGCCGGCGCCGGTGACCACGACCCAGTCGTCACCGGGCGCGCCCTTCACCTCCATGCCGAGGAGCTCGGCGTAGAAGCCGGCGAGGGCGTGCGCGTCCGGCGCGTCGATGACCACGGAGTGGAGCTGTCCGATCATGACCTCATCCTGGCGGGTGGTCCGATCGGCGACAGCTCGGATCCGGTGGGCCCCGCCGACCTCGGACGCCCGGGCGGTGTGGTCGGCTTCCTCGCCGTACCGGAGGATCGGGCCGTGCCCCCCGTGTCCGCCCCCGAGCTGGGCTCCCTGACCTGGCTGCCGGCAGCCGACCGGCCCGACCTCCTCGCACCGGCGGTGGCGGCCGCGCTGCCACAGCTGGGCGGCGCGGTCTGGGTCGCCGAGATCGACGACGACCTGGCCGACACGGCCGCGTTCAGCGACGCCTACGGGGTGCCGCTGGAGGCCTCCGCCAACTGCGTGGTCGTCGCCGCCCGCCGGGCCGGGCGGACAGGGCTTGCCGCCTGCGTCGTGCTGGCCACCACCCGCGCCGACGTCAACGGCGTGGTCCGCCGGCACCTGGACGCCCGGAAGGCCTCTTTCGCGCCGCAGGACGTCGCCGTCGCCGAGTCGGGGATGGCCTTCGGTGGCATCACGCCGGTCGGCCTGCCGGCCGAGTGGCCGGTCCTCGTCGACCCGGCCGTCGCTGCGGCCGATCTCGTCGTCATCGGGTCGGGGACGCGCGGCAGCAAGCTCGCCGTGCGGGGTGCCGCGCTGGCGGCGCTGCCCGCCGCCACCGTGCTCGACGGCCTCGGCCGGCCGATCCCGCCGGAGCCGGCGGCAGCCACGGCGCCCGCGTCCGGCTCCCTCCCCGCGCCGGACGACAGCGATGTCGGCTGGGGGGAGCGTCCCGGGGACCCGACCGACGACGACCGGCGCTACCTCGAGGACCGCCCGCCGCACTGGGGCAGCGACTGACCGGTCACAGCCGGCCGGGCAGGGCGGTGGTGCCCGGTCCGGCGGGATCCGGTCCCGGATCCCGCCCCTGCTGGGCGCGCAACAGGTCGCGGATCTCGATCAGCAGCTCCACCTGCGTCGGGCGACCGGCCCCGGCTCCTCGCCGTGCCGGCGCCGCTCGAGAACCAGCTTCATCGGCAGCACGACCGCGAAGTACACGACCGCCGCCGTCAGCCCGAAGGTGATCAGCGCGTTCAGGAAGTCACCCCACGCGAAGACCTGACCGTCCACCTCGAGCGAGCCCCCGCTGCGGCCCCCACCGGCGACCAGTCCGATCAGGGGGCGCAGGAACGAGTCGGTGAACGACGTGACCACGGCGGTGAAGGCGGCGCCGATGACGACGGCCACGGCCAGTTCGACCACGTTCCCGCGGAGGAGGAAGTCCTTGAATCCCTTCAGCATGGGTCCATCCATCCACATCGGCGTGGCGGCGGGCTGCACCCGGCTCAGCGTGCCGGGAGGCTGACGGTCAGGGTGGCCGAAGCCGACGTGGCGGCGAGCCGGGCCGCGGTTCCCTGGTCGACGGCGAGGACCAGCAGGCCGCCCGCGGGGGAACCGCCCTCGGCTCCCGGCCGTGGAGTGGCGAGGACCAGCGCGGAGCCGGCGACGACCTCGGCGACGGCGGCGTCCGGCGGGGTGGCGAGGACGTCGACCCGGTCGCCGGTGTGGACGAGCCCGGCCACCCCGAGATCGGCCAGCCGGACGGGCGCGGCGACCTGTCCCTCCGGCAGCGCGGCGGTCAGCCCCGGACCCACCAGCCGGACGTCGGTGACGGGCTCACCCGCGCGCACCGCGCCGGCGAGCACCCGGCCGACCAGCGTGCCGGGATCGGCCACCACCCCCGACGGCACGAGACCGGCGGGGAAGCGGGCGACGGTGAGATCGGCGCCGGTGAGCACGGCCCCGGCGGCCAGATCGGTGGTCGCCACCGTCGCCGGGACGGTGGGCGGGGCCATCGCTCCGGTGGCAGGCGGCCCCGGGCGCAGCGCCAGCACCAGGGCGAGCAGCCCGAGCAGTACCGCGGCGGCCCGGCGGGCGGTGTGCACCGGGGAACGGGGACGACGGAAGCGCGGCACCGCCCGAGCGTGGCCCCGCCGGCCGCTGATCGGGGCCCGCTACCCGAGGTTGTGGACGGGCCGGCGGACTGTGGACGGAGGGAAGGTCGTCAGCTGGCGGCCTTCGACCCACCCGAGGAGGTGCTGGCGGCCGGGGTGGAGGCGGACGAGCTCTCCTTGGACGGCGAGGACGACGACGACCCGTTCGAGGACCCGTTCGCCGACGAGCCACTGTCGGCGGACGACTTCCGGCTGTCGGTCCGGTAGAAGCCCGAGCCCTTGAAGACGACGCCGACCGAGCCGTAGACCTTGCGCACCGGCGCTCCGCACTCCGGGCACTCGCTCACCGGCGCGTCGCTGAACGACTGCACGACCTCGAACTCGTGCTTGATGTCGGGGTTGGTGCAGGCGTACTGGTACGTGGGCACGGTGATGGCTCCCTGGTGCTGCGCGGACTCCGGGCTGGCACTCTCGCCCGGCGACTGCCAATGATGCGCCATCGGCACGCGTCCCGTCCACGCGTGTCGGCGAGTGTCACCTCTCCGGCGCACGAGATCGCGGTGGCGTCCGCGCGCGAAGGCGGCCGGTGGCTGTCGGCGGCCGCCGACCTGGTCGGGCGGCGGGCAGTAACCGACCGCGTCGGCCGGCGCGGCGTTCCCCGAGAGGTCCCCGCTCACCGCGTGGCCAGTGCGGCGTCGGTGGCCCGGCGGATGGCCTCGTAGCAGCTGCAGGCGTGCGACTGCAGGCGCGGCCGGTCGGTGATGGTGATGGTGCCGCGGGTGTAGGTGAGGCAACCGTCCTCGGCCAGTGCCTGGGCGACCTCGCTGACCGAGGTGCGGCGGACCGCCAGCATCTGGGCGAGGAAGTGCTGGGTGAGGGAAAAGCTGGGGCTGTCCATCCGGTCGGCGGTCATCAGCAGCCAGCGGGCGGCGCGCTGGCGGACGCTGTGCACCCGGTTGCAGGCGGCGTTGCGGGCCAGCTGGGTGAACATCGCCTGCGCCGAGCGGCGCAGCATGGCGCTCAGCGGGCCGTCGGCGTCGGCGAGGTGCTCGCGAAGGTCCTCGGCGCTCATGGTCAGCGCCCGGCCGGGTACCTGGACCAGGGAGCGCTCGGTCGGGGTGTCGACGCCGAGGAACACCGAGAGGCCCACCATGCCCTCTCGGCCGACGGTGGCGGTCTCCACGACCTGGTCGGCGCCCAGGTCGGCGAGGACGGACACGACGCCGACGAGGGGGAAGTACACGGCCGTGATGGACTCGCCGGTCTCGTGCAGCACCCGTCCCAGGGGCAGCGGCACGTCGTACAGATCCGGCAGCAGTGGGGCGAGAGCAGCCTCGTCCAGGCCACCCAGGACGGTGTTGCGGTGTGCGGTGGTGCGGTCGATCGCCACGAGTGGGCTCCTCCGTGCGGTGCTGCCTGAACCGTGACCTGCGGCGGGGATGGTGATCCCGCGTCCGTGATCTCCGTGCTCGGGCGGAGGCTGCTCCTGCGTGCGGGGTATCCCCATCGTGGCAGACGGGGACCGCAGGGGCGTGCGCTCGGGTCTCTCTCGGGGGCACTGTCCGGTACCGTGCACAGCGAGCCACCGCCGGACCTGCCCGCGACCGACGAGTGCGCCCAGTGGTGGCAGTGGTCGGCGTTGTTTGCCTCAGCCCCGGGTGGCCGTCCGCCAGGCCCAGCGGACGCCCGCGTGCACCGGGCCCGCGACGAGTTCGACGTCCCGCCGTCTCCCGGGTGGAGGCCTTCCCGGTCCGACCGGAACAGAGGGGGCGAGGCAGATGACCGGTTCGGGAGACGGGCCGAGCACCCCGGGCCCCCGGGCGGCGCGGGACGAGCTCACCCGGCTGGTGCTGGCCGAGGAGAACCTCCAGTCGGTGCTCGAGCGCATCGTCAACCTGGTCACGCAGGTGATGCCCGCGGGGGCGGAGGCGTCGATCACCTTGATGCGCGACCAGCAGACCACGACCGCGGCCTTCACTGGCGAGTTGGCCTTGCAACTGGACGAGGCGCAGCACGGGCAGGGCTACGGCCCCTGCATCGACGCTGCCCTGAGCGGTCAGTTCGTCGAGATCACCGACGGCCGCACGGAGGACCGCTGGCCCGACTACATCACGACCTTCCTCCGGTCCGGTGCGCTGAGCTCGCTGGCGGTGCCGGTGCCCGCCGTGGGGCTGGCCGCGTGCCTGAACGTGTACTCACCGGCCGTCGGTGCCTTCACCGACGAGCACCGGCACGCCGCAGCCGAGCTTGCCGCGTACGCCGCCGTGGTATTGACCAACGTAAGAACTTTGCAGGAGGCCCGCGATCAGGCGGAGAACCTGCGGGCGGCGATGGCGTCCCGGGCGGCGATCGAGCAGGCGAAGGGCATCCTGATGGAGCGGTACAAGGTGACCGCCGATGAGGCCTTCCGGCTGCTGACCGCCGTCTCGATGCGCACCAACCGCAAGGTCCGGGATCTGGCCGAGCACCTGGTGCTCACCGGCGAGCTGGAGCTCTGATCGGCATGCCGCCGGACCTCCACCCGCCCGTGGCCCGCATCGCCATCACCCCCTGCCAGCAGCCGCCCAGGACGCCTACAGTCACCTCCGAACGGGAACCCCGATGACCGACCCCACCACCCCCGCCCAGGACCCGGCACCGGTCCGCCCCGACGAGTCGAGCGGCACGCCCTCGGTGGACCTGACCTGGGCGCTGAGCCAGATGTCGGGGCTCATCCTGTCCCGGGAGACCGTCGACACCGCCCTCCAGCTGGTCACCGCCCTGGCCGCGACCGCCACCGCCGGCACGCTGGGGGCCGCCGTCACCGTCGTCGACGAGCACGGCAAACGGTCGAGGGCCGCCTCCAACCACGCGGCGGAGCAGGCCGACGCTCTGCAGTACGAGTTCGACGAGGGGCCGTGCCTGACCGCCTGGCGCACCCGGGAGCTGGTGCGCATCGACGACACCACCTCCGACGGGCGCTGGCCGAGGTGGAACGAGGCGGTCAGCCGGCTGGGCGTCCGCTCGGTGCTCAGCGCCCCTCTGCTGGTGGGTGAGGAGTCGATCGGCGCCATGAAGGTCTACTGCGAGCGCCCGATGAACTACGGCCCGCACGACGAGCAGGTGATGCACCTGCTCGCCGCGCAGGCCGCCATCCTGCTGGCCAACACCCAGAGCCTGCAGCAGGCCCGCCGGCTCAGCCGGCAGCTGACCGACGCCCTGTCCATCCGGGACGCCATCGCCCAGGCCACCGGGGTGCTCCTGGCCCGGGGGGCAGCCAGCCGGCAGGACGCCTTCGCCACCCTGGCCGCCACCGCCCGCCGGTCCGACCGCGCCATCGACGACGTGGCCCGCGCCCTGCTCGCCACGGTGACCGCACGCAACAGCGGCCCCGCCGCCGGCTGACCACCCCATGACCGGCGATGAGCGCTACCGGCGGATGGACGCCGCGCGGGTCCGCGCCCAGCTGAGCGTCCAGGACCTGTGGCTGCGCTACCTGGCTCTGGGCGGCACCGGTGACGCCTTCGATCTCGACGGCTACCTGCAGGGCCTGGTGCCCCTGGACACCTTCCAGCAGGACGTCCTCGCGCAGGCCCTCAACGAGGCCCTCACGGACCTCTACCGGTCCTACTTCGTCCCGCTGGCCGCACCGGCGGTCGTGGACGGCTGGGACGACGACCGTCTCCAGCGACTCATGGACAAGCTCCTCGACGACTCGTCACAGACGCCCCGCCACGGCCACGATTCGCGCGCCGATCAGGAGCCCTGATCGGCCACGAGGACTCCGGTCGGTACGGCACCGAGCCCCGGCCGCCGCCGGATCGTGACCGGCCATCCCCATCGCTCCCGGGTCGGCCGCAGCGCCGTCGCGATCGCTCCGCGGGGAGGACCGGGCCCCGGCCCTATCGGCGGCTCGGGCGGGGAACCGCTCCCGTGTCGGTGAGCTCGTGCGCGACGTCGACCAGCTTGCGGTTGAGTTCCTGGGAGGCGCGGGCCAGCACGCCGAACGCCTGGTCCGCGGTGATCTTGTACCGCTCCATCAGGATGCCCTTCGCCTGCCCGATGACGTCGCGGCTGTCCACCGCCCTGCGCAGGTTGTACTCGTGCTCCGCGCCGGCGAGGGCCACGGCCGCGTGGCCTGCCAGCATCTGGCCGATCTGCTCGCTCTCGTCGTCGAAGGCCCTCGCCGTCCGGGCGTAGAGGTTCATGGCGCCCAGCCGGTCGCCCTCGACGAACAGCCGGTAGCACAGCATGCTGCCGACGCCCAGGGTCGCCGCTTCCCTCGCGAAGTCCGGCCACCTGTCCTCGGCGCCGACGTCGTCGACCCGGACGACGTCCTGCTCGTGGATGGCGTCCAGGCACGGCCCCTGCCCGACCCGCTGCTGGAGAGCGTCGACGTCTCCCGGGAGATCGCCGGTCGCCGCCCGCGGCTCGATCCTCGACCGGCCCACCACGTAGATGATGCTGCAGTCCTCCGCGTGGGGCACCGTCGCCACCGCCGACGCGGTGATGGCCCGCAACGTGGCCTCCACGTCGCCGTGCTCCTCCTGCAACCGCCGTGCCAGGCGGGTCATGACCTCGCCCAGCGCATCCGAGGCGTGCTCTCTGCTCCCCGCACCGCGCTGGGCACCGGTCATGGGGGGACGGTACCCACGGGAGCGGGGGCAGGTGCGCTCGCCGGCCGCCGCGGCAGAGCCGTCGCGTCCGGCGTCCTCCTGCCGGTACGCACCATGGGTGGGAGCCCACGCGCCGCGACCGGTTTCAGTACGGTCCTGCCCGTGGCGGATCGGTGGCTCGACGACGAGCAGCAGCGGACCTGGCGCGCCTGGCTCACGGCGTCGGAGCTGGTGCCCCGGGCGCTCGACGCCCAGCTCCAGCGGGACGCCGGCATCAGCCACGCCGCCTACGTCGTCCTGGCGATGCTGTCGGAATCACCCACCCGCAGCCGCCGCATGAGCGACCTCGCGCGCCGCGCCAACCAGTCCCAGAGCCGGCTCTCGCATACGGTCGCGCGGCTCGAGGACCGCGGCTGGGTCCGCCGGGAGCGCGCTGCGGAGGACGGGCGCGGCAACGTCGCCGTGCTCACCGACGCCGGCTGGGACGTCGTGGTCGCGGTGGCGCCAGGACACGTCGACGCCGTCCGCGAGGCGGTCTTCGGGCCGCTCACCGCCGAGCAGACCCGCGTCCTCGGCGACGCCCTGCAGGCCATCGCCGAGAAGCTCGACCCCGACCACAGCCAGCGCGTGGAGCACGCCCCCGGGACCGACTAGCGGCCCCCTCCAGGGCCCCGGCCCGAGCCTGCTCGGGGTCCATTTTCAGCGGCCGAGGTGCCGGTAGCGGTGCAGCCGGCTGCGGTGGCGCTCGGTGTCGTCACGGCCCAGGAGGCCGGCCAGCTCCTCGCCGAGCACCCGCCCCAGTCGGCGGCAGAACTCGACGGGCTCGTCGGCCGCGTCCGGCCGCTCGGGGACCACCCGGTCGACGATGCCCGCTCGCCACAGGTCCGTGGCCCGCACGCCCTGGTGCTGCGCCATCTCGCCGGCGTGCGCGGTGTCCCGGTGGACGATCGCGCTCGCGCCCTCCGGCGGCAGCGGGCCGAGCCAGCCGTTGGCCGCCGCCAGCACCCGGTCGGCGGGCACGAGCGCCAGTGCCCCGCCGCCGGTGCCCTGTCCCAGGAGCACCGCCAGGGTCGGCGCCCTGAGGACCACCATGTCGTGCAGGCAGCGGGCGATCTCCCCGGCCAGCCCGCCCTCCTCCGCCTCGCGGGACAGCGCCGCGCCCGGGGTGTCGATGAGCGTGACCAGCGGCAGCCGCAACTCCTCGGCCAGGTGCATCCCGCGCCGGGCCTCCCGCAGGGCGGCCGGGCCCAGCGGGGCCGACAGGCTCTGCCCTCGCCGGTCCTGGCCGAGGACGACGCACGGCGCGCCGCCGAAGCGGGCCAGCGCCAGCAGCAGTCCGGGGTCCTTCTCGCCGGCCCCGGTGCCCGACAGACCCACGATGTCGGTCGCCGCGGTGCGGAGCAGGCGGCGCACGCCCGGCCGGTCCTCTCGCCGCGACGCGGTCACGACCTCCCAGGCGCTGCGGTGGTCCTCGGGGTCGTCGGCGTCGGTGCCGTCCTCCGGCCGGGGTGGCTCGGCGCCGGCGACGTCCCGGTGCCAGGTCTGCCGCGCGGCCAGCACCCTCAGGGCCCGGTCGGCGACCTCACCGACCTCCTTGTGGGGGACGACGGCGTCGATCACCCCGTGCGCGGCCAGGTTCTCGGCGGTCTGCACGCCCTCGGGGAAGGGTTCGCCGTACAGCGCCTCGTAGACCCGCGCCCCCAGGAACCCGACGGCGGCGCCGGGCTCGGCGATGGTCACGTGGCCCAGCGACCCCCAGGAGGCGAGCACCCCGCCGAACGTGGGGTTGCGCAGGTAGACCAGGTAGGGGAGTCCCGCCTGCTTGTGCCGGGCGATCGCCGCGGTGATGCCGATCATCTGCAGGAAGGCGACCGTCCCCTCCTGCATGCGGGTTCCGCCCGAGACCGGCGCGGCCAGCAGGGGCAGCCCCTCGTCGGTGGCCCGCTCCACGGCGGCGATCAGCCGCTCGGCGGCGGCGATCCCGATCGATCCGGCGAGGAAGCCGAACTCCCCGGCGACGACGGCGACCCGGCGGCCGCGCAGCCTGCCCTCGCCGGTGATGATCGACTCGTCCTGCCGCGACCTCTCGGCGGCCTCGGCCAGCTCGCGCGCGTACTCGTCGTCGACCTCGCGGGGCGGTACCGGGGCGTCCCAGGACTTCCAGGACCCGGCGTCCAGGACGAGGTCGCGCAGCGAGCGGGCGTCGAGCCGGGGCGGTCTGCCGCTCATGTGGGGTGGCCGTCCTCCACGTCGTCACTGGCGGGCTGCGGAACCCCGGCCCCGGCCGACAGCCACGCGCGGATGGCGTCGCCGTCGGCGCCGAGCACGGGTGGTGCGGCGTGGTCGCGGCGGGTGGTCTCGGTCTCGCCGTCGGGACCGGGGGCGAAGAACCGCAGCGGCGGGCCCGGCAGGGAGATCCTCCCCAGGGTGGCGTGCTCGACGTCGATCAGCAGGCCCTGGGAGAGAGTCTGGTCCCAGGTGTAGACCTCGTCGATGGTGCGGACCTTCCCGGCCGGGATTCCGGCGGCGGCGAGCCTCGCGAGCAGGTCCTCCGGGGAGATCCCGGCGAACGCCTCCTCCAGCATCGCGATCACCCGCTGCCGGTTGCCGACGCGCTCGCCGTTGGTGGCCATCCCCGGGGCCTCGGGGTCGAACCCGAACTCGTCGCAGAGCTTGCGCCACAGGCCCTCGCTGCCGCAGGACAGCTGAACGCTGCCGCCGGCGCAGTGGAAGAGCCCGTACGGAACGATCGACGGGTGGTGGTTGCCCTGCGCGCGGCCGACCTGGCCGGCCACCGTCCACGCGGTGCCCTGGAAGGCGTGCACGCCGACGATCGCGGCGAGCAGCGAGGTGCGCACGACCTGGCCCCGGCCGGTGCGCTGGCGCTCCATCAGCGCGGCCAGCACGCCGTAGGCGCCGTACATGCCGGCCAGCAGGTCGCCGATGGGGACGCCGACCCGCTGCGGGTCGTCCGGGCCGGACCCGGTGAGGGACATGAGCCCGCCCTCGCCCTGGGCGATCTGGTCGTAGCCGGCACGGCCGCCCTCCGGCCCGTCGTGGCCGAAGCCGCTGATCGCCAGCGTGACCAGCCGCGGGTTGAGCTCGGCGAGGACCTCGGTGCCGAATCCGAGGCGGGCCAGGGTGCCGGGCCGGAAGTTCTCCATCAGCACGTCCGCCCGGCGGAGCAGCTCGGTCAGGACGGCCTTGTCCGCCTCGTCCTTGAGATCGAGGGTGATCGACTCCTTGTTCTTGTTCGTCGACAGGAAGTACGTCGACTCGCGGTGGGACGGGTCGGGTGAGCCTGGAGGCTGGACGAACGGCGGCCCCCAGCCACGGGTGTCGTCGCCGCTGCCGGGGTTCTCCACCTTGATCACCCGGGCGCCGAGGTCGCCGAGCATCATCGCCGCGTGCGGTCCGGCGAGGGCACGGGTCAGGTCGACGACGAGCACGCCGTCGAGTGGTCCGCTCACGAGTTCTCCTCGCTGACGCTCGTCGTTCTCGTGAGCGAGGCTGCTGTGTCTTCGCGTGCCCTCGCGAGCTCTGTCACGGTGGCCTCCGTCCGCTCACAGCCAGCCGGGGACGACGAACACCAGCCAGGCCAGCAACGGCCCGACGGCGACGACGATCGCGGCGTAGCCCAGGATCTGCTTGTAGAACCGGTCCTTGTCGACGTCCTGCGCGGCGGCCAGGACCAGCGCGCCGTTGGTGGAGAACGGACTCACGTCGACGATCGTGCTCGCCACCGACAGGGCGACGATGACCCCCACCGCCGCGATGTCGCCGGCCAGGAGGAACGGCACCGCGAGGGAGATCGCGACGCCGATGATCGCCGTCGACGACGCGAAGGCCGACACGATGCCGCCGATGTAGCAGAGCAGCAGCGCGACCACCAGCGGAACGCCGAGCCCGGTGACGGCCTCGCCGACGTAGTCGATCGTGCCGGCCTCCTGGAGCACGAAGACGAAGGTCAGCACGCCGGCGATGAGCAGCACGGTCGACCAGCTGATCTGGCTGACCGCCCCCTTGTGCTTCGCCGCCGAGAACAGCGCCAGGACGACGGCGACGCTGATCGCGACGAAGCCGATGTCGAGGTCGAAGACCAGCGCCAGGATCGCGAGCACGGCCAGGCCGACCAGGGTCATGATCTGCTCGAACGTGATCCGTTGCGGTGCGTCCGGGTGAGCGTCGCCGTTCCCGGCGCGGCCACCGCCGACGGCCGGGCCCGGCGCCGCGCCGTGGCCGCGGACCTCCGTGCCGCTCCCGCCGCCGCTGACCGTCGCCCGCTCGGCGTGCGCCTCCTCGCGCAGGTCCTCCTCGACGGTCACCTTCCGACCGATGAGCTTGCGGCCGCCGAGCAGGAAGAAGAGAGCCAGCGCGATCGCCAGGTTGAAGAACAGGCTGCTCAGGAAGACCGCCAGCGGGCTGCCCGGCAGCCCCTCGTCGTCGACGATCGTGTTGACCGTGACCCCGTAGACGCTGATCGGCGAGAAGCCGCCGCCCTGGGCGCCGTGGATCACCATCATGCCCATGAGCAGCGGGTTGATCCCGTGCCGCGCGGCGAACCCCAGCGCGATGGGGGCGATGATGGCGACGGCGGCGGGGGACAGCGCACCGATCGCGGTCAGCAGCGCGGTGACGAAGAACATGATCCACGGGATCGCGGCGACGTGGCCGCCGACCATCCGGACCGCGCCCCGCACGAGGAGGTCCACGGTTCCGTTGTTCTGGGCTATCGCGAACAAGTAGGTGACGCCGATCAGCGTCAGCACGAGTTCGGCGGGGAAGCCGCCGAGGATCTCGTCGGTGGTCAGCCCCACCGAGAGGGTGCCCACCACGAAGGCCGCCACGAACGCCAGGGCACCCATGTTGATGGGCAGCACCGTGGCGATCGCGAAGATGACGACCAGCGCGATGATGGTGACGATCTCAGGGGACACGGTGGCCTCCCACGGCATCGGCAGTGCGCATGATCACACTCTGGCAGTGACTGACGAGTACTGCTGGTCAAGGGCTCGTCTCACGGCTTCGTGAGTTGCTGCCACCCGCCCGACGGCGTCACCACCGCGGTGACCCGCTGGTCGTGTGGCTCCGCCGGGAGCTCGGCGAGCAGCTCGTCGTCGAAGACCACCGCGACCACCACGGCGTCGGGACGCACGTGCAGCAGCGCCCGGTCGTAGTAGCCGCCGCCCCGGCCCAGCCGGACGCCGTCCCGGGACACCGCCAGCGCGGGCACGACGACGACGTCGGCCGTTCCGATGGCGGTGGGCCCCAGCCGCGGCCCGACCGGCTCGAGCAGGCCGAACCGCCCCGGCGCCAGACGACCGGTGTCCACCGCCCAGCCCAGCTCGGCGCCCTCGCCGGGCACGACGGGCAGGAGCACCCGGGCACCCAGCTGGGTGAAGGCGGCCGGCAGCCGGCCGTGCCCGGGCTCCTCGGGGTCGGGGACGAAGGCGGCGAAGACCCGCGTGCCGCACAGTCCGTGCAGCAGCGCCGCGGCCACCGCGGCCGCGGCCGCATCCCGCTCGGCCTGCGGTCGCGCGCGGCGCCGGGCGAGGTGGCGGGCGCGCAGCGCGGACTTGGCTGCACCGACGTCGGGCACGGTGGTCACTGCGGCAGGCTAGCTAGGCTGCCGCCATGTCCAGCCCTTCCGCTCGCCCGGCACGCAAGGCCGTCATCCCCGTCGCCGGCATGGGCACCCGCTTCCTGCCCGCGACTAAGGCCGTGCCCAAGGAGCTGCTGCCGGTCGTCGATCGGCCGGCCCTGGAGTACATCGTCGAGGAGGCCGCGCGCGCCGGGCTGCCCGAGGTGCTGATGGTGACCGGCCGGAACAAGGCGGCCATCGAGGACCACTTCGACCGGCACCCCGAGCTGGAGGCGGCGCTGGAGAAGAAGGGCGACGCCGACCGGGTGGCGGCCGTGCAGGCCTCGACCGAGGTGGCCCAGGTGCACTTCGTCCGGCAGGGCGAGGCCAAGGGGCTGGGCCACGCGGTGCTCCAAGCGGCGGCGTTCGTGGGGGACGAGCCGTTCGCGGTGCTGCTCGGCGACGACCTGATCGACGCGCGCGACCACCTGCTCGAGCACATGCTCGCCGTCCAGGCCGAGCACGGCGGATCGGTGATCGCGCTGCTCGACGTCGGCCGGGAGAACATCGACAAGTACGGCGCGGTCGCGGTCGAGCCCGGTGGACACCAGGTCGTCGAGGGCGACGAGGTGGTGCGGGTGACCGGCCTGGTCGAGAAGCCGCCGGTCGACGAGGCGCCGAGCAGCCTGGCCATCATCGGCCGGTACGTGCTGGCCCCGAGGGTCTTCGAGGTGCTCCGCGAGACCCCGCCGGGCCGCGGCGGGGAGATCCAGCTGACCGACGCCCTGGCGACGCTCGTGGCGCGCGGGGAGCCCGTGCACGGCGTCGTCTTCAGCGGCCGGCGCTACGACACCGGTGACCGGCTGGACTACCTCAAGGCGGTGATCCGGCTGGCCAGCGAGCGCGACGACCTGGGGCCGCCGCTGCGCGTCTGGCTGCACGAGTTCGTCGGCGACCTGCCTGCGGAGGGCGCGTCGTCGTCCTGACCGGGCGCGGCGGGGGCACCATCGGGCCCCGGGGCACCCGCGCGACCTCCTCGAGGGACCGCAGGTGCCGCGCGGGCCGGCGACCGGCCGACGGCACGGTGGAGCGACGGTGGTGAGGATGAACGGTCAGGACGACGGCGTGGAAGGCACTGGCGGGGCGTACCGGGGATACCGGGACACCGCGCAGGTCGACATGCCGATGGCGCTGGACCCGCGCGCCCGTGACGGAGCGCCGCCCCGGGCCACCGGCCCGCTGGCGATGCGGGGTGCCCGCGTGGTCACCCCGACGCCCGTGCAGGCGGCAGCCGCTCCGGAGCGGTCCCCGCGGGCCGCCGCCGAGGGCCCGATCCCGCTCCCCGCCGCAGAGTCGATGCCGCTGGCGCACTTCTGCACCGTCGAGCGGCACCTGGACGAGATCCTCGCGGCGGTTCCGCAGCCGCACCCCATCGAGCTCGCCGTCCTCGACGCCCAGGGCCTGCTGTGCGCGGAGGAGGTCTCCAGCCAGCGAGCGCTGCCGGCCTTCGACCAGGCCGCGCTCGACGGGTACGCCGTCCGGGCCGACGACGTCGCCGGCGCGACCCCGCAGGCGCCGGTCGAGCTGGCCGTCGTGGGGGAGAGCGTGGCGGGAGCGGGCGCGCCGTCGTCGATCGGCCCGGGACTCGCGCTCAAGGTGGCCGCCGGGTCGATGCTGCCCGCGGGCGCCGACGTGGTCGTGCCGGCGGTGTGGACCGACCAGGGGACCGTGCGGGTCGCCGTCCAGGCCGGGCCGCCGGCCGGCAGCTACGTCCGCCGCACGGGGGACGACGTCGCGCCCGGCGACCCCGCGGTGCAGGTGGGTACACCGATCGGGCCGGCGCAGATCAGCCTGCTGGCCGCCGTCGGCCGGGAGCGCGTCCTCGTCCGCCCGCGGCCCCGCATCGCCGTGCTCAGCGCCGGCAGCGAGCTGGTCGACATCGGGACGGTGCCGGCGCCAGGCCAGGTCGTCGACGTCAACAGCTACGCGCTGGCGGCAGCGGCTCGCGACGCCGGGGCCGAGGCCTACCGGTCGGGCATCCTGCCCAGCGACCCCCGGCGCCTGAGCGAGGTGCTGGAGAGCCAGCTGCTGCGCAGCGACCTGGTGCTCGTCGCCGGCACGTTCGCCAGCGGCGGCTTCGACCTGGTGCAGGAGGCGCTCGCTGCGCTCGGCGACATGCGCTTCCGCCAGGTGACGATGCACCCGGGTCCGGCGCAGGGCTTCGGCCGCCTGGGCCGCGACGCCATCCCGGTCATCTGCGTCCCCGGCGAGCCGGTGGCGGCGCTGGTCGCGTTCGAGGTGTTCGTGCGCCCGGCGATCCGGCTCATGCTGGGCAAGCGCCAGCTGTTCCGCCGCACGGTGCAGGCGGTCGCCGGCCAGCAGCTGATCTCCCCGCTGGGCTACCGCCAGTACCTCCATGGCACCGTGATGCGCCATCCCGACGGCGGCTACGTCGTCGAGCCGGTGGGGGACGGCACCGACGCCCTGCTGGCGCGGATGGCGCGGGCGAACTGCCTCATCGTCGTGGACGAGGACGTCACCGAGGTGGCCGCCGGCGGGCTGGTCACCGTGATGCCACTCCTCCTGGGCGGCTGAGCTGGAAGCCGTCTCGCACCCCGGCTGGCCGGCGCGGCTGTCCTGGGGTCCGGTGGAACTGCACCCGCTGCGGCGGCGGGACGCGGCCGAGTGGAGCCGGCTGCGGCTGGCCAACGAGGACTGGCTGAGTCCGTGGGAGCCCTCCGACGGGCTCCCGTGGCGGGCGCGGCACTCGCCGGCGGCCTACCGCTCGATGCGCCGCGTCGTCGCCCGGCGGGCGCGGCTGGGCACCTCCCTGCCATTCGCCCTGCGGGTGGAGGGCCGGCTGGCCGGCCAGGTGACGCTGGACAACATCGTCCGCGGCGCGCTGCGGTCGGGGTACCTGGGCTACTGGGTCGACCGGTCGGTCGCCGGCCGGGGCATGGCGTCGCTCGCCGTGGCGCTGGTGTGCGACCACGCGTTCGGCGCGGTGGGGCTGCACCGGGTCGAGGCCGACATCCGCCCCGAGAACCTGCCCAGCCAGCGCCTGGTGGAGCGCCTGGCCTTCCAGCGCGAGGGACTGCTGCGCCGCTATCTCGACATCGACGGCGACTGGCGCGACCACCTCTCCTACGCGCTGCTGGCCGAGGACCTGCCCGGCGGCGTGCTCGCGCACTGGCAGCGGCGAGTACCAGGCTGAGCGCCCCCGCCTGCGGAGGACGCGGGCGACACGCCCCAGTCGTCACATCGGCCACACGAAGACATCGGCGACACACCGCGCGCCTCCCGCCCCGCGCCGCCCTTGCTGCATAACCTCCCTCTCGCGAGTGACTCATGTGACAGGTGGTGTTCGGATGGGATCGGGCGTGCTCTTGGCCGCTCTGGTCGTGCTGTGGTTCGTCGTGCTGGTGCCGATGGTGGTGACCCGCGGCGACGCGCACCCCGGCCGGGTGGGACTGGCCGACTCCGGTCGGACGCTGCAGCGCCGTCGGACGGTGGACCCCGTCGTCCACGCCGACACGGAGCGGGTGTCCATCGACCGGGAGCTGCTGCGCACCAGTGGTGAGCTGCAGGTGGACGTGCACGCCCTCCGGCGTCGCACCCTGGCGGGCCTGGTGGCCCTGGCCGTGTTGGCCCTCGTCGGGGCGCTGGTCTACAGCCCCTGGCTGTGGATGGCGCAGGGGCTGTTCGACGCCGCCGTCGTCGGTTACGTGCTGGTGCTGCGCAAGGTCGCCCGCCGCGAGCGGCTGGCCGCGCGCCGCGCTGCGCGTGCGGCGGCCCGGGCGGCGATGCGGCCCTCGACCGCGCGGCCGGCTCCCGCGCAGCGCGAGGAGCCGGCCGTCCACGAGACGGTGGCCCACGAGGCCCTGCCGGAGCTGCCGCACCCCAGCCTGCCGCTGGCGCCGGTGCACGCCTTCCCGATCGGCAGGCGGGTGGTCGCGCGCACGCCGGCCCCGGCCGGCTGGCAGCACAGCGCCGTGGTGGGCCTGGACGACGACGACATCGGCTTCGCCGACATCGACGAGTACCAGCCCCGTCGGGTGGCCAACGGCTGACGGCGGACCCTCCTGCACGGCGCCCACCGCACGGCGGGGGTGGGCGCCGTGCAGGAGGGCCACCCGGTGCTGGCGCTGGAGAGCCTGTTCGGTAAACTCGCTCCCGAAGGGGCTGTGGCGCAGTCCGGTAGCGCACCTCGTTCGCATCGAGGGGGTCAGGGGTTCAACTCCCCTCAGCTCCACACCTTCACAGCAGGACCAGCCGACGCCGTCGGGGCACCCGCCCCGGCGGCGTCCGCCGTTGCGCGGCCCGGCGCGACCCCCGGCGACGGGCGCCGTTCGCTCGGCCCCGGGCCCCGGGCCTCGGTGCGAGGGGCGGGCGGACCGAGGTGACGCGGGTGACGCCCTCGCCGGCTGTCATGATCGGCGCAGGTCGGCGACCCGTGTCCTGGAGGAGGAGCCGTGACCCCGGAGGACGAGCCCGGACGGGGCGGCGCCGATCCGCAGACGCGGCGGTGGCTGATCCGCCTGGCCGTCGTGGCGATCGGGCTCTGGTTCGTCGTGGACGGCCTCCGCGGGACCTGGCCGGCGGCCGGCGTCGTCGCGCGGGTGCTGCTGGCCGCAGTCGTGCTCCTCGGCGTCGCGCTCCTCGTCATGGGTCTGCTCCATCTCGCCCGCCGGGGCCGGTCCGACTGAACCCACGTGCGCCCTCCTCGGAGGGTCATAAGTCGCTTTCCCGGCTCCGCCCGCCGCGAGTAGCGTCGGCGAGCGCTCGCCCGGACACATGGCCCGGGTCCAGCCAGGAGCCGGATTCCGATGACAGCTCCCCGAGAGGTGACGACCTCCCCGCGGAACCGCCTCGTCGGCGGTGATCTGCACATCCCTGTGGCCGGCGGGTTGCCCCGTCGCTACGTCGACCTGGATGCCGCGGCCACCACGCCGGCGTCGCGGGCCGTCCTGGACGCGGTCCAGGACTTCCTTCCCTGGTACTCCAGCGTCCACCGGGGCGCCGGCGCCAAGTCCCAGTACTCCAGCGCCCGCTACGAGCAGGCACGGGAGACGGTGGCGCGGTTCGTCGGGGCGGATCCGCTCACCCACGTGGTCCTCTTCCCGAGGAACACCACCGAAGCGCTCAACCTCCTCGCGTTCCGGCTGCGGCTCGGCCGGGACGACGTCGTCGTGACCACCGCCGTCGAGCACCACGCCAACCTCCTCCCGTGGCGACGGCACGCGCGGCTCCGCGTCGTGGACGTGGGCCAGGAGGGCACGTTCGACGTGGCCGATGTCGTGGCGGCGCTGGACGAGCACCCCGCACCCCGCGTGCTGGCGGTCAGCGGCGCGTCGAACGTCACCGGCTGGCTCCCCGACCTGGGCGCGATCGCGGCGGCAGCGCGGGAGCGGGGCGTGCTGGTCGTCGTCGACGGGGCGCAGCTGGTGCCGCACCGCCGGGTGGACATGGCCGCGACGGGGATCGACGTGCTGGCCTTCTCGGGGCACAAGATGCACGCACCCTTCGGCGCGGGAGCCCTCGTCGTGCCCCGCCGGGTCCTGGCCGACGGCGAGCCCTTCCTGGTGGGGGGCGGGGCGGTGAAGGCGGTCTCCTTCGACGAGGTGATCTGGGCCGACGTCCCCGACCGGGACGACGCCGGCTCCCCGAACGTCGTGGGCGTCGTCGCGCTCGCGGCAGCCGCGGAGGAGCTGCGGCGCAGCTGGACGGAGCGGCTGGACGACGAGGCGGCGCTCGTCCGCGCACTGGACCACGAGCTCGCGACCGTTCCTGGCCTGCGCCGGCTCGGGCCCGTGTCCGGCGACCGGCTGCCCGTCGCGGCGTTCGTGCTCGACGGGACACCGCACGCGGTGGTCGCCGCCCGACTGGCCGACGAGTACGGCATCGGCGTGCGCAACGGCTGCTTCTGCGCTCATCCGTACCTGACCCGGCTGCTGGGGCTCAGCGACGAGGAGGTGCGGCGGTTCCACGACGAGGCCCGTGCGAACCGGCGCGATCACCTGCCCGGAGCCGTGCGCGTGAGCTGCGACCAGTCCACCGCGCCGGCCGACATCCAGGCCCTGGGGCGGGCGCTGCGCACCATCGCGACCGGCTCCCGGCCGGACCGTCCGCACGGTCCTGTGCCCGAGCCACGCCGGCCGGTCGGCTGAGTCGCCGGGTCAGCGGGCGTTGCGGAAGTCCGGCTGCCGCTTCTCGACGAACGCCCGCACTCCCTCGCGACCCTCTGGGTCGGCCGCGGACTCGGCGATCAGCCGCGCCTCGTCGTCCAGCTGCTCCTCCAGCGTGCGCGTGGCGGCCCGGCGGACCAGCGCCCGCGTGCGCACCATCGCGCGGATCGGACCGGCGGCTACCTCGTGGGCGAGGGCGACCGCCGTGCCGGGCAGGTCCTCGTCCTCCACCAGGCGGGCCACCAGGCCGGTCAGGTGCGCCTCGGCCGCGGTCAGGACGCCGTTGGTGAGCATCAGGTCCAGGGCCCGCGGGGCGCCCAGGGCACGCGCCAGCGCCCACGACGTGCCGCCGTCCGGAGAGAAGCCGAGGGCGGCGTAGGCGGGCCGGATCCTCGTCGTCCGCGCGCAGACCACGAGATCGCAGGCGCCGACGAGCCCTACTCCGGCTCCGGCCACCGCCCCCTGCACGCCTGCGACCACGGGCACGGGGCAGTACAGCATCGCGCGGATCACCTGGTGCCAGTCGTGGGCGAGCTGCCCGACGAAGGCGCCGGGGTCGTCGGCCCCGGCGAAGGAGCGCACGTCGCCACCGACGCAGAACCGCGGCCCGTTCCCGAGCAGCAGCACCGCCCGGGTCCGGTCGGGGCGGGTCGCGAGCGCCGCGGCGAGCTCGGCCGCGAGCGCGGGGGTGAGCGCGTTCCCGGTCTCCGGGCGGTCCAGCGTGATCCGCCAGACGTCGCCGTCCACCTCGGTGCGCACGTGCGGCCGGTCCTGCGGAGCGGTCATCGTCGTCCTCCCGTCGGCGCCTGTGACCGGCCGGCGTCACCCCCGTCGAGGGACGTCGGCCCACGTCGGGGCGCCATCGGGGCGCCCCGGCTCAATCTCCCACCCTCGCGTGCCGACGACATCCGGGTGATCCGCCCGCGCGCCGTGCCCGCCGGGGCGCGTGCGGCCCGGGCGCGTCGCCGTGCCCGGCGGGCCGGTCGTCGGCGTCTGCGGACGGTGGTGTGCCTCTCGGCGGCCCTCGCCATCACCTCGACGGTCACCGCCGCCTACGCCGTCTTCTCCGATGCCTCCGGGCTCGCCACCACCGTGTCCACCGCGGTCCTGGAGCCGCCGGCGGGGCTCACCGTGACGCAGACCTGCACGCCCCCGGCGACCATCGCGCTCCGGGGAACCACGTCCGCGAAGGGCCAGGACTCCCTCACCCTGGTCACCCCGACGGGCACGTCGTCCGGCGACGTCCTCGTCGCGCAGGTCGCCAACCGCTACGGCGCGTACGGAGGACTGACCGCTCCCGCCGGCTGGACGCTCCTCGGGCGCACGACCAGCGGGTCCGCGGTGACGTCGGCGATGTTCTGGCGGGTGGCCACGGCTGCGGAGCCGACCAGTGCGACCTTCGGCCTCGTGGGGTCCTCCGGGGTGCAGATGGTGGGTGGGATCGCCGCCTACCGGGGCGTGAGCACGAGCGACCCGGTGAACGCCTTCGGGACGGCCATCGGAGCCGGTGCCACCGCGAGCACGCCGTCGGTGACGACCACCCGGGCCGGCACGATGCTGGTGCACACGATCGTGAAGCGCCAGGAGGACCTGCCACCGCCTGCGGGCACCACCGGACGGTGGCAGCTGATGTCGGGCAACGGCACCGCGACAGCAGGCGCCACGGGGGCTGACGAGCTGTTCGCGGGACCGGGCACGACGACCTCGCGGACGTCGACCACGGGCTTCTCGACCGAATGGGTGACCCACACGGTGGCCCTCCGTCCGATGCCCGGGACCCCCGGTGCAGCGGCGGGCTGGACGGCGAGCCCCAGCACCTGGGCCTCCGGCTACCTGCTCGAGCGGGTCGTCGGCAGCACGGTCCAGGCCTCGCAGGCGGTGAGCCCGGTCGGGGCCACATCGGCCACGGACGGACCGCTGGTCAACGGCACCTCCTACACCTACCGCCTGCGGACCTCGTACCGCGGCTGGACCTCGCTCCCGGTCTCCGTGCCGTTCACCCCCTCCTGCTGACGGCCGGCTCAGAACCAGGAGGGGAACCACATCCGCATCAGCCACTCCGGGTGCGACAGGGGCTGCCCGGTGAGCACGGGGTAGAAGAAGACGAACGTGGCCGCGACCAGCGCGACGTAGAGGCACACCGCGCCGAGGCCGACCTGCCGGCGCAGGGCGTCGGCGCCGTCCCGGCCGAGGACGTCCTGGAGCACGAGCACCACCGCCAGGACGAAGAACGGCAGTGCGGGCGCCATGTAGAAGATGAACATCGTGCGCTCGAGGTTGATGAACCAGGTGAGCCACCCCGCGGCGATGCCGACCGCGACCGGCACGGCGGCCGGGTCGCGGCGGGCCACGATGCGCCAGCCCAGCCAGAGCAGCGCGGGCGCGAACGCGAACCACAGCGTCGGCGTCCCGACCATGAGGATGTAGCGGATCACCTGCTCACCCGCGGAGTCGGTGAGGCCCTGCGGGTTCCACAGCAGGATCGGCCGGCCGTCGATCAGCCACGACCAGGGGCCGGACTCCCAGGGGTGGGGGGAGGACAGCTCGTTGTGGAACTTCAGCCACTGGGCGTGCTCGTGCCACAGCGACCGCAGCGCGTCGGGGACGAAGGGGAAGGCGGTGTCCGGGTTCTGCTGCGCCCACGCCTTGCCCTGCGAGGTCTCGCCGAGGAACCAGCCGGTGAACGACGCGAGGTAGGTGAGCACCGGGACGGCGGCCAGCGCCCACAGGGCTCCGGGTAGCCCGCGGCGGATCGTCGTCCGGGTGGGGCCCGGCACCCGGGCCTCCCGCCAGGCGGCCCGGTCCCAGAACAGCGACAGGACGGCGAAGAAGGCCAGGAACCAGACGCCGCTCCACTTCACCGCGCACGCGCAGCCGAAGAGGAAGCCGGCGGCGATCCGCCAGCCGCGCGGCCCGATCCGGTCCGGCACCCCGCCCATGGCGCGCACCCGGGCCCGCACCACGTCCCGGTCCACGACCAGGCAGGCGACGGCGGAGACGACGAACGCCTGGAGGAAGGCGTCGAGCAGGCCGATCCGCGAGAGCGTGAACGAGAAGCCGTCGAGGGCCAGCAGCAGGCCGGCCAGCAGACCCAGCAGGGTCGACCCGGTCAGCCGGCGGGCCAGCCGGACCAGCACCACGACGGCGACGGTGCCGGCCACCGCCGACGGGAACCGCCAGCCCAGCGAGTTGTAGCCGAACAGGTGCTCGCCGACGGCGATGAGCCACTTGCCCAGCGGCGGGTGCACGATGAACGAGTAACCGCGGTTGTACTCGAATCCCCAGGTGAGCAGCTGGTGCGCCTGGGGCGGGTAGTAGGCCTCGTCGAACAGCAGGTCCTTGGGGTAGCTGATGCCCCACAGCCGGCTACCGAACGCGGCCAGGCCCAGGACCGCGGTGAGGACCCAGGACAGCCGCGCGTCGTCCGGCAGGGGAGGGATGGTGTCGCGGCGGGGACGCGGCAGCGGCCAGCGGCGGGCCGGCGACGGCGTCCGGGGCAGCCGCGGGCCCTGGTCCGCGCGCTCGGGAGCCAGCACCGCCATGCCGTCAGGGTAGTGACAGGGCCCTCGGCCCCCCGGCGCCCGAGGAACACCCCCTGCCCCCCGCCAGTCGCAAGCTCGCGCGGGACCCTGCAGGGGGCGGCCCCCTGCAGGCGGGCTCACTGCGACCGCCGTGACAGGCTCGTGCCGTGAGCGGTCGGTTGGTCCTGGGCGGCGCGCCCCTCGGGCAGCCGGGCGACGTGGGCCCGCGGCTGCGCGAGGTCATGGCGAGCGCCGACGTCCTCGCGGTCGAGGACACCCGCCGGCTGCACCGGCTGGCGTCCGATCTCGGCGTCACGTTGTCCGGGAGGGTGGTCACGTTCCACGAGTCGGTGGAGAGGGCGCGCCTGCCCGGGTTGCTGGCAGCCCTGGCCGACGGCGCGACGGTGCTGCTGCTCACCGATGCGGGCATGCCCTCGGTGTCCGACCCGGGCTACACGCTGGTGCGGGCGGCGGTCGAGGCGGGCGTGACCGTCACCTCCGTGCCCGGGCCGTCGGCGGTGACGACGGCCCTCGCGGTCTCCGGCCTGCCCGTGGACCGGTTCTGCTTCGAGGGGTTCCTGCCGCGCAAGGGCGGGGAGCGGCGGTCGGCCCTGGCCGCGCTGGCCGACGAGCGCCGGACGATGGTGTTCTTCGAGTCGCCGCACCGGCTGGCCGACGCGCTCACCGACGCGGCGGCCGCCCTGGGCGAGCAGCGGCAGGCGGCGGTCTGCCGGGAGCTGACCAAGACCTACGAGGAGGTCCGGCGGGGCCCGCTGGCCGAGCTCGCCGCGTGGGCCGCCGAGGGCGTGAAGGGCGAGATCACCCTCGTGGTGGCCGGCGCCGTCGCCGGGCCGGTGGCGATGGACGCGCGTCAGCTGGCCGCCGCGGTGGCCGGGGAGGAGGCCGCGGGCGCCAGCCGCAAGGACGCCATCCGCGCCGTCGTCGTCCGCACCGGCCTGCCGCGGCGGACCGTCTACGACGCCGTCGTCGCGCACAAGACCCCGTAGCTCTCGGCCGGCGCTCGAGAGCGCACGTTCCGGGGCTACCGGGACAGGGAGGGCCCGGCATCTGCACTGTCGCGCGGGCTTGTGGACGACGGACCTGCTCCGGCCCGTGGTTCCAGCAGGGTGTGTCGATGCCCCGCACGCCTCACCAGCCGGCGAGCTGCTCACCGCTGAGCCCTTCCTCGGGTGGTGGGCCGTCGACGAGGGGCTGCTCACGCCCGACCAGCTGCGCAGCAGTGCCTGGCGGAAGGTCTTTCGCGGGGTCTACGTGCACCGGGACATCTCGCTGACGCACGAGGTGCGGGCCAAGGCCGCCTGCGTCCTCCTGCCGTTCGCGGTCGTGAGCGGCAGGAGCGCAGCGGTGCTCTGGGGCGTCGACCTCGCCGGCGCGGACGACGACGTGGAGGTCACCGTTCCTCCCGGGTCGCATCCCACCCGCCTCCCCGGTCTGCGTGTGCGCCGCGCGGTGATCCCACCCGGCCACCGGACGTACCGTCGCGGCGTCCCCGTGACATCCCCGGAGGCGACGGCGGTGCGCCTCGCCGGTCTGCTGCCGGCCGATGCGGCCGTTGTGGCCGTTGACCAGTTGGTCGACACGGGTCGGGCCGAGCTGGCTGGGGTTCGCGCCCTCGCGGCCGTCACTCGTGGCCGCGGTGCCGCTCGCGCGAAGGCGGCGTGCGCTCTGGCCGACGGGCTCGCCCAGTCACCGCAGGAGACGCGGGTGCGGCTGCTCCTGCACCGGAGCGACGTGCCGATGCCGACGGCCCAGTACCGCGTCGTCGACGATCGCGGACGTTTCGTGGCGTTCGTCGACTTCGGGTGGCCGGAACAGAGGATCGCACTCGAGTACGACGGGCTGTGGCACGCCGAACCTGGCCAGTTCGCCAAGGACCGCCGCCGCCTCAACAGACTGCGGGAAGCAGGGTGGACCGTGGTCTTCGTGACGGCCGAGGACATGCGCGACCCCGCTCTTCTCCTCAGAAGGATCGCCGCGGCCCTCGGTCGGTGAGAGTGCAGAACGCGGGCCATCACCTCGACCTTTGGCCCGCGGAGTGCACGCTCGACGACTCCGAGCCCCTTACAGCCAGCCGTTGCGCTTGAAGCCGCGGTAGAGCAGCACGCAGGCGACCACGATGACCAGCAGCACCAGCGGATAGCCGTACCGCCAGTGCAGCTCGGGCATGTGCTCGAAGTTCATGCCGTAGATGCCGGCGATCGCGGTCGGGACGGCGATGATGCCCGCCCACGCCGAGATCTTGCGCATGTCCTCGTTGTCGGCCAGCGTCGTCCGGGCCAGCGACGCCTGCAGGATCGAGGAGAGCAGCTCGTCGAGGCCGCTCACCTGGTCGCGCACGCGGATCGCGTGGTCCTGGACGTCGCGGAAGTACGACCGCATCGCATCGGGGACGACGTCGATCTGCCGCTCCGCCAGCCGCTGCAGCGGCACCTCCAGGGGGCCGACCGCCTTGCGCAGCGACATGAGCTCCCGCTTGAGCTGGTAGAGGCGGCCGATGTCGTCGGTCCGCTCCGGGCTGAACACCGAGGCCTCGAGCTCGTCGACGTCGTCGGTCACCGCTTCCGCGACCTCGACGAAGGTGTCGACGACGAGGTCGGCCACCGCGTACAGGACGGCGGAGGGGCCGAGGCAGAGCAGGTCGCGCTGCTCCTCCAGGCGGGCACGCAGTTCGGCCAGCCCGCTGTGCGAGCCGTGCCGCACGGTGATCACGTAGTTCCGACCGAGGAAGACCATGACCTCGCCGGTGTCCACCACCTCGCTGGTCGCGGTCAGCTGCTCGTGCTCCACGTACGTCGCGGTCTTCAGCACCATGAACAGCCCGTCGTCGTAGTGCTCCAGCTTGGGCCGCTGGTGGGCGTAGACGGCGTCCTCGACCGCCAGCGGGTGCAGCCCGTACCGCTCGCCGATCGCGGTCAGCTCCTCCTCGGTGGGCTCGAAGAGGCCCAGCCAGACGAAGCCGCCCTGGGCGACCGCCGCCTGCAGCGCCTCCTCCGGGGGGACCGGTGTCTGACGCCGGCCGTCGACGTAGACGGCGCAGTCGACGACGACGCCCTGGCCGGCCCGGCGGACGGGCGGGGACTTGGGCGCCCCGGCGGGGCGCGGTCGCAAGGTCGGCACGTCGGGCAGCGGTGGACCCGCCGGCATGTCGGAGGGCGTCCCGGTGCCCACCATTCCCACCTCCTGCCCCTGGCCCCCATGCGCGGGGTGGGTGCAGCGTAGGCATGCGGGCCAGGCACACCCGTGCGACGCTGCCAGGACGACGACGGCAGCCGGCCGGCGCCGGCGCGAGGAGGACCCCGTGACGGCAGGAATGCGCCGCATCAAGTCGGTCGAGGACTCCATCCGCGACACCGACGAGCCCGAGCACCGGCTGAAGAAGCACCTGTCCGGCCTGGACCTCACGGTGTTCGGCGTCGGCGTAATCATCGGCACCGGCATCTTCGTGCTGACCGGCGTCGTGGCCAGGGACCAGGCCGGACCCGCGGTCGCGATCTCGTTCGTGATCGCCGGCGTGGTCTGCGGTCTGGCCGCCATCTGCTACGCCGAGTTCGCGTCCACGGTGCCGGTCGCGGGGTCGGCCTACACCTTTTCCTACGCCACGTTCGGTGAGCTGATCGCCTGGATCATCGGGTGGGACCTCGTCCTCGAGCTCGCGCTCGGCGCGGCCACCGTGGCGGTCGGCTGGTCCGGGTACCTCAACCAGCTGCTCGGTGACCTCGGCATCCCGCTCCCCGAGTCGATCGCCGGCGAGACGGCCAGGTTCAACATCCCGGCCATCGTCATCGTCGCCGTGATGACCGCGGTGCTCATCCTGGGGATCAAGCTCTCCTCGCGGGTGACCGCGGTGATCGTCGTCATCAAGGTCGCCATCGTGCTGCTGGTCATCGGGGTCGGTTTCTTCTTCGTCGAGGCGGCCAACTACAGCCCGTTCGTGCCCCCGGCGCAGCCGGCGGAGGCGGGGGCGACGGGCTGGGACGCGCCACTCGTCCAGACGCTGTTCGGCTACGACCAGGGAACCTTCGGCTGGGGCGGGGTGATGGCCGGCGCGGCCGTCGTCTTCTTCGCCTTCATCGGCTTCGACATCGTCGCCACCGCGGCCGAGGAGACCCGGAACCCGGGCAGGGACCTGCCGCGCGGCATCCTCGGGTCGCTGGCCATCTGCACCGTGCTCTACGTGGCGGTGTCCCTCGTGGTGGTCGGCATGCAGAGGTACTCCGAGCTCAGCGCCGACGCTCCGCTGGCCGCTGCCTTCTCCGACGTCGGGCTGCCGATCTTCGCGGGGATCATCTCCGTCGGCGCGCTGGCCGGCCTCACCTCCGTGGTGATGATCCTGATGCTCGGGCAGTCGCGCGTGCTGTTCGCCATGAGCCGCGACCGCCTGCTCCCGGCAGGGTTCGCCGCGGTGCACCCGCGCTACGGCACGCCGTACAAGATCACCATCATCACCGGAGTCTTCGTGGCGGTGCTGGCGGCCGCGGTGCCGCTCGAGGAGCTGGCCAACCTGGTGAACATCGGGACGCTGTTCGCGTTCGTGCTGGTCTCCGTCGGCGTGATCGTGCTCCGGCGCACCCGGCCGGACCTGCCGCGCGCCTTCCGGGTACCGCTGATGCCGGTGCTCCCCATCCTGTCGGCGCTGGCGTGCCTCTGGCTGATGCTCAACCTTCCGGGCGAGACCTGGTGGCGCTTCCTCGTCTGGATGGCGCTCGGGTTCGCCATGTACTTCCTCTACGGCCGTCGGAACAGCCGGTTCAACACGCCAGGCGGCCGCGAGGACGCAGCGGCGGCCAACGCTGCCCGGAGGACCTGACACCCTCACCCCCTCGGGTGAGCAGCGCCGCCCGCCCACTCCAGGAGCGCCCCGGACGGGCCGAGCTGACCCCTGACAGCAGCAACCGGTCAGGGGAGTTCCGTGGCGATCAGCGTCCTCGAGGTCCGCGACACGCTCGCGCCGCAGCACGTGCGCGTGCCCGCGGCCGTCGCGACGCCGACGGCGACCGCCGCCCGCCGGGTGCCGCTCACCGTCGTGGCCGCCGGCCTCGTCGGCGTGACCGAGGCGATCGGCCTGCTCGCGGTCGCCCTCACCGGTCTCGACGGCGTGCTGACCGCCGTCCGGCCGTCCGGCTGGCTGGTCGCCTCCGGGCTGCTCGTCCTCGCGGCGTGGATCGTGCTGTGCGCCGGCAGCGCTGCCGCTCTCGTCGACGGCACCGGGCGGTCGGTGCTCGTCGGCCTCGCGCTCGCCGAGATGGTCCTGGTCGCCCTGCTGCTGGTCCTCGCGACGGTCACGCCGGTCCCGAACCCCACCTCGCTGCCGGTGCCGGCGCTCGGCCTGCTCGCGCTCGCCGTCCCCGTGGGCAAGCTGCTCCTGGCGGGCGCGCCCTCGGCGACCCGCTGGGTCGCCGCGGGCCCGCGCACCCGCGTCCGCCGCGACGACCCCGTGCAGGCCCACCGACTCCTGGCCACGCTGACGCTGGGCGTCATCGGAGCCGGGCTCTGCGCCCTGGCGGTCCTCACGCCGGTCCCGCACGGTGCGGCCGGCGACCCCGCGTCGGCGGTCTTCACCCAGGACTGATCCGATCCGGGTGGACGGCGCTCACTAGTCTCGTCACGCGAGTGAGCTGGCGAACTCGCGCAGCGGCACAGCAGTGTCACGAACGCGACCGACGAGCGCCAGCGAGGAGAAAGCGTGAGTGATCGGCACATCCTGACGGCAGTCGCCTGGCCCTATGCGAACGGGCCGCGGCACATCGGCCACGTCTCCGGGTTCGGCGTCCCCTCCGACGTCTTCAGCCGTTACCACCGCATGGCCGGTGACAAGGTGCTGATGGTCAGCGGCACCGACGAGCACGGCACCCCGATCACCGTCGCCGCCGACGCCGAGGGCGTCACGCCCCGGGAGATCGCCGACCGCAACAACCGGATCATCGTCCAGGACCTCGCCAGCCTCGGGCTGAGCTACGACCTGTTCACCCGGACGACGACGGCCAACCACGCCGCGGTGAGCCAGGAGATCTTCCTGGGCCTCCTGAAGAACGGCTACGTCTTCCCGCAGACGACCCTCGGCGCCATCAGCCCGTCGACCGGCCGCACGCTGCCCGACCGCTACATCGAGGGCACCTGCCCCATCTGCGGCTACGACGGCGCCCGCGGCGACCAGTGCGACAACTGCGGCAACCAGCTCGACCCGACCGACCTGATCAACCCGGTCAGCCGGATCAACGGCGAGACGCCGAGGTTCGTCGAGAGCGAGCACTACTTCCTCGACCTGCCGGCGTTCACGCGGGCGCTCGGCGACTGGCTGGCCACTCGCAGGAGCTGGCGGCCCAACGTCCTCAACTTCAGCGTCAACCTGCTCGAGGACCTCAAGCCGCGCAGCTACACCCGCGACATCGACTGGGGCGTCCCGGTGCCCCTGGAGGGATGGCGGGACCGGCCGGACAAGCGCATCTACGTCTGGTTCGACGCCGTCGTGGGATACCTGTCGGCGTCGATCGAGTGGGCCCGCCGCTCCGGCGACGCCGACGCCTGGCGCCAGTGGTGGCAGGCGCCGGACTCCGACGCCTACTACTTCATGGGCAAGGACAACATCGTCTTCCACTCCGAGATCTGGCCGGCACAGCTGCTCGGCTACAACGGCGAGGGCGACAAGGGCGGCACCCCCGGCTCGCTCGGCCGGCTGAACCTGCCGACCGAGGTGGTGTCCAGCGAGTTCCTCACGATGGAGGGCCGCAAGTTCTCCTCGTCCCGCCAGGTCGTCATCTACGTGCGCGACTTCCTGGCCCGCTACGACGCCGACGCGTTGCGCTACTTCATCGCCGTCGCCGGGCCGGAGAACCAGGACACCGACTTCACCTGGGCGGAGTTCCGGCGCCGCAACAACGACGAGCTGGTGGCCGGCTGGGGCAACCTGGTCAACCGCTCGGTGTCCATGGCGGCCAAGAACGTTGGGGCCGTGCCGACGCCGGGTGAGCTGACCGACGAGGACCGGGCGCTGCTGGCCACCACCTCGGGCGCCTTCGGCCCGGTGGGCGAGCTGCTGTCCCGCAACCGGCAGAAGGCGGCGATCGGTGAGGCGATGCGGGTCGTCGGGGAGGCGAACAAGTACCTGTCCGACCAGGCGCCGTGGAAGCTCAAGGAGGACCCGGCCCGCCGGGACACCGTCCTGCACACCGCGCTGCAGGCGATCAAGGACTGCAACGCCCTGCTGACGCCCTTCCTCCCGCACTCGGCGCAGCAGGTGCACGAGCTGCTCGGCGGCACCGGGGTCTGGTCGGTCGCGCCGGAGGTCCACGAGGTCACCGACCTCGACGACGGCTCGCCGTACCCGATCATCACCGGACCCTACGAGCAGGGCCAGGCGGTGTGGGGTTCCACGCCGCTGGCCGCACCCGGCACGCCGCTGAGCCCGCCGAAGCCGATCTTCACCAAGCTCGACGAGTCCGTCGTCGAGGAGGAGATCCGGCGCCTGGAGGAGGGCAGCGCATGAGCCCGAGGGCCGTCGTGGCCACGTTGGCCATCGGGCTGGGCGCGTGAGCCGGTCGGCGTCCTCGCGCGCCAACCGGCGGGGCGAGCCCCCGCCGTCGCCCGAGCCGCTGCCGTCTCCGGCTCTGGACAGCCACACCCACCTCGACATCGTCCTGGGCGAACGGCCGGCGGGCGGGCAGGGGAACTGGCCGCCGGACGACGACGTGGACGCCGAGATCACCGCTGCGGTGGCGGTGAACGTCCCGCGGCTGGTGCAGGTGGGTGTCGACGTCGCCTCGTCGCAGTGGTCGGCGGCCCTGGCCGCGCGGCACCCGAACGTGCTGGCCGCCGTAGCGGTGCACCCGAACGAGGCCGGGGCGGGCGCGGCGGACGAGGCGGCCCTCGCCGAGATCGACCGGCTGGCCGCGCTGCCGCGGGTGCGGGCGGTGGGGGAGACGGGCCTGGACCGTTTCCGGACCGGTCCCGAGGGCTGGGTGGCGCAGGAGGTCGCGTTCCGGGCGCACATCCGGATCGCCAAGGAGCGCGGCGTCGCCCTGGTCATCCACGACCGCGACGCCCACGAGGAGATCCTCCGGGTGCTCGACGACGAGGGCGCGCCCGAGCACACGGTCTTCCACTGCTTCTCCGGCGACGCGGCGTTCGCGAAGGCCTGCGTCGAGCGGGGCCACGTGCTCTCCTTCGCCGGCACGCTGACGTTCGGCAACGCCGGCTACCTGCGGGAGGCGGCGGCCCTCACGCCGGTCGACCAGCTGCTGGTGGAGACCGACTCGCCGTTCCTGACCCCCGTGCCGCACCGCGGGCGGCCGAACGCCTCGCGGCTGGTGCCGCACACCGTGCGGGCCCTCGCCGAGGTCACCGGCACCGAGGTGGGGCAGCTGTGCGCCGCCCTGACCGCGACCGCTGAGCGCGTCTTCGGCGCCTGGGAGAAGGACGCGCCGCGGTAGTGGTGTCGTCGCGACGGGGCCCGGAGGGTCGTGACCAGCAGGGGCCCGGAGGGTGCCCCGAGGAACGACGAGGTCAACCCAGCGAAGCCGTTCCGCGGAGCGGAGGGGCCGGAGGCCTCCCCGACGTGGAAAGGGAAGGGCTCCGAGCGGCAGGGGCACGGCTCGTGGCCGCGGTGTCGCCCGGAGGGCGACAATGTGAACCGTGGGCCGCCTGATCGCCGTTCTGCTGTTCATCGCCGTGCTCGTCCCCGGTGTCCTGCTGGGGCGGGCGTGGTGGCTGGCCGGCGGCCGCCGGGCCGTCGCGGCCGGGGCCGTGGAGCTGGCCGAGCCGACGCCGGAGGGCGCCCGCACGCTGCAGCGCCAGGCGCAGCACGGTCGCCGGGTCCGCCGCCTGGGCCTGCTCCTGGGCGTGGCCGGGGTGATCGGCAGTGTCGTGATCCTCGCCGAGGCGTCGGTCTTCCTCTGGGTGCCGGTGCTGGTCCTCGGCCTGCTCGCCGGCGTCCTGCTCGCCGAGGCCACCCGGCCCCGACCGCGGTGGACGACGGCCGTGCCGCCGCGCCGCCCCCGGCGCTCGGAGCTCGTCTCCGGCTGGCTGGTGTGGACGATGCGGGCGGTCGTGGCCGCTCAGGTGGCCGCGACCGTGCCGCAGTGGCGCTCCGGTGAGCTGTCCGACGCCGTGGCCTGGGCCGCCCTCGTGGCGCCGGTCGCGGCGTGGGCGCTGGCTGAGATCGCGCTGCTGCGGGCGGTGGTCCGGCCACTGCCGGCGGCTGGTGCCGACGTGCCGGTCGACGAGGCGCTGCGCACCTGGACCGCGCACCTGGTCACCGCGGCGGCGACCGTGCTGGCGCTGCTGCCCCTCGGCACGCTCCTGCTGGTGGCGGGGATCGATCCCGACGGGGTCAGCGAGGGCTACGACTTCCTGCCGGTCGGCCTGGTCGCCGGCGGCTTCTCGGCGCTGGCGGCCGGCGTCGCCGTCGCGGTGTTCCTGATCGGCTGGCTGCGGCCGGTGCGGTCGAGTGCCCGGGCGCTGGCGGGCTGATCAGCCGGGTGCGGATACCCGTCGGGGGCCGATCGGCACTGTGCCCTTGATCACTACCTGATCGTGTAGCGCACCCCACAGAACACCTGCCCCACTCGGCACGTCCGTCACATAGCGTGTCGGCGCGTCCACCGAGTGTCCATGTCGACCTCTGGTTCACTCGCTGCGCACCATTGCCACTCGTTCCGTGTTCGTTATCGTGTCGTGACCGACAGCCGGGGTGGAGACCGACCCGGACGGCGTTCCGCGGCCGGGAGTAGTCACTCCGGGCTGGATGCCGCCCGGGAACGCGACCGCGACGGGCGGGCCGTCCTCGGACGGCGGGCCCGTTCTCCTGCCCGGGTTCTGTGACCCCGTGGAAGTGTTTGTGCGCCGCTCGCTGCAGCTCAGCCTGTTCGCCGTCGTCCTCCTGGGACTGGTCGGCGGCACGCTCGCCTATCTCGCCGCCCAGAAGTCCGTGACGCTGACCGTCGACGGGCAGGTCCGCACCGTCGGGACCTACGCCGGCACGGTCGGCGAGGTCCTGGACGAGGAGGGCCTCGAGCCGGCTGCCCACGACGTCCTGCTGCCGGCCGCCGACCAGGTCGTGGCCGACGGCGACGCCGTCGTCCTCAACCGGGCCCGGCCGCTGGAGCTGACCGTCGACGGCGTCTCCCGGCAGGTCTACGTCACGGCGCTGTCCGTGGACGAGGCGCTGGCCCAGCTCGGCTACCGCGCCGACGGGCTCGTGCTCTCCGCGAGCCGCAGCGAGCGGCTGCCGCTCGACGGCATGCAGCTGACGATCACCACGCCGAAGGAGATCGTCCTGGTCAGCGACGGCCAGGAGCGCGTGGTCACCACGACCGCCGCGACCGCCGGCGACCTGCTCGCCGAGCAGGGGATCGCGCTCGGCGAGACCGACCGCACCAGCCTCTACCTGGAGCAGGGCCTGCTCAACCGCATGCGCCTGCAGGTGTTCCGGGTCCAGGTCTCGGAGGTGACCGAGACGACGCCGATCCCGCACGAGCGCGTGGAGACCGCCGACCCGAACGTGCTCGAGGGCGAGAAGACCGTCACCCAGCCCGGCGTCGCGGGGGAGCAGGTCGCCACGGTCCGCGTGACCGTCGTCGACGGTGTGCAGACCGCCCGCGAGGTCCTGGGCACCACCGTCAGCCGGGAGCCGGTGCCGGAGCTGGTCACCGTGGGCTCCAAGCCCCGCCCGGCCAACACCCCCGCGGCCGACGGGCTGAACTGGGCGGCCCTGGCCAAGTGCGAGTCGGGCGGTCGGGCCAACGCGGTCAGCCCGAACGGGATGTACCACGGGCTCTACCAGTTCTCCGTCGCCACCTGGCGGTCGGTCGGCGGCTCCGGCCTGCCCTCGCAGGCCTCGCCGGACGAGCAGACGTTCCGGGCCCAGCAGCTGTACAACAAGGCCGGTCGCGGTCAGTGGCCGCACTGCGGCAAGTACCTCTGATCGGACGCTGCTGAGCACGCACGCCGAGCAACCAGACGGGCTGCTGGGCCCTACCGCGATCCGCGAGCTGGCCCAGCAGCTCGACCTGCGACCGACCAAGGCCCTCGGGCAGAACTTCCTGCACGACGCCAACACCATCCGGCGGATCGTGCGGACGGCGGAGCTGCGGCCCGAGGACGTCGTCCTCGAGGTGGGGCCCGGTCTCGGCTCGCTGACCCTCGGCCTGCTGCCGGCCGCGGACCGGGTGGTGGCGGTGGAGATCGACCCGCGGCTGGCCGACCTGCTGCCCCGGACCGTGGGGGAACGACGCCCCGACCTGGCCGACCGGCTGACGGTCGTGACCGCCGACGCCCTCCGGGTGCGGGAGCTGCCGGGACCGCCGCCCACGGCGCTGGTCGCCAACCTGCCGTACAACGTGGCCGTGCCCGTGCTGCTGCACCTGCTCGAACTGCTGCCCACGCTCGACCGCGCCCTGATCCTGGTCCAGGCCGAGGTGGCCGAGCGGCTGGCGGCACCGCCGGGCGCCCCCGCCTACGGGGTCCCCTCGGTCAAGGCCGCCTGGTACGGCGAGGTCCGTCGCGCCGGTGCCGTCGGGCGCAAGGTCTTCTGGCCGGAGCCGAACGTCGACTCGGGCCTGGTGGCCCTGGTCCGGCGGCCGCCTCCCGCCGGTGACCGGAGGGCCACGTTCGCGGTCGTGGACGCGGCCTTCGCGATGCGCCGCAAGAGCCTGCGCGCGGCGCTGGCGCGCTGGGCCGGCAGCCCGGCGGCCGCCGAGGCGCGGCTGCGGGCGGCGGGCATCGATCCCGCTCTGCGGGGGGAGCAGCTCTCGGTGACCGACTTCGCCCGGCTGGCCGCCACCGACCCGGTGGAGCGATGACCGCCGTCGCAGCCCAGGCTCCCGCGAAGGTGAACGTCCACCTCGCGGTCGGCCCCCTGCGTCCCGACGGATTCCACGAGCTGCGCACCGTCTACCTCGCCGTCTCGCTCTTCGACACGGTCACCGTGCGCCCCGGCGACGGCCTCGCCCTCACCGTCAGCGGTGAGGGGACCGGGCCGCCCGGCGGCGCCGACCTCGTGCCCACCGACCGGCGCAATCTCGTCTGGCGCGCCGCCGAGCTCCTGGCCGCGTCCGCCGGCGTGGGCGCCGACGCCACCATCGAGATCGCCAAGTCGATCCCCGCCGCCGCCGGGCTGGCCGGGGGCAGCGCCGACGCGGCGGCCGCCCTCGTCGCGCTCGACGCGCTGTGGGGCACGCGGGCGAGCCGCGAGGACCTCGCCGGGCTGGCCGCCCAGCTGGGCAGCGACGTGCCCTTCAGCCTCCTCGGCGGCGTGGCCCGCGGGGCCGGCCGGGGGGAGCGGCTGACCCCGGTGCTGGCGCGCACGACGTGGCACTGGGTGCTCGGCATCGCCGGCGAGGGGCTGTCGACGCCGGCCGTCTACGGCGAGCTGGACCGGCTGCGGGCCGCCGGGCGGGTACCCGACGGCCGCGACCTCCCCGCCGCGGAACCGGTCATCGCCGCACTCCGGAGCGGGCCGACGGCCGTGCTGGCGGCGTCACTGGCCAACGATCTCCAGGCGCCCGCGCTCGCCCTGCGTCCGGGTCTGGCGCGCGCCCTGCGGGCTGCGACCGAGGCCGGCGCGGCGGCCGCGCTGGTGAGCGGCTCCGGGCCCACCGTGGCGGCACTCGCCGACGACGAACGGGACGCCCTCCGGCTCACCGCCGCGCTGGCCGGGGCCGGCGTCTTCCGCACCGTCCGGGCCGTGCACGGCCCGGTGCCCGGCGCGCGACTGGTCTGAGCGGCCGCCCGGCGCCTCAGGCGCCGGAGGGCGGCGCCCCGAACCCGCCCGACAGCCGCGGCCGCGGCTCCAGGTGCGCCAGCCCGTTGTAGGCGAGGTTGACCAGGTGGGCGGCCACCTCGTCCTTGCCCGGGGACCGCGTCTCCAGCCACCACTGGCCGACGAGGGCGACCATGCCCACCAGCGCCTGGCTGTAGAGCTCGGCCAGTTCCGGCTCGTACCCCCGTTCGGCGAACTGCCGGGCCAGGATGTGCTCGACCTTGCGCGCCACCTCGCCGATCAGCGAGGAGAACGACCCCGCGCCGCTGGTGACGGGGGCGTCGCGGGTCAGCACCCGGAAGCCGTCGGTCTCCTCCTCGATGTAGTCCAAGAGCACCAGCGCCGCCCGCTCGAGCAGCTCGCGCGGATGGCCCGGAGCCGACAGCGCGGACGTGAACCGCTCCAGCAGCGCCTGCATCTCGCGGTCGACGACGACGGCGTACAGCCCCTCCTTGCCGCCGAAGTGCTCGTACACGACGGGCTTGCTGACGTCGGCGCGGGCGGCGACCTCCTCGATGGAGGTGGCCTCGAAACCCTTCTGGGCGAACAGCTCGCGCCCGATGTCCAGCAGTTGCCGGCGCCGCTGCACGCCGCTCATCCGCACGCGGGGCCGGGCCACGGTGCTGCTCATGGGGGCTCCTTCCCTCACCGCCATCCTGCCCTGGGCACGGCTGCGCCCGGGCGACCTGCGGCGCGCAGGTCGCCCGGGCGGAGGAGGATCCGAGGAGCCGGTCGGGCTCAGGTCGACGCCGGTGCGGGCGTCGTCGCCGGGACCGAGCGCTTCGCCGCGAGCCGGACCGGGTCCGGCCACTTCACGTCCCGCGCCCAGCCGAGCCTCTCGAACAGCCAGATGACCCGGGCGCTGATGTCGATCTGCCCGCGGAGCACGCCGTGCCGGGCGCAGGTGGGGTCGGCGTGGTGCAGGTTGTGCCACGACTCGCCGCCGCTGAGGATCGCCAGCGGCCAGAAGTTGGTGGCCCGGTCGCGGGAGGTGAACGGCCGGTTGCCCACCAGGTGGCACACGGAGTTGATCGACCAGGTGACGTGGTGCAGGAGGGCGACGCGGACCAGGCCCGCCCAGAAGAATGCCGACCAGGCGCCGGCCCAGCTGCCGGCGATCAGCCCGCCGGCGACCGTGGGGATCGCCAGGCTCAGGAAGGCCCAGACCACGAAGAGCCGGCTCGTGCGGCGAACCGCGGTGTCCTTCACGAGGTCCGGGGCGTAGCGGGCGGGGTTGGTCTGACGGCGGTCGAACAGCCAGCCCATGTGCGCGTGGAACATGCCCTTGGCCAGGTTCCGGGCGCCGGTGCCGTAGCGCCACGGGGAGTGCGGATCCCCCTCGCGGTCGGCGAACGCGTGGTGCCGGCGGTGGTCGGCGACCCACTGGACGACCGGTCCCTGGATGGCCATGCCGCCGACGGCGGCGAGCGCGACCCGCAGCGGCCGGGCCGCCTTGAACGAGCCGTGCGTGAAGTGCCGGTGGTAGCCGACCGTCACGCCGAGCAGCGTCAGGAAGTAGAAGCCGACGGAGAGCCAGACGTCGGTCCACGACAGCCCCCAGCCCCAGACGGCGGGGACGACGGCGGCGAGGGCCAGGAACGGGACGATCACGAACACGTAGAGCGTGATCTGCTCGACTGCGCCCTTCTCGGCGCCGAGCGCGTTCGCGGGCAGCCCGGCGTTGGGGTCCGCCGTGCGAGGGGGAGCAGTGGGCCGGGTCAGAGCAGGAGCGGACAAGTGCCCTCCGGGGCGGTGTCAGGGGTCATCGGCGCTGGTGACCGAGGCCGCAGCCGAGGCTGCGTGCCCGTAACCTACGGCCGCGTAGGGAACCGGGCGACCGGAGGGAACCCCGGTCGGTTGTGCACTACCCGGTGGAACCCCTGGCCAACCCGTGCCCGTGAGTGCCCTCCGGGCGGCCGGGCCCTAGGCTCGCCGTGGGCGCCGCTCCGACACGGTGCCTCCGCGGTGTGCCCGGACGGGCACCGCGGGTGGGGGATGGGGTAATCGGCAGCCCGCCGGCCTTTGGAGCCGTGCAGTCTCGGTTCGAGTCCGAGTCCCCCAGCTCAGACCGTGCCGTCCGTCCGAGGAGATCCGTGATCGCGCAGGAGTCGTCCGCCGCAGCACCGTCCTCCCCCTTCCCGGCGGTGGCCGGCGTCGTCGTCCTCGCGGCAGGGCAGGGGACGCGCATGCGCTCCGCGACGCCCAAGGTGCTGCACACCCTCGGCGGTCGCAGCCTCCTCGGGCACGTCCTCGCGGCGGCGGAGCCGCTGAGCGCCGGCGCCACGGTGGTGGTCGTCGGCGCCGGGCGCGCGCTCGTGGAGGAGCACCTGGCGCAGGTGGCGCCTGCCGCGCTGCCCGTCGTCCAGGAGCAGCAGCGCGGTTCCGGGCACGCGGCGGCCGTGGCGCTCGAGGCGGTGCCCGACCTCGAGGGGCCGGTCCTCATCCTCAACGGCGACGCGCCGCTCCTGCGGGCCGCCACCGTGGCGGCGCTCGTCGGCGCCCACCACGCGGCCGGCAGCACGCTGACCGTGCTCACCGCCGAGGTCGACGACCCGACGGGCCTGGGGCGCATCGTGCGCGGCGCCGACGGCGCGGTCCGCGCCATCGTCGAGGAGCGCGACGCCACACCGGAGCAACGGGAGAACCGGGAGATCAACGCCGGGGTCTACGTCGGGGACGCGGCGGCGCTGCGGCGGGCCCTCGCCCGGATCGGCACCGACAACGACCAGGGCGAGCTGTACCTCACCGACGTGGTGGGCCTCCTGGTCGGCGACGGCGCCCCGGTCGGCGGCTTCGTCGCCCAGGACCCCGACGACGTCCTGGGCTGCAACGACCGGCGGGAGCTGGCCGCCCGGCGGCGCACCCTCAACGACCGCGTGCTCGACGAGCTCATGCGCAGCGGGGTCACCGTCGTCGACCCGCAGACCACCTGGGTCGACGTCACCGTCACCGTCGCCGCGGACGCCGTCCTCGAGCCGGGCACCCAACTGCAGGGCGCCACCTCCGTGGCCGCCGGCGCGGTGGTCGGCCCCGACACCACGCTCCTCGACACCGAGGTGGAGGAGCGGGCGACCGTCGTCCGGAGCCACGTCCTCGGTGCGGTGGTCGGCCCCGAGGCCTCGGTCGGCCCGTTCAGCTACCTGCGGCCGGGAACCCGGCTGGCCCGCGGGGCGAAGGTCGGCGCCTTCGTCGAGACGAAGAACGCGGAGGTGGGAGAGGGGTCCAAGGTGCCTCACCTGTCCTACGTCGGAGACGCCACCATCGGCCGGGGGGCGAACATCGGCGCGGCGACCGTCTTCGTGAACTACGACGGCGTGGCCAAGCACCACACCACGGTCGGCGACCACGTGCGCATCGGCTCGGACACCATGCTCGTGGCGCCGGTCACCGTCGGGGACGGTGCCTACACCGCCGCCGGATCGGTCATCACGTCCGACGTCCCGCCGGGCGCCATGGCCGTCGCGCGGGCGCACCAGCGGAATGTGGGAGGCTGGGTACGCCGTCGCCGCCCCGGGACGCCCGCGGCCGAGGCCGCCGAAGCGGCTCAGCGCCGGGCGGACGCGGCCGGGACAGACCCGTCCGAGGTCTCCGGAGCGGACACCGAGAAGTAGGGACGAAGGATTCCATGAGCGCCATCCGGCAGGCGACCAGCAAGAGCCTGATGCTCTTCTCCGGACGGGCTTTCCCCGAGCTGGCCGGCGAGATCGCCGGGCACCTGGGGGTCACACCGACACCGACCGCGTCCTACGAGTTCGCCAACGGCGAGCTGTTCGTGCGGTTCGAGGAGTCCGTGCGCGGCTGCGACGCCTTCGTGGTGCAGAGCCACACCGCGCCGATCAACACCTGGCTCATGGAGCAGCTGATCATGGTCGACGCGCTCAAGCGCGCCTCGGCCAAGCGGATCACGGTGGTGGCGCCGTTCTTCCCCTACGCCCGGCAGGACAAGAAGCACCGCGGTCGCGAGCCGATCTCGGCGCGCCTGGTCGCCGACATGTTCAAGACCGCCGGGGCCGACCGGCTCATGACCGTCGACCTGCACACCGCCCAGATCCAGGGCTTCTTCGACGGCCCGGTCGACCACCTCTTCGCCCTCGACCTGCTGGTCGGCCACGTGTGCGAGCGCTGGGGCGACCGCGAGCTCACGGTGGTCTCCCCGGACTCCGGCCGGGTGCGGGTGTCCGAGCGCTGGAGCGACAAGCTCGGGGGCGTCCCCCTGGCCTTCATCCACAAGACCCGCGACCCGATGCGGCCCAACGAGGTCGTCGCCAACCGCGTCGTCGGCGAGGTGGAGGGCCGGGTCTGCATCCTGGTCGACGACATGATCGACACCGGCGGGACCATCGTGAAGGCCGCCGAGACGCTCTTCGAGGCCGGCGCGGCCGAGGTCATCGTCACCGCGACCCACGGGGTGCTCTCCGGTCCGGCCGTCGACCGGCTCAAGAACAGCCGCGTCAGCGAGGTCATCGTCACCAACACCTTGCCGATCGAGCCGGAGCGCCAGTTCGACAAGCTCACCGTGCTGTCGATCGCGCCGCTGCTCGCGCGGGCGATCAAGGAGGTCTTCGAGGACGGCTCGGTGACGAGCCTCTTCGACGGCAACAGCTGATCGGTCCCGCCGAGCGGGGCCCGGAGGGTCCCCGAGGCGGGGCCGGGCTCCGCGCAGCGGTCGCTCCGAGCGAGGGGCCGGAGGCTCCCCCGAGGAGCGACGGGAGCGCGGCAGGAGGTCGGGTACGGCCCTTGGCCGCGCTCCCGGCCGGAGGTCGGGTAAGGTTGCGGAGCCCGGCGAGGGAGTTTCCGCTCCGTGATCGACGTGCACGCTCCGGTGGTCGAAAGCCCTGGCGGTGTGCCGCGCTCGTGCGCCGGCCCGCAGACCTGATCCACCTCCTGAGGAGCACATCACCGTGGCTGACTTCCGCCTCGAAGCCGAGATCCGCACCGAGTTCGGCAAGGGCAGCGCCCGCCGCACCCGCCGCGCCGGTCGCGTCCCCGCCGTCCTGTACGGGCACGGTCAGGACGTCGTCCACCTGTCGCTGCCCGCCCGCGAGTTCGCCGCGGCGCTGCGCAACGGCGGCGCCAACGCCCTGCTGACCGTCGTCCTCGACGGCAAGGAGCAGCTGGCGCTCACCAAGTCCGTACAGCGCGACCCGCTCAAGCGCACCCACGAGCACGCCGACCTGCTGCTCGTCCGGCGCGGCGAGAGGACGACCGTCGAGGTGCCGATCGTCGTCGTGGGGGAGCCGGCCCCCGACTCGATCCCCAACCACCAGCTGAACACCGTCTCGATCGAGGCGGACGCCACCAGGCTCCCCGAGAGCATCGAGGTCGACATCACCGGCCGCAGCGCCGGCCAGAACATCACCGCTGGTGACCTCGCGCTGCCCCAGGGCTCCACGCTGATCACGGACGCCGAGGCGCTCGTCATCGGCTTCCTGGGCGCGCCGAGCGCGGAGGCTCTCGAGGCCGAGCTGGAGCAGGCCGAGGCCGAGGCCGGCATCGAGCGTGAGGAGTCCGAGGCCGCCGCCGGAGGCACCGGCGAGGGCGACGTCGTGCCCGAGCCGCTCGCCCAGGGCAGTGGCGAGTCGATCGAGTCCACCGAGAACAGCTGAGGCAGGCGCTGACCGAGAGCTCGAGCCCCGGGGGCGCCGGCACCGCCGGCGCCCCCGGTTCGCGCGCGTCCGACGGCCCCTTCCTCGTCGTGGGCCTCGGCAATCCAGGCCCCGGCTACGCCGGCAATCGCCACAACGTCGGGGTGATGGTGCTCGACGAGCTCGCGGCGCGGGCGGGCATCCGGCTCTCGCCCGGCAAGGGCGCCCGTTCCCGGGCGGTCAGCGGCGAGGGCCGCCTGGCCGGCCGCCGGGTGGTCCTCGCGCGCCCGCTGACCTACATGAACGAGTCCGGTGGACCGGTCCGCGGCCTGCTGGACTACCACCGCATCCCCGTCGACGACCTGGTCGTGGTGCACGACGAGCTCGACCTCCCGTTCGCCACCGTGCGCCTCAAGCGCGGCGGCGGGGAGGGCGGGCACAACGGCCTCCGGTCGATCACCCGCTCGACCGGCACGAAGGACTACCTCCGGGTCCGCGTCGGCATCGGTCGCCCGCCCGGCCGGCAGGATCCCGCGGACTTCGTCCTGAAGGACTTCTCCGCGGTGGAGCGCAAGGAACTCGACCTCCTCGTCGGCGAAGCAGCGGACGCGGTCGAGACGCTCCTGGTCAAGGGGCTCGAGGCGGCGCAGAACGAGGTCCACGCCCGCACCTGAGCCGCGCCTGACGCCCCGGACGCCACGGCCCCAATCGGGGTGAGATGGGCAGACGCAGAGTGACCGGTCGCTTACGATCGGCTGGCCGGCAGCGCAGCTGGCCTTCACGGCCAGGTCCGACGACGGGGAGTTCCACGGTGTACCCATCTGTCCGCGACCTGCCCGGCACCCGCACGGCGGGCGGGGTCCAGGGTCGCGTCGGCGGCACGGTGCTGGCCCTCGGCACCGTCAGCCTGCTCACCGACATCTCCTCGGAGATGGTCACCGCGGTCCTGCCGGTCTACCTGACCCTCGCGCTGGGTCTCTCGCCGCTGGCGTTCGGCTTCCTGGACGGCATCTACCAGGGTGTCTCGGTCCTGGTCCGCCTCGTCGGTGGGTACGCCGCCGACCGGTCTGGCCGGCCCAAGGCCACCGCCCAGCTCGGCTACGGCCTCTCGGCGGCGTGCAAGCTCGGCCTGGTCACCGCCACGAGTGCCGGTGGCATCGGTGCCGTCCTTGCCGTGGACCGCACCGGCAAGGGGCTGCGGACCGCGCCCCGCGACGCGCTGATCGCGGCCGCCGTCCCGCCCGCCCTGCTCGGGCGCGCCTTCGGCGTACACCGGGCGATGGATACCGCCGGCGCCATGCTCGGCCCGCTGCTGGCCTTCGCGCTCCTGGTGTATCTGCCCGGGGACTACGACAGCGTCTTCCTCACCAGCTTCGCCGTCGCGGTGCTCGGGTGTGCGGCGCTGTGGGCCTTCGTGCGGGAGCGCCCCGCGCTGCCCGGCCGCGACCCGGTGCGCGTGCGCGCTCTGCGCGGACTGGTCGCCGACGCCCGGCTGCGGCGGGTCGCCCTCGTCAGCCTGGCCCTCGGTCTGCTGACCGTCAGCGACGGGTTCCTCTACCTGCTGCTGCGCGACCGCGGTGCCGTCGACGCCACCTTCTTCCCGCTGCTGTTCGTGGGCACCGCCGCTGTCTACCTGGTCCTCGCCGTCCCGCTGGGCCGGCTGGCCGACCGGATGGGTCGGGTGCCGGTGCTGCTCGGCGGCCACGTGGCCCTGCTGCTCACATACCTGACCTTCTTGGACACCGACCTGCTCGGGGGTGCGGTTCTCGTCGCCGCCGTGCTCGGTGGTCTGGGCGTCTACTACGCGGCGACCGACGGCGTTCTGGCCGCCGTCGCGGCCAGGCTGACCGAGGAGCGGCTGCGGGCGACCGGCATCGCTCTCGTGCAGACCGCCGTGGCCGCCGGTCGCCTCTTCTCCGCGATCCTCTTCGGGTTTCTCTGGACCGCCTGGGACCAGCACATCGCTCTGGTGCTCTTCGCCGCGGCGCTGGGGGTGGCTCTCCCGCTGGCGTGGTCCCTGCTGCGCGCGGTGGCTCCGACTCCGTCGCGGGAGGACGTCGATGCCTGAGCCCGGCGGCCGGTTCCGATCGTCTTCGGGTCGCCGCGCGCTCGCCTTCCTCGCCGTCGTCGTGCTGCTGGTCGGGGGAACCGTCGCCTACCTGCTGGTGCAGCGCTCCGAGACTGCGGCCGCCACGGCGGCGGCCGCCGAGCGCGAGGCGGGCACCCCACGGCTGCCCTACGAGGACATCCTCGGCGTTCCGCACCTGGTCGTGCGGAACACCGAGGCGGGCCCCTCGTTCGGGAAGGTGGCGCTGATCCCGCTCGACGACCCGGACGGGCCGCGGGCGATCGTGGACATCTCCTGCGAGCGGATTTCGGCCACCGCGAGCGGAGCGGTCTGCCTGCAGCAGGTGCCGGGGATGCTGACCAGCTACCGGACGGTCTTCCTCGACTCCCGCCTCCGCGAGATCGGTGGGCAGGACCTGGCCGGCATCCCGAGCCGTGCGCGCCTCTCACGCGACGGCCGCTACGCCGCCTCCACCGCCTTCGTCGCCGGGCACGCCTACACCGACGCGCAGTTCTCGACCGAGACCGTGATCACCGACCTGGAGTCGGGCACCCCACTGGGCGAGCTCGAGACCTGGACGACGTTCCAGGGCGGCGCCGAGGTCACCGCCGTCGACCGGAACTACTGGGGAGTCACCTTCCTCGGCGACGGGCCTCGCTTCTACGCCACCCTGGGCACCGGCGGGCAGTTCCTGCTCGTGGAGGGCGACGTCACCGCCCGGACCATGGAGGTCATCGGCGTCTCGGGCGCCTGCCCCTCTGTCTCCCCGGACGGCACGTCCGTCGTCTACAAGCGGGTCGCCGCCTCGGGCGAGGCCGGCTTCGTGACCCTGGACCTCGAGTCGAGCCGGGTCGTCCCGCTCGACGAGGTGCGGGTGGTCGACGACCAGGCCTCCTGGGCCGACGAGGACACCGTCCTCTACACCGTCGCACGGCAGGAGGCCCCGACCGCCGGGTCCGACGTCTGGTCGGCCCCGGTCGCGGGAGGGCCGCCCCGGCTCCTGGTCCCGGACGCGGCTTCGCCCTCCGTCGTCCGCCCGGAGCGGTAACCCGAGTCAGCAACCCTCCGTGACCGCCCCGCCACGGATTCCCTCACTCCTTCAGGGGCAGATCCCCTCGTCGGCGTTGCCCGCGCGCGCGGCACTTGGTCTGCTAGCTGCCGGGACTACGCAGCGTCACGGTCGTCCGCCGCCGCCTTCGGTGGCCGGGGCCGGCGCCGCCGGTCGAGAGCGACTCAGCGTGACCGATGGTCGGGGGGACCTGTGAGCTTGGTGGGCTGGATGACGTCGGCTGCCGATGCCCGCACGGAGCCGCCGGCGCCGCTCCTCCCGGCTCCCCGCGCCGAGTTGCCGACGTCGGCCTCGGCCACCCCTCTCGCCCCCGCCACCGCTGGGCCCCCGATGCGCCGGTGGATCCGGTGCTACGTCGCCGCCGCCGTCGCGGCCGACGCGCTCGCGATGCTCGCGGCCACCCAACTGGTCGATGCCCTGCCCATCACGGTCCAGCTCGGTCCGATGGCGTGGACGAGCTTGTTGCTGTTCCCGGCGATCTGGGTGCTCGCGGTCTCGCTGGCCCACGGGTACGAAGCCGGCGACCTCGGAGCGGGTGACGCCGAGTTCCGGAGCCTGCTGCGCGCCGGGCTGGTGGTCATGGCGGCCGTCTCCTTCGCCTCGTACACGTTGCAGCTGGAGCTCTCGCGCGGGTTCGTCGTCGTGGCCCTGCCGGCCGGCGTGGTGCTCAGCGCCCTGGGCAGGTACGCCCTGCGGCGCCGGCTGCACCATCTGCGGCTGCGCGGCCGGTGCATGCGCACGGTCGTCGCCGTCGGCCGCGAGGGAGCGGTGCTCGAGCTGGTCCGGCAGCTGCGCCGGGACCGCCACTGCGGGATGGACGTCCGTGCGGTCTGCGTACCCGACCCGGCGCGCGCGGACCAGCTGCGCGCGGAAGGCGTCGTCGTGGTCGGTGACCTCGGGGACGTCGCGGACGCCGTGCGCGCCCTGGGTGCCGACACGGTCGCCGTCACCAACTCGAGCGAGACTGCCGCCGCGTACCTGCGTCGCCTGTCCTGGGATCTCGAGGGCAGCGGCGTGGAGCTGCTGGTCGCCCCCGGTCTCATGGAGGTCGCCGGCCCCCGCCTGCACATGCGGCCGTTCATCGGGCTGCCCCTGCTGCACGTGGAGGAGCCGGAGTTCACCGGCGCCAAGCGCCTGGTGAAGGTCGCCATGGACCGGCTGGTGGCCGGTGGCGCCCTCCTCCTCCTGGCGCCGGTCCTCGCGGCCATCGCCCTCGCGGTCCGGCTGGACAGCCCCGGCCCGGTCCTCTTCCGGCAGGTGCGCGTCGGCCAGGGCGGCCGCGAGTTCACGATGCTGAAGTTCCGGACCATGGTCGCCGACGCCGAGCTGCGCCGCGCCGAGCTCCTGGGGCAGAACCAGAACGCCGACGGCCTGCTGTTCAAGATCGCCGACGATCCGCGGATCACTCCGGTGGGCCGGTTGCTCCGGCGGTTCTCGCTCGACGAGCTGCCGCAGCTGTTCAACGTGCTCAGCGGCCGCATGTCGCTGGTGGGACCCCGGCCGCCCCTGCCGTCGGAGGTCGCCCTCTACGACGACTCGGTGCGGCGCCGGCTGCTGGTGAAGCCGGGGCTGACCGGTCTGTGGCAGGTCTCCGGCCGCAGCGACCTGACGTGGGAGGAGTCGGTTCGGCTCGACCTGCGCTACGTCGAGAACTGGTCGCTGCTGCTCGACGTCATGATCCTCTGGAAGACCGGATTCGCCGTCGTCCGCGCCCGCGGCGCCTACTGACCCGTCTCTGCGCCGAGCACCTCCCCGAGCCGTCGCCGTCGGCGCTGCTGGTGGCGTCGGCGCACGCCCTGGTGGCGGACCGGACACGCCGCCGACCAGCACGTCCTCCATCGCCGGGGAGACGAGTCCGGGCACCTCCCTTGGGGGGAGGGGACCCGCCGAACCGGTCGCAGACGGTCACCGCTCACCCACACTGACGAGGCGCACCTGCGCGTCGACCTGGGGGAGAACGTGAACGACAAGATCGGCATCGCGGTCGTGGGGGCCGGGTACTGGGGACCGAACCTGGTCCGCAATGCCCAGGCCACGCCGGCGCTCCGCATGGAGTACCTCTGCGACCTCAACGAGGCCCGCGCCCGCCAGGTGATCGGCGACTACAGCACCGTCCGCGTGAGCACGAGCCTCGACGACGTGCTCGCCGACCCGGCCGTCCAGGCCGTGGCGATCGCGACCCCGGCGTCGACCCACGTCGACATCGCGCTCGCCGCGCTTGCCGCAGGCAAGCACGTCCTGGTCGAGAAGCCGCTGGCGTCCACGTTCGCCGACGGCGCGAAGGTCGTCCAGGCGGCCGAGGACGCCGGCCTGGTCCTCATGCTCGACCACACCTACTGCTACACGCCGGCCGTCCAGCACCTGCGCGAGCTCGTGCGCGGCGGGGACCTGGGCGAGCTGCAGTACCTCGACTCCGTCCGCATCAACCTCGGGCTCGTGCAGTCCGACGTCGACGTGATCTGGGACCTCGCGCCGCACGACCTGTCGATCTTCGACGCCGTCCTGCCCGACGACGTCTCGCCGGTCGCCGTGGCCGCGCGCGGCTCGGACCCGCTCGGCTGCGGCCAGGTGTGCGTGGCCCACCTGACCATCGAGCTGTCCAACGGGGCGATCGGCCACGTGCACGTCAACTGGCTGTCCCCGACCAAGGTCCGGACCACGATCGTGGGCGGCTCGCGCCGCACCGCGGTGTGGGACGACCTCAACCCCACCCAGCGGCTGGCCGTCTACGACCGCAGCGTCGAGACGCACGACCCGAGCACGCTCGGGATCGACGTCCGCAACCAGACCCGCGTGTCCTACCGGATCGGCGACATGGTCGCCCCGGCCCTCCCCGAGAAGGAAGCCCTGCGCAGCATGATGACGGAGTTCGCCGCGGCCATCACCGAAGGCCGCCCGGCCCTGACCGACGGCCGCTCCGGCCTGCGCGTGCTGGCCATGCTCGAGGCCGCCGGCGAGAGCCTGCGCAGCAACGGCGTCAGCGTCCCGGTGCAGGTGCAGGCATGAGCGCCGGCGTCGACCTCGCGGGGGCCCGGGCGCTCGTCACCGGGGGTGCCGGCACCATCGGATCGCACATCGTCGACCAGCTCGTGCAGGCCGGGGCCGCGGAGGTCGTGGTCCTGGACAACCTGGTGCGCGGCCGCGTGGCCAACCTCGACCGGGCGCTCGCCGAGGGCCCCGGAGTCGTCCGGCTGGTCGAGGGCGACATCCGCGACGTGCGGACCGTGCACGAGCTGACCGCCGGCAAGGACGTGGTCTTCCACCTCGCGGCGCTGCGGATCACCCAGTGCGCCGAGGAGCCGCGGCTGGCCCTGGAGTCCCTCGTCGACGGCACGTTCACCGTGCTCGAGGCGGCGGTGGAGCACGGGGTGGAGAAGGTGGTCGCCTCGTCCTCGGCGTCGGTCTACGGCCTGGCCGAGGAGTTCCCCACCACCGAGCGGCACCACCCGTACAACAACGACACGTTCTACGGCGCGGCCAAGGCGTTCAACGAGGGCATGCTGCGCAGCTTCACCGCGATGTACGGCCTGGACTACGTGGCGCTGCGCTACTTCAACGTCTACGGCCCGAGGATGGACGTGCACGGCGTCTACACCGAGGTCCTCATCCGCTGGATGGAGCGCATCGCCGCGGGCCGTCCGCCGCTGATCCTGGGCGACGGGAAGCAGACGATGGACTTCGTCCACGTCGAGGACATCGCCCGGGCCAACCTGCTCGCCGCGCAGGCCGACGTCACCGACGCGGTCTTCAACATCGCCGCGGGCGAGGAGACCAGCCTGCTGCAGCTCGCCCAGCGGCTGCTGCACGTCATGGACGCCGACCTGGTCCCGGAGCACGGCGAGGCGCGCAAGGTCAACGCCGTCACCCGCCGGCTCGCGGACATCACCGCCGCGCGCGAGCGCCTGGGCTGGCGCCCGGAGATCGGCCTCGACGAGGGGCTGCGCGGGCTCGTCGAGTGGTGGCGCGCCGAGCAGGCCGCCGTTCCGGCGCCCACGCCCTGACACCCGTTCTCGGGGAAGCCGGACGCCGTCGGCGTCCGGGTAGGACGACAAGGAGATTCGATGACCACGGCCACAGAGCCGGCGCCCGCGCTGCCCACCATCCCGGTGATGAAGCCCTGGCTCGGCGAGGAGGAGGCGGCCGCGGCCGCCGAGGCCGTGGCGTCGGGCTGGGTGGCGCAGGGCCCCCGCGTCCGCCTGTTCGAGCAGGAGTTCGCCCAGCGGGTCGGGGCGGTCGAGGGCGTGGCGGTGTCCAACTGCACGACCGGGCTGCACCTGGCCCTGCACCTGCTGGGGGTCGGCGCGGGCGACGAGGTCGTCGTCCCGTCGTTCTCCTTCATCGCCACCGCCAACGCGGCCCGCTACGTGTCGGCCACGCCCGTCTTCGCCGACGTCGACCCCGTCACGGGCAACCTCACCGCGGAGACCGTCGAGGCGGTGCTCACCGAGCGGACCCGCGCGGTGATCGTGGTGCACCAAGCGGGCGTCCCCGCCGACACCAGGCCGCTGTACGCGCTGCTCGAGTCGCGCGGGATCGCCGTCGTCGAGGACGCCGCCTGCGCAATCGGCAGCACGCTGTACGGAGCACCCGTGGGTGCGGGGGTCGACCTCGCCGTCTTCTCCTTCCACCCGCGGAAGCTGGTCACCACCGGCGAGGGCGGGATGATCGCCACCCGCCGGCCGGAGTGGGCCGCCCGCGCGCGCCGCCTGCGCGAGCACGGCATGAGCGCCAGCGCCGCCGAGCGGCACGCCACCGGCAGCGTGGCCCCGGAGCAGTACCTCGAGCCCGGCTTCAACTTCCGGATGACCGACGTCCAGGCCGCCATCGGCCGGGTACAGCTCGGCCGGCTGGACGCGATGGTGGCCCGCCGCCGGCAGCTGGCCGACCGCTACCGCGCGCTGCTGGCCGACGTGCCGGGCCTGCGGATGGTCGGCGACCCCGCCTGGGGCACCACCAACTACCAGTCCTGCTGGGTGCTGTTGCCCGAGGACTTCCCGGTGTCGCGCGACGACCTGCTGGTCGAGTTCACCCGCGCCGGCATCTCCCCGCGGCGGGGGATCATGGCCGCGCACCTGGAGCTCGCGTACGCCGACCTGCCGCGGGTCGAGCTGCCGGTGACCGAGCGGCTGACCCGCGACAGCCTGATCCTGCCGCTGTTCCACCAGATGACCGAGGACGACCAGGACCGCGTCATCGACGTCCTCCGAGACGTCGCGAGCCGATGAGCCCGGCGCCGCGGCCCCTCGTGGTCGTGGGAGCCGGCGGGTTCGCCCGCGAGACCGTCCAACTCCTCCGGCAGCACCCCGGGGTGGGCCCACGCGGTGAGTCCTACGTCGTCGCCGGCTTCCTCGACGACGACGCCGACCGGCACGGGACCCTCGTCGACGGCACGCCCGTTCTCGGCCCGACCGGGCTGGCTCGCGAGCACGCCGAGCGCGGCGCGGCGCTGCTGGTCTGCGTCGGGAACCCCGGCGCGCCCACCTCCCGGCGGGCGCTGGCCGCGCGGCTGGACCTGCCGGACGAGGCGTACGCGACCGTCGTGCACCCGCTGGCCAGCGTCGCCCCCGACTGCGCAGTGGGCGCCGGCACCGTGCTGCACGCCGGGGTCGTGCTCACGGCGGCCGTCCGCGTGGGGCGGCACGTCGCCGTCATGCCCCAGGTCGTGCTCACCCACGACGACGTCGTCGCCGACCACGCCACCTTCGGTGCCGGCGTCCGGCTCGCGGGGCGAGTGACCGTCGGCGACGCCGCCTACCTCGGCTCCGGTGCGCTGGTCCGCGAGGGCCGCCGCGTCGGGGCCGGCGCGGTCGTCGGCATGGGCAGCACCGTGCTGCACGACGTGCCCGCCGGCGAGGTGTGGGCCGGCTCCCCCGCCCGCCGCCTGCGCCCGGCGACCGACCAGCCGGCCGACCACCCGGCCCACCAGCCGCCCGCCCAGGGCGCCTCGAACCGCCCGCTGTCCGTCCAGGAGGCACTCCGGTGACCATGACCCAGCCGACCCGCACGGTTCCGCCGTCCCCGATCGGCGCGCCGCCGGTGCCGCTGGTCGACCTCGGCATCCAGCGCGACCGCATCGCCGACGAGGTCGCCGAGGGGTTCGCCCGCGTGCTGGCCGCGACCGCCTTCATCCAGGGCCCGGACGTCAGCGCGTTCGAGGAGGAGTTCGCCTCCTACACCCGGCGGGCCTTCTCCGTGGGCCTCGGCAACGGCACCGACGCGCTCGAGTTCGCCCTGCGCGCGGCCGGTGTGGGCACCGGCGACCGGGTGGCGCTGCCCGCGAACACCTTCGTGGCCACGGCGGAGGCGGTGCTGCGCGCCGGCGCGGAGCCGGTCCTCGTCGACGTGGACGACGAGCACCTGCTGCTGGACCCCGACGCGCTCGGGGAGGTCGCCGCGACCTGCCGGGCGGTGCTGCCGGTGCACCTGTTCGGCCAGATGGCACCCATGGACCGCATCCGGGACGTCGCCGAGCGGCACGGGCTGATCGTCGTGGAGGACGCCGCGCAGGCGCAGGGCGCCACCCACCGGGGCGTGCCCATCGGCGGCTGGGGGGCCGCGGCCGGGACGAGCTTCTACCCGGGCAAGAACCTGGGCGCCTTCGGCGACGCCGGCGGCGTGGTCACCGACGACGCCGAGGTCGCCCGCCGCGTGCGGCTGCTGGCCAACCACGGCAGCGAGGTGAAGTACCAGCACCCGGTGCTCGGCTTCAACTCCCGGTTGGACACGCTGCAGGCGGTGGTCCTGCGCGCCAAGCTGGCGCGGCTCGACGCCTGGAACGAGGAGCGTCGCGCGGCGGCCCGCCGGTACGCCGAGCTGCTGGCCGACGTGCCGGAGGTGCGCCTGCCGTCGGTTGCGGACGGGAACGAGCACGTGTGGCACCTCTATGTGGTGCGGGTCGCCCGGCGGGACACGGTGCTCGCCGAGCTCAACGCGGCCGGCATCGGTGCCGGGATCCACTACCCGGTCCCGGTGCACCACACCGGCGCCTTCGCCGGCTCCGGGTACGAGCGCGGCGACTTCCCGGTGACCGAGCGGGCCGCGGGGGAGATCCTCTCCCTCCCGCTCTTCCCCGGGATCACGGCGGGCCAGCAGGAGCGCGTCGCGGACGCCCTCCGCGCGGCGGTGCGCCGGGATGCCTGAGCGGAGCGGGCCCGAGGGCGTGCGGGTGCACCCCCTCGGGTTGTGCGAGAGCGACGACGTCGGCTCCGGCACCCGGGTGTGGGCGTGGGCGCACGTCCTGCCGGGCGCCCGGGTCGGCGCCGACTGCAACATCTGCGACCACGCCTACGTCGAGGGCGGGGCGCGGCTGGGGGACCGGGTGACGGTGAAGAACGCAGTCCTCGTGTTCGACGGCGTCGACGTGGGCGACGACGTCTTCCTGGGACCCAACGTGCTCTTCACCAACGACCTGCGGCCCCGGACACACGTGAAGAAGGGCCCGGAGGCGCTGCTGCCGACGGTCGTGGAGGAGGGTGTGACCCTCGGTGCCGGCACCGTGGTCGTCTGCGGCACCACGATCGGCCGGCACGCCTTCGCGGCCGCGGGCTCGGTGATCACCCGGGACGTCGCGGCGCACTCGTTCGTGGCCGGCAACCCGGCCGTGCACCGGGGATGGGTGTGCGAGTGCGGCGAGCGGCTGGGGGCCGACCTCGCCTGCGGGTGCGGGCGCCGGTACCAGCAGGCCCCCGACGGACTCGCCGAGCTGCCGTAGGCCGCTTCGCCGCCACCCGGGTGGGGGACTTCGGGCGTGTAACGCACCGTCACGACGCGCGCGGACCCTCACTCTTTAGAGGGGGAAAAGCCCAGCTCCGTGCCTTGTCGTAGCGAACAGCGGACGGGAAAATCGCTACGCAGGGTAGCGACATGCGCTGCCTTGAGCGGCTGGTCGGCACACGGGGGGAACATCATGCAGGCACGTCACGCGCTCGGGCGTCTCGCGCAGCGCGGCCTGGTCACCATCGTCATCGCCCTGCTGGCGGCGACGGGGATGGCGCTGGTGCCGAGCCCCGCGCGCGCGGCCGGGCCCTGCGACCCGCCGGTGAACCCCATCGTGTGCGAGAACAGCAAGCCCGGTTCCCCGCAGGCCGACTGGCGCGTCGACGGCTACTACGGCGACATCATGGGCTTCGGCGCGGCGACCAGCGTCCAGCCGGGGGAGAAGCTGCCCTTCAAGGTGCTCACGCCGGCCACGGCCTACCACATCGACATCTTCCGTCTGGGTTGGTACGGCGGGGACGGGGCGCGGCTGATCACGCAGCTGACGCCGTCGGCCCGGCTCCCGCAGAGCCAGCCCGACTGCCTCTACGACGGCTCGACCGGCATGACCGACTGCGGCAACTGGGCCGTCTCGGCGACCTGGACGGTGCCGACCAGCGCGGTGTCCGGCTACTACGTCGCGAACTTCATCCGCGACGACGTCAGCGGCGCGAGCCAGTTCCCCTTCATCGTGCGCAACGACGCGTCCACGTCCGACCTGCTGATCCAGGCGTCGGACTCGACGTGGCAGGCCTACAACAAGTACGGCGGCAACAGCGTCTACGAGAGCAACTTCCCCGGCTCGAGCGACGGACGCGCCTACAAGGTCAGCTACAACCGGCCGTACCTGAACACCGGCACGGCCAGCTTCATGAACGCGGAGCTGCCGCTGCTGCGGTGGGTGGAGCGTAACGGCTACGACGTCAGCTACATCTCGGCGACCGACACCACTCGGGACGGTTCGCTGCTGCTCCGGCACAAGACCTTCATCTCCAGCGGCCACGACGAGTACTGGGCCGGCGCCCAGCGGACCAACGTCGAGAACGCCCGCGCGGCCGGGGTGAACCTGGCCTTCTTCAGCGGCAACGAGATGTTCTGGAAGACCCGGTACGAGCCGAGCATCTCCGCGGACAAGACGCCCTACCGGACCCTGGTCACCTACAAGGAGACGAAGGCCGGGGCCAAGATCGACCCGAGTCCGGAGTGGACCGGCACGTGGCGGGACCCCCGGCTCTCGCCGCCGTCCGACGGAGGCCGCCCGGAGAACGCGCTGACCGGAACCCTCTTCCGGGTCAACGGCTACACGAAGGACGCCATCACCGTGGGGTCGCAGTTCTCGGCCCTGCGCTTCTGGCGGAACACCTCCGTCGCGGACCTGGCCGTCGGGCGGAGCGAGACGCTGCTGCTGGGCAGCCTCGGCTACGAGTGGGACGAGGACCCGGACAACGGCTTCCGCCCGGCCGGATCCATCCAGATGTCGCGCACCACCATGACCCGCGACGACGGGCTGGTCCTGCTCGACCACGGCAACACCTACGGCAACGGGACCGCCAGCCACAGCCTGGTTCTCTACCGGGCGAGCAGCGGTGCCCTGGTCTTCGGCGCCGGCACGGTGCAGTGGTCCTGGGGGCTCGACGAGGTGCACCTGTACCCCGGCCCCGGCACCGACCGGGACATGCAGCAGGCCACGGTGAACCTCTTCGCCGACATGGGCGCGCAGCCGGCCACGCTCCAGTCGGGGCTGGTGCGTGCCACCGAGACGACCGACACCAGCGGTCCCACAGCGACGATCACCTCGCCGACCTCCTCCGCGGCGGTTCCGGCGCTGGCGGAGCAGGTCGTCACCGGCACTGCCCGTGACACCGGTGGCGTGGTCGCCGCCGTCGAGGTGTCCGTCGACGGCGGGCGCACCTACACCCGCGCGACCCCCACCGGCCCGAACGGCTCGTGGTCGACCTGGTCGTACTCCTGGACGCCGCAGGCGCCGGGGTCGGCCACCGTGTCGGCCCGGGCGTCCGACGACTCGGCCAACCTCGGGCCGGTGACCTCGACCACCGTCACCGTGAGCGCCGAGATCTGCCCCTGCACCCTGTTCGGCAAGACGACCCCGGGCCACGTGGACTCCCTGGACACCGGCACCGTCGAGCTCGGCACGCGCTTCACCTCGGCCGAGGCCGGTCAGGTCACCGGGATCCGCTTCTACAAGTCGCTCGCAAACACCGGCCCGCACACCGGGAGCCTGTGGACCGGCACCGGGCAGCTCCTGGCCACCGGCACCTTCAGCAACGAGACGGCGTCCGGGTGGCAGACCCTGACCCTGGCGTCGCCGGTCACCATCACGGCGGGCACGTCCTACGTCGTCTCGTACAAGACGACGACCGGTCACTACTCGGCCGACGCCGGCTACTTCACCGGCAAGGGCGCCGGTGGTTCACCGCTGACCGCGCCGGCCAGCACGGCCGCCGCGCCGAACGGGCTCTACGTCTACGGCGGCGGCTTCCCGATCAACAGCTACAACGACACGAACTACTGGGTCGACGTGGTCTTCTCCCCGTCCCAGGGTGGCGCCGACATCACGCCGCCCGCGGTGATCACCACCTCTCCCGCGGCCTCCGCCACGGGGGTCGACGTGGGCGCCTCGGTGACGGCCGGCTTCTCCGAGCCCGTCTCCGCCACCGGCCTGCAGTTCACTCTCACCCCGGCCGGCGGCGCGGCCGTGGGCGGCTCGAGCACCGTGTCCGCCGACGGCGTGACCGCCACCTTCACCCCCGCGGCTCCGCTCAGCGCCTCCACCACGTACACGGCGTCGTTGAGGGCGACCGACACCGCCGGCAACGCGATGTCGGCCCCCGTCACGTGGTCCTTCACCACGGGGACGGTTCCCGACCCCGCGAGCACCGCCACCGTCTTCGGCTCGGCGACACCCACCACGGCCGCCGCGCCCGACGGCAGCGCCGTCGAGCTCGGAATGCGGATCGTGCCGTCGGTCAACGGGCGCATCACCGGCGTCCGCTTCTACAAGTCGGCCGGCAACACCGGCACGCACACCGGCAGCCTCTGGACGACGACGGGTCAGCGGCTCGCCACGGGCACGTTCCTCGACGAGACGGCGACCGGCTGGCAGAAGCTCACCTTCGCCGCGCCGGTCCCCGTTGCGGCGGGGCAGACCTACGTCGTCAGCTACCACACCCCGTCGGGCAACTACGCCGCCGACCAGGGCTACTTCACGGGCAAGGGGGCCGGGCGGTCGCCGCTCATCGCGCCGGCCAGCACCGCCGGCGCCGGCAACGGCCTTTTCCTGTACGGCACCGGGGGCTTTCCGACCGGCAGCTACAAGGACACGAACTACTGGGTCGACGCGGTGCTCGACACCACCGGGGCCACCCCGGACAGCCAGGCGCCGACGGTCACCGGGACGTCCCCCGCCAGCGGTGCCACGGGCGTGGCCCCGGCGACGACCGTCGTGGCCGAGTTCTCCGAGCCCGTCGCGTCGACGGGGCTGACGATCGGCCTCACCGGTCCCGGGGGGGCCACGGTGAGCGGGACGACGGCGCTGAGCGCCGACGGTCGCGCCGTCACCTTCACCCCGGCCACCACCCTGAGCCCGTCGGCCACCTACACCGCCTCGGTGCGGGCGACCGACCCGGCCGGCAACACCATGGCCGGTCCCCACACCTGGACCTTCACCACCGGCGCCGCGTCCGACAGCGTCCCGCCGGCGGTCACGGCCACGACGCCGGCCGCCGGGGCGACCGACGTCGCGCTCACCGGGCCGGTGAGCGCCCAGATGTCGGAGCCCCTCGCGGCCGCCGGCCTCGAGTTCACGCTGACCACCGCCGGTGGTGCGCCGGTGGCCGGGGCGCCCTCGCTGTCCGTCGACGGGCTCACCGCCACCTTCACACCCGGCGCGGCGCTCTCCGGTTCGACGACCTACACCGCGTCGCTGCGGGCCACCGACCGGGCCGGCAACGCCATGGCCACCCCGGTCACCTGGTCGTTCACCACGGCACCCCCGCCGGACACGACCGCGCCGTCGGTCACCGGCGTCGCGCCCGCGGACGGGGCCACGGGCGTGCGGGCCACCGACTCCGTGACCGCGTCCTTCTCGGAGCCGGTCGCCGCCGGCAGCCTGCAGATGGGGCTGACCGACCCCGACGGCGCCGTCGTGGCCGGCACGACGGTCCTCGCCGCCGACGGCCGCTCGGCAACCTTCACCCCCGCATCGGCGCTCGCCACGGCCACGCGGTTCACCGCGTCGGTCCGGGCCGCCGACCTCGCCGGCAACGTCGCCGCGGCACCGCGCACCTGGAGCTTCACCACCGCGTCGGGGCCGGACACGACGGCGCCGTCGGTGGAGGCCACGAGCCCGGGCACGGGGGCGACCGGCGTCGCACCCGCCGGCCGGGTGACGGTCACGTTCACCGAGCCGGTGACCGCCGCCGGGCTGCAGTTCACCCTCACCGGCCCGGACGGGACCGCGGTCGCGGGTGCCGCCGCGGTGTCCGCCGACGGCCGCACGGCCACCTTCAGCCCCGCGGCCGCCCTGGTGGTCTCCACCAGGTACGAGGCGTCGGTGCGCGCCGAGGACAGGTCCGGCAATCCCATGGCCGCCCCGGCCCTCTGGTCGTTCACCACGGCGTCGGGGGCCTGCCCCTGCACCGTGCTGGGCCAGGCCACGCCCAGCAACCCCGACTCGGGCGACGGCAACGGCGTCGAGCTGGGCATGCGCGTGGTGCCGAGCGTCAACGCCGTCGTCACCGGCGTGCGGTTCTACAAGTCGGTGGCCAACACCGGCACGCACACCGGCAGCCTGTGGTCGTCGTCCGGTGAGCTGCTGGCCACCGGCACCTTCACCGGTGAGACCGCCCGCGGCTGGCAGACGCTGACCTTCGCCACGCCGGTCCCGGTGCAGGCGGGCGTGACGTACGTGGCCAGCTACCTCGCCCCCTCGGGCCACTACGCTGCCGATCCCGGCTACTTCACCGGCAGGTCCGTGAGCACCGGCGTCCTGACCGCACCGGCCGGCAGCGGCACCGCCGGGAACGGGCTGTACCGGTACGGCGGCGGGTTCCCGACCGACAGCCACAACGACGCCAACTACTACGTCGACGTGGTGGTGACCACCGAGGGCGCGGACACCACGCCGCCCACGGTCACGACCAGGGCTCCGGCTCCCGGCGCGACACAGGTGCCGTTGGACGGCGTCGTGTCGGTGACCTTCAGCGAGCCGGTGCGCGTCTCCGCTCTCGGCGTCTCCCTGACCGGGCCGGACGGGGCCGCGGTGGCCGGCGACCTTCGGCTGTCGGAGGACGGCCGCACCGCGACCCTGCGGCCGACCAGCGACCTGGCCCCGGCCACCGGCTACACGGTGGCGGTCCGGGCCACGGACACGTTCGGCAACGCCATGCCGGTCCAGACGTGGAGCTTCGCGACCGCCACGGCCGGCGCCGCGTGCCCCTGCTCGCTCTTCCGGCCCACGGACGCCCCCGCCGCCACCGCGGACGAGGGAACGCCCGTGTCGCTCGGCATGACCTGGGCACCGACGGTCGACGGCGCGGTGACGGCCATCCGGTTCCACAAGGTCAGCGGGGACACCGGCACGCACACCGGCACCGTGTTCAGCATCGGCGGCGTCCCGCTCGCCACGGGGACGTTCACCGACGAGACGGCGTCCGGGTGGCAGACGCTGCAGCTGGCCTCGCCCCTGCCCGTCACGGCCGGGACGAGCTACGTCGTGGCCTACTCGACGAGCCATGGCCGGTTCGGGTACACGCGGGACTACTTCTCGGCGCCGCGGACGGCCGGCCCGCTGACCGCACCGGCCAGCTCGGCGACCGAGTTCAACGGCCGCTACACCTACGCCGAGGGCTCGCCGTTCCCGGTGTCGTCGGGCGGCGGCGCCAACTACTGGGTCGACGTCGTGTTCGCGCCGGCCGGCCCGCCGCCCCCGCCCCCGGACACGACTCCCCCCTCCGTCGTGGCCTCGGCTCCCGCGGCCGGAGCGACCGACGTCGCGCCGACGACGGCCGTCACCGCCACGTTCTCCGAACCGGTCGACGCCGGGACGCTCCAGTTCGTCCTGACCGGCGCGTCCGGGCCCGTGCCCGCGGCCGCCGGCCTCGACGCGGCAGGGACCGGCCTGACGGCGCGGACGTCCTCGCCGCTGGCTCCGGGCTCCTACGCGGCGAGCGTCCTCGCCGCGGACCGGAACGGCAACGCCATGCCCGGTCCGTACACGTGGACGTTCGTCGTCCCCGACACCGTCGCGCCGGGCATCGCCGCGGTGACGCCGGCGGGCGGCAGCCGCGACGTGGCGGCCACCGCGGCCCCGAGTGCCACGTTCGACGAACCCGTGCGGGTCGACTCGATCCTGGCCACGCTGACGTCGGGCGGCTCGACCGTCCCCGCCACCACCGTGGTCAGCGGCGACCGGACGGTCACCGTGAACCCGGTGGTCCCGCTCCGCGCGGGCACCACCTACACGGTGACCCTGACCGGGGTCACCGACCTGGCGGGGAACGTGCTGACGGCTCCGTACAGCTGGTCGTTCACGACGGCCGGTCCGCCCCCGCCGGTCTGCCCGTGCAGCCTCTTCGGGCCCACCGACACCGCGCCGCGGCTCGCCACCAACTCGGGCGCCGCCCGTGAGCTGGGGATGAAGTTCCGGGCGACCGCGGACGGGCAGATCGACGCGATCCGGTTCTACAAGAGCCTCGGTGCTCGTGGCACGCACACCGGGAACCTGTGGAGCGCGTCCGGGCAGCGCCTCGCGCAGGTGACCTTCACGGCCGAGACCTCCGCAGGATGGCAGATTGCGAGGTTGTCCAAGCCGGTGCCGGTGACTGCCGGGACCGTCTACGTGGTCAGCTACACCGCGCCCCAGGGTCGGTGGAGCGAGACGGCCAACTACTTCGCGGCGGAGAAGGCCAACGGGCCCCTGCGCGGGCTGGCGAACGGCCAGTCGGCCAACGGGGTGTACGGCGCCGCGGGCGCCTTCCCGATCACCGGGGGGGCGGGCCGCAACTACTGGGTCGACGTGGTCTTCACCGTCCGGTCCCCGTGACGGCCGGGTCCGCGCGCCGCGGCGCGCGGACCCCCTCTGCCCAGTTCGGGTCGCCACCGTCGGCCGGTCGTTGACCTGGCCGCCGCGGGCGACGACCGTTCACGGCGGGGGCGCGCGGAGGTCCGCCCCGTGGTCCCAGGAGGAGGCAACGCGTGGGTTCGGTGGGCGTCGTCGTCCCGTGCTACCGGTACGGGCACTTCCTGGAGGACTCAGTCGGCAGCGTGCTGGCCGACCCTGGGTTGGACGTCCGTGTCCTCGTCATCGACGACGCATCCCCGGACGACAGCGGCGACCGCGCGCGCCAGCTCGCCGAGCGGGACCCGAGGGTCGAGGTCGTGGTGCACCCCGAGAACCGCGGGCACATCGCCACGTACAACGAGGGCCTCCTCGAGTGGTGCGACGCCGACTACGCGGTGCTGCTCTCGGCGGACGACCGGCTGACCCCGGGCGCGCTGCGGCGCGCGGTCGACTACCTCGACGCGAACCCGGGGTCGGGCATGGTCTACGGCCACTACCTGCGCTTCGACGGAACAGGGGCGCTGCCGAAGGCACGCACCGGACGGCCCCGGCCCCGCACGTACGAGGGGCGGGCCTGGCTGGAGCGCCGGTTCCGGCACGGCAACGGCTGCATCGCCTCGCCGGAGGTCGTCGTGCGGACGTCGGTGCAGCGGGCGGTGGGCGGATACGACCCCGAGCTGCCGCACACCGGCGACATCGAGATGTGGATGCGCTTCGCCGCCCGGGCCGACGTCGGCTACCTGGCGGGTGTCGACCAGGCGTACTACCGCGTGCACGGGAACAACATGTCGGTGGAGTGGCTCGGTGACGCCGGGCTGCGCGACCTGCGTCAGCGGTGGGCGGCCTACTCGGCGTTCTTCGCCAAGGAGGGGGGCCGGGTCACCGACCGGGCGGGGGCCGAGCGCACGGTGCGCGACAAGCTCGCCGGCGAGGCCCTGTGGGCGGCGTGCCGCTCCTACGACCGGGGCCGCTGGCGGACCGAGCCGGTGGACGAGCTCGTGGGCTTCGCCGAGGAGATCGCCCCGGAGGTCGAGACCCTTCCCGAATGGCGCGCGCTGCTGCTGCGCCGGCGCATCGGGCCGGAACGGATGCAGGCCGTCGGGCGACTGGTGCCGCGGGCCTACTGGCGTCGCGCGCGGGAGGAGCTGTGGTGGCGCCGGTGGCGGTACACCGGGGTCTGACGCCGCCTGCTCAGCCGGTCCAGTCGGTGTAGTAGCTCCCGTCGTTGACCAGGTAGCGGACGGTGGGAACCGGCTCGAACACCGGCGCGCGGGTGGCCGACAGCCGGTGCACGAACTCCCAGTCCTCCTTGGGGAGCGTCGCCTTCACCCGGGGGATGCGGCTGAACAGCACGTCCGGAGCGCGCCGCACGACCACCGCGTTGATGTCGACGTAGTTGTCGCCGTCGGCCAGCAGCCGGCGGTCGTACTCCGCGCCGAGCAGGTCGAGCACGGTGCCGTCGGAGCGCCGCCGCTCCAGCGCGGTGTAGACCAGGTCCGCGCCTGCCTCGAGCCGGTCGAGGGCCACCGCGAGGTGGTCCGGGCGCCACTCGTTGTCGTCGTCCAGGAAGGCCACGTAGGTCGAGCTGCTGAGCCGGATGCCGACGTTGCGGACGACGCCGAGGACGGCGCTGTTGCGGCTCAGGGACACCGCGCGCAGCCGCGGGTGATCGGGAAGCGGGGGCAGGCCGCCGCCGTCGTCGACGACGAGGAGGAGGTTGTCCTCGACCGTCTGCGCCAGCGCCGACTCCACCGCGCGGAGCAGCAGTTCAGGGCGGCGGAAGGTAGGGATCACGGTCGTCACCAGGGACGGGCCCAGGCGGCCGTGCCGGGCGAGCAGGGCGGCGACCTCGGCGTCCTCGAACCGCCGCACGCGCCAGGTGCCCGGCGCCATGAGCGCCCTGTTGCGCGCTTCGTGGAGCGGCCAGATGCCGAACCGGTCGCGCAACCAGTCACGGACCAGGCGCGAGGCGCGCCCCCGCTGCGCGCGCCGCCCGGCCGTGGGTGCCTGGTGCGTCGTCATCGCATCTCTCCTGCGGGCAGTCCGGCCGCGGGCGGCACGGAGGGAACGGCGGTGGGCAGCGCGGTGGTCCCGGGTGCGGGCGTCGGTTCCTCGGCCGGGGACCGTCCCGGCAAGAGGGTCCGCATCGGCCAGACGACGGGCAGGTGGACGGCCAGCCCAAGGAGCCCGCCGAGGAGCAGCCGGGGGAGGTCCTCGTCGACCGCAGCCCGGACCAGCAGCGCAGTGGCCACGATCAGCAGTCCACCCAGCGCCGGGCGCAGGCACGACCGCAGGGCGGGGCCGACCGCGATCCCGTGCGTCGCGACGGCGCGGAGGAACACCGGGGCGATCACCAGCACGGCCACGAGCAGGTGCGCGATCGCCGCTCCGCGGATGCCGCCGATCGCGGTGCCGGCGGCCAGCGCCGGCACCATGAGCACGAGCCACAGCCCCTGCACCTTCAGCAGCACCCGGGAGCGGTCGAGCGCGACGAACAGGTCGTAGACCACGAACAGGCCGACGCGGACCAGCCCCAGCGGCGCGAGGAAGACCAGCGCCTGGGCGGCGGGGGCCCACGGTGCGCCGTACACGAACCGGAGCAGGGAGTCGGCGTAGCAGGCGAGCAGCGCGCACACCGGGACGGTGACCGCCATGAGCAGCCCCAGACCACGGGCGAAGGCGCGGCTCAGCGCGTCGGGGTTCCCGGTCAGCCGCGAGAAGCCGGCGAGCGCCACCCGCCGCGCCGCCTCGCCGAAGACGTTCAGCGGCCAGCTCGACTGGTTGAAGGCCATGAGGTAGAGCCCGAGCGCCGCCGGGCCGGTGAGCGCCCCGACCACGAGGTTGTCCGCGTTGACCACGGAGAGCACCAGCAGGCTGGCGCCGGCGAGCGGGAGGCCGAAGCGCAGCAGCCGGGGCGCGAGGGCCCGGTCCCATCCCGGGCGCACCCGGAACGGGGCCAGCGCCGTGAACACCACGGTGGCCAGCACCGAGCCGGCCAGGGTGCCCCAGGCGAACGACAGGGGGCCGGCGCCGGACGCGGCCAGCCCGATGGTCACCGTGGTGGAGGCGGTGAAGGAGGCGACGTCACCGACCAAGCGCCGGACGTGGAGGAAGTGCCGGGTCAGCAGGCCCACCGGCACCGCGGCGACCCCGTCCACGATCACCGCGAGGCAGAGCAGGCGCAGCACTGGGGTGGCGTCCGGCGCGCCCATGACATCGGACAGTGCCGGCGCCCCCGCGTAGGCGAGCAGGTACAGCACCGTGCTCGAGGTCAGCGCGATCGTCATGACGGTCGGCGCGATGCGCCGCTCGTCGTCCGGCCACTGGACGAGCGCCAGGCTGACCCCGAGCTCGTTGAATGCGTGCAGGAGGGTGAGGACGACGAGCGCGACGGCGTAGACCCCGTAGTCCTCGGGGGCCAGGAGCCGGGCGAGGACCACGCCCGCCGCGAACGAGCCCAGCTTGAGCACCACGGTGTTGAGCAGGCTCCACGCCGCGCCCCGGCCGACCCGGGAGCCGACGCCCTGCGCCGGATCGGTGGTGCCCCCGCTCATGCGCTCCCGCTCCCGCCGTCCGTGGATCCCGCCGGTCGGAGTGTGTCAGCGCGAGCAGCAGGAACCCCCGGCGTGCCACCCGGAAGGGGCACGTCCGCGGAGGCGCCCGAAGCCCCCTGCCACCTTGGGGTGACGCCGCTACCGGTTCTGCCGACAGTGGCCGCGTGCGCACGGAGAATCACGACTATCGGGGGACAGGGCCACGGCCCTGGAGGGCGCGACACGCCGCTCCGGCACACGAGGGGGATCGGTGAGTCTTGGGGAAGCGCTGGCAGCTCTGCGCCGGAACGTCGGCGTCATCGCGCTGATGCTCGCGCTCACGGCGGCGGCGACGGCGTTCGTATGGCAGCGGGTGCCGGTGACCTACCAGTCGCAGGCCACGATGATCGTGCTGCTGCCCAAGCAGAGCCTGCACGACACCTCCGAGCCCGTGCCGGTGAATCCCTACCTGAGCGTGGGTGTGCTCTCGACCCAGGTGGCCGCCTCGGCGCTGGCCAACGTCAGCAGCAGTGACGCCTTCCTGGCCGCGCTCCAGGAGGCGGGCGTCCAGAGCACGACGACCGTCGCCGTCGCCCCCTACGGCGGCGGCGTCATCCTCGAGCTGACGGCGGCGGGATCCGACGGTGCCGCCGCCTCCCGCGACGTCGACCTGGTCGGCCGGCAGCTCGCGGCCGAACTGCAGCTGCGCCAGCAGGAGGCCGGCGCTCCCGAGGGGACGCTGATCACGGTCACCAGCCTCACCACCCCCAGCGCGGCGGTGCCCCTCACCAGCGACCGCACGAAGCTGACCGGCGTGGCGGCGGCCATCGGGCTGGGCGTCAGCGCCGCGGTCGTCGTCCTCCTGGAGAGCCTGCGCCGGCAGCGCGGCAGCCGCCCGGCGGGGGAGACCGCCCGGGAAGCCGTCGGCACGGGTGCGCCGAATGCGTCCCGACCGCCGGCGTCCGGCGCCTCGGCCGACGGCGGAACCGGTCCCGCCCGCGACCTGGAGCCCGTGGGCGCCGCTCCGGCGCGGACGGGGGAGCGGATCGGTGGACTCGGCTATCCCGAGGCTTGAGGTGCCGCCCGCGCGGCTGAGGTACGCGGGTCCGGCGGTAGTCGGCGCGGGAGCGGCGCTGATCGTCCTCGGCGCGCTGGCGACGTCGGCGGGGCGAGGGCCGCTCCTCCTCGGCGGCCTCCTCGTCCTCGCCGCGCTGGCCTGGACGTTCCGGGGCGGTGTGCGGGCCTCGCAGGTGTTCCTGGTCCTCGTCGTGGTGCTCCTCGTGGTCCCCGCGCGCTTCCGGATCGAGCCGCTCGGCGTCGCCGGGACACCGGCCTCGCTCGTCGGGCTCTCCTGCATGGCGCTCTGGGCCCTCGGATTCGTCACCGGCCGTCCCCGGATCGCCCGCAGCACACCCCTGCGCTGGGCGCTGCTGGCGGTCGTGCTCACGACGATGGTCAGCTACGTCGCCGCCGGCTTCCGTCCGCTGGACGTGGTCGAGGCCCGAGCGGCCGACCGGGGGCTGCTGACGATCGTGTCGGTGATCGGCGTGGCCCTGATCGCCGCCGAGGTCGTCCGCGACCGGGCGGCGCTGCGGAGGGCCGTGACGGCCATCGTGTCCGCCGGCGCCGTCGTGGCCGCGGTCGGCATCGTGGAGTTCGGGCTGGGGCTGGACCTCGCGGCCAAGCTCCATCTGCCCGGTTTGACCTTCACGCCGGTGGTCTTCGACTCCGCCCGGGCCGGATTCACCCGTGTGGTCAGCACCACCTCGCACCCGATCGAACTCGCGGTCGTGCTCGTCATGGTGCTCCCGCTTGCCCTGTGGCTGTTCCTGCGCGCGGTCGGTCACGCCCGCATCTGGTGGGGCGGCTGCCTCGTGCTGGTCGCCGTGGCGATCCCGATGACCGTGTCGCGCACCGGTGTCGTCGGCGTCATCGTCGCCCTGGCCGTCCTCCTGCCGACGTGGACCTGGTGCCGGCGGATCCGCCTCCTCGCCGCGGGTGGCGTCGGCCTGGTCGCCTTCAGCGGCGTGGTGCCCGGTCTCATCGGGACGCTGCGCGGATTCCTGCTGGAGCCGGGCGGCGACACGAGCATCAAGTCCCGCCAGGCAGGCCTCGAACGCGCCCTCGACGTGATCGCCGAGCGCCCGCTCTTCGGCCGGGGCTTCGGCACCTTCATGCCTGAGCGCTACGGCTACATCGACAACCAGGTGCTGCTGGGGACGGTCGAGATCGGCATCATCGGGCAGGTCGCGTACGCGGCGCTGTTCCTGCTCGCCGCGGGCTTCGCCCTGCGGGCCCGGCGGGTCGCTGCCGGCGTCGACCGGGACGACGACCGGGAGCTCGCGGCGTCCCTGCTCGCCGGGGTGGCGGTGGCGGCGTCGACCTGGCTCACCTACGACGCCCTCAGCTTTCCGACCGGCCGGGCTCTCACGTTCGTCCTCATCGGGCTGCTGGCGGCACTGTGGCGGATCGTGGGCCGCGAGCGCCGGAAGGGGACGGCGGTCACCGGGGCGTACCCGCAGGGCGGCGCGCTCGTCGACGCCTGACCGGGCGCTCACACGGAGCGGCGCCGTTGCGCGCCGGCGTCAGCCCTCGGCTTCGGCGGTGAGCACCTCGGCGCGCGAGCGCCACGAGTAATCCAGGACCGACTCCCGCAGCTTCCCCGGGTCCAGCAGCGGCCCGAACTCCAGCGACTCGCGGATCGCCGCGACGAACCCCCCCGCGTCGGTCGCCACGCGCACCCGGTCGCGGTAGCCGTCCAGCTCGGCGAACTCCGTGCTCACCACGGGGAGGCCGAGAGCGAGGTACTCCTTGAGCTTGATCGGATTCGAGCGGTGGATCCAAGGCGAGTCCACCCACGGCATGATCGCCACGTCGAAGCCCGAGCCGTAGGCCGGGATCTCCTCGTACGGGCGGCGGCCGAGCCAGTGCACGTTCCCGTAGCGGGCGAAGCGCTCCATCGGGTAGGTCGAGTCACCGACGAGCACGAGGGACGCCTCGGGGATCTCCCCGGCGACGTGCTCGAGCAGGTCGAAGTCCACGACGTAGTCGTCCAGGGCGCCGAAGAACCCGATCCGCGGTCCGGGGACGGCGCGCAGGTCCGCGGGCAGCTCCTCGGCCGGCCGGGGCCGGAAGTGGTCCACGTCCACGCCGTGGTCGAGGAACGCGGCACGGTCCCCGGTGAGCGCGCGCTCGTCGGCCATGAGGGCCCGGCTGACGTAGAGGACGCAGTCGGAGTGCTCCAGCAGCTGCGCCTCCAGCGCCTCGAGGGTCGCCCGGTCGCCTTCGGGGAAGTCGGAGTGCTTGTCAGACCGGTTGTAGACCAACGCCGTGCGACGCATGGGCGCGACCACGTCCCACGCGGTCGGGATCGTCACCACGACCACCGGCCGGCGGATGCCGAGCAGGCGGCAGACCAGGCGCACCTGCGCCCGGACCAGCGTGGCGTTGACCCGGCGCAGGGCGGGGGATCCGTAGAAGGGGAGCGGCAGCGGCGACATCACGTGGAAGCCCGGCAGGCCGGGCACCGGGCGCCGCACCAGCTTGGCGACGCTGCGCAGCTTGCGCAGGAGCCGGCGGGTCACGTGCGTGCTGCGGCCGGGTGCCGGCATCCGCATGCCGATGCTGTTGACCACCAGCACCTTCCGCTGCTCGGCGACCGACCGCATGAGCTGGAAGTCCGAGTGCGCGGTGTTGTGGTACCACCAGTCCTGGGCCGCGAAGCAGACGTAGTCGGGACCGCGGGATGCCGGAGCGGCTGGGCGCCCGGGCCAGTGGTCCATGCGCAGCAGGTCGCGCAGCGCCGCCCGGTGCGTGGCGCCGGCGGGCCCCCGGCGGACCAGGGCTCGCACCGACTCGTTGACGAGCGCCGCCCCCCACATCCGCAGGGCGGCGGCGGTGCCGAGGCGCTCGCGCTGCAGCCGAACCCGGTTGGTCACCGACAGGGCCCACAGCGCGGGGGCGGTCGACTGCTCGCCGCCGATGTGGACGGCGACCGCGTCGGGCGTGTAGCGGACCGCGAACCCGTGCGTGCGGGCGCGGAGCATGAACTCGGTCTCCTCCGAGTAGAGGAAGTAGCGCTCGTCCAGCGGTCCGAGCGCCGCGAGGCACTCGGCGGACACCAGCCAGGCGGCGCCGGTGGCCCAGTCCGGGGTCGCCGACCGCGCGTACACCCGGTCGTCGGTGACGACCTCGCCGAACGCGGCCAGACGTCCGGCGCGACGTCCGCCGAGGACTGCCTCGCCCAGAGTCCGGGCCGCGGAGGGCTCTCGCCGCAGCGAGTGCTGCAAGCGCCCGTCCGCGCCGAGCAGCCGGGGGACGGCGATCCCGGTCCCGGGCTCCGCCAGCTGGTCCAGCAGGTGTCCGATCGCCTCCGGCTCGAGGCGGACGTCGGGGTTGAGCACGAGGACGTCGTGTCCCGGGGCCGCGGCGAGGCCGGCGTTCACGCCGGCGGCGAACCCGTCGTTCGTGCCGCGCGCGATCACCGTCGCGCCCGGAGCGGCGGCCCGCGCGGTGGCGACGGTGTCGTCGGTCGACGCGTTGTCGACCACGACGACCCGGGCGTCGCGGCGACCGGCAGCCTGGAGGGCCGCGGCGACCGACTGCAAGCACTCCGCAATCAGGCCGGCGCTGCGGTAGGTGACGACGACGACGGCCAGTGGCCGCTCGTGCCGGGAGGACGCGGTGCCCACCTCAGCGAGACGCCGGCTGGCGGGCCGGCAGCGCGTCGTCGGGCGGCAGCAGCGGGCGGCTCCGGCCGACCCGCACGGCGAGCGCGGTGGTGAGGAGCAGGACCGCGAAGGGCAGGTCGTGCAGGAGGTAGCGCCGCGCCAGCCGGCGGGGCTCCAGGAGCAGCCGGTGCAGCCACTCGGCACCGATCCGCTGGAGGAAGGCGGGCGCGCGGCGGAACTGTCCCGCCGCGAACGGGATGCCGGCGCCGCAGCCCAGCATCCAGGCGGCGGGCAGCCGTGGTCGCAGCCGGGCGATCAGCCGTTCCTGCTTGGGGAAGCCCAGGCCGACGAGGACGAGGTCGGGCCGCGCGGCCGCGATGCGATCGACCAGGGCCGCGAGCTGCTGCGGATCGTTCTCGAACCCGAACGGGGGAGAGTCCGCGCCGGCGATGCGCAGCCCGGGGAAGCGAGCGAGCAGCGCCCGGCCGGCGGCTTCGGGCACGCCGGGCTCACCGCCGACGAGGTACACGGTGCGGGACGCCCCGGCGGCGGTCTCGGCGAGGGTGGACACGAGGGAGGCGCCGGTGACCCGCTCCGGCACGGTGTAGCCGGCCAGCGAGGCGGCCCAGACCAGCGGCATGCCGTCGGCCACCACGATCTCGGCGTCCTCGGCGAGCGCGGCGAGCTCGCTGTTGCGGGAGAGCGACCGCAGGATGTCGACGTTGACGGTCAGGATCGAGCCGCCCTCGCCGTGCTGCCAGGCGGTGGCGACGTGGTCGGCGACCTCGGCCTCGGTCATGGGCATCACGGAGACGGTGCCGACAGGTACCAGCTCAGCCGGGATCGTCACCGGGTCCCCCTTCCGTGTGGCCGGCCCGGGGGCCCCGCCGTCCGCCGTGGCGGGGGCGGCCCCGCACGACAAGGACCAGCGTGCGACCACGTACCGTGGTCAGGAATCACTTCTCGGTCACGGCTCACCCGGATTGGGGGGACGCCGAACGGGCTGCCTCCCGACCGGGGGCGCGCCGCCGTCGCGGGATCCCGGGGTGAGGACGAGCAGGCCCCGCACGACGAGGGCGAGGTGCGCGGGCGCGGACTAACCTGGGTCCTCGGCCCCTGCCGCAGTCGGCGGCGCGTGTGCGGCTCCGAGCTCCCGGGAGAAAAAGCGTGACCTTGCGCGGCGTGCTCGACGTCGTCCTCACCGACCCCGGCATGGCGCGGGTGGTCGCCGCGGCCGGCCGCGCCTCGCTGGCCGTCACGGCGCCGCCGCCGGTCCAGCCGCTGGTCGCCGCCGCTCTCGCGGAGCAGCACCCGGGTGCCGGCGTGCCGGTCCTCGTGGTGACGGCGGGGGAGCGGGACGCCGATCAGGTCGCCGACCAGCTGCGCTGCTTCGTCCCGGGACGGCGGGTCGAGACCTTCCCCGCCTGGGAGACGCTGCCGCACGAGCGGCTCAGCCCGCGCGCGGACACAGTGGGCCGGCGGCTGGCGGTCCTGCGCGACCTGACGCACCCGGGGGAGAACGGCACGATCGACGTGCTGGTCGCACCGGTCCGCAGCGTCCTCCAGCCGCTCGCCCCCGGGCTCGGCGAGCTGGTCCCGGTCGAGCTCGAGCCGGGCGACACCGCCGAGCTCGACGACGTCGCGCGTGCGCTGACCGATGCCGCCTACACCCGCGTGGAGCTGGTGGAGAAGCGCGGTGAGTTCGCCGTCCGCGGTGGGTTGCTCGACGTCTTCCCGCCCACCGAGCCGCACCCGGTGCGCGTGGAGTTCTGGGGCGACGAGGTCGACGAGCTGCGCTACTTCTCCGCCGCCGACCAGCGTTCCCTCGACGAGCGTCCCGAGCGCCTGTGGGCCCCGCCCTGCCGCGAGCTGCTGCTGTCCCCGGAGGTGCGGGAGCGCGCCGCCACGCTGGCCGTCCAGCACCCGGGGCTGGCCGAGATCCTCGGCAAGCTGGCCGAGGGCATCGCCGTCGAGGGCATGGAGTCGCTGATCCCGGCGCTCGTCACGGGCGAGATGCAACTGCTCACCGACCTCGTGCCGGGGGGCACCCACGTGGTGGTGTGCGACCCCGAGCGGGTCCGCAGCCGCGCCGCGGACCTGGTCCGCACGGCCGAGGAGTTCCTGGCCGCGTCCTGGTCGACGGCGGCGGAGGCCGGCCAGGCGCCGATCGACCTCGGTGCCTCGTCCTTCCGCGACCTCGCCGAGATCGAGACGGCGGCCCGGATGCGCGGGCTGCCCTGGTGGACCACCGGCGCCTTCACCCTGCAGTCCGAGGACGACGACGAGCACGTCACCCTCGACGCGACCACCGTCGACCGGTTCTCCGGCGATCTACCGCGCGCCATCGACAAGGTGCGCGGCTGGACCCGCGAGGGCTGGCGGGTGGTCGTCACCTTCGCCGGTCCCGGACCCGCCCAGCGCGCGGCCGACCAGTTCACCGAGGCCGACCTCGGGGTCCGGCTGGTGCCCGACATCCCCGGCCCCCCCGACGCCGGTCTCACCCACGTCACCCAGGGCAACCTGGAGTCCGGCTTCGCCTTCCCGGGCATCGGCCTGGCGCTGCTCACCGAGCACGACCTCACCGGCCAGCGCGGCACCTCGATGCGCGACGCCGTGAAGATGCCGGCCCGCCGCCGCAACGCCGTCGACCTCGCCCAGCTGCAGCCGGGCGACCTCGTCGTCCACGAGCAGCACGGCATCGGCCGCTACATCGAGATGATCAGCCGCACCGTGAACGGCGGGCAGCGCGACTACCTGATCGTCGAGTACGCGCCCTCCCGGCGGAACCAGCCCCCCGACCGGCTCTTCGTGCCCACCGACGCCCTCGACCAGCTCACCCGCTACGTCGGCGGTGAGGCGCCGGCGCTGTCCAAGCTGGGTGGCGCCGACTGGCAGAAGACCAAGAACCAGGCCCGCAAGGCGGTCAAGCAGATCGCCGCCGAACTCATCCGGCTCTACTCGGCGCGGATGGCCACCAAGGGGCACGCGTTCGGCCCCGACACCGTGTGGCAGCGCGAGCTCGAGGACGCCTTCCCGTTCCAGGAGACCCCCGACCAGCTCGGCGCCATCGACGAGGTCAAGGCCGACATGATGCAGCCGGTGCCGATGGACCGGATCATCTGCGGCGACGTCGGCTACGGGAAGACCGAGATCGCCGTCCGGGCCGCGTTCAAGGCCGTGCAGGACGGAAAGCAGGTCGCCGTCCTCGTGCCGACGACGCTGCTGGCCAACCAGCACTACAAGACCTTCTCCGAGCGGATGGGCCAGTTCCCGGTGAAGGTCCGCGTGCTCTCCCGGTTCCAGTCCGACGCGGAGTCGCGGCAGATCCTCGAGGAGCTCGCCGCCGGCGAGGTCGACGTCCTGGTCGGCACGCACCGGTTGCTGCAGCCCACCACGCGGTTCAAGGACCTCGGCCTGGTGATCGTCGACGAGGAGCAGCGCTTCGGCGTCGAGCACAAGGAGTACCTGAAGACGATGCGGACGGCGGTCGACGTCCTGTCGATGTCGGCCACCCCGATCCCGCGCACGCTGGAGATGTCACTGACCGGCATCCGCGAGATGTCGACGATCCTCACCCCGCCCGAGGAGCGGCACCCGGTGCTGACCTACGTCGGCGCGTGGGACGACAAGCAGATGGCCGCCGCCATCCGCCGCGAGCTGCTGCGCGACGGCCAGGTGTTCGTGATCCACAACCGCGTGCAGTCGATCGACAAGGCCGCGGCCAAGATCCGCAACCTGGTGCCCGAGGCCCGGGTGGCGGTCGGCCACGGCCAGATGAAGGAGCACGAGCTCGAGAGGATCATGGTCGGGTTCTGGGAGAAGGAGTACGACGTCCTCGTCGCGACGACGATCGTCGAGTCGGGCCTGGACATCCCGAACGCCAACACCCTGATCGTCGACCGCGCCGACACCTTCGGCCTCTCCCAGCTGCACCAGATCCGCGGCCGGGTCGGCCGTGGGCGGGAGCGGGCATACGCCTACTTCACCTACGACCCGACCCGCACGCTCACCGAGACCTCGGTCGACCGGCTGACCACCATCGCGCACAACACCGACCTCGGCGCCGGCATGGCGGTCGCGATGAAGGACCTGGAGATCCGCGGCTCGGGCAACCTGCTCGGCGGCGAGCAGTCCGGTCACATCGCCGGGGTGGGGTTCGACCTCTACGTCCGGCTGGTGGGCGAGGCGGTGGCCGACTACCGCGCCCAGGTCACCGGCGAGTCGGCGCCGGTCGAGCCGGTCGAGGTGCGGGTCGACCTGCCGGTGGACGCCCACCTGCCGCACGACTACGTGCCCGGCGAGCGGCTGCGCATGGAGGCCTACCGGAAGGTCGCCTCCATCCAGGACGACGACCAGGCGCAGGCGGTGCTCGATGAGCTCACCGACCGCTACGGCGCCCCGCCGGCCCCGGTCCTCAACCTGCTGGCCGTCGCCCGCTTCCGGACGGCGATGCGGGCGCTGGGCATCACCGAGGTGTCGCTGCAGGGGCGCGCGATCCGGATCAGCCCGGTCACGCTGCCGGAGTCCAAGCAGATGCGGCTGGCCCGCCTCGCCGAGGGCGCCTCCTACAAGGCCGCCGTCCAGACGATCTCGCTCAAGGTGCCGGTCGGCCCCGACCGGCGCACCCCGCTGCGCGACGTGGCCCTGCTGGAGAACCTGCACGCGACGCTGCGGGCCGTCCTCGGTGAAGGACCCGCTGCCCCCCACCACCCGCAGGCTCGGGACGGGGCCCTGCAGGGGGCCTGAGCCGCCGCCTCCTGGACCGCGCAGCCCCGCGATCATGGCGCCGGGACCACCGTTCCGGCCGGATCGGTGGTCACGACGCCATGATCGCCGTCACGTGTGGGAGTCTCGCGGCTGTGCTGAAGCGTCGCGCTCCCCGGGTGCTGGTCTCCGGATTCCTCCTGGCCGTCACGGCGGTCGGCCTCTCCGGCTGCCGCACCTCGCCCAGCGTCGCCGCCTACGTGGGGGACACCCAGGTGACGGTCGGCGAGCTGGAGTCGGCCGTCGACCAGCGGCTCGGCGACGACGCCGTCGCCGCCTTCGCCGAGACCGACCCCGACGGGTTCACCCGCCGTGTGCTCGGCCTGCTGGTGCAGGAGGAGGTCTACGCGGTGGCCGCCGACCGCTACGACATCGAGGTGGACGACGCCGAGGTCCGGGCCCGGATCGAGCAGCTGCTCGGCGAGGACAACCCCGACGCGGTGTTCGGCCAGCTGGCCCAGCAGGGCATCGGGCGCGAGGACGTCTTCGAGAACGTGCGGCAGCAGCTCGTGCGCCGGGAGATCGCCGAGATCCAGGGCGAGGCCGAGGCCCTCTCCGACGAGGCGCTGCGGGCCCGGTACGCCGAGGTCCGGGAGAGCCTCGCCGAGGTGTCCTTCGGCTACATCACGGTGCCCGACCAGGCCACCGCCGACGCCGTGCTCGCCCAGCTCACCGCGGCGCCCGCGGACTACCCCGCGGTCGCGGCGCAGTACCCCGGGCCGACGACCCTTCCCGCGCTGGAGTCCCGGGGGCCCGACGACGTGCCGGGCGTCCTGGCCGAGGGCATCGCCGCCGCGGCGCCCAACACGGGATTCACGACCCCCGTCCCCGAGACCGGCGGCATCGTCGTCACGTTCGTCGCAGGCACCGTCTACCCGTCGTTCGAGGAGGTGCGCCCGCGGCTGGAGAACGAGGCCTCCGAGTCGGTGGAGGAGGCCGGCAACCGGGTCGTCCAGGAGGTGCGCGAGGACCTCGGGGTCACCGTGAACCCACGCTACGGCGTGCTGGAGGACGGCCGGCTCGTGCCCGGCGACGGCGGCGTCGTGGACATCCTCGGCGACGAGGAGAGCGCCGCGGCCCCGGCCGAGTAGGCCCCGGCGCGACGGTCCCGGAGACTGACCGGGTGCCCGTCGCCCTCGTCGTCACCGTCAGCCCCCGTCTCCCAGGCCTGCTCTGCCCCGCCGGCTGGCGCGCGGTCACGGCCGGAGGGCCCCTGGCCGCGCTGCCCGGTGCCGCCGGGACGGCGGCGGTGTTGCGGGCCGCGGGATGGGACGTCACCGACGTTCCCGACCCGCAGGACCTCGCCGGCGACGTCGTCCTCCTCGCGACGCCCGGCGAGGTGCCGGAGGGGGCCGACGTCGTCGACGGCGCCCCCGAGCCGGTGGGCTCGCGGCTGCTGGACGTCGTCGCCGTCATGGACCGGTTGCGCTCGCCGGGCGGCTGCCCGTGGGACGCCGAGCAGACCCACGCCTCGCTGCGCGGCTACCTCCTCGAGGAGGCCCACGAGGCCTACGACGCGATCGTCGACGACGACCCGGTGGCCATGCGGGAGGAGCTCGGGGACGTGCTGCTGCAGGTGGTGTTCCACGCACGCGTCGCCGCCGAGGCCTCGCCGGAACGCCGGTTCGACGTCGATGCGGTGGCCGGCGACCTGGTCGACAAGCTGGTCCGCCGGCATCCGCACGTGTTCGGGAACGCGGGGCCCCGGAACGTGACCGAGGTCGAGGAGGGCTGGGAGGAGATCAAGCGGGCCGAGAAGCAGCGCCGCTCGCCGACCGAGGGCGTCTCCCGGTCCCAGCCCGCCGCCGCCTGGGGAGCGGCGCTCGTCCGGCGCGCGGCCCGCGCCGGCCTGCGCACCCCCGAGCCGGCCGAGCTCACGACGGCCAGCCCCGAGGAGCTGGGGGAGCGGTTGCTCGCCGTCGTCACGGCCGCCGAGCACCGCGGCTGGGACGTCGAGGACGCCCTCCGCGAGGCCGTCCGCCGCTACGCCGGCGAGCTCGACGCCGAGGCCGCCGCCCGCGCCGGCGCGTGACCCCGCGACCCCGCTTTCCGTACCGGAAGCGGCGGCGCCCACCGCAGCTTCCGGTACGGAAAGCTGTGGTGCAGCCCACGGAGTTCCGGGTGACGGGCCGGGGAAGCACCACCTAGCGTGGAGCTGCGCCCCTCAGGGGCCGGTCCGCCCCCCGTGTCCCGGGGTTGCCGTGGGCCCGGCGCGCCGATGCGCCCCTCCAGCACGCCCGCCCCGAACCGCAGCGCCGCGGACCCGTCCACCGGCCGCTGTCCGAAAGGAGCGATTCCGCTGTTCCGCGGATCTTCCCCGTCTGCCGCCGATCCGTCCGCCACCGGCCTCTCCGCCACCGATATCGATGAGGTGCAGAGCCACATGCCCACGCAGACCTGGCAGGTGCTCGTGGTCCTCGCCGCCGCGGCCGCGCTCGCCTGGCTGGCCGGGGTCCTCATCGGCGCTCTGGTGCGTCGGCTCGCGCGGCGGTCGCCGGCCGTCGCCGGCCTGTCCCGGCGCGGCCGCACGCCGCTGCGCGCGCTGCTGGTGCTGGCGGCGGTGACCCTCGTCCTCGACGCGGCGCCGGTGCTGGGCGGCTGGCACGGGCCGGTCGTCCGCGTTCTGGGGCTCGCCCTGATCGCCACCGTCGGCTGGTTCCTGGCGGTGGCCGTGTTCGTGGTCGCCGACCTCGCCCTGGCCCGGTACGACGTCGACGTCGTCGACAACCGGCACGCACGCCGGGTGCGCACCCAGATCTCGCTGCTGCGCCGGCTGGCCGTCGTGATCGTCGCCGTCCTCGCCGCCGCGGCGATGCTGCTGACGTTCCCGTCGGCCCGTGCCGCCGGTGCCAGCATCCTGGCCAGCGCCGGTGTCATCTCGATCGTCGCCGGCCTGGCCGCGCAGACCTCGCTGGCCAACGTCTTCGCCGGGCTCCAGCTGGCCTTCACCGACGCCATCCGGGTCGACGACGTCGTGGTGGTCGAGGACGAGTGGGGCCGGATCGAGGAGATCACCCTCACCTACGTCGTCGTCCACATCTGGGACGACCGGCGCATGGTGCTGCCGTCCACCTACTTCACCAGCACCCCGTTCGAGAACTGGACCCGCACCCAGTCGGCGGTCCTCGGCTCGGTGGAGATCGACGTGGACTGGAGCGTGCCGTTCGACCGGATGCGGGCCGAGCTCGCCCGACTCCTGGACGGGAACGACCTGTGGGACGGCCGCGTGGGGATCCTGCAGGTGACCGACGCGGTCGGCTCCGTCGTCCGGGTGCGGGCGCTGGTCAGCGCCAAGGACGGGCCGACCCTGTTCGACCTGCGCTGCCACGTCCGCGAGGGACTGGTCGTCTGGCTGCAGCGCGACCACGGGTACGGCCTGCCGCGGCTCCGGTTGGACGGCGGGACGCCGCCGGCCCGGCCGTCCCGGGCGGCCCCGGCCCCGGAGAACGCCGCGCTGTTCACCGGCAGCAGCGAGGCGAGGGAGCGGTCGAGGGCCTTCAGCGGGCCCTCGGACCAGGAGCCGGCCGGCCGCACGGCCGAGCCCGTTCCGGCGCGCTGATCACCCGAGGCCGCGCGCCGGGGCCGGGCTGGCGCTGCCCCGGCGTGCGGGTGGTTAGGCTGCCTCCGTGCCGACCATCGATGCCGTAGGCGCGCGGGAGATCCTCGACTCGCGCGGAAACCCCACCGTCGAGGTCGAGGTCGCCCTCGACGACGGGACCATCGCCCGGGCCGCCGTGCCCAGCGGCGCCTCGACGGGTGCCTTCGAGGCCGTCGAGCTGCGTGACGGGGGTGAGCGCTACGGCGGCAAGGGGGTGACCAAGGCCGTCGACGGCGTCCTCGACGTCATCGGACCCGAGCTCGTCGGCTACGAGGCCAGCGAGCAGCGGCTGGTCGACCAGCGGCTGATCGACCTGGACGGGACGCCGGACAAGTCCCGGCTCGGCGCCAACGCCATCCTCGGCGTCAGCCTCGCGGTCGCGCGGGCCGCCGCCGACTCGGCCGGCCTGCCCCTGTTCCGCTACGTCGGCGGCCCGTCGGCGCACCTGCTGCCCGTGCCGATGATGAACATCCTCAACGGTGGGGCCCACGCCGACAGCAACGTCGACGTGCAGGAGTTCATGATCGCCCCCATCGGCGCCGCGACGTTCGCCGAGGCGCTGGCCATGGGCACCGAGACCTACCACGCCCTCAAGTCGGTGCTGAAGGGCCGCGGGCTGGCGACCGGCCTCGGCGACGAGGGCGGCTTCGCGCCGGACCTGCCCAGCAACCGCGACGCGCTGGAGCTCATCGCCGACGCGGTGGACAAGGCCGGGTACGCCCTCGGCACCGACATCGCCTTCGCGCTCGACGTGGCGGCCACCGAGTTCCACCAGGAGGGCGGCTACGACTTCGAGGGCCAGTCCCGGTCGGCGGAGTACCTCGTCGACTACTACACCGAGCTCGTCTCCGCCTTCCCGATCGTCTCGATCGAGGACCCGCTGTCCGAGGAGGACTGGGACGGCTGGATCGCGCTCACCGGCGCCCTCGGCGACCGGGTGCAGATCGTGGGCGACGACCTGTTCGTCACCAACCCGGCCCGCCTGGCCGACGGCATCGCCCGCGGGGCCGCCAACGCGCTGCTGGTCAAGGTGAACCAGATCGGCACGCTGACCGAGACGCTGGATGCGGTCAACCTGGCCCACCGCAACGGCTACCGCTGCATGATGAGCCACCGCTCCGGCGAGACCGAGGACACCACGATCGCCGACCTCGCCGTCGCCACCGACTGCGGGCAGATCAAGACCGGCGCCCCCGCGCGCAGCGAGCGCGTCGCCAAGTACAACCAGCTGCTGCGCATCGAGGAGGAGCTCGACGACGCCGCCCGCTACGCCGGCGCCGCCGCGTTCCCGCGCCTTGCCGGCTCGACAGCGGCCGGACCGACTGCAGCGGGATGAGCACCAGCGGATGAGCAGCGTCCGGGGCCGGCGGGGCGGCCCTCCGGCCGACGCGCGGCGCAGCACCGGCCGGGCTCCGCGGGTGCACTCGACGCGCCCGGTGGGGACCAACGTGCGGGCGGCCACCGCCAGCCGCCCGGGCGTCCGGCGCCCGGGCCGCCGGGCGCCGCGGTCCGCGGGGACGCCGCAGCGCCGACGGCCGCTCGTCACCGGCCGGGCCGTGCTGCTCGGTGGGCTGATCCTGCTACTGGCGCTGACCCTGGCCGGTCCGATCCGCCAGTACCTGGCCGGGCAGGCGGAGCTGGAGCAGCTCGCCGCCGAGGGGCGTGAGCTGGACCAGCGCGCCGCCGACCTGCGCGAGCAGCTCGAGCGGCAGTCCGACCCGGCGTACGCCGAGCGGCAGGCGCGCGAGCGGCTCACCTACGTCCTCCCGGGCGACCGGCTCGTGGTGGTCGTCGACGGCGAGGCGGTGGAGGGTGACGCCGGCACGCTGGCCGACGCCGGCCGGGACGCCGAGCTGCCCTGGTACGAGGGACTCATGCAGTCGCTCGCCGATGCCGACGGGTGAGCAGAAGGACCCGTCCTCCCCACCCTCGTGAGAAGACCCCGCTGCCTCCCGCGCCTCGTAAGAGGACCCCGCTGCCCCCCACGCCTCGCACGCTCGGCGCGGGCCCCTGCAGCGGGGCCTGGAGGGGGGCTGTGCGCGGCCTGCTGACCGCCTGCCGCAGACTCTCCTGGTGCACACCCCCGTCACCGAGGCCGAGCGGGACATCGTCGCCCGGCAGCTCGGCCGCCCGCCGCGCGCCCTGGTGGCGGTGGCGCACCGGTGCCCGTGCGGGCAGCCCGACGTCGTCGAGACCTCGCCACGGCTCGAGGACGGCACGCCGTTCCCGACGCTCTACTACCTGACCTGCCCGCGGGCCACCGCGGCGGCCAGCCGGCTGGAGTCGGCCGGCCGGATGCGCGAGTGGCAGGAGGAGCTCGCCACCGATCCCGAGCTCGCCGCCGGCTACCGGCGGGCGCACGAGGCCTACCTCGCCACGCGCGACGCGCGGGACGTGCTGCCCACCCGGATGACCGCCGGCGGGATGCCCGACCGCGTCAAGTGCCTGCACGCGCTCGCCGGCCACGCCCTGGCCGCCGGCCCCGGCGTCAACCCCATCGGCGACCGTGCGGTCGAGGAGATGGGGGAGTGGTGGGCCGCGGGGCCGTGCGCGCAACCGGCCGAGGGGATGCAGCCCGCCGAGGACGAGGCATGACACGGGTCGCCGCCATCGACTGCGGCACCAACTCCATCCGGCTGCTCGTCGCCGACGTGCCCCCGGCCGGCGCACACACCGACCTGGTCCGCAGCATGGAGGTCGTCCGGCTCGGTCAGGGCGTCGACGCCACCGGCCGGCTCGCCCCGGAGGCCATCGAGCGCACCCGGGCGGCGCTGGCGCGCTACGCCGAGACCGCCCGCGAGCTGGGCGCCACGGCGGTCCGCATGGCGGCCACCAGCGCCAGCCGCGACGCGGCCAACCGGGCCGACTTCGAGCAGATGGTCCTGGCCACGCTCGGCCGTCCGCCAGACGTGATCACCGGCCGGGAGGAGGCCGAGCTGTCGTTCCTGGGCGCCACCGCGTCCCTGGCCGCCGCGGCCGCGGCCCACGGCGCGCCCCCGCCGCGGCCGCCCTTCCTGGTGGTGGACATCGGCGGGGGCTCGACGGAGTTCGTGCTCGGCGACGCGGCCGGCGTGCGCGCGGCCCGGTCGGTCGACATCGGCTGCGTCCGGCTGACCGAGCGCCATCTGCACGACGATCCACCGACCGCCGACCAGATCCGCCGGGCCGAGGACGACATCCGTGCCGCGCTGGCCGACGTGGCGGCAGCGGTGCCGGTGACAGAGGCCGGCAGCCTCGTGGGTGTGGCGGGGTCGGTGACCACGGTGGCCGCGATCGCCCTCGGGCTCCCGAAGTACGACCCGCAGGCGATCCACGGCTCGCGGATCCCCGTGGCGACCGTCCGGCGGGTGACCGCGGACCTGCTCGCGGCGACCCGTGAGCACCGGGCCGCGATGCCGGTCATGCATCCCGGCCGGGTCGACGTCATCGGCGCCGGTGCCCTGATCCTCCGGGTGCTCATGGACGGGTTCGGGCTCCCCGAGGTCGTCGTCTCCGAGCACGACATCCTCGACGGGATCGCCCTGCGCCTGGCCCGGGGCTGACGGTCACACCCGGTCCGCCTGCAGGAAGCCGAGCACCTCGCGCAGGAAGAGATCCGGGGCCGTCTGCATCGCGGCGTGTCCCTGGCCGGCCAGCCGACGCACTCGCACGTCCGGCAGGGCCGACGCCAGCAGGGAGGTGGACTCCTGCATCTCCGGCGGGCTCTCCGTGCCGGTCAGCATCAGGGTGGGCACCTTGACGCCGGCGAACCGCGCCGGCTGGAACCGATAGCCCTCCTCCGCACGTTGCTCCCGCGCGACGGTGTGCGCGGCGGCGACCCGGCCGGCCCACGAGGGCAGCGCCCGGACCTCGGTCAGTTGCTTCTCCGTCAACCCGGCGAGGTCACGGAGCAGCATCGTCACCACGTCCTCACGCCGTCCCGCCCGCGCCAGTTCCTCCAGCCGGTCGGTGAACCCCGGCGGCGCCAGGTCCCTCACCGCGGGCTCGTACAGCACCAGGCGTCGGATCCCGGTGGTCAGCCGGGCGGCCTCGACGGCGCAGAGGGCGCCGTAGGAGTGCCCGAGCACATCGACCGGGGCGCCCGCGGCCTCAATCACGGCGACCAGGTCGTCGGCCTCGGCCGCCAGGGAGTAGTCCGGCCCGTCGCCGCTCGCCCCGCGTCCGCGGCGGTCGACGGCGTAGACGGTCACCGCAGGCTCCAGCCGTGGCAGCAGCGGGTCCCAGCGTGAGGCGTCGGCGCTCGTGCCGTGGACCAGCACGAGGCCCGGGCCGTGCCCGCTCCGCCGGAAGCCGATGGGCGTCCCGTCCCGCGAGATCGCGTATTCGACCACCACCTGGGAGTCGGACATCGTCCCTCCTTCGCCGGGACGGCGCGGCACGCGGTGGGCGCGCGACCGCTGTGGGGGAATCGTCCGCCGGCCGGACCTCCGGGACACCGGTCGAACGTCCTCGCCCGGACCCGTCCAGGACCCCCGCGGTGCCTCGGCAGCCGCCCGTCTGGTCTGCTCATGACCGTGGCGCGCGACCCCGGCGGATTCCCGGTCACCCGCACCCCCGCCGGGGTGGCGCGGTCCGCCCGCGGCGCGCGCGACCTGGCCACCCTCGACGCCCGGATCTCCGGCTGCTACGCCTGCCCGCGCCTGGTGGCCTGGCGGGAGGAGGTGGCACGGGTCAAGCGCGCCTCCTTCCGCGACCAGGACTACTGGGGCCGTCCCGTGCCGGGGCTCGGACCGGCCGACGCCCGGATCGCCGTCGTCGGGCTCGCGCCGGCCGCCCACGGGGGCAACCGCACCGGGCGGGTGTTCACCGGTGACCGCAGCGGCGACTGGATCTTCGCCGCCCTGTGGCGCGCCGGCCTGGCCAGCCAGCCGACCTCCACCCACATCGGCGACGGCCTCGAGCTGACCGGGGTCCGGATCGCCGCGGCGGTGCGCTGCGCCCCGCCCGACAACGCCCCCACGCCGGAGGAGCGCGACACCTGCTCACCGTGGCTGGCGCGCGAGCTGGCCCTGCTGCCCGACCTGCGCGTCGTCGTGGTCCTCGGAGGGTTCGGCTGGACGGCGCTGTGGCCGGTCCTCGCCGCGGCCGGGTACCGGCTGCCGCGGCCGCGACCGGCGTTCGGTCACGGCGCGGAGGTGGAGCTCGAGGGTCCGCGCGGGCGGCTCACGCTGCTGGGCAGCTACCACGTCAGCCAGCAGAACACCTTCACCGGCCGGCTGACCGAGCCGATGCTGGACGCCGTGCTGGCCCGCGCCACCGAGCTCGCGGGAAGGTCGACGGGGGAGTGACGCTCACCCTGTCCGGTCGGCTCGCCGGGCCTAGGCTCGGGGCATGGCTGGGGAGTTGGCTCGGGAACTGTCGCACCGCCCCGTGATCCTCGTGGTCGGCGGAGGCTACGTGGGCCTGTACACGGCCCTGCGGCTGCAGAAGAAGCTCTCGCGCGGCCGCGCCGAGATCATCGTGGTCGACCCGCAGCCGCACATGACCTACCAGCCGTTCCTCCCCGAGGCCGCCGCCGGCTCGGTGGAGCCCCGGCACGTGGTCGTGCCGCTGCGCCGGACGCTCAACCGCTGCCGGGTGATCACCGGCGCCGTCACCGGGCTCAGCCACGCCGAGCGGCGGGCCAAGGTCGCGCCGGTGGAGGGCAAGCCGTACGAGCTCTCCTACGACATCCTGGTGATGGCGGCCGGATCGGTGGCGCGCACCCTGCCGATCCCGGGCCTGGCCGAGCACGGCATCGGCTTCAAGAACGTCGGCGAGGCCATCTTCCTGCGCAACCACGTGCTGGCCCGGCTGGACGCCGCCAGCTCCACCGACGATCCCGCCGTCCGCACCCGTGCCCTCACGTTCACGTTCGTGGGCGGCGGCTACGCCGGCGTGGAGGCGTTCGCGGAGCTCGAGGACATGGCCCGCTACGCGATCGAGCACTACTACCCGCGGTTGTCGCCGTCGGACATGCACTGGGTGCTCGTGGAGGCGACCGGCCGCATCCTGCCCGAGGTCGACCTCGACATGGCGGCCTGGACGGTGAAGCAGCTGACCGCCCGCGGCATGGACGTGCGCCTCAACACCCGGCTCGAATCGGTCTCTGACCAGTGCGTGATCCGGCTCAGCGACGGCGACGAGTTCCCCAGCGACACCCTCGTGTGGACGGCGGGGACCAAGCCCAACCCGATGCTGACCGAGACCGACCTGCCCGTCGACGGCCGCGGCCGGGTCGAGTGCGAGGCCACCCTCCAGGTGAAGGGCATGGACGGCGCCTGGGCGGCCGGTGACCTGGCCGCCGTCCCCGACATCACCAAGGACGAGCCCGGCGCCACCACCGCGCCCAACGCGCAGCACGCCGTCCGGCAGGCCAAGCGGCTGGCCGACAACATCGTCGCCGTCCTCACGGGCCAGCAGCCGGAGCCCTACCGGCACAAGTACGCCGGCTCCGTGGCCAGCCTCGGGCTGCACAAGGGGGTGGCGCAGGTCTACGGCGTGAAGCTCAAGGGCTGGCCCGCGTGGTTCATGCATCGCACGTACCACGTCAGCCGGGTCCCCACCTTCAACCGCAAGGCGCGGGTGGTCGCCGACTGGACAATGGCGTCGCTGTTCCGCCGCGAGGTCATCTCCCTCGGGCAGCTGCAGGACCCGCGCCGTGAGTTCGTGTTCGCGGCCAACACCGGGCGCACCGGCCAGCTGCCGCCGCCGCGGCCCGACCACCCCGAGACCGCCGACACCCCGGAGCGCGCGGAGGCCGGCTGATCCTCGGCGCTGGACGCCGGCGGAGTCGCCGGCCAGCGGCGAGGACGTCGTCGACCGCGGCCGGGAAGGGGTGCTCGGGGGCCGGCCGGTACCAGGACGTGCACCGTCGCGCCGCTCGCGGGGCCAGGTGGGTGGCCACGGCCCGGTGCGTCGCGGGTGAGCCGGTGGTGGAGCCGCCGCCGTGCCTGTAGACGGGGGTGCGGGTCAGCGTCGCCGTCCGCGGAGACGAGCACCTCGGCGAGCCGGGTGGCCGAGTCGCGACGCCGTGACCGTCACGTCCTCCGCGAGCGGCGTCGGCCGGCTGACCAGGGCCGGCCAGCGGGCGTTGCACGGCCACCGGCAGGCGGGGACCGAGCACCGGCCGGACGAGGCCGCGCACTCCCGCCCCGCGGGCTCGGCGCAGCGGTGCGGGACCGGGACGAGCCGGCCAACGGGATCCCGGGTCGGAGGACGAGGACCCGGCACCGTACGGGCATCCGACGTCGCGCACGGCATCCGGCTAGCGTGCGCAGGAGGCCCCCGTAGCCCAATCGGCAGAGGCAGGCCCCTTAAAAGGGTCCGAGTGTCGGTTCGATCCCGACCGGGGGCACCTCAGGCGCCGGTGGGCGGAGCCTTGCCGGCCGGCGTGGCCCGGTGCCCGGGCGCGCGCAGCAGCGGTACCGGCGTGCCGGCCGGTAATCCACCGGGCTCCGCGAGCTCCCGCCCACCCCGTGACGCGGTCGCCCGCAGCACCCGCAGGGCGATCGCGGGGCGCAGCAGCGCCTGCGGCTGGTCGACGGTGTTCGCCACCCGGAGGAATGCCCGGCCGACCTCCGCGTCCACGGCGGCGGCGGCCTGGACCCGGGCGACGTAGGCGTTGATGACCCGCACCTTGATCGGACGGCGCCCGGGGACGCCCGGCAGCCGCAGGTCACCGCCGCCGGCGATGCCCCACGGGATGTCGACGATGCGAGCCGCCCGGCGGAGGAACCGGCGCGCCAGGTCCTCGTCGGCCACGGGTCCGGCCAGCAGGTCCTGGAGGGCCAGTGCCTCGGCGGCCGCGACCGTCATGCCTTGGCCGTACGCGGGGTTGAAGCTGCTCAGGGCGTCGCCGATGACGAGGTATCCCGAGGGGAAGCGCGCCAGGCCCTCGTAGTGCCGGCGACGGCTGCTGGCGATCCGGTGCAGGCGCCCGGGTCCGAGGGGATCCCGGTCGGCGACGAGCTCCCCGATATCGGGAGCCGGCAGCGAGGCTGCGAAGGCGCGGAACGCGTCGACGTCGGTCGCCGACGCGTGGTCGCCGAGGTACCCGCCCGCCGTCACCTGCCAGCGGTCGCCCTCCGTGGCCAGCATGGCCCCGAAGCGAGGGACGGCGACGGTGGACCCGATGATCGCCGCGATGTCGCCACCCAGGTCACCCGGTCGACGTGGGAACTCCCAGGTGGTGTACCCGACGCGGACCTCGACCGCCGACTCACGCGGTGCAGGGAAACCGAGTTCCTCCAGCCAGACCGGGGTGTGCGACCCACGCCCGGTGGCATCCACCACGAGGTCACCCGGCATCGACTCGCCGTCGCCGGGCGTGCTCCGGTCGCGCACCCGTACCCCGGTGACGCGTGCCCCTTCGGTGGTCTGCCGCAGGACGTGCACGGGGGCGCGCACCGTCACGCCGGGAGTCGCGCGGACCCGTTTGCGGACGAGGTCCTCCAGGAGCGGCCGGCTGAACGCGATGCCCTCCATCCCGCTGCGCGCCCGCCGGAGGCGGTGCCCGTCGTTGACCCAGCGGACGTCGGCCTGCACGTCGCCGAGCGAGGCGCCGTGCGCCACCAGCTCCGCCGTCAGCCCCGGGAAGAAACCCTCGAGGATCTCCCGTCCGCGGGCGTGCAGTCCGTGGGACTGCCAGCTCTGCGGAACGCCGCGGCGCGGCAGCGGCCCGTCCGGGAGCGTGTCGCGATCGACGAGCACGACCTCGTCGAACGAATCGCTCAGCACCCGGGCGGTGAAGAGCGCGGCGAGGCCGGCCCCCAGCACGACCGCGCGCCGGCCTCTGCGTCCCATGACCTGCCTCCCGTACGGATCGGCTGCCGATGGTGCTGCGACCGGGAAGGCTCCGGAAGGGATCCGGCACCGACGGGTCCGACCGCGGCGTGTCGCACGGGCCGCGCCGCCCCGCGACCCCGCCCCCGGTGCGGCCACCGGCCACGGCGGCCGGACCGGGAGGGTCACGGTCGGGCCTCCGGGGGCCCCCGGTGGCGGCCGGGTACCGCCCCTGACGGGGGAACCCGCGACACGCCGGAACGTTGCGGGGCCCCGGGGCGTTGACCTGGACGAGTGGAGTGCAGCACCGTGAGCTCCACGGACCGACCAGTCACCTCAGGGAGATGACATGCCCAGCAGCAACCCGGCGTTCAGCCGGTTTGGTGGCGCCGGCAACGGCCAGCAGTACGCCGGCTGGGGCAACCAGCCCCAGCAGTACGGCGCACCTGGCCAGTACGGTGCTCCCGCCCCGCACGACCCCTACGCCGCACCGTCGCCGTACGCGGCGACGACGACGCGGTACATGACGATGGACGACGTCGTCACCAAGACGGGCCTGTCCTTCCTGGTCACCGTCCTGGCGGCGGCCGCTGTCTGGGCGCTGCCCGGCCAGGCGGCCTGGGGCCTCGCGCTCCCGGCAGTGCTCGTGGCCTTCGTGCTCGGCCTGGTGATCTCGTTCAAGCAGATCGCGAACCCGGTCGCCACGCTGTCCTACGGTGCGCTCTACGGCGTCGCCCTCGGTGCCATCAGCGAGGCGTTCAACCAGATCTACCCGGGCATCGTCATGCAGGCGCTGATCGGCACCTTCGGTGTCTTCGCCGGCATGCTGGTGGTCTACAAGACCGGCGCCATCCGCGTCACCCCGAAGCTCACCCGCTGGGTGTTCGGTGCGCTGATCGGCGCACTGGCGCTCATGCTGGTCAACTTCGTCGCCTACCTGTTCGGCGCCGACCTCGGCCTGCGCAGCGGCGGCACGCTGGCGATCGTGTTCAGCCTCGCCATGATCGGGATCGCGGCGTTCCTGCTGCTGATCGACTTCGACATGGCCGACGAGGCCATCCGGCGGGGAGCCCCGGCGAAGTTCGCCTGGTACATCGCCTTCGGCCTGCTCGTCACCGTCGTCTGGCTGTACATCGAGATCCTGCGGCTGCTCAGCTACTTCCGCGAGTGACCGATCCACGCAGCTCATGACAGTGGCCCGGTCCCCGTGAGGGGACCGGGCCACTGTCGATTCGTGCACGATCAGCGGTCGATCACGCGCCGGCCCCGCTGCAGGGGGGCAGCGGGGTCCTTCTTCAGGAGAGGCGCTCCAGGACCATCGCCATGCCCATGCCGCCACCGACGCACATGGTCTCCAGGCCGAAGGTCTTGTCCTTCGTCTGCAGGCCGTTGATCAGCGTGCCGGTGATGCGGGCGCCGGTCATGCCGAACGGGTGCCCGACCGCGATCGCCCCGCCGTGCACGTTCAGCTTGTCGATGTCGATGCCGAGGTCGCGGTAGCTCGGGATGACCTGCGCGGCGAACGCCTCGTTGATCTCCACGAGGTCGATGTCGTCGATGGTCATGCCGGCGCGCTGCAGCGCCAGCCGCGAGGCGTCGACCGGGCCGTAGCCCATGATCTCCGGCGACAGGCCGGTGACCGCCGTCGACACGATGCGGGCCAGCGGGGTCAGGCCGAGCTCCCGGGCCTTGGTGTCGCTCATGACGATCACGGCGGCGGCACCGTCGTTGAGCGGGCAGGCGTTGCCGGCGGTCACCCGGCCGTCGGGCCGGAACACCGGCTTGAGGGCCGAGATGCCCTCCAGGGTGGTGCCGGCGCGCGGGCCGTCGTCCTTGCTGACGACGGTGCCGTCGGGCGTGGTCACGGGGGTGATCTCCCGCTCCCAGAAGCCGTTGTCGATGGCCTTCTCGGCCAGGTTCTGGCTGCGGACGGCGAACTCGTCCATGTCCTGACGGGAGACGTCCTTGAGCAGGGCGAGGTTCTCGGCCGTCTGGCCCATGGCGATGTAGACGTCGGGGATCTCGCCGTTGTCCCGAGGGTCGGTCCAGGAGTCGGCCCCGCTCTCGGCGATCTTGGCGGCCCGGGCCTCGGCGTCGGCGAAGACCGGGTTCTTCGTGTCCGGCAGCCCGTCGCTGTTGCCCTTCACGAACCGCGACACCATCTCCACCCCTGCGGAGATGAAGACGTCGCCCTCGCCGGCCTTGATGGCGTGCATCGCCATGCGCGTGGTCTGCAGCGAGGAGGAGCAGTACCGGGTGATCGTGGTGCCGGGCAGGTGGTCCATGCCGAGCAGCACGCTGACCACGCGGCCCATGTTGTAGCCCTGCTCACCGCCGGGCAGCCCGCAGCCGAGCATCAGGTCGTCGATGTCGCGCGGGTCCAGCCCGGGCACCTTGTCGAGGGCTGCGCGGACGATGGTGGCGGTCAGGTCGTCCGGGCGCAGGTCCTTGAGCGATCCCTTGAACGCGCGGCCGATGGGGGAGCGCGCGGTCGCGACGATGACGGCTTCGGGCATGGGTCCTCCACGATGAGGCGGGCGCCGGACGGTCTTCCCGCCGACGGGTCGCCCCCGAAACTACCCCCCGGTAACGGCGGAGCCGCGCAAGCCCGCACGCTCGGCCGGCTACCTGTGCTCCGCCGACTCCTCGGCCTGCGCGGGGGTCGGGATCTCCGGGGGACGGCGGCGGCGCAGGAGCGCCCACGCGCCCCACGGCCCGGTGTCGGATCCGCGGACCTCGGCCGGCTGGACCTCGGTGCCCGTCCGGCTCGCGGCCCGGGCCGCGGCCTTCTCGATGGGGCGCACCGTGCCGCGGCGGATGGGGCGGACGCCGCGGTCGGCCGAGGCCGGCCACGCCCCCACGGCGTCGGCGACCGAGGGCAGCAGCACCGCCGCGGCCTGGGCGTACCCGTGGGCGCTCGGGTGGAACTCGTCGACGCTGAACATGGCGCGGTCGGAGGCGAAGGCGGGCCCGAGGACGGACCCGAGGGACACGGTGCGACCGCCGGCCTCGACGACCGCCACCGTCTGGGCGGCGGCCATCTGGCGGCTCCACCGCCGGGCCAGGGTGCGCAGGGGCTGGGCGATGGGGCGGATGGTGCCCAGGTCGGGGCAGGTGCCGACGACGACCTCGCACCCCGCCTCGGTGAGCCGCCGGACCGCGTCGGCGAGGTACCGGACCGACACGTCCGGTCGGGCGCGGCTGGTGACGTCGTTGGCGCCGATCATGATCAGCGCGACGTCCGGCTCCTCGGCCAGGGCCTTCTCGACCTGGTCGTCCAGATCGGGCGACCGGGCACCGGACTTCGCCAGGCGGACCAGGCGGACGGGCCGTTCGGCCAGCTCGGCGAGCGCTGCGGCGATGAGCACGCCGGGGGTCTCGGCCGCCCGCGTCACCCCCAGCCCCACCGCCGACGAGTCGCCGAGGACGGTGAACACGATCGGCCTGCCCCGGCCGTTCCTCGCCGTCTGCCCGTAGATCCCGTCGCCCGAGGGCGGATCCCCCTTGGTGGTGCGGGACTCGATGTTGCGGCGGGCGGCGCGGGCCTCCTCGCGGAGCAGCGCGACGAGGGCAGCCCCGCCCAGGGCGACGCTGCCGCCGCCGTATGCGGTGGCGGTGGCCAGTCGTCGAACCGTCACCGTCCGCGTCATGGTTCCTCCGCTCCGGTTCCCGTGCTCATCCCTGCCCGAGGGCGACGTGATCATCCGTCGAGGAGGTTATCGGCCCCCTACGGTGCACCCTGTGGCCCACTCACTCGCTGGTGTGACCCAGCCCACAAGGACGGATGACCGCAGCCGGCTCATCGTCGACGTGCTGGTCGACGCCTTCGCCGACCTGATGGCGGCCGACGCGGACGCCTTCCGCACCAAGTTCCGCAAGATGGCCGCCGACCCGTTCGCCTTCTACCGCGGCAGCGCGTGCCTGTTCTACGCCGACATGGCGGCGACGGAGGACCGGTGGTGCGACGAGCGGACGTCGCGGGTCTGGATCCAGGGCGACCTGCACGCGGAGAACTTCGGCACCTACATGGACGGCGCCGGCCGCATCGTCTTCGACGTCAACGACTTCGACGAGGCCTACATCGGGCACCTGAGCTGGGACCTGCGCCGGTTCGCCGCCAGCTTCGCCCTCCTGGCCTGGCGCAAGGCCTTCGGCGACGACGTCATCGCCGGCCTCCTGCGCGAGTACCTCGACGCCTACCTCACCCAGGTGGAGGCGTTCAGCCGCTCCGACGAGGACCGGTCCTTCGCCCTCCTGCGGGAGAACACGGTCGGCGCGGTGCACGACGTCATCCTCGAGACCTCGGCCCGCACCCGCCTGGGCCTGCTGGACCGGCTGACCGTCGTCGAGAACCACGAGCGCCGGTTCGCCGACACCCCGCGCAACCGGCGGCTGGACGACGAGGAGCGGGAGCGGGTGATGCGGGCGCTGGAGCGCTACCGCGAGACCGTGCACCCGCCGCGGCGCCGGCGGGACGTCGCGTTCGACGTGAAGGACGTCGTCGGCACCGGGGGGTTCGGGATCGGCAGCGCCGGTCTGCCCGCCTACAACGTGCTGCTCGAGGGCTACGACCAGGCGCTGGAGAACGACGTCGTCCTGTCGATGAAGCAGGGCAACGTGCCGGCGCCCAGCCGCATCGTGCGCGACCCGGGGATCCGCCGGTACTTCGAGAACGAGGGGCACCGCACGTCGCTGAGCCAGCGCGCACTGCAGGCCAACGCCTCCCAGTTCCTGGGCTGGACCGAGATCGGCGGCGTGGGTTTCGTGGTGGCCGAGCTCTCGCCCTACGAGCTGGATCTCGACTGGGAGGACCTCACCGAGCCCGAGGAGATCGGGCCGGTGATGGCGCAGCTGGGCCGGGCGACGGCGAAGCTGCACTGCGTCGGCGACGCCGACAGCGACCACACCCTCGTGCCGTTCCAGACGGAGGAGGCGATCCTCGCGATGATCGGCGACCGTCGGCAGGGGTTCGTCGACGACCTCGTCGAGTTCGCGCACGGCTACGCCCGGCAGGCGCAGGAGGACCACCGGCTCTTCGTCGACGCCTTCCGGGCCGGGTCGATCCCCGGCATCAGCTCGAGCGGTTCCCAGCCGGTCCCTCAGGCATCGTCCTGAGCCGCCGGGTACCGCCCCGGGCCTGCGAGGGGCGGGGGGAAGGGGGTCCGTCAGCCGGGCGTGCGAGGGCTGAGGTCCTGTCCAGGGCCCCGCCCTGAGCTCGCGAAGGGTGGGGAGGGCAGGGTCCTTCTAGAGGTTCTTCACCATGCCCACGTGCGGGCCGATGCCCGGCTTGTCGAACGCCTCGCTGACCACGGTGAAGCCCATCCGCTCGTAGAAGCCGGCGGCGCTCACACGGGCGTCGCACCACACCAGGTCGCCCCCGCGGGCCGCCACCGCCGTCAGCCCCGCGACGACGAGGGCGCGGCCGGTGCCGCTGCCGCGGACGGCGGGATCGGTCGCCATGCCGCGCAGCTGCCACGACGACCGGGCGATGACACCCCCACCCGCCCCGGGCCACGGGCAGGGGGCGGGGGAGAAGCGGACCACGCCGACGACGGAACCCGCCGGCGTGCGGGCGGCCAGGTGGAAGGTCTCCGGATCCTCGTCGCCGGGCCAGACGATCTCCCCGCCGTCCGGCCGCAGGACGGCCCCGCGCAGCGCGTAGGTCTCCTCCGCCGCCACCTCGTCCACGCGCACGGTCGACGGGTCCATGCGGGAAGTTTCGCGTACCGACCCCGCGGTCAGCCGTCGGCCGCGTGGCGCGGTCGGCCGGGCACCGGCGGCCGGGCGGTCATGGGCCTGGGTGGCGCATCGTCGACGTGCCCGCGCATGGGCGCACCGACGGACCCGGGGTTCCTCCGGTCCGTCGGGCGCATCCCGGGCTGAGGGCACACCAGCGCGGCCGGCCCGGGCCGGCCGAGGTGGAAGCCCTGGCCGAGATGGACCCCGAGGTTCTCCAGACTGCGCAGCTCACCGGGGGTCTCGATGCCCTCGGCCACGAGGCCCAGTCCGAGCGTCTGACCCAGGGTGACGATCGCGCTGGCGACGGCCTGGTTCTGCCGGTTGACGTCGATGTCCTCGATGAAGGACTTGTCGATCTTGAGGATGTCGAAGGGGAACCGGCGGAGGTAGGACAGCGACGAGTAACCGGTACCGAAGTCGTCCAGGGCGAGGCGGACGCCCACGTCCTTCAGCCGTTCGAGCTTCTGCGTGACGGCCGAGGTGTCGGACGCGAAGAGGCTCTCGGTGATCTCCAGCGTCAGCAGGTGTGCCGGCAGCGCGGACCGGTGCAGGGCGTCGGCCACGTCGTGCAGCAGATCGGGGTGCAGGAACTGCCGGACGGAGACGTTGACGCTGACGTGGATCCCGACCGGCTCGGCGGACTGCTGCCAGGTGGCGGCCTGACGTGTGGCCTCGCGGAGCACCCAGCGGCCGAGGGGCACGATGAGCCCGGAGGCCTCGGCCAGCGGGATGAAGTCACCCGGCGGGACCAGCCCCCGTTCCGGGTGCTGCCAGCGCAGCAGCGCCTCGTAGCCGTCGATGCGGCCGCTGCCGAGGTTCACCAGCGGCTGGTAGTGCAGGACCAGTTGCTCCTCGTCCAGCGCGTGCTCGAGGTCGGCCTGCAGCCGCTCGCGGTCGAGCTGAGCGGCGTGGTGACGGGGCTGGAAGGCCTCGTAGCGGCCCTTCCCGCTGCTCTTCGCGATGGAGAGGGCGACGTCGGCGGCCCGGAGCATCCCGATACCGCTGCTCTCGCACGCCGTGGAGGTCGACACCCCGAGACTGGCGGCGGGCTGGATGAAGCTGTCGTCGATGAGCACCGGCTGCGTCAGCGCGGCCAGGATGCGCTCGGCGGTGCGGGGCGCCTCCCGCTCGCTCGCCGGTCCGGTGAGCAGCACGGCGAATTCGTCGCCTTCCAGACGGGCGAGCACGTCGGCGGGACGGAGGCAGTCGAGGATGCGGGCGCTGACCACCTGCAGCAGGCGGTCGCCGCCCTCGTGCCCCACGTTGTCGTTGACCGCCTTGAGGTTGTCCATGTCGAGGTAGAGCAGCGACATCGGGGTGCCGTGCAGGTCCAGGGCCTCCTCGGCCGCGCGCAACCGCTCGAGGAAGAGGGTCCGGTTGGGCAGCTGGGTGAGCGGGTCGTAGAACGCCTGCGTGCGCAGCCGCTCCTCCAGGTCGCGGCGGTCGCTGACGTCGCGGGTGCTCAGGACCACGCCGCCGACCGCCGGGTCGTGCAGCAGGTTGTTGACGACCGTCTCCGTCCAGCGCCAGGAGCCGTTGCGGTGGCGCATCCGGCAGCCGATCGGCGCCGGAGCCGGCATGCCGATGCTGGACTCCGCGATCTGGTCGGTGAAGGCGTCGACGTCGTCGGGATGGATGAGCGCATGCAGATCGGTGCCGACCAGGGCGCCCGGCGGGTAACCGAGGACCCAGCCGACGGACGGTGTCTGGTAGGTGATCCTGCCGGCTGCGTCGACGATCGTGATGACGTCGGACGCGTTCCGGATGAGAGACCTGAAGTGCTGCCCGGCCTCCAGGGCGTCCAGGAGGCTGTTGAACGCCTGTGCCGTGCTGCCCAGCTGGTCGTCGGAGTCCACCTGGATGCGCGCCGACCGGGACGCCGACCAGTCCCCGGTGCGGCCGGCCTGCGCGACGGTTTCGGCGACCCGGCGCAGATGGGCGCTGAGCACGGCCAGCCGGCCGCCGACCACCCAGCGGCAGATCGCGTAGCTCAGGGCGCCGACGAGGAAGCCGGCGATCAGGCAGGCGGCGCGGAACCACATGCGCTCGGCGTGGACGCTGGGAACTCCGAGAGCCGTCGCGAACGGGGGGAAGACCAGCCCGACCACCAGGCCCAGGCCGACCATGTAGATGGCGAGGTCCCAGAAGACGCGGGCCGTCAGCCGGAACCCCCGCCCCGGCGCCGGACTCTCGAGCTCGGTGGTGGGACCGGCCGAGGTCTGGAGCTGCGCCGTCACCTCCTCCTCATCGGCAGGACGGGCGTGGCCTTGAGCCGGCTCGCCGCGGCGTCGTAGCCGGGCGGCCCCCGGAGTCCGCCCCCGCCGACGGGACGGTCGCCTCGTTCACCGGGCCCGGCGACCCCTGCGCGTGCGGAGGTAGTCGGCCACGACGTACTCGCCGAGGCGCTCGGCGTCGGGCTGGAACACCCGGCCCCCCGCGCGCTGGGTGAGGTCGTGCACGAAGTGCACCAGCCCCGGGTCGGGGTCGAGGGCGAAGACGTTCACGGTGGCGCCGGTGCGGGCCACGCGCTCCACCTCGGCGACCGTCCGGGCGATGGTCTCCGGCATCGGGGGCCAGCAGAAGAACGGCGTCCCGTCGTCCTCCAGGTGCGCGGTGGGCTCGCCGTCGGTGACCACCAGGACGACGGGCTCCGCGTCGCGGTGCCGGGCGAGGAACCGGCGCGCCAGCATCAGCCCGTGCTGGAGATTCGTGCCCTGCAGCGTGTCCACCGACAGCTCGGCGAGGGTCTCCGGCCGCAGCACCTGCGCGGTCGAGGAGAACCCGATGATCTGGATGGCGTCCTGCGGGAAGCGGGTGGTCACCAGCGAGTGCAGGGCCATGGCCGTCGACTTGGCCGCACCCCACGTCCCGCGCAGCGCCATGGAGTACGAGAGGTCGACCAGCAGGGCCACGGCGGCCCCGGTCCGCCGTTCGGTCTCCACCACCTCGAAGTCCTCGACGGCGATCCGGACGTGCCGGTCGGCCTCCTGCCGCGGCTCGTGCGCCGTCCGCAGGACGGCGTTCTTCACCGTGCGGACGACGTCCAGGGGCTGCTCGTCGCCGAACCGCCACTCCCGCGAGCTGCCGGTCAGCTCCCCGGCCGCCCCGGCGTCGGCGACGTCGTGCTCGCCGCGGCCCGTGGCGTCCAGCTTGGCGAACACCCGGCGCAGGGCCGTGGCGCCGAGCCGGCGCACCGCCTTGGGGGAGAGCTCCAGCTTGCCGTCGGAGCGGTTGAGGTACCCCTGCCGCTCCAGCTCGCGCTCCAGCTGCCGCAGGGCGGCCAGGTCGTCGACGGCGGGCCGGCCGAGCGCGCGCTCGAGCAGCTCCTCGTCGATGTCGGCCAGCGAGGCGCCGGCGTAGCCCTGCGAGAGCTGGCTGGACAGCGCCTCGAGGTCGGCCAGCTCCGCCACGGCGCTGGTCGCGTCACCCATGCCGAGGGACTGCTCGCCGTCGGGCACCTGCCCCCGCTGCCCCCACGGCAGGTCGGGCCGGGCCTGCCGCAGCGCGTCCTGGAGATGGGCCATCTCGCTGGCCAGCCCCATGTCCGACATGGTCTGCGCCATGAGGTCCGACAGCTCGGCCCGCTGCTCGGGGGAGAGCCCGGCCATCATGCGTTCCTGCGCGGCCGCCCGGCGGGCCAGCGAGTCGATGAGCTCCTCGATGGACTGCGGGTCGTCGGGGAAGAACTGGCCGTGCTTGTCCATGAAGTCGCGGAACCGCTCGTCGGTGTCCTCACCGCGGTTGTGCGCGTCGATCAGCTGCGACAGGTCGGCGACCATGTCCTTGACCGCCTGCATGTCCTGCTCGGTGGCGTTCTCCAGTGCCTGCTTCATCGAGGCGAAGGAGCTGTCGAGCACCTCCCGGCGCAGCAGGTCCTGGATCTGCTCGTAGGCCCGGCGTCCCTCCTCCGACCGCCACGGGTACTCCTTGAGCGCCCGGACGGCGCCGGCGGTGTCATCGGGCAGCGCGTCCAGCTCGGCCTCGGCCAGGCGGGCCGAGTCGTCCGGGTCGGGGAAGAGCTCCCGACGCTCGGCGGCCAGCGCCCGGTCGAGCAGCTCGCGGACCTCCTGGAGGGTGCCGTCCATGCGCCCGGCGGTGCGGGCCCGGCGCAGTCGCTCCCGCACCGAGCGGCGCAGCTCGTCCAGGCCGCGCCGGCCCTCCGTGCCGCGGCGCAGCAGCTCGCGCAGCGCCTCGCGGACGCCGCTGCCACCCAGCACGGAGTCACCGATCTCGTCGACGGCGTTGCCGAGGTCGTAGGGCGGCGCGAGGGGGTCCGGTCCGCCCCGCCAGCGGCCGTAGCGGTACCCGCGCCCGCCCCGCTGCCGGCTCACGTCAGGCCCCGTAGATGGTGCGGGTGCCGTCGGTGTCCTTCGCCAGCCGCCGCGTCAGGTACAGGCCCTCGAGGGCGAACTCGACGGCGGCCGCCGCCTGCTCGGCCGACTGCTCGCCCTCGGGTACCCCGAGCCGGCCGAGCAGCTCGGCGAGCCGGGGGATCGTGCCCAGCTGACCCAGCAGCGCGGGAGCTGGCACCAGCTCGCCCGACTCGACCGTCTCCCCACCGGTGAAGTGCTCCTGGAGTCCGGTCAGGTCGAGGCCGGCGCAGCGGGCGCGGAAGGTCTGGGCGGTGGCCTGGCGCAGCAGGTGCTCGAGCACCTCCAGCTCCCGCTCGTCGTCGGGATCGGACCCGGAGTCGGCGAACTCGACCTTGCCCCGGCTGGCCGGCACCACGCTGGGCAGGTCGACCACCCGTGCGACCGGCCGGGTCTCGCCGGCGATCGCGGCCCGGCGGACGGCGGAGGCGGTGACGGTCTCCAGGCCCGCGATGGCGAAGCGGGCGCTCACGCCCGACCGCTGGTCGACGTGGCTGGACTCGCGGACCAGGCGGGTGAAGCGCGCGATGATCTCGACCAGGTGCTCGGGGACGATCGGGTGCTCGAACGCGTCGTGCGCACCGCCGTCCCAGGAGACCTGCGCCTCCTGCTGCAGCAGCCGGATCTCGTCGGCCAGCTCGATCGGGTAGTGGGTGCGCACCTCGGCGCCGAAGCGGTCCTTCAGCGGGGTGATGATGCGGCCGCGGTTGGTGTAGTCCTCCGGGTTGGCGCTGGCCACGAGCAGCAGGTCCAGCGGCAACCGCACCCGGTAGCCGCGGATCTGGATGTCGCGCTCCTCCAGCACGTTGAGCAGCGCCACCTGGATCCGCTCGGCCAGGTCGGGCAGCTCGTTGACGCTGAAGACGCCGCGGTTGGTGCGCGGCACCAGGCCGTAGTGGACCGTCTCCGGGTCGCCCAGGGTGCGGCCCTCGGCGACCTTGATCGGGTCGACGTCACCGATCAGGTCGCCCACGCTCGTGTCGGGCGTCGCCAGCTTCTCGCCGAAGCGGTCACTGCGGTGCAGCCAGCCGACGGGGGTGGCGTCGGCGTGCTCGGTGATCTGCCGGTGCGCCCAGACGCTGATCGGGTGCAGGGGGTGTTCGTTGAGCTCGCTGCCGACCAGGACCGGCGTCCACTCGTCGAGCAGACCGACGAGCGTGCGGATCAGCCGGGTCTTGCCCTGGCCGCGCTCGCCGAGGAGGACCAGGTCGTGCCCGGCGATCAGGGCCCGCTCGACCTCCGGCAGCACGGTGTCCTCGAAGCCCACCATCCCGGGCAGGCTGGGCTCGCCGCGGCCCAGCCGCGCGAGCAGGTTGGCCCGGATCTCGGACTTCACCGGGCGGTAGACGGCGCCGCTCGCGCGGAGCTCGCCGAGGGTGGTCGGGGCGGGGGAAGGGGTGGCTGGAGTCGCCAGGTCCGTCACCTCGACCACGGTACGACGATCACGCTCGTCCGGTCACCGATCCCCGCGCCGCCTGCGAAGATCGACTCGTGTCCGCGACCGACGTCCCCGCGCAGCCGCCCCTGGTCAGCGGTGCGGACGTCGAGGCCGCGGCCGAGCTCCTGGCCGGCGTCGTCCGGCACACGCCGCTGTGGCACTCCCGTGGTCTGGCCGACCGGGTCGGCGGCCCGGTGTGGCTCAAGTGCGAGAACCTCCAGCGCACCGGGTCCTTCAAGATCCGCGGCGCCTACACGCGCATCGCCCGGCTGACCGACGCCGAGCGGGCCCGCGGAGTCGTCGCGGCCAGCGCGGGCAACCACGCCCAGGGCGTGGCCCTCGCGGCCGGACTGCTCGGGTGCTCGGCCACGGTCTTCATGCCGCAGACGGCGCCGCTGCCGAAGGTGGCGGCCACCCGCTCCTACGGCGCGGAGATCCGGATGCTGGGCCAGTCGCTCGTGGAACCGCTCGTGGCCGCCGCCGAGCACGCCGAGCGAACCGGCTCGGTGTTCATCCATCCCTTCGACCACCGCGACGTGATCGCCGGGCAGGGGACCGTCGGCCTCGAGGTCCTCGACCAGTGCCCGGACGTCGCCACGGTGGTGGTCTGCACCGGGGGCGGAGGGCTGGTCTCCGGCGTGGCGGCCGCGGTGAAGGCCCGGCGTCCGGACGTGCGCGTCGTGGCCGTGCAGGCCGAGGGGGCGGCGGCGTTCCCCGGGTCGCTCTCCGCGGGCCGCCCCGTTCCGTTGTCCAGCATGGCGACGATGGCCGACGGCATCGCCGTCGCCGCCCCCGGTGATCTCACCCTCGCCCACGTGCGGGGCCTGGTGGACGAGGTCCGCACGGTCGGCGAGGAGGACCTCTCCCGCGCCCTGCTGTTCTGCCTGGAGCGGGCCAAGCTCGTGGTGGAACCGGCGGGCGTGGCCGCCGTCGCCGCCTTGCTCGCCGATCCGGCGGCGTTCGCGCCGCCGGTGGTGGCGGTCGTGTCCGGCGGCAACATCGACCCGGTGCTGCTGCTGAAGGTGGTCCAGCACGGCATGGCAGCGGCGGGGCGCTACCTGTCGCTGCGCCTGCAGGTGCCCGACCGGCCGGGGTCGCTGGCGGCGGTGCTCGCCGAGCTCGCCGCGGTGGGGGCCAACGTGCTGGAGGTCGAGCACGAGCGGACGGCCGCCCGGCTGCACGTCGGCGAGGTGGAGGTCTTCGTCGTGGTGGAGACCCGCGGGCCCGACCACGCGGGAGAGGTCGTCTCCGCACTCACGCGGGCCGGGTACGCCGTCACCCGGGAGTGAGGCGCAGGATGGGCGGCGATGAGCGCCGCCGACACCCTCGCCCTGTCCGCTGACAACCCTCTGGGGAGCGTCTCGCCACTCCCCTTCGCGCTGCCGCCGTTCGCGGCCATCTCGGCCGAGCACTGCCGGGAGGCGCTGCTGGCCGGGATGGCCGAGCAGCGGTCGGAGATCGCGGCGATCGTCGGCTCGACCGAGGCGCCGACGTTCGAGAACACGATCGTGGCCCTCGAGCTGTCGGGCCGGCTGCTGACCCGGGCGCGGAGCGTGTTCGGCAACCTGACGTCGTCGGTGTCGACCCCTCGCCTGCGGGAGATCGAGCGGGAGATCGCCCCGCTCGAGGCGGCGCACAGCGACGCGATCCACCTCGATCCGGAGCTGTTCGCCCGCATCGACGCGGTCCACGCCACCCGGCACGACAACGGGCTCGACGACGAGGCCGTGCGCCTCGTCGAGCGCTACCACCTGGACTTCGTGCTGGCCGGCGCGCAGCTCGACGAGGCGGGGCGGGCCCGGCTCACCGAGCTGAACCAGGAGCTCTCCACGTTGTCGACGGCGTTCGGCCAGAACCTGCAGCTGGCGACCGAGGCCGCGGCCGTCCGGGTGTCCCACCGCGCGGAGCTCGACGGGCTGCCGGAGGAGGAGATCGCGGCCGCGGCGGCGGCCGCGGCCGATCGCGGCCTCGACGGCTTCCTGCTGCCGCTGCTGCTGCCGACCGGGCAGCCGGTGCTCGCGAAGCTGCGCGACCGTGAGCTGCGCCGCCGGGTCCTCGAGGCGTCGACGAGCCGGGCCTCGGCGGGGGAGCACGACAACCGCCCGGTCGCCGCCCGGATCGCCCGGCTGCGTGCCGAGCGGGCGCGGCTGCTGGGCTTCGACACCCACGCGGATCTCGTGCTGGCCGACTCCACCGCGCGCACCACCGCCGCCGTCGACGCCATGCTCGCCTCCATGGTCCCGGCGTCGGTGGCCAATGCCGAGGCCGAGGCCGCCGTGCTGGGGGAGGCGGCCGCCGCGGACGGGGTCGAGCTGGCCCCCTGGGACTGGGCCTTCTACAGCGAGCAGGTCCGCGCCGAGCGCTACGCCGTCGACACCGGGGCGCTGCGCCCGTACTTCGAGCTGGACCGCGTCCTGGGCGACGGCGTCTTCCACGCCGCCGAGCTGCTCTACGGATACCGGTTCACCGCCCGGCCGGACCTGGCCGGCTACCACCCCGACGTCCGGGTGTGGGAGGTGACCGGCGCCGACGGCGCGAGCGTGGGCCTCTACCTGGGCGACTTCCTCGCGCGGGAGGGCAAGCGCGGCGGGGCCTGGATGAGCTCCTTCGTCCGCCAGTCGCGGCTGCTGGGCGCGCAGCCGGTCGTCGTCAACAACCTCAACGTCTCGCGGGCGCCGGCCGGCCAGCCCACGCTGCTCACCCTGGACGAGGTCAACACGCTCTTCCACGAGTTCGGCCATGCGCTGCACGGGCTCAGCTCCGCGGTGACGTATCCCCGGTTCTCGGGCACCGCGGTGCCGCGCGACTTCGTCGAGTTCCCCAGCCAGGTCAACGAGATGTGGGCGCTGTGGCCCGAGGTCCTGGGCAACTACGCGCGGCACGTGGACACGGGCGAGCCGCTGCCGCGGTCGGTCGTGGACGCGATCGACGCCGCGCGCCTGTGGGGAGAGGGCTTCGCCACCCTGGAGTACCTGGCCGCCACCCTGCTGGACCAGGCATGGCACCGCATCACGCCCGACACCGAGGTGGGCGATCCGATCGCGTTCGAGCAGCAGGCGCTGGCCGAGGCCGGGGTGGACTCCCCGCTCGTGCCGCCGCGCTACCGGACGACGTACTTCCAGCACGTCTTCGCCGGGGGTTACGCGGCCGGGTACTACTCCTACATCTGGTCGGAGGTGCTCGACGCCGACACCGTGGAGTGGTTCAAGGAGAACGGCGGCCTGCGCCGGGAGAACGGTGAGGTCTTCCGCACCCGATTGCTGGCTGTCGGCGGCTCGGTGGACCCGCTCGCGGCCTTCCGTGCGGTGCGCGGCCGGGACGCCGACCCCATGCCCCTCCTCAGAAGGCGCGGTCTGACCACCGACTGAGAAAGGACCCCCCTGCTCCCGACGCCTCGCAGGCTCGGCGCGGGACCCGGCAGCGGGGCCGGCGGCTCACAACCAGGGGAGCAGCAGCACCAGGTCGAGGTCGTCGGGGCTCTCCCCGTCGCGGACCAGGCGGTTGGGCTGGCGGTGGCCGCACGCCGTGCACCGGTGCACCACCTGCCAGCCCTTGCCCGACTTCTCCACGAGCCCGATCGGCTCCATGGGACGGCGGCAGTCGCTGGCCCGGTCACCGGGCAGCACGTCCACGTGCAGCGACCACAGGCAGAACGGGCAGTGGTTGCGGTAGTGCCCGTCGGTGTTCGCCGGCACCGGTGCCGCGCAGTGCACGCACTCGAAGCCGGTGTTCTCCGCCCGCCGGGACCGGGCCATGGCGCGGTCGGAGCCGCTCACGGTCCGGCGGTCAGGGGACGAACGGCTCGACGGCGACGACCTCGACGCTGATGTCGCGGCCGTTGGGGGCCTGGTAGGTCACGGTGGTGCCAGGTGCGGCGCCCATGATCGCCGAGCCGAGCGCGGACTCCGGCGAGTACACGGTGAGCTGCGTCGTGCCGGCGATCTCGCGGGAGCCGAGGAGGAACTTCTCGGTGTCGTCGTCACCGGCGAACCTGATGGTGATGACCGTGCCGAGGGCGGCGTTCGTCGCCGTCGTCGGCGCGGCCCCGACCCGGGCCTTGCGCAGCAGGTCGGTCAGCTGACGGATCCGGCCCTCCTGCTTGCCCTGCTCCTCCTTGGCCGCGTGGTAGCCGCCGTTCTCCTTGAGGTCACCCTCCTCGCGGCGGGCGTTGATCTCGGCGGCCATGGCCGGGCGGTTCGCCACCAGCTGGTCGAGCTCGGCCTTCAGCCGGTCGTGGGCCTCCTGCGTCAGCCAGATGCCCTGGTCCTGCTCGTCAGTGGGGGTGGACACGTCGGCGGTACTCCTGGAACTCGGATGGCCGCCCCGGACGGGGCGATCGATGGTCGATCCGGCCAAGCTAACACCGGGGTCGACGCCCGTGCACGGATGCGCCGCACGCGGTCCACGACCCCGAGGACAGATCCGGAACCGTACCGGACCGCCCGGTGACCAGGGCCACATTTCGCCCGACCAGGTGGCTGAGCAGGCCGTTCCGGCGCCGGCGGGCCGGGGGCGCGGCATGCCGGGGCGCGGGCGGGGGACAATGACCGGGTGACCGAACCCGACCAGTTGCGCCTGCTGGCCGTCCACGCCCATCCCGACGACGAGTCGAGCAAGGGCGCCGCCACCATGGCGAAGTACGTCGCCGAGGGCGTCCGCGTGATGGTGGCCACCTGCACCGGCGGCGAGCGCGGCTCCGTGCTGAACCCGGCCATGGACCGCCCGGAGGTCTGGGAGCGGCTGCCGCAGATCCGGATCGAGGAGATGGCCCGCGCCCGGGAGATCCTCGGCGTCGAGCAGGAGTTCCTCGGCTTCGTCGACTCGGGCCTGCCGGAGGGCGATCCGCTGCCCCCGCTGCCCGAGGGATGCTTCGCCCTGGTGCCCCTGGAGGAGGCCGCCGCCCCGCTGGTGGCGCTCATCCGGCGCTTCAAGCCGCAGGTGATCACCACCTACGACGAGCGCGGCGGCTACCCGCACCCCGACCACATCAAGACCCACGAGATCTCGGTGCACGCCTTCGAGGCCGCCGGCGACCCGGACCGCTATCCCGAGCTGGGGGAGCCCTGGCAGCCGAGCAAGCTCTACTACCACATGAGCTTCACGCTGCCGCGCACCAAGGCGCTGCACGAGGCCATCCTCGCGGCCGGCGCGGAGTCGCCCTACACGGAGTGGCTGGCGAACTGGGACCCGGCGCACGACATCTCGCACCGGGTGACCACCCGCGTCCCCTGCGCCGAGTACTTCCCGGTCCGCGACGCCGCCCTCATCGCGCACGCCACCCAGATCGATCCGGAGGGTCGCTGGTTCGCCTGTCCCCAGGAGACCCAGCAGCGCGTGTGGCCGACCGAGGACTACGAACTGGCCCGGACCCTGGTCGACGTCCCCACGCCGGAGGACGATCTGTTCGCCGGGATCCGCAGTGAGGTGGGTGTGCGATGAGGCAGGTTTCCGCCGTGCTGGCCCAGCAGCTGCCCGAGGACGTCGGCAAGTCCGGTCCGCTCGGGTTGCTGCTGACCGTCCTCCTGCTGATCGCCGTGTTCCTGCTGGTGCGCTCGATGACCACGCACCTCAAGCGGGTGCCGGCCAGCTTCGACCCCGTCGACCCCGGGCAGCGGGTGCCCGACGATCCGGCGGAGCTCTTCGAGCCGCGACCCGGTCAACAGGTGCTCGACGACCTCCGCAAGGCCCCGCTGGCCATCGAGCCCCCTCGCGACGGCGAGGACGGCCGGCCCGGGAGCTCCCCAGAACGGTGACCGCGGAAGGACGCCGCCCCGGCCGGTGACCGGGGCGGCGTCCGACGTGCCGGCTGCTACCAGCGGTGCGCGACGTCGATCACCATTCGCGGACCCTGCTCGGAACCGGGCAGGGCTGCGAGGGTGAAGACCCGGAACGGCAGGCGAGCCCGGACGCCCAGGGCGATGGTGCTCTGACCCTCGAAGGATCCGGCCCACGCCACCTGGCGGAAGGTCCTGAAGCCGGACACGTTCACCAGCTCGCGACGATCGTCGGGCTGGTAGGTCACCCGGCCGTCCTCGTCCTGAACGGGTGCCCGCACCAGGATCTGCAGGTCGGCGGCCCCGCGGACGGGAACGGGATCGCCCGAACCGTCCTGGATGACGACGGGGACGTAGCGCACGTCGTACGAGCGGAACGTGAGGTCACGGCCGCCGAGGTCGACGACGAGCCGGTCGAAGCAGGCGTGCTGCCCGGCACGGACGTCGAGGATCATGTTCCTGGACGGCGTCTCGACGCTCTTGGGCAGCGAGCCCCACGTGATGCCGCAGTAGGGTTTCGCGGCCGCCGAGGCGGGGCTGATCACCCCCACGGCGAACAGCGCGGCGAGCACGATGACGAGAAGCCGGGTCGGGATGCGGTTCATGGCTGGCCTCCTGCCGGGTAGCGCCAGACGTGGCGCTGAGCACAGAATCCGCCGACACGCGCGCTAGCACCATAGGCCGTAAATGCCCAGAACTGCCGAAGTCTCGGCGGGGTTGTCGTCAGGTCTTGTATGCTCCCAGCCGTACTTCGCGGCTCTTGTTGGCAAAACTAGTCATCCGCAGATATCGGCAGCCTCCCGGGGCCGGTTCGGCTGCGGAGGGCGCGTCGCGGCGGCAGCGGAGGGGGCGTGGGCGGCAGGCGCACGGCGGGCCGTGGAACCGGGCACGATCAGCCGGTGTCCCCGAACCCGCGTGACCAGGACCCAGAAGCAGACGTCCGCCCTCCCGGCTTCAGTCGGGCCGGGACGCGGGCCCTCGAGGTCGCCGAGAACCTGATCTACGGGGGGATCGCGCTCTTCCTCGTCCTGTCGGCGTTCGTCCTGCTGGCGGTGGCCGCCAAGACCTCCTGGGCACTGACGTCGGACTTCTCCCAGCAGCCGCTGCTCGAGGTGCTGGACGTCCTGCTCCTCGTCTTCATCGTGGTCGAGCTGCTGTTCGCCGTCCGGACGACGGTGGAGAAGCGCGAGCTCGTGGCCGAGCCGTTCCTGCTCGTGGGCATCATCGCCTCGATCAAGGAGATCGTCGTGCTCTCCGTCGAGGCCGCGGGCGCCCTGGGGAAGGGAGCGGAGTTCGACGACCGCATCGTCGAGATCGGCCTGCTCGGTGTCCTCGTCGTCCTCCTCGGCGTGACCTCCTTCCTGCTGCGTCGCAAGGAACGGGAACCGGACGAGGGTGACCGGTCACCCGGTCAGGCTGCCCCTCACCGGTAGCCGACACCCGTGTCCAGCGGACTCGCCACCGCCACCAGCCCGTATCTCCTCCAGGTCACGGGCCGTGTCACGCGACGGTCGGATCACCCGGAGCTCGCGCAATGCCGTTTGCAGTCGGCGAGGGGAACTCGGCGGGGCTCTGAGGTCAGCGGTGCACGGCAGCTCTGTCGAGGTCTGCGAGAGCGTCCTCGGGCCGGCTGGTGCCGACGCGGTGCGCCATGAGGAACTCGGCATCCCCGAGCAGTGCGCGGGCGCGGTGTTCGGCCCGGTCGATGTCGAGGCGTTCCAGCCGGGAGGCCGGGCGGTGTCGCTTGCTGCGCCACCAGGTGGCCGCGCCGAGCAGTCCGGCGGCCGCACGGCCGTCGCCGCGGGCGGCAGCGACGCAGGCCAGTCCCTCGAGCGCGGCGGCGTGCCCGGGGGCGGTCTGCCACGCCTGGTGGTGGGAGAACGCGGCGCTGTCGACGTCGCCGTCGGCCTCGGCGAGGTGACCGAGGCAGACCAGGGCGGTGGCGGTCCACTCCGGTTCGTTCAGCCCGGCCAGCAGCTGCTGAGCCCATGCCAGATGCTCGCGCGCGGCGGCGAGGTCGCCGCGCTCCCGGGCGAGCAGCCCTTCGCCGACCGCGGCCCGTGGGTTGCCGTCGGCACCCAGTTGCCGGGCCACGGCGTGGGACTCGGCGAACAAGCGGGCGGCGCGGTCGGCATCGCCGACCAGCAGGGTGACGTGGCCGGCGCCGGCGAGGGCGTACTGGATCGTGTTGGCCGGCCCGACCTCCTCTCCGCTGGCGAGTGCGCCCTCGTACATGGCCAGCGCCTCCTCGAGCCGGCCGGATCGGTGCAGCGCGATGCCGAGGTGGAACTGGATCGCCGAGACGCCCCACTGGTCGCCCAGGGCACGGAAGGAGGCCAGGGCCCGCTGCCCGACGGCGGTGGCCTCGGTCAGGTCGCCGACGGCGGCGTGCAGTTCCATCCGCACGAAGTCCACGAGCGCGGCGCCCCAGGCGTCGTCCGTCCGGGCGAACTGGCGGCCGGCCCGCTCCAGCTGGGCGAACGCCGCTCCGGAGTCGTCGGCGCTGATGGCCTCGACGGCGAGAAGGGTGTCCGAGAGGGCGGCGCGGGCGTCGTCGCCGAGGTCGGCGAACAGGCCCCGGCTGGCGGCGGCCGCGGCGGCGCAGTCCGGGTCGGGATGAACGATGCAGGCCCCTGGACGGGCGGCGACGGCCAGGGCCTGGAGCGCCCGCGCCCGTGCCGCGGGTGACCCGGTCGGTGCGGTCGCCAGCATGGCGGCGACCCGCCGGCCGCCGTCCGGGCGGGTGGCGAAGTACCAGTACCACCCCAGCGCGCCCACGAGCCGCAGGCCGGCGTCCGGTTCCTCCGCCGCGTGCTCGGTGCACCAGGCGAGGGCGGCGTCCAGGTCGTCACGCACTGCTGCCAGGCGCGGCAGCCACCGCGCCTGACCGTCACCCCGCAGCTCGGCCTCGGCCTCCTCGGCCACCTCGGTGAGGTAGTCGACGTGCGCCCGGGCCACCCAGTCCTGTTCGCCCGACTCGATCAGCCGCTCACCGGCGTACTCGCGGATGGTCTCCAGCAGGTGGTACCGCGGGCCGCCCTGGCCGATCGCCGTCCGGTCGACGGTGACCAGGGAGCGGTCGACCAGCCGGCCCAAGGTGTCCATGACGGCGGCCGGCGTGAGGGGCTCGCGGTCGCCGACGGCCTGTACCGCCTCCAGGGTCCAGTTGCCGCGGAACACCGACAGCCGGCGCAGCAGCACCCGCTCCGGGTCGGTCAGCAGCTGGTAGCTCCAGTCGACGGTGGCGCGCAGGGTGCGCTGGCGTGCCTCCGCCGTCCGGGGGCCGGTGGTGAGCAGGGTGAACCGGTCGCCCATGCGGCCGGCGAGCTGGTCGACGGGAAAGGCGGCGACCCGGGCGGCGGCCAGTTCGAGCGCCAGCGGGATCCCGTCGAGGTGCCGGCAGATGTCGGCGACTGCTGCGGCGTTGTCCTCGTCAAGGGCGAAGTCGGGCAGAGCGGCGCGGGCGCGGTCGACGAACAACTGCACCGCGGCGCTGGCCGCCGCCTCCCCGGCGTGCCCTTCGGTGGGGACCGGCAAGGGGTCGAGGGCGCACTGGACCTCGCCGCGGGCGGCCAGCGGCTCTCGGCTCGTCGCCAGCAGCCGCACGGCCGGGCACGACTCCAGCAGCCGCTCGGACAGCAGGGCACACGCGTCGGCGAGGTGCTCGCAGTTGTCCAGGACCAGCAGGGCGGCACGGTCGCGCAGATGCCCGATCAGCTGGTCCTCGGCGGTCGCCGTGGGCACGTCGCGCACCTCCAGCGCGGCCAGCGCGGCGGGCGCCACCTGCTCCGGGTCCGTCACTCCGGCCAGCCGGACGAACCCCACACCGTCGCCGAAGCGGCCCGCGGCGGCGCGCGCGGCCTCCAGCGCCAGACTCGTCTTCCCCACGCCGCCGGGACCGGTGACCGTGACCAGCCGGTGTGCACGCAGCAGCGAGGTCACCCGGTCCAGATCGGCCTCGCGGCCGAGGAAGGACGTCAGCCGCGGTGGCAGCCGCCGTGCCACCTCACGTGGCGGTGACGGCGGGGCCGAGGGAACCGTGGCGGCCCCATCGGGGCCCTTGAGGTCGGAGCGCTGCTGCAGGATCGCCTCCTGCAGACCGCGCAGCTCGGCGTCGGGTGCCAGGCCGAGCTCGGCGTCGAGCACGTCGCGGGCCCGCTGATAGGCCGCGAGCGCGTCGGCCTGCCGGCCCGCTCGGTACAGCGCCAGCATCAGCCGGGCGTGCAGCCGCTCCCGCAGCGGGTGTGCCGCGGTGAGTTCCTCGAGGTCGGTGATTACGTCGGTGTGCCGGCCCGCGGCCAGCTGCAGGTCGATGAGCTCCTCTCGGGCCGCCAGCTGCAGCTCGGTCAGCCGCGCCGCCTCCGGCTCGGCCCAGTGCCCGTCGGCGAACTCCGCCAGCGCGGCGCCCCGCCAGCACGCCAGCGCCTGGCCGTAGAGCCGGGCGGCTCGTCCCGGCTCGGTTCCCGCGGCGGCGCGGGCCTCCTTGACCAGGTCGGCGAAGCGGAGCGCGTCGACCTCGGCCCGGTCCACCTCGAGCAGGTACCCGGGAGCACGGGTGACGAGCACGTCGGCGAGCCCGGCGGCGGCCAGGGCGCGGCGGAGCTTGGACACCCGCCCCTGCAGCGCGTTGCCCGGATTGGCCGGCAGCTCCTCGCCCCACAGGGCGTCGACGAGGGTGGGGACGGCGAGTACGCGGCCCGCCGAGAGCGCCAGCAGCGCGAGCAGCTCCCGCTCCCCGGCCCCGGGCAACGGCCGGCCCCGACCGTCGACGACCACCTCGACCGGCCCCAGGACGCGGATCTGCATGCGCCCTCCCCGGACCGGTCCGTCGAGGCGCCGATTGTCGACTTCGCCGGACACCCGCACAACGAGCTCTCGCCCGGCGGGATCACCCGCGTCAGCGAGCGGACAGCGTTCCGACAGCGCACCTCGGCACGGTCGGGACCCACCCACCCCGGCACGGAGGAGCCCATGATCTCGATCCACGTACCGGCGATGACCTCGCGGCAGGACGTCCGGGCGGTCAGCGCCCGGATCAACGACGTGCCAGGCGTCCAGACCCTCCAGGTCGACTACGCCACCCGAACCGTGCGGGTGACCGGCCCGGCCGACCCCACCGCGGTCACCGCCGCGATCGGCGACGCCGGCTACGCCACCGGCCCCGACCCGGTCCCCACCGACGGCTCCCCGTTCCCCGGCATGACAAGAACAGGAGAACTCCCCGTGGACACCTTCTTCTCCACCGACATCGCTGATCTGCCCCCGGCCACCCGGCCCGAGCTGCTCGAACTCCGCGACGGCGACGAGATGCGGCTCCGGATCGCCCCGGTCACGAAGCGGCTGGGCGACGCCACGGTCCGGATGCTCGCCTACAACGGGTCGATCCCCGGGCCCACCCTCCGGGTCCGGCAGGGCTCGGAGATCGTCGTGCACGTCACCAACGACACCGACATGGAGACCACCGTGCACTGGCACGGGCTGCGGCTGGAGAACCGCTACGACGGGGTGCCGTACGAGACCCAGGCGCCGATCCCGCCCGGTGGTCAGTTCACCTACCGCGTCCGGTGTCCCGACGCCGGCGGCTACTGGTACCACCCCCATGTCCGTGAGGACGTCCAGCAGGAGATGGGCCTCTACGGCACCATCCTGGTCGACCCCGCGGAGCCGGACTACTGGCCGGCAGCGCACCGCGACGTGGTGCTCACCCTCGACGACGTGCTCGTCGAGGGCGGCGCGATCGCCCCCTTCAGCCGGGCCGAGACCAACTACGCGGCGATGGGGCGCTACGGGAACGTGCTGCTCATCAGCGGTGAGACCGATCTGTCGCTGACCGCCCGCACCGGCGAGGTGGTGAGGCTGTGGCTGACCAACACCGCCAACAGCCGCGTCTTCCGCGTGGCCCTGCCCGGGGCGCGGATGAAGCTCGTCGGCGGCGACAGCGGCCGGGTCGAGCACGAGCAGTTCGTCTCCGACGTCGTCCTGTCCCCCTCCGAGCGTGCCGTCGTCGACGTGCTGTTCGACCGGGCCGGCGAGCTCACCCTGGAGCACCGCAGCCCGCGGCGCACCTACCGGCTCGCGTCGATCACCGTGACAGAGGAGCTCGCCGACCCGCCGCTGGCCGAGGCGTTCGGCGTGCTGCGCTCCGCGCCGGAGCTGACCGCCGAACGGAAGCACCTCGAGGGCTGGCTCGCCGCGCCCCCGGACAAGGTCCTGGCCATCGTCGCCGAGATGGAGGACCCCGCTGGCGCGGCTGCGGGGCCGGTCACGTACGCCTGCCCGATGCACCCCGACGTGGTCAGCGACCAGCCCGGCCGGTGCCCGAAGTGCGGCATGAAGCTGATGGCCACCGCTGCCGCGGTCACCTACGCCTGCCCGATGCACCCCGACGTGGTCAGCGACCAGCCCGGCCAGTGCCCGAAGTGCGGCATGAAGCTGCTGATGGCCCCGGCGGCCGGCCTCGCCGACTCCAGCGCGGGCGACGACACGGGCCACGGACCCATGGGCCACGAGTCGGACCACGGACCCATGGGCCACGAGTCGGGCCACGGACCCATGGGCCACGAGTCGCGACCGGAGGGGTCAGCGACGGTGCACGACGCCACGCACGCACACGCCGACCACGGTGCCGGCACCGCCGACGGCGTCGAGTGGGAAGACGACATGGCCGAGGCGAACCGTCAGACCACCACGGCCACCATGCGCTGGCAGCTGCTCGACCGCACCGCCGGCGGCAAGGTCCCACCCGTCGACTGGCGCTTCACGGTGGGGGATCGGGTGAAGATCCGGCTGGTCAACGAGATGGACTCCGACCACCCCATGCACCACCCCTTCCACGTGCACGGGGCCGGTCGCTTCCTCGTGCTCGCCCGTGACGGCGTGCCCGAACCCAACCTGGGGTGGAAGGACACCGTCCTGGTGCGCACAGGGGAGGTCGTCGACATCCTGCTCGAGCTGTCCACCTCGGGCACCTGGATGGCCCACTGCCACATCGCCGAGCACCTGCACGCCGGGATGATGTTCAGCTTCACCGTCGCGGCGGGAGGGACCCGGTGACCGCCCCAGCACCGGGCGCAACCGCCGCTGAGCCGTCGTAACGGGACGATGGCCAGGTCGGTCGCGACGGCGACGCCGATCGCTGCGGCTAGGGCGGTCCGCCGGGCCTGCCCCCGGACCGGTCGCCCACGCCTGTCAGGGGCTCGGCGGACGTTGCGCTGACGCCGCAATGGGGTCGTGGCGACCGTGGCGCTCACGGCTGTCGAGGCGCGGTCCACCGGCCTTCTCGCCCGCTGCTGGTCTGCATCGGCCCGGTCAGCGTCACAACAGCGTCCGGACAGCGCCGGCGAGCAGGGTCTGCTCTGCGAGCCCGCACGCCGCTCCGGTCCTCGCCCGGGCGGCGGAAACACGGAATGAACGACACCAGCACGTCGTTCGCGCGATACCCCGCAGGGGTATGAGCGAAGGAGGAGTCATGAGCGCTCACGAGACGGCGGTGCGCGCCGTCCGGCAACGCCGGCCCGAGGCCGCGGCCGGGCACCCGCACGGAAGCCCGGCGGCAACAGTCCCACGAGCCTCCCGGCGGACGCCGCGGATGCCGCTGGCTGTCTGGGCGATGGTGATCGGCGCGTTCGCGATGGGCGCCGACGAGTTCATCGTCGCCGGCGTCGTCCGCGAGATCGCCGCGTCCTTGCACGTGACGATCGGCGCGGTGGGTCACCTGGAAAGCGCCTACGCGCTCGGCGTGGCCGTCGGGGCCCCGCTGTTCGCCGCAGTCGGCACCCGGTTCCCCCGTCGGACCATGCTGCTGGCCACCACGGGAGTCTTCCTTGCCGGCAACCTGCTGTCGGCCCTCGGACCCACCTACGGCTTGATCATGAGCGGTCGCGTCGTCTCGGCGATGGCGCACGGGGCGTTCCTCGGCATAGCCGCCGTGTACGCCGCCGAACTGGTCGACCCGGCACGTAAGGGCCGTGCCGTGGCCACCGTCTTCATGGGCCTCACCGCCTCGACCGTCCTCGGCGCGCCGATCGGTGCCGCCGTCGGCCAGACCCTGGGGTGGCGGTCCACCTTCTGGACGCTCGTGGTCTTCGGTGGGCTCGCTCTGATCGGCCTGCTGGCATTCCTTCCGTCGGCGCACCGCAGCCCGCACCCTCACGGCGACGGCGATGAGCACGCCCACGGCGCCGAGCACGCCCACGGCACCGCACGCGGCCACGGCGCTGAGCACGGCCAGGGCAGCCACGATGGGGGCGAGCACGGCCATCGTGACGCCTCCGCCGCGCACCCGGCGGCGGGCCCCGGTACGGCTGTCGACACCGACGGACTGGACGCCCACGCCCTGGCTCACCTGGGCGGTGGCGGGCACGGACCGGGCATGCGGGAGCAGCTCGTGGCGCTGCGGCGTCCGGCCGTGTGGGCGGCGTTGCTGACCACCCTGCTCGGCTACGGCGGTGTGTTCACCAGCTACGTCTACATCGCTCCGCAGTACACCGAGGTGACCGGACTCTCCAGTGGCTGGATCACCCCGTTGCTGCTGCTGTTCGGCGCCGGGCTGTTCATCGGCAACAACCTCGGTGGCCGCCTGGCCGACCGCAGGTTGATGCCGTCGGTACTGGGCACGATCGCCACCCTGGCGGCGGTGCTGTTCGCTATGACGTGGGCGATCGAGAACACGGTCACCGCGGTGATCGGGACGTTCGTCTTCGGCGTCGCGGCCTTCTCCGTCGTGGCCCCGCTCCAGCTGCGGGTGATGAACGCGGCCGGGCACGCCCCGGACGTGGCATCGGCGGCGAACATCTCCGCCTTCACCCTCGGCAGCGCACTGGGCATCTACCTGGGCGGCGCCGCCATCGACGGCGGGCTGGGGCTGGCCTCGGTGAACTGGGTCGGCGGCCTGATCAGCGCCACCGGCCTCGTCGTCGCCGTCCTCAGCTGGCTGCTCATCGACCGCCGGCAACCCCGCCTCCCCGAGGCGCACCACCACTGAACCGGACGGGGTCCCGGCCGCGCCCGGCCGGGACTCCTCCCGTCCTCGGTCCGTCCTGGCTGATGGAGCACAGGAGAACCACCTCATGCCACACGTGGTCCGCGAGCCAGGCATCCTCACGGGAACCCGGATGGCGGCCTTCCTGGCCCTCGTCCACGCGGTCAACGACATCCTGACCGCGACTCTCGGCGCGCTGCTGCCCACGCTGCAGGCGCGACTGGCTGCCGGGACGACCACGCTGGCCGCCCTGGTCGCAGCCCTCACCGTCAGTTCGTCGATCACGCAGCCGGTGTTCGGCGCGCTCGCCGACCGGCTGGGGCTACGCCGCGTCGCCGGGGCCGGGGTGGCGTTGGGTGCGGTGTCTTTCAGCCTCGTCGGTCTGGCCGGCACAGTCCCTGTGCTGCTGCTCCTGCTGGTGCTCGGCGGGCTGGGGTCGGCCGCGATCCACCCGGTGTCCACCAGCATCGTCGGTGGTCCTGCCGCCAAGAACCCCGGGCTGGCGGTGGGCCTGTTCACGGCCGGGGGCATGGCCGGCTTCGCCGCCGGCCCGGTTCTGATCCTCTACCTGGTGTCCTGGTACGGGATCGACGCGATGCCCTGGCTCATGGTGCCCGGCCTGCTCCTGTCCCTGGGCGTCATCGCGCTGCTGCCCGAGTTCGAGCCGCACGGCACCGGGCGGCTGCTCCGCTCGCTGGACCGACGCCTGTACACCGGCGTGATCCCGTGGCTGACCGCTGCGGCGACGTTGGCAGGCCTCGCCTTCGTCGCCTTCACCAGCGCGGTGCCCCTGTGGCTGGTGGACGCGCACGACCTGGCACCCGACGATCCTCTGCTGGGGTGGACGCTCGGCGCCTTCTCGCTGGGCGCCGGCCTCGGCGCCGTGGCCGGAGGAGCGCTCGCGCCTCGCTACGGCCACCGGCGGACCGCAGTCGTCTCCCTCCTGGCGGCGGCTCCGGCGCTCGTCGTCGTGCTGCTCACGCCACCCGGTGCGGTCACGATGGTGCTCGCCGGCGTCGCCGGTGCACTGCTCTACGCGAGCCAGCCGCTCCTCGTCGTCGCGGCGCAGAACGCGGCCCCGCAGAACCCCACCGCAGCCGCCGGTGTGGTGATGGGGCTCGGTAGCGGGCTCGCAGGGCTGCTCTACATCGGGGTCGGGGCGCTGCAGGGCCTGGTCGGGCTGCCAGCGGCGATGACTCTGACCTTCAGCCTCCTCGTTCCCGCTGCCGGCATCGCCGCCCGCGTCCTCCGGCCCTCGATGACGGAGGCGAGCTGAACGACGGCGCGGGTCGGTGCGTCACCTGCACGCAGGCGGAGGCGTGGGGCCACTGGCCGCCGCCGGTGCGTGGAACTGCCAGGACCACCATCTGTCGGCGGAGTTCACCCAGGACAGCTGGCAGTCGTCGGCGGTGGCGTCAGGCTCTCGGCCACGGCCGGGTGGTCACGCCGGTGACGGCTAGGCCGGGTGGCGGCCGACTCCGGTCAGCCCGCGCGGCTTGAAGACCGCCAGTGCAGTAGCGCCGGTCAGCACTGCCAGTGCGGCGGCGGCGTCGACGACCAGCTGCAGCCGCATGCCGTCGAGGTCGGCGCCGAAGGCAGCACCGGAGGAAGCAACGCCGCTGAGGTGCCCGATCGGCTGTGTGTGCAGCAGCAGCAGGGCGGTGGCGGCGACGGTGAGCACCAGCTTGATCGCCACCCACCAGTGCCGCAGGAGGCCCCACGGGGTCCCCACGGACTGCACGACGCCGGTGACCAGCGAGGCCAGGCACAGCGGCACGATCACCGCCCAGGTGACGACGTCGGCGGCGACGTAGGCGCCGCGGACCGTGGCCTGGCTCTCGGCGGCCATCCCGGCGACACCCAGGGCGGCGAACGCACCGACCGCGCCGAGCCAGCCCACCGAGGTGGTCACGTGCGCGGTGAGGGCGAGCTTGCGGACCGCAGGGCTCACCACGCCAGTGGTCCCGTCCCGGCCGCAGCCCCCGTCACGCCAGCAAGCCTGGACGCGGCTGAGCCCAGATGGCCGCCGGGCCCGCCGAGGCTGTTGCCGGTGACGTGCAGGACGACGACGAGCAGCACCACCAGCAGCACCACGACACCGAGGACCTTCACCCAGCCGGGCACGCCGGGGCCGCCGGTGCGGGGGGTGCCCTCCCGTGTCGGGTTCGGGTCGACGGGCGGTTCGGCCATGACGGGTTCCTCTCCAGGTGCACCGGCCTGGTGCCGGATCGAGACAACTTGTCTACACCGCGACAGAGGGTCTCGCACATATGCTGAGCCACGTGCCGAAGTTGTGGACGGACACGGTCGCCGATCATCGGCGCGCGGTCCGCGACGCCGTGCTGGACGCGACCGCGGCGCTGGTCGCCGAGCAGGGGCTGGCCTCGGTCGCGATGACGCAGGTCGCCGACCGGGCCGGCATCGGCCGCGCCACGCTGTACAAGTACTTCCCCGACCTGGAGTCGGTGCTGGCCGCCTGGCACGAGCGGCAGGTCGCGGGGCACCTCGCCCAGCTCACCGCCGCCCGCGACCGGGCCGGCACCGCACTCGACCGGCTGGCGGCGGTCCTCCATGCGTATGCCTGGCTGAGTCGCGGGCACGACGGCTCCCAGCTGGCGGCGGCGTTGCACCGTGGAGCGCACGCCGACGCGGCTCGCCGCCGGCTGCACGACTTCGTGCGGGAACTGGTCGCCGAGGCCGCGCGCGACGGACGGGTGCGCACCGACGTCCCGCCGGACGAGCTGGCCGACTACGTCACCGCCGCCCTGTCCGCGGCCGGCGCCGCCGAGGACGCTGCGGTGGCGCGGCTGGTCGCCGTCACCCTCGACGGGCTCCGAGCCGCCCGCTGAGGGACCGCCAGGGGTGCCCGCCCGTTCAGCTCTCGGATCGGTGCCCTACGCCTCCTCGTCGGCGACCGGTGCGCGGCTGAGCTCGACCAGCTGGCGCAGGCAGTGCTCGCGCAGCGGCTCGGGAAAGCCGTCGGCGAGCCGGTAGTAGACGACGCGGCCCTGCTTTCGGCGGCTGACCAGACCGGCGCCGCGCAGGACGCGCAGCCCGTAGCCGGCCTGGTCCTCCGTCACCTCCAGCGCGAGAGCGAGATCTCCGACGCACAACTCCTGCGCGACGTCGAGGGCGTACAGCAGCCGCGCGCGGACCGGATCGGCCAGCAGGCCCAGCAGCGAGGTCATCCGCTCGGCGTCGGCCGCGGTCGGCAGCCGGGCACGGGCGGACGCGACCCGGTCGGGGTCGACCGGGTGATCGTGGCTGGTCTCGCTCACACGCCCGTTGTACCCGGCACCGACATCGGAACAGTGGCGAGTGTCTGCCACACACCCGTACGGGTATGCGGACGTTGCCGGCTGCCGTCCCGGTGGCAACGAGCCGCCAGGCGCCGGCCCGAAGGGAGTTCCCATGACAGTCGCCGCCCAGATGCTCGACGCCTACCCGAAGGACCTCGGCGGGGTGGACAAGGACAAGCTGCGCACCTGCATCGAGGCGTGCTTCGAGTGCGCGCAGGCGTGCAGCGCGTGCGCCGATGCCTGTCTGAGCGAGGACATGGTCGCCGATCTGACCACGTGCATCCGGACCAACCTCGACTGCGCCGACGTCTGCGACACCACCGGGCGGGTGCTGAGCCGCCACACCGGATACGACGCGAACCTCACCCGGGCCGTGCTGGAGGCCTGCGCGGCGGCATGCCGGGCCTGCGGCGACGAGTGCGAGCAGCACGCCGGGATGCACGAGCACTGCCGGGTGTGCGCCGAGGCGTGCCGGCGGTGCGAGACCGCTTGCCGGGAGCTGCTCGGCTCCCTGGGCTGACCGATCGCGCCGCGACCTCGTCCCACCGCTTGGCGAAGCGGGCCGCGGCCTCGGGTGGGTCAGCCGATCGGCACATCGGTGAACGTGCGACCGCCGTCGACCGACTCCAGCACGCCCTCGGCGGTCACCACGGCGATCCGCAGCCCGCGGCCGGTCGCGGCCACGGCCACGGCCTGCGGCGGGAACCCCAACCGGCACCTCTCCTGCCAGCTGGTGGCGGCGTCGGTGGTGGTCCACAGGCTGCCACCCGGATCGACCCCGACCGCGGTACTACCGCCGCCGGTCCAGGTGACCACCTGCAGCAGCGGCGCACCGTCGACGGCAACCCAGGCCGCACCCCCGTCGACCGAGCGGGGATCTGCAGCTGCTGCCACGCCTGGCCGTCAGGACTGCTGGCCAGCGCCCCGTCGTAGCCGAGCACCCCGGCGTCGCTGATCGCGAGGGCGTGGAAGTCCGACTCCCCCTGCGGGACACCGGCGTCCAGGTGCCCCCGCCGTCGGTGGACCCGATGAGCCCGACTGGTTGGGGGCAGGTCGACGTGCAGCCGCGGGGGCCCGAGGCCAGATGGGGGCCGGGGCCGGCGCCGGCGACGGTGAAGCCCATGAGGTCGATCACCGGGCCCACCGGAGTCAGTGCGCCGCCGTGGACCCGGAGCAGGCCGTGATGGGTCGAAGGCGCAGCCGGCGACTTCCGGTCTTGGCAGGCTCGGCGGGGAAGGGTCCATGCCTCGAGGACCTACGCGTCGAAGACGTGGGTGGGGGGATGTCGCCCGGCCGCGCAGGCATCGCGCCGTTGGTACTCGGCCGAACGTGCCCAGCCGGCTCGGTGCTCAATCGCCCGCACGCATCACCGGGTGTGCGCGCCACCCCGGGTACGAATGCTGGAGTCGTTGTCCCGACCCCGGATCCCCCCATCCGTTCGCTCGTGCACCGGTGAGGGAAGGACAGGGGCATGCCGAACCGTCTCGCCGGTGCGACGAGCCCGTATCTCCTGCAGCACGCGGACAACCCCGTCGACTGGTGGGAGTGGGGACCGGAGGCGTTCGCCGAAGCTCGTCGGTTGGACAAGCCGCTGCTGATCTCCGTCGGCTACGCGGCCTGCCACTGGTGCCACGTGATGGCGCACGAGTCGTTCGAGGACGAGGCGACGGCGGCTGCCATGAACGAGTCGTTCGTGTGCGTGAAGGTCGACCGCGAGGAGCGCCCCGACGTCGACAGCGTGTACATGACCGCGACCCAGGCGATGACCGGGCGCGGCGGGTGGCCGATGACGGTCTTCACCACGCCCGACGGCAAGCCGTTCTACTGCGGCACGTACTTCCCGCCCCGCCCCGCGCACGGCATGCCCGCGTTCCGCCAGGTGCTGGCCGCCGTCGCCGACGCGTGGGCCAACCGCCGATCCGAGCTGGAGTCGGCCGGCGCGCGGATCGTGGGCGCGATCTCCTCCCGGCTGGACCTGGGCGCGCCCGCACCGCTGTCGGCCGAGGTCCTCGACGCCGCCGTCCGCTCGCTCGCCGAGTCCTACGACGAAACCGCGGCGGGCTTCGGGGGCGCCCCGAAGTTCCCGCCGTCCATGGTGCTGGAGTTCCTGCTCCGCAACCACGCCCGCACCGGCGACCCCGAGGCCCTGCGCATGGCGCGCGGCACCCTCGAGGCGATGGCGCGCGGCGGCATCTACGACCAGCTCGCCGGCGGCTTCGCGCGGTACGCCGTCGACGCCCGGTGGGTGGTTCCGCACTTCGAGAAGATGCTCTACGACAACGCCCTGCTGCTGCGGGTCTACCTCCACCTCTGGCGGGCCACGGGCGAGGAGTGGGCGCGCCGCGTCGCGGACGAGACGGCCGGCTTCCTGATCCGCGACCTGGGTACCGCCGAGGGCGGCTTCGCCTCCGCGCTGGACGCCGACACCGAGGGCGTCGAGGGGCTGACCTACGTTTGGACCCCCGGCCAGCTGATCGAGGTCCTCGGTCCCGAGGACGGACGCTGGGCGGCCGGCCAGTTCGAGGTCACCGACCGGGGCACCTTCGAGCACGGGACGTCGACGTTGCAGTGGCTGCACGATTCCGGCGACCCGGCCCGGCTGGCCTCGGTGAAGGAGCGGCTGCGCGCGGCGCGGGCCCGGCGACCGCAGCCCGCCCGGGACGACAAGGTCGTCACCGCCTGGAACGGCCTGACCATCGCGGCGCTGGCCGAGCACGGGGTCCTGACGGGTGCGGAGGAGTCGGTGACCGCCGCCCGACGCGCCGCCGACCTCCTGGCCGCGACGCACTGGGTCGACGGCCGGCTGCGCCGGGCCTCCCGGAACGGGGTCGCCGGCCGGTACGCGGGTGTCCTCGAGGACTACGGCGATCTGGCCGAGGGACTGCTGGCGCTGCACCAGGCGACCGGTGAAGGGCGGTGGCTCGACCTCTCCGGCGACCTGCTCGACGTCGTCGCGGAGCAGTTCATCGACGTCGAGGGCTGGCACGACACCGCCGCCGACGCCGAGGCGCTCGTCCACCGCCCGTTCGACCCCACCGACGGCCCCACCCCCGCGGGCGTGGCGGCGGTCGCCGGAGCGGCGGTGGGGTACGGCGCCCTGGCCGGCTCGCCGCGGCACCGCGAACTGGGGGAGGCCGCCCTCGCCTCGCTCACCCGGCTGGTGGAGCAGGCGCCGCGGGCCGCCGGATGGGCGGCCGCGGTGGGCGAGGCGTTGCTGGCCGGCCCGCTGGAGGTGGCGGTCAGCGGACCGGCCGGGCCCGCACGCGACGCCCTTGCGGCCGCGGCACGGGCGTCCACGAGCCCGGGCGCCGTGGTCGTCGTCGGCGAGCCGGACACCCCCGGCGTCCCCCTGCTGGCCGACCGGCCCGCCGTGGACGGGCGTCCGGCGGCCTACGTCTGCCGGGGCTTCGTCTGCTCCGCCCCGGTCACCGACGTGTCCGCTCTGAGCGCAGCGATGAGCCCTTCCTGACCAGCCGCTCCGCTTCTACCGTGTAAGCGTGTAATCAATGCGGACCGCGGGAGGTCGCCATGCACGCTCACCGATTCGCCGACGCCGCCTTCGGAGCGGCTTTCGGTCCCGGATTCCGCCGCGGACGCGGCCGAGGACCCGGTGGGCGGGGTGGTGACGCACCGCCACCGGTGGAGCGGGCCGAGGTCGCCGGCTGGTTCGCCGGGCGGCTGCCGGACGGGTGGTTCACCGGACCGGTCGAGCTGACCATCGACCGGGACGAGATCACCGTCGTGGGCTCGCTGCCCGAGCCGGACGCCGGCGAGGGCGACCCGGCCGCGGCACGAGCCGGCCGGATCTCCCGGTTTCGGGAGGACACCCGCCCGCAGCGGATGGCGATCGCCGACGCCGCCCAGGAGCGCTACGGCCGATCGGTGGCCTGGGGTGCGTCCTGCGGCGACCAGCGCGAGCTGTTCACCACGCTGTCGGTGCCGGTGATGACCCGCCTGCGGCAGCCGGAGCGGCTCGTCCTGGACACCCTCGTCGACGCCGGCGTCGCCCGGTCGCGGTCGGAGGCCCTGGCGTGGGCGGTGCGGCTGGTCGGCCGGAACGCCGAGCAGTGGCTGAGCGAGCTGCGGGACGCCATGGCGGCGGTCGAGGAGGTCCGCGGGCGGGGGCCGCGGTGACCGACCCTCCTGCCCCCGCCCCTCGCCCGTTCGGTGCGGGCCCCTGCAGCAGGGCCCTGTCTGCGAGGCTGCGGACGTGTCCGAGCCGCTCGGCCTGCTGACCACCGCCTACCGCGACCTGTCCGAGGTCCTGTCGTCGCTGCGCGTGGAGGAGGGCTGGGAGCCGACCGGCTGCGCCGGCTGGACCCCGGTCGACCTCGGGTTCCACCTCCTCAGCGACGCCCGGCGGGCCCTCGTGGCGCTCAACAGTCCGGCCACGGGCCTGGCCGACACCGACGCCGTCTCCTACTGGACGGCGTGGCAGCCACCGGCGCCCGGCGACGAGGAGGAGCTCTGGAGCACCCGCGTCGCCGCCTCCGTGCACGGCGGACTCGCTGGCATCGCCGGCCGCTACGCCGAGACGTCCGCGGCGGTGCTCGTGGCGGCCGCGCGGGTCGCCTCGTCCGACCTGGTGGCCACCCAGGGCCGGGTGCTCACCGTGGCCGACCTCCTCTCCACGCTCACCGTCGAGGCCGCCGTGCACCATCTGGACCTGGTGCTGCGGCTGCACCGTCCGGGCCCCGCCGCAGCCCCGCTCGCCGAGGTGCGGCGGGTGCTGGAGGGGCTGCTGGGCGGGCCGCTCCCGGCCGGCTGGGACGACGTCACGGCCGCCCGGCGCGGGACCGGGCGGGAGCCCCTGACCGCCGGCGACCGGGCCGAGCTGGGGAACGACGCGGCCGCCTTCCCCCTGTTCGGCTGAGAACGGCGCCGCGACCCTCCGGATCGCACCGCGGCCAGGAGCCGTCCCCGACGTGGGACGTGCCCGCGCCGCCGCTCGTCGGGAACCCTCCGGGCCCCGCTCCTCCCGGCCAGGGAGACTGGACCCCGTGCCAGCGAGTGCCGTCCCTGTAGCGACCGACGTCCTCGTGGTCGGAGCGGGGCCTGCCGGCTCCGCGGCCGCGGCCTGGGCGGCCCGCTCGAGGCGCGACGTCGTCCTCGCCGACGCGGCCGTCTTCCCCCGCGACAAGACGTGCGGCGACGGGCTGACCCCCCGGGCGATCGCGGAGCTCGACCTCCTCGGCCTCGGCGACTGGGTGCGCGGGCACGCCCGCAACCGCGGCCTGCGGGCCGCCGGTTTCGGGCAGCAGTGGGAGCTGCCCTGGCCCGGCGGCGACTTCCCCGACCACGGCAGCGCGGTGCCGCGCACCGAGCTCGACGCCCGCATCCGGCAGGTGGCGCTCGACTCGGGCGCGATCGCGGTCGACGGGGCCCGCGCGGTCGACGTCGAGCGGGACGGGGACCGGGTGAGCGGCGTGGTGTTCGAGCTGGACGACGGCGAGCGGAGAACGGTCGCCTGCCGGCGGCTCGTCGTCGCCGACGGGGTGCGATCGCCGCTGGGCCGGGTGCTCGGCCGGGTCTGGCACCGGGACACCGCCTACGGCGTGGCGGCCCGCAGCTACGTCCGCTCGGGCCGCAGCGACGACGAGTGGATCTCCTCGCACCTCGAGCTGCGCGGCACCGAGGGAGAGCTGCTCTCCGGGTACGGCTGGGTGTTCCCCCTCGGCGCCGCCGCCGGCGAGGTGAACCTGGGCGTCGGCACCCTGGCCACCGCGCGCCGCCCGGCCGGGGTCCGGCTCAAGGCTCTGCTGGAGGTCTACGCCGCGGCGCGCCAGGACGAGTGGCGGCTCGACGGACCGGTGCGCGACGTCGCCTCCGCGCTGCTGCCGATGGGCGGCGCCGTCTCCGGCGTCGCCGGCCGGAACTGGGCACTGATCGGGGACGCCGCCGGCTGCGTGAACCCGCTCAACGGGGAGGGCATCGACTACGGGCTGGAGACGGGGCGCACCATCGCCGGGCTGCTGGAGGAGGACGACTGGTCGGCCGCGTGGCCGGCGACCCTGCGCCGGCACTACGGCGAGGCCTTCTCCATCGCCCGCCGGCTGGCCGGGCTGCTCACCGTGCCCCGTTTCCTGCCGGCGGCCGGTCCCGTCGGCATGCGGTCCCGGGCGCTGATGACCGTGGCGCTGCGGGTGATGGGCAACCTGGTCACCGAGGCCGACCGGGACGCCGTCGCGAGGGCGTGGCGCACGGCCGGCCGGCTGTCGGTGCGGCTCGACGACCGCCCTCCGTTCCCGGCACCCGACCTCCGCACCGCCTGACCCCGCTTTCTGTACCGAAAGCTGCGGTGACCGGTGCCGCTTTCTGTACCGGAGGCTGCGGTCAGCTCAGGAAGGGGGAGTTGTAGACGGCGAAGTAGACGGCGATGTAGTGGCAGATGGCGGCCACGACCGTCATCGCGTGGAAGACCTCGTGATAGCCGAAGGTGCCGGGCCAGGGGTTCGGCCGCTTGACCGCGTAGGTGACCCCGCCGAAGGTGTACAGCAGACCGCCCACCGCCAGCAGCACCATCGAGGTGACGCCGGCGATGTGCAGGATGTCGGTCAGCACGAAGACGGCGACCCAGCCCAGCCCGATGTAGAGCGGCACACCCACCCAGCGAGGGGCGGTGGGCCAGCTCAGCTTGAGCACCACGCCGGCCAGCGCTCCGGCCCACACCCCGGCGAGCACCCAGTAGCCGGTCGGCTGGTCGACGGCCAGGAGGGAGAAGGGCGTGTAGGTGCCGGCGATGAACAGGAAGATCATCGAGTGGTCGAGACGCTTCATGATCTTCCAGCCGCGCGGTGACCAGCGGCGGCGGTGGTACAGCGCGCTGGTGCCGAACAGGCCGCAGATCGTCAGGCAGTAGACGGCGACCGAGAAGCCGGCGCGGGCGCCCTCCACCGATGCCAGCGGGATGAGCACCGCACCGGCCACGACGGCGGCGAAGAAGGCGAAGAGGTGCAGCCAGCCGCGCATGCGGGGGCGGGTGTCGGGATGCTCCCAGTCCCGGTCGCGGAAATCCGTGGCGGTCCAGGCGCGCTCGACCTGCTCGCCCTCCTCGAGGACGGCGGCCACCGCCTGGCCCGCCGGGGCTTCGATCTCGGCGCGGTCGGCCCGCACCCGCACCTGTTCACGCTCGTCGGGGGCAAGACTCATGCTTCGAGGTTACGAACCCGTAGGGAGGTCGTCATCCGCAACCACCTGTGACCTCCCCGGAGGCCGACGGGCCTTCGCAGCGCCACCTCACCCGGTACCCGGCCCGCCCGGCAGCCGGGGCCTAGGGTGACCCCGTGGCGGTGCGTCGGCAGGTGCGGGACGCGATCGTGCAGATCTACGAACGGCGGCTCGCCCGCGCGCTGGAGGGCGCCGACGTCCCCCGGCACGTCGGCGTGATCATGGACGGCAACCGGCGGTGGGCGCGGTCGATCGGCCTGGAGGACGTCGCGCACGGGCACCGCCGGGGGGCGGACAAGATCGTCGACCTGCTGGGCTGGTGCGACGACGCCGGTGTCTCCGTCGTCACGCTGTTCATGCTCTCCACCGACAACCTCAGCCGTCCGGAGGCCGAGCTGCGGACGCTCCTGCAGATCATCGAGGACGTCGCCGTCGACCTGTCCCGCCCCGGCCGGCCCTGGCAGGTGCGGGCGATGGGCGCCCCCGAGGTGCTGCCGCCGGAGACCGTCGCCGTCCTCAAGCAGGCGGAGGAGGACACGCGCGACCGTCCGGGCGCGACGGTGAACCTGGCTGTCGGCTACGGCGGGAGGCAGGAGATCGCCGACGCCGTCCGGTCGCTCCTGGCCGAGCACGCCGCACGCGGCACCACGTTCGAAGAGCTCGTGGAGTCGCTCGAGGTGGAGCACATCGCCGAGCACCTCTACACCCGTGGCCAGCCCGATCCGGACCTGGTGATCCGCACCAGCGGGGAGCAGCGGCTGTCCGGGTTCCTCCTCTGGCAGACGGCGAACACCGAGTTCCACTTCACCGACGTCTACTGGCCGGAGTTCCGGCGGGTCGACTTCCTGCGCGCCCTGCGCGACTACTCCGCGCGGCACCGCCGGTTCGGAAGCTGACCCGGCCGGTTCCCGGGCTCCCGGCGACGGCTGCGAAACTGCGCGTCATGGCGGCCCTCCCTCTCGACCTGCCCCTCGAGTACGTACGGCTGGGGCTGCGGTTCGACCGCCTGGAGTCCGGCTTCGTCGACGCCTACACCGGTGATCCGCGGTTGCGCGCCCAGGTGGCCGACGAGCCGGCGCCCACGCCGTCGGCACTGCGGGACCAGGCGCGGACCCTGCTGGGGGAGCTGGACGCTGCCGGCCTGGCGGCCGACCGGACCGAGTACCTGCGCGGGCAGCTCACCGGCCTCGAGTGCAGTGCCCGGAAGATGAGCGGGGAGCCGGTCGGGTTCGTCGACGAGGTGGCCGCCTACTTCCAGGTCGACGTCGTCCTCGGGGACCCGGCACGGTACGCCGCCGCGCACGCCGAGCTCGACGCCCTGCTGCCCGGCGACGGCACGCTCGCCGAGCGGTACGCCGCGCACCGCACCCGGGAAGAGTGCCCGCCCGCGCGGCTGGAATCGGCGGTGCACGCGCTGTCGAGCGCGCTGCGGGACCGGGTCCGGGGCCAGTACGGCCTGCCCGAGGTGGAGACGGTGCAGTACGAGGTGGTCACCGACAAGCCGTGGTCGGGGTTCAACTACTACGAGGGCGACTACCGCTCCCGCGTGGCCATCAACGCCGATCTCCCGCACCGGCTCTCGCAGCTGCCGCACCTGGTGGCGCACGAGTCCTACCCGGGCCACCACACCGAGCACTGCCGCAAGGAACGCGGCCTGGTGGAGCGGGCCGACCGGATGGAGCACACGGTCTTCCTGGTGAACACCCCGGAGTGCCTGATGGCCGAGGGCCTGGCCGATCTCGGCGTGCAGGTCTCGATCGGAGACGGGTGGGGACCGTGGGCCGAGGAGATCCTCGCCGATCTGGGCCTGCGGTTCGACGGGCACCTCGCCGAGCGGGTGGCCGCGGCCGCGGCGCCGCTGAATCGCGTCCGCCAGGACGCCGCCGTCCTCCTGCACGACCGCGGTGCCGATGCCCACGAGGTGAGCGCCTACCTGCAGCGCTGGTCGCTGGTGAGCGCCGAGCGCGCAGCCCAGCAGATCCGCTTCCTCACCCATCCGCTCTGGCGCGCGTACACCTCCACCTACGTCGAGGGCTTCGACCTCCTGTCCCGCTGGCTGGCCGCGCGGCCCGCGGAGCAGTCGGTCGCCGACCGCTTCGTGCGTCTCCTCGACGAGCCACTGACCCCGCGGGCGGTCGCCGCCGAACTCCGGGCCGCCTGACCCATGAGCCGGCACGATCCGCAGGAGGCCCGCACGCTGGGACTTTGGACGGCGGCGTGGCTGGGCGGCCTGCTCCTCGCCGGGGTGCTGCGGCTGGGCGACCTGTCCCTGCAGTGGCCGGTGCTGCTGGTCCCGGTCCTGTGGGCGCTCGTGGCGCTGCGCCCCCGGGGCGGACGGCGGCGTCGAGGCAGCGACCCGCGCGACGACCTCGGCCACCGCACCGACACGGTCGAGCGGCCCGCGCTGCGCCCCCCCGACTGGCCCGACCGCCGGCGCTGAGCCGTCGCGGTCCACCCTGCGGAGCGCCGCGACGACGGTGCCGCGGGCCGTGCACGGGTGGGGTACGGCGTCCGATGGTTCCGCCGGCCCGGCCGGGAGGTGGCTGCGCACCGTTGGTGCGGTTGTGGCTCGCGGTACCCCGTCGGGTGAACTTCGGGTTGCACGGCGTGGTGTGACCGCGCAGTTGTCGGTGGCCGGGCCTAGCGTCCGCGGTGGACGGCGAGCTGCCCTCGACGTCCACGGGAGGCCCGGTTGGTGCTGACGTACACGTCGACCAGGGGGGCCGGAACCCGGCCTCTGCGCCGGGGCCCGGCCACCTTCGAGCGGGGGCGCGCCGTGCGCCCCACGGGAGTCGACTCGTGACCATTCGCCGCACGTACGTCCTCGACACCTCCGTCCTGCTCTCGGACCCGGGCGCCCTGATGCGTTTCGGTGACTCCGACGTGGTGCTCCCGCTCGTGGTGATCGGGGAGCTGGAGGACAAGCGCAACCACCCCGAGCTGGGCTGGTTCGCCCGGCAGGCGCTGCGCATGCTCGACGACCTGCGGGTGGCGCACGGCCGGCTGGACGCGCCGGTGCCGATCGGCGAGGACGGCGGCACGCTGCACGTCGAGCTGAACCACAGCGACCCGTCGGTGCTGCCGCTGGGCTTCCGCAACGACAGCAACGACAGCCGGATCATGGTGGTGGCGCTGAACCTCCGCTCCGAGGGCCGCGACGTCTGCCTGATCACCAAGGACGTCCCGCTGCGCGTCAAGGCGGCCGCCGTCGGCCTGGACACCGACGAGTACCGCGTCCTGGACGCCGTCGACGCCGGCTTCACCGGGATGGCGGAGCTCGCGCTCGACGACGCCGAGCTCGGCGAGCTGTACGACACCGGGGAGACGTTCGTCCCGGCAGCGGCCGAGCTGCCTCCGCACACCGGGCTGGTGCTGCTGTCCTCCCGTGGGTCGGCGCTGGGGCGGGTCACGCCCGACAAGCAGGTGCGGCTGGTACGAGGCGACCGGGAGGCCTTCGGCCTGCACGGCCGCTCCGCCGAGCAGCGCATCGCCCTCGACCTGCTCCTGGACCCCGAGATCGGGATCGTGTCGCTCGGCGGACGCGCCGGCACCGGCAAGTCGGCGCTGGCCCTGTGCGCGGGCCTGGAGTCGGTGATGGAGCGCCGCGCGCACAAGAAGGTCGTCATCTTCCGCCCGCTCTACGCCGTCGGTGGCCAGGAGCTCGGCTACCTGCCCGGGAGCGAGAACGAGAAGATGTCGCCCTGGGGTCAGGCGGTCTACGACACCCTGGGCGCGCTGGTGTCCCCGGCCGTCATCGACGAGATCGACTCCCGCGGGCTCATCGAGGTGCTGCCGCTCACCCACATCCGCGGTCGCTCGCTGCACGACTCGTTCGTGATCGTCGACGAGGCGCAGTCCCTCGAGCGCGGCGTGCTCCTCACCGTGCTGTCCCGGCTGGGCGCGGGGTCGCGCGTGGTGCTCACGCACGACGTCGCGCAGCGCGACAACCTCCGGGTGGGCCGGCACGACGGCATCACGGCGGTGATCGAGGCGCTCAAGGGTCACCCGCTCTTCGCCCACGTCACCCTCACCCGCTCCGAGCGCTCGCCGATCGCCGCGCTGGTCACCGAGATGCTCGAGGACCTCCCCCGCTGACCCCGCATGGGCGCCTGCTCCTGCGGTGTTCCGGTCGTTCCTGCGGCCGTGCAACGCCGCAGGGGCGGGCAGGACACCGCAAGAGCGCTGTCAGCGGCGGCTGCCGGCGAACGCCCGTCGCAGCCGTCCCCCGATGACGGCACCGTCCTGCAGGTCGTCCCACGTCCACCGCACCACCCGCCACTGCAGGTCTCGCAGCTCGTCCTCGCGCAGTTTCTCGGCGAAGACGACGTCCCGGGGCTCCTGGCCGGGCCGGACAAGGCGGCCGTACTTCACCCTGCCGTCGAACTCGCCCAGCGTCCGGTGCTCGCGCCAGCCGAAGTCGCAGCGACCGACCAGCGACCGGTCCGGGCGGAGAACCCTCACCTGCAGGTCGGGTCGGGGCAGGCCCAGCCGGTGCATCAGGACGCGGCTCCGGCTCTCGCCGACGCTCCCGCTCAACCCGTCGGCGAAGGCGAGTGCCCGCGCCGCGCGGCGGGTGCCCGGCACCGGCCCCATGGCCTCGAGGCACTTCGTCAGGCCCGAGGCCGTCGTCCGTCGCGACGCGAGCGCTCCGTCGGCGGTGACCACCGCTGCCTCGAAGGACTCGCACCGGGCGACGTCGACGACGGTGCGGGTGACGTCGGTGGTCAGCACGCCCTGCACCCACGTCACCTGGTCGTCGGGCACCTGTGCCACGTGCAGATGCACCCGGGCGCTACCGCTGCCGGCTGCAGGAGGACGACGCAGCACGTGCACCCGGTCGAGCCGGACCCCCCACAACGGCTGACCGTGCAGTGCGGCGGCCGAGGTGTGGCTCACGATTGCCGGGGTCCGCAGCGCGGCGACCGTGGCGACGACGCTCAGCCAGTGGCGTGCCGCCCGATCGGTCGGCAGCTCCGCGGCATCGCGCACGTAGGCGCCGCGTCGCACTCGCAGGAGCTCCCGTCGTCGGACCATCCTGGCCAGTTCGGCATCCGAGAAGCCCTCGGCGAGCGCGTCGACGCGGCGGAGCAGGGCGGGGGAGGGGACGTCGGATTCCGTCACGGAGCGACCCTGCCCTACCGCCGTCGCTCCTCGCCGTGCTCGGCGGAACCTGTGGACAACGCTCCGCCTCGTTGCGGCCCTGCCCTCACTTCCGCGGCGGTGCAACGGCGCAGGAGCGAGGAAGGAACCGCAGGAGGGTCGCATCCTCGGAACGGTCAGAGAGCGGGAGGGCCGCCGTCCGTGGATCCGGCCGGCTCAGGCGCGGCCTTCGTGCGCGGCCTGCGCTCCGGTGCGGCGGACGACGGTGGCGTACTCGCCAGCCGGAGCACCGCCACCACGGCCCAGCCGGCGCCCAGGCACCAGAGGACCCGCGTCATCATCTCCTCGGTCGACAGGTCTCCCCGGAGCCCGAGCGCCAGCACGGGCAGGGCCAGCACGAACCCGACGAGGAGAACGTCCCAGCGCAGGGGGCTCATGTCGGGGTGCTCTCCAGCCGCTCGCAGAGGAGCGAGGCCCACCGGTGCGGCGTCGCCGGGACGCCGTCGAGGAGGGCCACGGGCGCGTTCACCCGGCGGAGCACCGCGGCGGGATCCGCGCTGAGGTCGGTGTCCTGCACGATCAGCGCGTCGACGCGGGGCAGCCCGGCGATCCAGGGCTCGAGGTCCTCGGGCTTGCGGGTGGCCTCGACGACGGCCCACACCGCGACCGGGGACCAGACGGTCATCATCTGCGCCATCCAGTAGGCATCGGTCCGTAGCGGCGCGTCGACCGCCACGATCGTCACCGTCCCCGCGGAGACGGACTCCTGACGGCGGTCGATCGCCGCGTCCACGGTCGTCACCCGGCTGCCCTTGGGCGCCAGCCCGGCCAGGTCACCGCGGGTCGCCCACTGCACACGATCGGGGTCCAGGCGGAGGGAGGCGGCCAGCGACCGGCCGGCACGGAGCGCGTCGACCCCGGGGCCGACCACGAACACGGCCTCGCCGGCGCCGCTCGGCACCTCGGGCGCCTTGGGCAGGCGCAGCGCCAGGCGGCGGGTGAGCGCCGCGTAGGTGCCGCGCTCGGCGACGTCGTCGGCGAAGGTGCTGTCGAGCAGCTCGGCGGGAATTCCCAGGAGCTCGAGCCGGGCAGCGACGTCCGCTGGGGCCACGTCCACCGGGGCCACGTCCACCGGGGCCACGTCCACCGGAGCCGACTCCGGCTCGACGGCTGCGGGTGCCTCGGGCATCTCCGGGGCGGCCATGAGCGGTGCCACGGGCAACCGGGTCACCGTCGCCAGCGAGCGGGTGGCCGGAGCGGCGGCCGGTGCCTCGACGACGGGCGCCGGGGCCTGAGCGTCCGCTGCGTCCACGAGCGCCTCGTCCGGCCGCTTCGTGCTGCCCGTCTCCGGCGCGGTGTCGGCCGGAACCGACGGACGGGCCGGCGGGCGGGGGGAGGGGGTGCGGCGGGGGGCGGCCGGGGGCACCGGCGGACGCCCACGCCCACGGGACGACGGCAGCGGCGGCAGCAGCGACAGCGGCGGCATGACGGTGGTCACGTCCAGCGACATCATCGGCGCGGGGTCGCTCGCAGTGCGGGCCAGCAGAGGGGCCAGCTCGGCGACTCCTGCCTCCGCGACGACGGCCGCGACGGGCTCCTCGGCTGCCTGCACCTCGACGTCCTCGCCGGCCTGCTGCCGGACCTCGAGCGCCTCGTCGGCGCGGCTGTCGACGCTCGGGGTCGCGACCTCGGCCGTCGCCGTGAACAGCGGCCCGGCCTCGACGGTGTCGGCCTCGACGACCCCGGTGTGCTGGGCCTCGACGGGCTCGCTCAGGACCGTCCCGGCCACTGCGGTCTCGGGCACGGGCGACCCGGCGGCCGGCTCCTCGACGGCTGCGGTCGCGGCGACGACGTCCGTGGTGGTGGCCGTCGCGGACGGCGGGAAGAGCGGCGCGGGGACCGTCTCCTTCAGCACCACCTCGGCCCAGATGGGGGCGTCGCTCTCGACCGGCGCGCTGGTGGCGGAGACGGGGTCACCCCACAGGGTCGCCGACGGCGACGGCGTGGCCCACATCTGCTCCGCCGGGGTGGTCGCGGACGCGGGGCTCACGTCCCCGACGGCGGGGATGAACTCCTCGACGGCGGACGCAGCCGGTGCGGCGAGGAGGGGCGTGCCGGCAGTGTGCGCCTCGGCCGCCGAGGCCGGTGCGGGGAACGGCGTGGCGGCCGGCTCGGACGGCACCACGAACACCGGCTCGGCGGGAACGGTGAACACCGGCTCGACGGCGGCCGGCTCGGACGGCACCACGAACACCGGCTCGGCGGGAACGGCGAGCACCGGCTCGACGGCGGCAGGCTCGACGGGAACGGGCTCGACGGGGACGGGCTCGACGGCGGCAGGCTCGACGGCGGCGGGCTCGACGGCGGCGGACTCGGCGGGGAGCGCGACGGCGCGCTCGGCAGGAACGGCGAACCCCGGCTCCGTGGGCACGGGTCGGGCGGCAACCGGTTCGGCGGGGACCGCGAACACCGGCTCCGACGGCACGCCGGTCTCCGGCTCGGTCAGTGCCGCCTGCGGTGACGCGCCGGCCAGGACCTTGCGCAGGATGCCGGCGAGCGCCTCGTCCGAGTGCCCCTGGGCCAGGGCACCGCGCAGCAGGTCGGCGATCGCCTCCTCGCGGGCGGAGACCGAGCCCGCGGCGGCCTCGGGTTCGGCCGCCCACGGGGGCACCTCGACCGGTCGATCCGTCGTGGAGGGCGGCGCGACGACCTGATCTCCCACCGTTTCCTCCTCCTGGCGCGCCGGCGACGGCGGCACCGCTGTGTCTGCTGGTCGGGTGGGCTCGGACCGGGCCGGCCGGGGCTCGGCGTCCTCGCCGGGAGGCGTCACCGCAGGCTGGGCGAGGGCCTCCTGCACGGCCTGCTGCACGTCCTGGTCCCCGGCGACCATCCGCGCGAGGGCGGCGGTGAACGGGGACGGGGCGGCCGGAACGGGGTCCCCACCGCGCAGGAGCGGGCCGGGCTCGTCCGCGACGTCGGCCGCCGGCCCGTCGGCACGGCTCACGGTGCCCGTGCGCGGGAAGGAGGCGCGCGGGAACGTGGCCCGGGAGTAGGCCGGGCCGGACGGCTCCGACTGGTGGGCGGACAGCAGTCCCACGAGCTCGCTGACCCGCTCGTCGTCGGCACGCTGGGGGGCCGGCGCGGCCTTCCGCACCGGTGCCTCGGTCCGGGTGGGAGTCGCGGTCCGGCCCGGAGCCGTGGGCGCTGACGTGGCCGAGCCCGCGGGGCGGGCCGCGGCGGCGGTGCGCGCCGCGCGCGCGGCCGCGGCCGCAGCCCGCACCTGCGGGGGGATCTCGTCGGTCGACCGCGCCGCTGCCTCCGCGGCCCAGGCGGCCGCGCCGTTGCGGGCGGGGGCGGCGGTACGCGCGCGGGCCGGGGCGGCCGAGGCCAGCGGCGAGGAGAAGTCGGGCGCGTCGTCGTCGGTGCGGGAGCGCCCCGGGACGGCCGGCAGGGCCGGCGTGTCGGCGCCGGCCTCGGCCACCTCCGCCACATAGCGCTCGGTCGCGAAGAACCCGAGCACGCCGCCGGAGCGCACCCGGCGCACCCCGACGACGCGGGCCTGGGGACCGAACTGCTCGCGCGCGGCCGCGATCGCGTCGTCGCGCGAGGCGGCCTCAACGGATCGCAACGGCACCGCTCACAACTCCCAGCGACTCGATCTGCGCTGTCCGGGAGACCTCGGCGTAGGAGATCACCGGAAGCCGGGGGAGGACCTGGCGCATCAGGCGCGCGAGAGCGGCGCGCACCTGCGGCGAGCACACCAGGACGGGGGACAGGCCGGAGCGCTCGGCCTCCTCGAGCAGACCGCTGCACCCGTGCACGAGGGCGTCGATGCCGGCGGCGTCCAGCGCCAGGACCAGGCCCGCGTCGCTCTGCCGGATGGACTCGAGGAGGCGCTGCTCGAAGCCCGGCTCGAGGGTGAGGACGTGCAGGCGCTCGTCGGGCGTCACGTACGGGTGACTGATCGCCGAGCCGAGCGCCGCCCGTGCCGCCTCGACGAGGCCGTCGAGATCGGTGGACGTCTTTGCACGCACAGAGAGTGCCTCGAAGATGCGGACCAGGTCTCGGATCGACACACCCTCTTCGAGCAACGCGTGCAACACGCGTTGCACCTCTCCCAGGGTGAGCAGGGTGGGGGTCAGTTCCTCGACGACGATGGGGTGCGTCCGACGGACCATCTCCACCAGGAGGCGGACGTCCTCGCGGCCGAGCAGGTCGGCGGCGTTCTGCCGGACCACCTCCGCCAGATGGGTGGTGATGACCGACGACCGGTCGACGACGGTCGCGCCCGCCATCTCCGCCTGCCGCTGCAGCTCGACCGGCACCCACTTCGCGGCCAGGCCGAACACCGGCTCGCGGGTTGCCTTGCCGGGGATCCCCTCCAGGTTGTCGCCGATGGCGAGGATCGTGCCCGCGGGGGAGATGCCCTTCGCCGCCGGCACGCCGTTGAGCCAGATGACGTACTGGGAGCCCGGCAGGTCGAGGTTGTCCCGCGTACGGACCAGCGGGATGACCAGACCGGTGTCCATGGCGACCTTGCGGCGCAGCGCCTTGACCCGGTCGAGGAGGTCGCCGCCCCGGGCCGGGTCGACGAGGTCGACCAGGTCGAAGGCGACCTCCAGCTCGAGCGGGTCGACCCGCATCTTCTCGGCGATCGCCTCGGGGGAGTCGGGCCTGAGCTCCTCGTCGGCGGCGGCCGCGGCGGCCTCGGCGTCCTCGTCGACCTCCGGCGCCTCGGACATCCGCGAGGCCATGATCAGGAAGCCGCCGCCGATGACGAGGAACGGCAGCTTGGGCAGGCCGGGGATGAGGCAGATGGCGATGGCCGCGCCGCCGGCGATCCGCATCGGCTGCTTGAAGCGACCGAGCTGCGCGAGCAGGTCGGTGCCCATGTCGCCCTCGGTGGCCGAGCGCGTGACGATGATGCCGGTCGCGGTGGACATCAGCAGGGCCGGGATCATCGAGACCAGGCCGTCGCCCACGGTCAGCAGCGAGAACGTGGAGACGGCCTCGCCGGGCGCCATGCCCCGCTGCATGACCCCGATCGCGAAGCCGCCGATCAGGTTGACCAGCGTCACGACGATGCCGGCGATCGCGTCGCCCTTGACGAACTTCGACGCACCGTCCATCGAGCCGTAGAAGTCGGCCTCGGCGGTGACCTCGTGGCGGCGCTTGCGGGCCTGAGCCTCGTTGATCAGGCCGGCGTTGAGGTCCGCGTCGATCGCCATCTGCTTGCCCGGCATCGCATCGAGGGTGAAGCGGGCGCCGACCTCGGCGACGCGGCCGGCACCGTTGGTGATCACCACGAACTGGACGATGGTGAGGATCAGGAAGATCACCAGACCGACGACCAGCGAGCCGCCGATGACGAAGTGCCCGAAGGCCTCGATGACCTTCCCGGCGTAGCCGTCGGTGAGGACCAGCCGGGTGGAGGAGACGTTCAGCGACAGCCGGAACAGCGTCGCCACCAGGAGGAGCGAGGGGAAGACGGCGAAGTCCAGCGGCTTCTTGATCTGCATCGCGACCAGCAGGATCAGCAGCGAGATCGTGATGTTCAGGCCGAGCAGCAGGTCCAGCAGCGCGGCCGGCAGCGGCACGACCAGCATGAGGACGATCGAGACCACGCCGATGGGCACGGCGGCCTTGCCCAGCCCCTTCACGCGCCCGCCCCCGGGACGCTGGACAGACGCTGGCTCACGCCTCTCTCATCGGCAGCCGACCCCCCGGCCGGTACCTCCCTCGTCCGTAGCGGCCCCTCTGCAGGGTCCCGCCGCGACCTTGCGAGTGGTGGGGGGCGGAGGGGTCCTCTTTCAGGCGGCCGCCCGGCGGCGACCGGCCTTGGGCAGTCCCTCCACCTCGGGCGGCTCGAACCCGGGCCGGTGGAAGCCGCCGCGCACGCCCCGTGCCCCCAGGTGCATGACGAAGGCCAGGACGCGGGCGACGGCGGTGAACAGCTGGGCCGGGACCTCCTGGCCGAGGTCGCAGGAGGCGTGCAGCGCGCGGGCCAGCGGGATGTCCTGGACCATCGGCACCCGCGCCTCCTCGGCGAGCGCGCGCAGCTTGGCGGCGACCTCGCCGGCGCCCTTCGCGATCACCCGGGGGGCGCCCTTCGCGGGGTCGTACTTCAGCGCGACGGCGACGTGGGTGGGGTTGACCAGCAGGACGTCGGCGTCGGCGACCTCGCTCATCATCCGGTTCCGCGACATCGACATCTGGATGCCGCGGCGGTGCGCCTTCATGTGGGGGTCACCCTCGGACTGCTTGTGCTCCTGCTGGATCTCGTACTTGCTCATCTTGAGCTTCTTCATCGTCTTCATCCGGACGACGACGTAGTCGGCCACCGCGATGACCAGCCCGGTGACGGCGACGACGCGGAACATGAGGATCGCCGAGTCGGTGAAGGTGGCGGCGACCGCCGACAGCGGCAGCGATCCCGCGGAGGAGACCAGCGCCTGCGCCCGGTCACTGGTGATCACCACGACCGTCGCCAGCGCGGTGGTCTTGATCAGGGCCTTGACCGCCTCCCAGATGCCCTGGGTGCCGAACATCCGCTTGATGCCGGGGAAGGGGTTGAGCTTCTTCAGGGTCGGCTTCATCGCCTTGGTGGCGAACGTGACCCCACCCTGCGCCGCCGCGGCGACGGTGCCGACGACCATCATCCCCAGGGCCATGGGCAGCAGGGTGGTCATGAAGGCGCTGAGGGCCTCGCCCATCAGGATCGACAGGGCCGCCGGTTCGGGTTTGTTCGCCACGGAGCCGACCTGGACGAACAGCTGCTGCGCGGACTCGAACGCGTTGCCCACCATCATCGGCAGCAGGACGCTGGCCGCCGCGACTCCCAGCCACGTGCCCAGCTCCTGGGTGCGTGGGATCTGCCCTTCCTTGCGCGCCTTCTTCAGGCGCTGGGGAGTGGGCTTCTCGGTCTTCTCACCACCCGGGCCGTCCTTGGCCATGGCTCAGCCGCTCCGCAGGGAGGTCATGGCGCGTGCCGCGTGGTCGAGCAGCGCGTCAAGCGCCGGCGGGAGCAGCGGGAAGGTCAGGCCGAGCATCGTGAGGGTCAGCAGGATCTTGACCGGGAAGCCGAACGCGAAGATGTTCAGCGCCGGTGCGGCCCGGCTGAGCAGCGCGAGCGCGACGTCGGCCAGCAGCAGGACGGCCACCATGGGCCCGGCGATCTGCAACGCGGCCAGGAACATCATCGAGAACGCCGTCATCAGCACTGCGGCGATCTGGTCGGTCGGCACGTCACCGCCGACGGGCAGCCCGACGTAGGAGGTGGCGAAGCCCTTGACGATGACCAGGTGGCCACCGCTGGTGAACAGCAGCGTGATGGCCAGCAGGTGGTGCAGTCGGCCGACCGACGAGTTCTGCGTCATCGACAGGGGGTCGTAGGCCGGCTGCAGGGAGAAGCCGCCGGTGACGTCGATCAGGTCGCCGGCCATCTGCACCGCGCTGAACAGCACCTGGACGACGAACCCGAGCGCCGCCCCGATGATCACCTCGGTCACCGCGGCGACGGCGAGGAAGCCCGCGGTCGGTTCCGGGAGCGAGGGCGCGATCTGGGTCGAGAGCAGCACCGACAGCGCCAGCGCGAACGCGCCCTTGACCGGCGCGGGGACGGTGCGCGAGTTGAACGGCGGGGCCAGGAGCACGAATCCGGCGGCGCGCGCCGTCCCCAGCAGGAGCGCGGCCAGCGTGACTGCCGGGACCGAGAGGTCCATCGTGGCCTCAGGTCCGGTCGAGCAACGCCGGCAGCTGGTCGAACAGGCTCTGGGTGAAGCTGACCAGCTCGGCGAGCACCCAGTTGCCGGTGACCAGCAGCGCGATCGCGACGGCGATGATCTTCGGGACGAAGGAGAGGGTCTGCTCCTGGATCTGGGTGGCGGCCTGGAACAGCGAGATCAGGAAGCCGACCAGGAGGGCCGTGATCAGCACCGGGGCAGCGACCTTCGCAGCGACCATCATCGTCTGCGCCGCGATCTGGGTGACGTCCGCGTCGCTCACCCGCCACCCCCGTACGAGCCCACCAGGGCGGTGGTGATGAGCGCCCAGCCGTCGACGACGACGAAGAGCAGCAGCTTGAAGGGCAGCGACACGATGGTCGGCGGGACCATCATCATGCCCATCGCCATGAGCGAGGCGCTGACCAGCATGTCCAGCACCAGGAACGGGATGAAGACGACCAGCCCGATGATGAAGGCGCTCTTGAGCTCCGAGAGCACGAACGCCGGGATCAGGGTGGTCATGCTGACCTGCGCGGCGTCGGCCGGTGCCTCCTCGCCGGACAGGCCGATCATCAGCTTGAGCTCGTCCTCGCGGGTGTTGCCGAGGAGGAACTCGCGCAGCGGGACCACGCCGGCGTCGTAGGCCTGGGCGACCGTCATGGTGCCGTTCATGTAGGGCTGCAGCGCCACCGCGTTGATGTCGGAGAAGACCGGGCCCATCACGAACAGGGTCAGGAACAGCGCGATCCCGGTGAGCACCTGGTTGGGCGGGGACGAGGGCAGGCCGAGCGCGTTACGGGTCAGGCCCAGCACCACGATGATCTTGGTGAAGGACGTGGCCAGGAGCAGGACCGACGGGGCCACCGACAGCACCGTGATCGCGAGGATGAGCGTGATGGAGCTGCTCGGCGACCCGTTCCCGATGGTGATGTCGACGTTGCCGTCGCCGGGCACGGCGGGCGCCACCGGTGCCGTCGGCGCCACCGGGTCGGTCGGGGCGGCCGCCGCCGGGCCGGCGAGCAGGAACGCCGCCACGGTGCACAGCACCGACAGCAGCACCACCCAGGCCGCCCGGCGTCGCACCGAGGCGCCCCCGGACGCCCGGAGCGGGCGGGCGGACGACGTCATGAGCGACGGACCGTCCGTTCGCGGAGCTGGTGGACGAAGCTGCCCCAGCCGTTGCGGTCGAACACCGAGCCGGCCAGCGCCGGGCTCGTCACCCGCTCCGGCAGCGGGCCGGAGCTGTCCGGCGCACCGCTGCGCGCGGGCACCCGCCGCTCGGCGAGCGCTGCGTCGACGGCTTCGGCGTCCACCTCGGCGAGCAGGGTGACCTGCTCCTCCGTGGCGCCCACGACGAGGACGACGTCGGCGATGCGGACGACGTTCACGGTGCTCGCCCGGCCCATGCGCTGGCGGGCCACGACCTCGATCAGGCCGTTGCCCTGGCCCAGTCCGCGCTTCTGGGCCACGCGCGCGGCGAAGAACAGCACCGCGGCGATGAAGGCCAGCGAGAGGACCAGCCGGATGATCATCCACGTCATGCGGGCTGTCCCAGCTCCGCGGCCGCGGCGTCGGTCACGATCTCGCTGATCCGCAGGCCGAAGTCCTCGTCCACGACGACGACCTCGCCGCGGGCGATGAGCGTGCCGTTGACCAGCAGGTCGGCCGGCGCGCTGGCGGCGCGGTCGAGCTCGACGACCTCGCCGGGGTGGAGGGAGAGCAGCTCCTGCACGGTCATGCGGGTGCGGCCGATCTCGACCGTCACCTCCATGGCCACGTGCCGGAGGAGGTCCAGGCTGCCGCGCTGGGTCTGCGCCGCGGGCAGGGTCACCTGCAGGGCGAAGGTCGCCTGGTGTTCGCCGCCGGCCATGAGCGGGACGGCCACGAACATGCCCTTGTCCCGCAGCCCGTCCAGGGCGGCCACCGGCTCCTCGACGCGCTCGGAGGCGATGCGCACCCGGCCGAGGGTCGCGGCGGCGGCCTCGAGGGCGGGCCGCAGCGCGGCGGCGACGTCCATCCGGCCGACGGGGGAGTTCGACAGGGCCTCGACGACGTCGGCCGAGACGACGAGCACGATGTCGCCGCTCACCTCGCCGGAGAGCCCGGCGGACACGGCGGATGCGGCACCCGGTGGCAGGGGGACGCCGTCGGGGTCGCTGACCGGGCTCCCGGGGACCAGTTCCGTCGTGGCCGGGACCAGCGCGGCGGCCGCGCGGGCCGCCGCCGTGACCACTGCGGAGACGGTCTGGGAGTCCTGCGACGTGTCGGTGCTCATGCTGTGTCCTTCGCGGCGGCGTACGGGGTCGGGACGATGGTTGCGGCGAGTCGGCGCCGGTGATTGCTGGCGATCGCGTAGGCGAAGGTCACGTCGTTGGTCGTGACCTCGAGCGGTGCGTCCGGCGGATGGCGCAGCAGGAGGACGTCACCCACGGCGAGGGAGAGCAGGTCGGCCGAGGAGACGCTCAGCGGTGCGAACCGGACGCTCACGTCGACCGGCACGAGATTGAGCCGGGCGGTCAGCGCCTCGGCGGCGCGCCGGCGCTTGGCCAGCGCCGTCTCCGACAGCTGCGGGGAGGCGGCGTTGTTCAGCGCCTGCGCGAAGGAGGAGAACGGCAGGACCAGGGTCGCGTCCCCCTCACGCGCGCCGACGGCCATCGAGAAGGTGGCCACCATCACGGTGTCGGAGCCGGCCGCCGCCTGCGCCAGCTGCGGGTTGTACTCGAACCCGTTGAGCGCCGGCTGGATCTCGGTGATCGACGCGAACGAGGCAGCGAACTCGTCGAGCAGCCGGCTGAGCAGGTGATTGGTGATGGCCGTCTCCATCGCCGTCATCGGCCGGTTCGGCTGCGCGGCGCGACCCGAGCCGCCGAGCATGTGGTCGACGGTGGCCATGGCGATGTCCAGCGGATAGGCCAGCAGGCCCTTGCCAGCCAGCGGCTCGAGGGTGAACGTGGAGATGAAGACGGGACTGGGCAACGTGGCCAGGTAGTCGTCGTAGGACTGCTGCTCGATCGTGGCGAGCTCCAGGCGAGCTCCGGCACGGAGGAACGTGGTCAGGATCGTCGTCGCCTGGCGGGCGAAGGCCTCCTGCGCGATCTGCAGGACCCGGACGTGTTCACGGGAGAGCTTCGTCGGCCGGCGGAAGTCGTAGGTCCGGGGCTCACCCCGGCGGCTGCGCGAGCCGCTGCCGGCGGTGGGCGACGCCGAGGCGGCGGCCGGGGCCGGGGCGGCGGGTGCCGCCGGTGACGCCTCCGGGGACTGAGGACCGGCCATGCTGGGGGCCGGTCCGGTCTCGGGTTGGGTCACGTTCCACCTCATCGGCGGACCCCGGCCCGACCCTGACCGGCGGCGCCGGAGCGCCGCCGGTCGTCCGGGAGTGGTGTGACGGGTGGTGCAGGGTGTGCTGCGGTGGAACGTTCCGCTGCGGCCCGGCTTGCGGACGAGGCCGGTGGAGCCGCCGGTTCGCGCTGGTTACTGGGTGACGTACTCGGTGTAGTAGATGTGCATCACCATCGGGACGCCGTCCTCCGTGTACGCCTCGATGATCTTCTGCTCCAGGGCTTCCTTGAGCGCGTCCCGTGCGCCGGTGACGTCGGCCGGGGTCGCCTGCGAGAACGTGGAGATGATCTGGTCGTAGGCCTTGGCGCCGTCCACGCTGGCACCCCCGTGACCGCCGCCGGCGGCGTCCGCGGTGATCTCCAGGGTGATGCCGATCTTGAGGTAGCCGCCGCCCGCGAGGTTGACCGCGATCGGCTCGAGGGCCACGTAGCCGCCGTGCACGGGCTCGGCCGCTTCGGCCTCCTCGGAGCCGCTGAACAGGAAGAAGTAGGCGGCACCGGCGGCGGCCACCAGGACCACCGCGAGGATGAGGAGCAGCTTCTTCTTGCCGCCGCCCTTCTCCTCGGCGTTCTCGGTCTCGGCGGTCTTGTCCTTGCTCATTCGGGAGCTCCTTGGTGGGCGGCGTCGAGGCCCGGCAGGAGGGCGTTGGCCTCTGCCGAGGCGTCCGACAGGACGACGATGTCGACGCGACGGTTGTCGCTGATCGCGTCGGGATCGGAGATGGGGACGAGGGGGCGCGTCGAGCTGTAGCCGTTGGCTGACATCCGGTCCTCGGGGACGCCGGTGCCCCCCAGGTAGCGGACGACGGTGGTCGCCCGGTACGCCGACAGCTCCCAGTTCGACGGCCAGACGCTGCCGGGGGAGACCGGCAGGTGGTTGGCGTGCCCCTCGACGGCCAGCCGGTTGGGGAGGCCGGTGAGGGTGGGCGCGACGGAGCTGAGGATCGCCCCGCCCTCCGGGCGGAGCACGGCCTGCTCGGCGTCGAACAGGACCTGGTCGGCGACGATGTGGACGACGAGGCCCCGCTCGTCGATCTCGAAGCGTGCTGCCCCGGCGTACCCGGCCGCAGTCAGCGCCGCGTCGATCGCGTCGCGGGCGGCGGCGAGCTCGTCGTAGGCCGCGGCCGCCTCCGCGGCGACGTTCCTGGCCCGCTCCGCGGCCGCGGCCGCGGCCGCGGCGTCCACCTGCGCCTCGGTGACGGTGGGGTCCGGCGGGATCGCCGAGGCGATGTCGACCACGCCGGGCAGGCCGTCCAGGACCGAGCCTTCGGGGGTGGCGCTGGTCACGACCGAGACGGGGGTGCCGAAGGCATCGGCCATGCCCTTGGCCAGTGCGGCGAACTTCTGCTCGTCCACCTTGCTCATCGCGAAGAGCACCACGAAGAGCACGAACAGCAGCGTCATCATGTCGAAGCCGGACACCAGCCACCGCTCGTGGTTCTCGTGCTCCTCGTGCTCCTCGTGCTTCTTGCGGCGGCGGCCGTGACCGGTGCTCACGGGGTCACGCCGCTTCCTTGGCCAGCGAGCTCGGCGGGACGAGCGAGGTCAGCTTGAGCCGGACGGCCCGCGGGCTGGTGCCGGCCTGGATCTCGGTGATCCCCTCGACGAGCAGCTCCATCTGGGCGGCCTGCAGCTCGCTGACGCGGAGGATCTTGGCGCCCATCGGCAGGAACCAGAAGTTGGCCGCCATGACGCCCCACAGCGTGGCGATGAAGGCCGCGGAGACCATCGGGCCGAGCGTCTCCGGGTCGTTCAGGTTGCCCATGACGTTCATCAGGCCGACGATGCAGCCCAGGATGCCGATGGTCGGGGCGTAGCCGCCCATGGCGTTCATGAACTTGGCGGCGACCTTGTCCTCCGCTTTCTTGGCCGTGATCTCGCTCTCGAGGACGGTGCGCAGCTCCTCGGGGTCGGTGCCGTCGATGCCCATCTGCAGGCCGCGCTTGAGGAACGGGTCCTGGATCTCCTTGACCTGTGACTCGAGCGCGAGCAGGCCCTCCTTGCGGGCCTTCTCGGCCAGGCTGACCAGGGTCTGGATCTGCTCGGTCGGCGGTGGCACCTTCGCCGGCAGCACGGCCATCTTGAACCAGCTGCCGACCTTCTTGAGGTCGTCCAACGTCTGGCTCGCCGCCGCTGCACCGAACGTCGCGATGATGACCAGGACGATCGCCGGCAGGAAGATCAGCGCTGTCGGGGCGACGCCCTCGAGGGTCATGAAGACGAACAGGGCGATGATCGAGATGGCGAACCCGATCAGGGTGGCGGGATCCACGGGTCAGCGCTCCTCGCGGTTCGGGAACGGGACGACCGAGGCAGCCGTGGCGTCGTCGGTGGCGCGGGACGGCGCGCGGTACTCGCCGCGGTCCATCTCGTAGGACGTGGCGAGGATCCCGGCGCGGTACTCGCGGATCTCCTGGAGCACCTCGTCGACGGTCTCCTTCACCACGTACTTGGTGCCGTCGACGAGGAAGGCGACCGTGTCGGGGTGTCCCTCGACCCGCTCGATCAGGTCGGGGTTGAGCGCGAACTGCTCACCGTTCAGGCGCGTCACACGGATCACGGTTCGGTCCTCTTGCTCGGTGCTGCCCGCAGCGGGCGGGAACGGCATGGGTGGCAGGTGGGAATGCACTGTTCTCATCGGCCCAGCCGGCGCTTTCCTTGAGCCGAACGGCGGGGGAGGGCGGGGGCACAGGCCCGGGATGACGCGGAAAACCGGCGGCCCGGCCACCTCGAGGGATGACCGGGCCGCAGCATCTCCCGCTTTCGGTACAGAAAGCTCAGCGGGCGGGTTCCGCTTTCGGTACAGAAAGCGCAATGCGCGGGATCAGCGCTTCAGGTTGACCAGGTCCTGCAGGATCTCGTCGGAGCTGGTGATCACGCGGCTGTTGGCCTGGAAGCCGCGCTGGGCCACGATCAGCCCGGTGAACTCCTCGGCGAGGTCGACGTTCGACATCTCGAGGGCGCCCGACATCAGGGAGCCGCGACCGCCGACACCGGCCGTTCCCACCTGGGCCACGCCGGAGTTGACGCCGACCCGGAACGAGCTGTTGCCGGCCTTCTCCAGACCACCGGGGTTGTTGAAGGAGGCGAGGGCCAGGCGGCCGATGGGCTGGCGCAGCTCGTTGGAGTAGACACCCATGATCGTGCCGTCGGCGCCCAGCTGGAACGACTGCAGGGAGCCGAGCGCGTAGCCGTCCTGGGTCGGTGCCCCTAGCGTGTTGGACCCGCCGTACTGGGTGAGCCCCGAGATGTCGATCTGGACGGCGTTGTTCCAGCTGGGGAAGCGTCCGGCCGGTACGACCGTGTTCGGGTTGAACGACGGCAGGAGTCCGGGGGCGGCCGGGTTCAACAGGTTGCCGGCGTCGTCGAAGGTCACGCCGGTGACGGTCTGCAGGACGCCCTGGGTGGCGTGCTCGATCGTGACGTCCCACGTGTTCGCCGCGGTCCGGGTCAGGTTGTAGAAGATCTTCTGCTCCACGCCCTGGCTGTCGAACATGGTGATGCCGGTCTGCAGCGGGGCCCCGATCGGCGCGTCCGAGGGCAGGTTCCCGTCGATGACCCCGGACGTGCTGGCGGAGGGAGCGACGATCTGACCGTAGGGGACCGAGAGGTCACCGATCGGGCCGTTGGGGTTGACCACGCCGTTCTCGTCGGCCATCCAGCCCTGCAGGATCGAGCCGTCCGGGGTGACCAGCTTGCCGGCGCCGTCGAAGTCGAAGGATCCGGCGCGGGTGAACAGCTGCTCCCCGCCGGTGCCGCGGGTGACGAAGAAGCCGTCGCCCTCGATCATGAAGTCGGTCGAGCGGCCGGTGGACTGGGTGGCGCCCTGGGTCCAGTTCGTGGTGATGGCCGCGACCTTCACGCCCAGGCCGACCTGGGCCGGGTTCGTGCCGCCGCGGTCCGCGGCAGGGGCGCCACCGGCCCGGATCACCTGGGACAGGGTGTCCTGGAAGACCGTCTGGCTGCCCTTGAACCCGACGGTGTTGACGTTGGCGATGTTGTTGCCGGTGACGTCCATCTTGGTCTGGTGGGCGCGGAGGCCGGAGATGGCCGAGAACATCGAGCGAAGCATGGGAGGAGCTCCTCAGGGGATGGGACCGCCGGACGGCGGGGGAGTCGGTCGGGTCGGAGCGGTCAGGACGTCACTTGGTGAGGGCGATCTCGGTGAGGCGGCCGACCGGGACGGAGACGCCCCCGATGACGGCGATGGCCTCGCTGCCGCGGCTGGCGAGACGGACCGATGAGACGACCCCGGTCTTCGAGGCGCCGGTCGTGTCGGTGTAGGTGGCGGTCCGCCCGACGAGGGCACCCGCGGTCGCGGACTCCTGCAGCACGAGCATCGACGCGTTCTGGGTGACGAGCTGTTCCAGCTTCTCGACCTGGCTGAAGGTCGCCGTCTGGGACATCATCTGGCTGCTGTCGACGGGGTTCGAGGGATCCTGGTAGCGCATCTGCGCCACCAGGAGCTTCATGAAGACGTCCTTGCCCATCTGGTCCGGACGGTCGACCGTGGAGGAAGCGGGCGTGTACGGCGTCGCCGCGGCTCCGCTCACGGGTGTCGTCATCGGTCGGTCACTCCTTCTCAGACGAGCACGTCCACGCCGGACGACGTGGATCGGTTGCCGGGCGGGGTCGATCCGCCGACTGCGGTATCGGCAGGAGCGCCCCACCGTCGTGACCGGTCCTCGCCCCGGTCCTGGCGGCCGCGGTCGGAGGCCCACTGCTGCCCGGCCTGCTGGTCGGCCTGCTGCTGCGCCGCGTGGCGGGCCAGCCACGAGCCGCCGGTGTCCTGGTCGACCTCCAGACGCGCCGGGTTGAGGCCCGCGGTCTCCAGGTCGCGGCGCAGGTCGGGCAGACCGTCGAGGAGCGCAGCCCGGCCCAGCTCGTGCGCACCGCGCAGGGTGAGGTCGACGGTTCCCCGGCTGAGGGTGACCGAGACCTCGACCGGCCCAAGGGTCTCCGGGTTGAGGACGAGCGTCATGGTCTGCGTGCCGTCCGGGCCACCGCGGAGCACGGCGACCTGACGAGCCAGCTGCGACCCGACGGGCAGCGCAGCGGCCGCACCGGTCGCGCCGGACGCCGCGGCGGGCGCGGCCGCGGTCGCCGCGGCCGGTCCGGCGCCGACCATGCCGACCTCCGTCACCCCGTCCGCGGCGGGCGCACCAGGGGCGCCGTTCCCGGTGCCGGCGTTCCCGGTGCCGGCGTTCCCGGCGCCGGCCGACGACGACCCGCCGGCCCCGGACGGGGCCACCTGGACGGCCACGGTGCCGGTGGAGCCGGCCGGGACGCCGGCGGTGGCAGCGTCGCCGGTCGCCGGCGCCGTCACCGGCCCCGCGGGAGCCGGAGGGGCGCCGGGCGCGGTCGCGACCGGGGTCCCCACCGCGGCCGACGGGGCGGTCGCGGAGCCGGTCACCGCGGGCTGGGCCCCGACGGGGGGAGGAGCCGCGGCGGCCGTCCCGGGTGCGGGCCCGCCGGCGGCCGGCGGAGGAGCGGGGACGGTCGAGGTCAGGGGGTCCTCGGGAACGACGACGGAGCCGGGGATCACGGACGGCGCCGCAGCGGGTGCCGGGAGCGGGGCGGCGGTGGGGGCGGGCAGCGTCCCGGGCACGCCGGCGACCGGCATCCCCGGCGCGGCGGCGGTCGTGGCGGCAGGGGTCCCGGTCGCGGCCACCCCGGCCACGACCGCGCCCGCCGGCAGCCCCGGCACCGCGGCGGCCGCGGCGGCGTCGACCGGGACCGGTGCGGTGG
>NZ_JBHUHP010000009.1:449834-451567 GCF_042682525.1 Blastococcus deserti
CGCCCGCCGGGTCCGGGGTCGGTTCCGCGGCCCGGTCGGCCCGGTCGGCCCGGTCTGCGGCCCGGTCCGCGGCACGGTCCGCCCGGTCGGCGGCACGAGCCGCGCGGTCGGCGGCACGGTCCGCCCGTTCCGCATCACGCGAGGCCGCGTCGGCGGCCCGGTCGCCGGTGGAGTCGGCCCGGTCCTCGGGGCTGCGGCGCCGCTCCACCGCCCGGTCCGAGCCGGGGAGACGATCCGCGGCGAGGGCGTCGTCCAGCGCCGACGCGAACGGCGACGCGCCGGCCGAGCCGCGCGCCTCCGGACCGCTGGCCGGTCTGGCCCGCAGGGCGCCGGCGGTGGGGAGGGGGAGTGCCCCAGGGGTGGTCATCGGTAGGCCTCCGCCTTGGTCATCACGACGCGGACGTAGTTCTGGGTCTCGGGGTAGGGCGGGATGCCGCCGTAGCGGGTCACCGTGCCCGGGCCGGCGTTGTAGGCGGCGAGCGCCAGCTGGGTCGACCCGAACTGCTTGGTCAGGCTGCTCAAGTAGCGGGCCGCGCCGTCGATGGCCGACGTCGGGTCGAGGGCGTTGACCCCGAGCCCCTTCGCCGTCGCGGGCATGAACTGCATGAGGCCCTGGGCGCCGGCGGGGGAGACCGCCGAGGCGTTGAAGCTCGACTCCTGCGACGCGACGGCGGCCAGCAGCGAGGGATCCACCCCGTACCGGGCGCCGGCCCGGGAGAACAGGTCGGCGTAGGGTACGCCGGCCAGGGCGCTGCCGACGGCGGTCGTCGTGCCGACCGCCTGCTGGGGCAGCACCCGCCGGATCACCGCCGGCGAGCCGACGTCCTGCACCTTCACCGTCTCGCCGGCCTGGGGAGCGGCGATCATCTTCCCGTTGCCCACGTAGATGCCGACGTGGTCGACCCCGGCGCGCGACGACGAGTTGTCGAAGAAGACCAGGTCACCGGGGCGGGCCTCGGCCAGGGAGGCGACGGCCCGGCCGCTGGTCGCCTGCTGGGAGGAGGTGCGCGGCAGGTCGACGCCGAGGTTGCCGAAGACCAGCTGGGTGAAGCCCGAGCAGTCCAGGCCCTTGGCGGGATCGGTGCCGCCCCAGAGGTAGGGGACGCCGAGGTACTTCTGCGCCTCCGCCACGACGGCGCCCTCCGACGCGGTCGCACCCGTGGGAGCGGAGGTCGAGGGATCGGCACCGGTGAGCCCGGCGGCGGCCGCCGCGCTGGCCCAGTTCGCCGACGTCGACGGAGCCCGGTACACGAAACGGGTCTGGATCTCGCTGATCCGGGCCTGGATCTGCGTCACTCCGTCCACGGGACCTCCTCCGCGTCGCGTGCCGGGCCCCTCCGGGCGCGACCGGTCACCAGGTCGTCCACCGCGCGCTCCTCGGCGGCGGCCTCGGCGGAAGCGAGCGCCTGCAGGTGCCGCTCGCGCAGGCGCTCGAGCGCCTTGGTGCGCTGCGCGGCGGCGGTCCAGCGGGAGCGCACCAGCTCCGCCTGCTCCGCCGACGCCGTGGCCAGGGCCCGGGCGTCGGACGCATCGGTCGCCGCCGTCCGCAGCAGCGTCATGGCGGCGAGGAACTGCCCGGCCGGCAGCGACCGCGGGAGGACGGCGCCCGCGAGCGCCGTCTCGTAGTCGGTGGCGCGCCGGTCGGCGTCGGCCGCGGCGCCGGCCGCCTCGGCGCGGGTGGTGACCAGCTCGGCCCGCAGTTGCGCGAGGCCGGTGCAGACGTCGGTCACCGA
>NZ_JBHUHP010000009.1:451627-579006 GCF_042682525.1 Blastococcus deserti
GCGCAGTTCGAGCACCGGCTGCAGCCGGAAGGCGGCCCGCTTCACCGCGCACCCCCGCGGGACGTCGCAGGCCGCGTCACGCCGATCTCACGATCCGCTGCAGCCACGCCCAGGACTCCTCGGGTGCCGTGGACTCGCCCATGGGCTGCTGCAGGAACGACTCGATGGACGGCGCCAGCATGCGGGCACGGTCGACGAGCGGGTCGCTGCCGGTCTGGTAGGCGCCGATCTCGACGAGCTCCTTCACGTCGCGCAGGGCACCCATGAGCCGGCGGATCTCCCGGGCGTCGGCCATCCGCTCCGGCGGCACCACTGCGCCGGCGACCCGGGAGATGGACTCGAGGACGTCGATGGCCGGGAAGTGGCCGGTGGTCGCGAGCTTGCGGGTCAGCACGATGTGCCCGTCGAGGATGGACCGCGCGGTGTCGGCGATCGGCTCGTTGTGGTCGTCGCCCTCCACGAGCACCGTGTAGAGGCCGGTGATGGAGCCGGTGACACCGGTCCCGGCCTTCTCCAGCAGCTGCGGCATCATCGCGAAGACGCTGGGCGGGTACCCGCGCGTCGCGGGAGGCTCGCCCGCCGAGAGCCCCACCTCGCGCTGGGCCATCGCGGTGCGGGTGATCGAGTCCATCAGCAGCAGGACGTCGCGGCCCTCGTCGCGGAAGGCCTCGGCGATGCGCGTGGCGACGAAGGCGGCCTTCAGCCGCACCAGGGGCGGCTCGTCGGACGTGGCGACGACGACGACCGTGCGGGCCATGCCCTCGGCGCCGAGGTTCTCCTCGAGGAACTCGCGCACCTCGCGCCCACGCTCGCCGATCAGGCCGATGACCCGCACGTCGGCGTCGGTGCCGCGGGTGATCTGCGCGAGCAGGCTCGACTTCCCGACCCCCGAGCCGGCGAAGATGCCCAGGCGCTGCCCCTTGCCGCAGGGCACGAGGGTGTCGAGGGCGCGGACGCCGAACGTCAGCGGCTCCTCGACACGGGTCCGGCTGAGCGCGTGCGGGGTCTCGCTCGACAGGTCGACGAAGGCGACCCGGGAGCCCAGGGCCGGACCGCCGTCGACCGGCCGGCCCAGACCGTCGAGCACCCGGCCCAGCAGCGCCTCGCCGACGGGCACCTGCAGGGGCATCCCGGTGGCCCGCACCGGTGCGCCGGAGTGGACGCCCGACAGGTTGCCGAGCGGCATGCAGGTGAGCCGGTCGCGCCCCACGGCGACGACCTCGGCCAGGAGGGGGCGGTCGCCGGGGTTGACCTCGACGAGGTCACCGACCGCGGCGCTGATGCCGTCGACGCTGAGGGTCAGGCCCATGGCGCCGGTCACCGAGCCGGTCACCTGCGGCCGGGCGGCGGCGCGCGCCCGGGTGAGCACGGTGGCGGGGAAGCTCATGCGCTGAGGACCGCCTGCACCCGCTCGAGCGCGGCACCGAGCTGCGCGTCGATCCGGCGGGGGCCGGTCTCCGCGACGGCCCCGGCCCGCTCGACCGCGGGGTCGCCGACGACACGCACGGTGTCCGGCAGCCCGGCGAGCGCGGAGTCGGGGATCTCGGCCAGGTCGTCGGGATGCACCCGGACCACGGTGGGGGCGTCGGCCGGGCACAACGCCAGAGCGCGACGGACGGCGTCGAGCACCGGGGAGTCGGCCAGCGCGAGCTCGCGTCCCAGCAGGTCCTCGACCAGCGTGAGCACCGTGCCGATGACCGTCTCCCGGACGTCGTCCGCGACGGGGACCGACGCCTCCTCGAAGCGTGCCGCGGCGGCGGCGAGGGCCGCGGTGGCCGACGCCATCCGCCGCTCCCACCGGGCCTGCACGTCGGCGAGCCGCTCGGCCGCCGCCCGCTCGGTCTCGGCGACGACGGCCGCCGCCGCGGTCATGCCCTCGGCATGGCCGGCGGCGAAACCCTCCGCGCGCGCGTGCTCCCGCAGCCGCGCCAGCTCTTCGGCGTAGACGTCGCCGAGCCGGAAGGAGGGCCCCCCGCCGGTGACCGGCAGGTCGGCCGCCCGGCGGATGGTCGACCGCCGCTCGACCGGCTGCGCGGGCGGCTCGGGCTGCTGCGCCGTGCCCTCCTCGGGGCGCGGCCTCCGGTACGGGGTGGCCCGCTGCGCGGCACCGGCGCGCAGCAGGACCCCCTCACGCGACGAACTCATCGTCCTGTCCGCGGGTGATGGTCAGGACGCCCTGCTCCTCGAGCGTGCGGATGACGCCGACGACCTTGGCCTGGGCCTCCTCGACCGTGCGGGTGCGGACCGGGCCGAGCAGCTCGATCTCCTCGTTGAGGTTCTCGGCGGCGCGCTCCGACAGGTTCCGGACCACCTTGTCGCGCACATCGGGTCGCACACCCTTGAGCGCGGTGGCCAGGTCGTTGGCCTCCACCTCGCGCAGCACCTGCTGCAGGGAGCGGTCGTCGATGGTGACGATGTCCTCGAAGACGAACATCTGCGACCGGACCTGCTCGGCGAGCTCGGGGTCGGTGTTGTCCAGCCACTCGAGGATCGAGCGCTCGGTGGGTCGCGGCGAGCGGTTGATGATCTCGACGAGGGTCTCGACGCCGCCCACGGTGGTCATGTCCTGGTGCGCGAGCAGCGACCCCATCCGGCGGCCCAGCTCCTCCTCGACGAGGCGGACCATCTCCGGCGACGTCCGGTCCATCGTCGCGATCCGGTGTGCGACCTCGGCCTGCAGTTCCGGGGCGAAACCGGAGAGCACCTCGGCCGACTGCGCGGCGGTCAGGTGGGCGAGGACCAGCGCGATGATCTGCGCGTGCTCGTCCTTCAGGAAGGTGACCAGCTGGCGCACGTCGGCGTTCCGCAGGGAGGCGAACGGCACCTCGGTGTAGACGACGTTGAGCCGGGAGAGGATGCCCTCGGCCTTGTCCTCGCCCAGGCCGGCGGCCAGGATCTCGCGCGCGAAGTCGACGCCGCCCCGGCCGATGAAGTGCTGGGCGGTCATGAGGCCGTGGAACTCGTTCATGACGCCGTCGACGTCCTGGGACTCGACCGAGCCCAGGGCCATCAGCTCCCGCGTCAGCGACTCGACCTCGCGCGGGCGGAGCTTGGACAGGATGGTTCCGGCCTCCTCCTTGGACATCTGGGCGAGGAAGACCGCGGCCTTGCGCAGGCCCGGGAGCTCCGGCCGCTCCGGGGCCGCGGGAACGGCCGGGAGGTTGCCTCCGCCGAGCCCGACGAGCTGCTCCATGCTGGCCATCGTCACGACTTGTTCTCCGTCAGCCAGCCGCGCAGCATCGCCGCGACCTCGTCCGGGCGCTCGCTGACCATTGCCGAGATCTCCCCCCGTACCTTCTGCCGTTCGGCCGCCTCGAGCTCCAGGGCGCGGGCGTCGACCTCGACCGCCTCGCGGGTGCTCTGGATGCGGAGCCGGTCGAGCTCGGCGAGCATGTCGTCGCTCAGCTCGAGGGGCTCGTAGTCCTCCTCGACCTCGCCCCGGCGGCGGGAACGCAGCCAGACGAGCAGGACGACGAGCGCGATGCCGGCCGCGATCCCGCCGGTGCGGATCATCGACCACATCTGGGCGCTGGCCTCGGCCTCGCGGGCCGCCTCCATCTCCGCGGCTGCCTCGTCGGCCGCGGTGGTGTCGAACGGCATGGAGGCGACGGTGATGTCGTCGCCACGGGCCGCGTCGAGGCCCACCGCGTTGCCCACGAGGTCGCGGATCTGCTGCTGGTTGAGGTTGCCCGCCACGGCGTCGTCCATGACGACGGACACGGTCAGCCGGTTGAGGCCGCCGGGGGCGCCCTCGGTGACCGTGGTGGTCTTGCCGACCGCGTTGTTCGACGTGGTCGACTCCTTCTCGTAGGTGGAGTTGCCGCCGCCGGCGTTGGCCGCCGCGTCGGGCATGTTCTCCGGGCCGAGGACGCCGCCGACGGGCGTGCCCGTCCCGGTGTAGTTCTCGGTGGTCGTGCTCTCGGAGACCGGCGGCGTGTCCGCGTCGTAGGTGTAGGTCTCCGACGTCGTGTCGCTCTGCGAGAGGTCGACGTCGGCACGGACGGAGACGACGGCGCGGTTGGGCCCGACGACGCGGTCGAGGATGGCCTGCGCGTTGTTCTTCAGACGCGCCTCGTACTCCTGCTCGACCTGCGAGCGGGCGTCGCCGGCCGCGGCCGTGATGCCCGTGCCGGGTGCCGACAGCACCTGTCCGGCAGCGTCGGTGACGGTCACCTGGTCGGGCTCCATGTCCTGGACGCTGGAGGAGACGAGGTTGGTGACCGCCTGGATCTGCTCCCCGGACAGCGCGGTGCCGGGGGCCAGGTCGAGCAGCACCGATGCCGTGGGCTCGGACTCCTCGGTCACGAAGACCTCGTCCTCGGGCAGGGCGACGTGCACGACGGCCGAGTTCACGCCCTCCAGCGCCTCCAGGGTCTTGGAGAGCTCTCCTTCCAGCGCGCGCTGGTAGGTGACCTGCTGCTGGAACTCGCTGGTGGTGATGCCCTGCTCGTCGAGCAAGGCGTAGCCGGTGTCCTGGCCGGCCGGCAGGCCCTGGCCGCTCATGGTCAGGCGCAGGTCGTACACCTGGTCCTTGGCCACCATGATCGTCTGCCCGCCGTCGGTGAGCTCGTAGGCGACGCCCGCGGCGTTGAGCTCGTCGACGATCGCGGAGGCGTCGGTGGAGGCCAGGTTCGAGAACAGCGGTGCCTGGGTGGGGGCGGTGATCCAGCGGAAGAAGAAGAACCCGCCGAGGGTCAGCCCGACGAGCAGAAGGCCGATGACTACCTTCTGCCCCAGGCTGATCGTGTCGAACGTGGAGCGGGCACGCTCCATCGTCCCGGCGAGAGCCGACTTCATCAGACGGGCATCCTCATGATCTCGTTGAAGGCCTCAACGGCCTTGTTCTTGAAGGTCACGACCATCTCGGTCGCCAGCGACGCCTCGTTCCTGGCGATCATGTAGTCGTGGACGTCCTTCAGGTCGCCGGTGGCGGCCTGGGCGGCCAGCTCGTCGGCGGCCGCCTGGGTGCCCTGCAGTTTGTCGAAGGACGCCGCGAGGACCGCGGCGAAACCGTCGGCGTTCTGGGCCTGGGGGACGCCCTCGGTGGCGCCGGCGACGCCGGTGATCGCGCCGACGCCGACGGGGAGGATCCCGCCGATCGGGGAGGTCATGGTCAGCCCTTCCCGAGCTGCAGCGCAGCCTGGTAGGCGCTGGTGGCCCGCTCGACGACGGCCAGGTTGGCCTGGTAGCCCCGCTGGGCCATCAGGAGCTGGGTCATCTGGTCACCGAGGTCGATGTCGGGGTACTTCACGTAGCCCTCGGCGTCGGCGAGCGGGTGGTCGGGCTGGTACACCATGCGGCCCTCGGGGTCGCCGAACTCGGCGCGCGCGACGCGGACGCCGCCGTCCCCGGAGCCGTAGTCCACGGCCTGGGCCACGACGAAGCGCTCCTGGAACGCGTCCTCGTCGGTGCGCCGGACCGTGTTGATGTTGGAGATGTTGTCCGAGACGGCGTCGAGCCACTTGCGGTGGACCATGAGGCCGGACCCGGAGATCCCGAGCGTGTGGAAGATGCTCACGTCACGCCGTCCTCAGTGCCGTGCGCAGCGAGTTGTACTTGCCGTCCAGGGCGTTGAGGGCCAGCTGGTACCGCAGGCCGGTCTCGGTGGCGATCAGCGTCTCGGCGTCGAGGTTCACGTTGTTGCCGTTGGTGTTGGTCGGCTCCAGCGAGCGCGCGACCGTTCCGCCGTCGATCGCCGGGGTCTCACCTTGGCGGAGTGCGCCGCGCAGCGAGGACTCGAAGTCCACGCGGCCGGCCAGGAAGCCTGGTGTGTTGACGTTGGCGATGTTGTCGGCGGTGACGCGCTGGCGCTGGGCCAGGCCGGAGAGGCTGGCGTGCAGCGCCGCGGGGGTGATCTCGCCGATCATGGAGCGGGTCGCCGACGGGTGCAGCAGAACACGTTCGACCTCCGGGTACGCGGAAGGCACTCGCGAGCGAGTGCGGGGTCCGCCGATCCGTGGCGAAGTGGTGCTGTCCGTGCTCAACCCTCATCGGCACACCGGGCTCCGGGCCTGACCGCGGTTCCACCACACGAGGGACACGCGCGCCGGACGGGAAGGCGGTGACCCCTGTGACCAGCGGTGACCTCGCCGTTTCCCGCGTCGACCGGGGCGCCTGAGTTGGCAGCATCCGTGCACCCGTGCCGGCGGCAGCCGTGCTTCACCGCGATAAAGCACAACGCCGCGAACGAGGACGCCCCGTCATCGACGTACCGATGGCGGGGCGGTCGTTCGCGGCGCTGGAGTGCGGGACGGAGGGCTGGTCTCGGAGGGCTGGGCTCAGAGGGCCTGGTCGATGAAGGACGCGACCGGCCGGGTCGGGCCGTAGGACATGCGGGCGGCGACGTCGCGCTGCTTCTGCGACTGCGTGATCCGCTCGACGAGCGCCTCGGCGACGGCGAGCTGGTGCTGCAGCAGGCGGGCGGCGCGCTCCCGCAGGTCCGGCGGCAGAGGGCCCAGGGTCGACGGCGGGACCCAGTCGTCGGCCCGTCGTCCCCAGGCGGCGATCTCCTCGGCGCGGCCCCGGGCCATGGTCTGCTCGGCGGCGAGCACCTCGCCCTCGAGCTGGTCGAGCACGACCGCCCAGTTCACCGGCGGGGGAGTGCGCCCCTGGCCGTCGTCCGGGCCTGCGCCGGTCACGACGAACTGCCGGCCAACGTGGCCGCGGCCGCCCGCCACGCGTCGCGCAGGGGCTCCACCACCTGGCGGCAGGAGGAGATGCGGTTGGTGTCCAGCTTGACGTTGGCCTGCATCAGCTCGCCGATGAGCCAGTTGTAGAGCGCCGCGAGGCGGGGGCCGCCCTCCCACGCGTCGACCTGCAGGCTGGACAGCAGCTCGATCACGATCGACTGGGCGTGCTGCAGCTGCTCGCTCGCCGCCTCGCGCTCGCCGGCGGCCGCGGCCTTCTGCGCACGCTCGAGGTCGAGGGCCAGCCGGTCGTACAGCATCACGAGCACCTGCTGCGGCGAGCTCGTCGCGACGGCGTCGCCGAGGTAGCGGGCGCGGAGGGATGCGGCACTCATCGAGGGGTTCTCCTGGAGCGTGGGGAAGGTCGGTGCGGTGACGGGCGGGATCAGGACGACGGCAGCGAGTTGATCTGCCCGGCCAGCCAGGTGGACTGGTTGCGCAGCCCGCTCAGGGCGGTCTCCATGGCGGTGAACTGCCGGGTCAGGGTCTCCTTCCGCTTGGCCAGCCGCAGGTCCCAGGCCGCGATCCGGTCCTGGATGTCCTTGGCGACGGAGTCCTGGCCCTTGGCGAGGGCCACCAGTGAGCCGGTCGTGCTGTCCGACGCCGACTTGGCGACCCCGAGCAGGCGCTCGGCGATGCCGGTGACGGCGGGTACGGCCGCGCCGTTGAGGGTCGTCGCGGGCCCTCCGGCGACCATGCGCGTCGCGAGCTCGGGGGTGTCCTTGAGCGCGGTGGTGAACTTGGCCTTGTCGAAGGTGATCTTCCCGTCGCGCGTCAGCTGGAAGCCGACCTTGGCGGGGGAACCGTGCGGGCCGACGGCCTCCGAGACGGCGTCCAGCAGCCGGCCGGAGAGCGAGGAGACGGAGAAGTCCCCCTTGAGCGCGGCGGTGCTGCCCGGGGCGTTGGAGGTGTAGGTCTTCACCGTCGACAGTGCGGAGTTCACCGCGTCGACGAGGGTCTGGACCTTGGTGGCCACGCTGTCGGGGTCGTCGGTGACCGACACGGTGATCTGGCGGGTCGGGTCGACCTTGGTCACGGTGACCGAGACGCCGTCCATGAGGTTGCTGAAGGTGTTGGTCGGCGAGCTGGCGACCTGGCTCCCGCCGAGGTCGATCGTCGCGTTCTGCCCGGTCTCGTTGACCGTGAACTGCAGGCCGGCGTCCGCGACCATCTCGTTGTTGCTCTTCACCGCGAAGACGCCGGGGGTGCCGGAGGTCTCGCTGGTGAGCTGCAGGCGGTACTTGCCGGTCTCGACCTGGACGGCCGTGGCCCGCACGCCGAGCTTCTTGTCGTTGATCGCCTTCACGGCGTCGGCGAGCGTCGCCGAGGTACCCACGCTCACCGAGCCGCGGGAGGTGCCGGTGGCGACGTCGATGATCTCGATCGGCCAGGTGAGCTCCTGGGCGGAGCCGTCGGCCTTCTTGTGGACGTTTGCGGTGGTCGAGCCCCACTCGGCGACGCTCAGGACCCGGTGCGTCTTCGCCAGCCCGGTCACCGCGAAGGTGACCGTGCTGCCGTTCACCGCGGTGGCCGAGGCGGTCGCGGTGACGTCGGTGGAGCTGCTGGCGGCCTTGCGGGCCGACGTCAGCGCGGAAGCAGAGAGCGCCTCGGCGGCGGCGCGGATGGCGGCGAACGTCGTGTTGACGGTGCGGTAGGCCGACGCGGCCATCTGGGCCGCGCCCAGCCGGGTCTTCAGGGCGGTCTGCGGCGCCGCCTCGGCCTGGAGGAGCTGGCTGACCAGGGTCCCGGTGTCCATGCCGGAAATCAGGCCGGTGCTCAGGCTCATCGTCATGTGCTGCCTCCTGGACGGACGGGGACGGGCCGGGTGCGAGTGAGGGGGGAGGCCCGAGGGCCTCCCCCCTCACTCGGGGTACTGCTGAGGAACTGCTGCGCGCCTCAGCTGTTCAGCTGACCGGGATCAGCGGAGCAGCGACAGGACGCCCTGCGAGGCCTGGTTGGCCTGCGCGAGCATCGCGGTACCGGCCTGGGACAGGATCTGGTTCCGGGTGAACTGGACCATCTCCTGCGCCATGTCGGCGTCGCGGATGCGGCTCTCGGACGCGGTCAGGTTCTCGACCGCGACGTTGAGGTTGTTGATGGTGTGATCGAACCGGTTCTGGATGGCACCCAGGTCGGCACGAGTGGTGGACACGCTCTTGATGGCCGTGTCGATCAGGCCGATGGCGGCGCTGGCGCCGCTGGCCTGCGAGAACACCGGGCTCAGCTTCGCCGCGTCGGCAGCGGTGGTACCCGCTCCCGGGGTGGCGCCGGTGAAGACCATGCTGGTGGCGCTGCCGACGAACGGGGTACCCGTGGTGCCCAGTGCCGCGTTGGCAGCGGTGTTCAGCTTGGTCTCACGCTGAGCCGCGGTGTCGGTGGCGAGGTACTGCACCGACGACAGGTCGAACGTCTTGCCGTTGTAGCTGATGGTGCCCTTCAGGGTGTCGAAGGTCGTCGCCTGGGTGAAGTCACCGTTGATGGTGACGGTGCCGGCCGCCGGGGTGCCCTGGTCGTCGGCGACTGCGCCGACCTGGGTCACCGTCAGGGTGCCGGCACCGGTGACGTCGACACCGCTGACGCCCAGGCCGGTGGCGTCCATGCCCTTGGTCGGGGTGCCGATCTGGACGGCGATGGTCTCGCCGGCGTTCGAGCCCACCTGGAAGGTGGAGGCGAAGCTGCCGTCGAGGAGCTTCTTGCCGTTGAAGGTGGTCGTGCTGGCGATCCGGTCCAGCTCGGACTTGAGCTGGCTGATCTCCGACTGCACGTTCTTCTTGGCCTCGGCGTTCAGGCCACCGTCGTTGCTGGACTGAACGGCCAGGTCGCGCATGCGCTGGAGAATGCTGTGCGTCTCGGTGAGCGCACCTTCAGCGGTCTGCACGACCGAGATGCCGTCCTGGGTGTTGCGGACGGCGACCTTCAGGCCACCGATCTGAGAGCGCAGGCCCTCCGAGATGGCCAGACCGGCCGCGTCGTCGGCGGCACGGTTGATGCGGAAGCCGGAGGAGAGCTTCTCCAGCGACTTGCCCATCTGGCCGTCGGTGACGGACAGGTTGCGGTACGCGTTGAGCGCCGCGATGTTGGTGTTGACGCGCAGACCCATGGTGTTCCTCCTTGGACGGGGTCTTACTGGGACTCCCGCTGCATCCGTGCTGCGGGCCGTGCTGGTGTCGCACTGCTGATTACGGCGTGGGGCCGGTGGGACTTGAGGCGAACCGGGCGTCTTTTTCGCCGGTTTTCACCCGGGTGGGTTGCGCGGCCGTGCGGAGGTGTCACCGCAGCAGCGACAGGACGCCCTGTGAGGCCTGGTTGGCCTGCGCGAGCATCGCGGTGCCGGCCTGGGACAGGATCTGGTTCCGGGTGAACCGGACATCTCCTGCGCCATGTCGGCGTCGCGGATGCGGCTCTCCGAGGCGGTCAGGTTCTCCGCCGCGGCGTCGAGGTTGCGGGTGGTGTGCTCCAAGCGGTTCTGCAGGGCCCCGAGGTCGGCGCGCACCGCGGAGACAAGCGCGATGGCCGCGTCGACGGTGCCGAGCTCCCCGGTCGCCGCGGCGAAGGCAGGGGTCGCTCGTGCGACGTCGGCGGCCGAGTCGCTGAGCGCCCGCCCGTACCCGATGCCGCCGGGGTCGGCCGTGTAGCCGGGCACGGCCTCCTGCAGGAAGAACTGCAGGGCGTCCGTGGCCGGTGGCGTGATGAACGGCCCCGCCGTGAGCCCCAGCGCCCCGCGCGCGGCCACGTTGACCTGCTCGAGCAGGTCGTCGCTGTCGACCGTTCCGCTCCCGTCGGTGTCGGCCGTGGCGTCGTAGGCGACGGACGCCAGGTCGAACGACCGGCCGCCGAAGGCCAGCACACCGTCGAGAGCCTCGAACGCCGACGCGTCGAAGCCGGCGCCGCTGAAGTCCGCCGTCCCGGCCGGCTTCCTCCACGTGAGGATCGCCGGCTGGGTGCTCGAGGCCGCCGTCGACACCGACACCTGCCCCGGACCGGGGAAACCGGGCCCCGTGAGGAACTCGTACGTCGTCGGGTTGGTGCCCCCGACCGTGGTGTCGAGGCCGAGGACGCCCAGCCCCGCGGCGGTCATCGCGATGCCGAGGCCGACCGGGATCGTCTGCCCGGCGTCGGCACCCACGTGGAAGGTGGTCGAGAAGCTGCCGTCGAGCAGCCTCGTGCCGTTGAAGGCCGTGGTGCCGGCGATCCGGTCCAGTTCGTCCTTGAGCTGCCGCATCTCCGAGCGGAGGGCGCCCGTGGCGTCGTCGTCCAGCGCTCCTTCGTTGGCGGCCTGGACGCCCAGGTCGCGGATCCGCTGCAGGATCGCGTGCGTCTCGGCCAGTGCGCCCTCGGCGGTCTGCAGGACCGAGATGCCGTCCTGGGCGTTGCGGACAGCGACCTTCAGCCCCCCGATCTGCGAGTCGAGACCCTCCGAGATGGCCAGTCCCGCCGCGTCGTCGGCGGCGCGGATGATGCGCAGGCCCGAGCCGAGCTTCTCCAGCGACGCGCTCATCCGGCCGTCGGTCGTCCCCAGATGCCGGTGAGCGTTCAGGGCCGAGATGTTGGTGTTGACGGTCAGGCTCATGCCACCTCCCGGTCGGCGTCGGCGGGTGTGCGTGGAGGGCAGGCAGTCGCGTCAGGCGAGCCGGGCGGTCGTCTCTTGCGCGGGCAGCGGCGCGAACGGCCAGTCGGACCGTGAGCGGGGCAGCGGGGGCGCCGGAGGCTGAGGCGCGCCGGCGCGACCGGTGACCCGGTCCAGATAGGCCCGCTGCTGGTTCCGGGCGCGAACCCCGCCGTCCGCCGGCACCGCCGTGCCGTCCCAGATCTCGCTCATCGCGGCATGGAGCAGGGTGAGGGCGCGGGCGCGCATCTGGGAGACGCGGCTCAGGGTGACGCCCAGGTCCTGCGCGATGTCGGTGAGTGATTCGTCACCGAAGAAATTGCGCTCCACCACCTCGTCGAGGCGGTCGGGCAGCGCGCGGATCGCCTCGTGCAGGTAGCGGGCCCGCTCGCCCCGCAGAACCGCACGCTCGGGCGACTCACCACTGTCAGGCAGGTCCAGGGTGCTGCCGTCCGGACCGGACTCCGCGTCGATGCTCACCATGACGGCCCGGTGGACGTCGACCTGGAGACTGTCGAGCTCACTGCGGGCCACCCCGAGGCTGGCGGCCAGCTCCTCGCGGGAGGGCGGCCGGCCCAGCGAGATGGTCAACGCGTCGGCGGCGGCCTCGCTGCGTCGCGCCGCCGCCCGCACCGACCGGCTGGCCCAGTCCCCCGAGCGGAGCTCGTCGAGGACCGCGCCCTGCAGCCGGGCCAGGGCGTAGGTGGCGAACGAGGCGCCGGCCGACGGGTCGAACCGCTTGGCCACCTCGACCAGCGCCACGTGGGCGCAGGACAGCAGGTCGTCCCGGCTGACGTGACCCGGCAGCGAGATCCGGGCGGCCACCGCGTTGACCGCGAAGGAGGCCAGTGGCAGGTGCTCGGTCACGAGGGCGTCGATCTCGGCCTGCGAGCGGCCCCGCCCTGGTTGCGGGTAGGTGCGCCCCGACCCGGGCCGCTCGTCGTGCGACCGCGCATGCGTCGGACGCTGACGTTCAGCCGTCGGGCGCTGATGCGGTGGGCCGTCGGTGGCCAGGGCGCGGGCTGCACTCACGTTCCTTCTTCTCGGCTGCCCGTGGCGCACACGGCACCGCCCTCGGCACAAAAGCACCCGAACTTGAGCGGCGACTTCCGGCTTCGGCTTGAGGCCCCCTCGCGGAGTGCCGATGGCAGCTCGACGAGGAAACCCGCCGGGGGCAGGAACGACCGGCCGGGCGACGAGAGACGACGGAAGGGCGGTGGACACGTGGACTACCAGCACCTGTCGACGTTGCTGTGGCGGGAGCAGGAGCTCCTGGACCTGCTGCTGTTCAAGGCCGAGGAGAAGCAGTACCTGATCCTCACCGGCAAGACGCGCTGGCTGGCGCGGATCGCCCACGAGATCGAGGTGGTCCTCGACCAGCTGCGCACCCTCGAGGTGGAGCGTGCCGCAGCCACCGAGGCCATCGCCGTGACGCTCGGGATCGGGGCCAACCCCTCCCTCCGCCAGGTGGCCGACGCCGCCCCCGCACCGTGGAACGACCTGTTCGCCAAGCACCACGAGGCCCTGCTCGTGCTGGTGACCGACCTCCGCAGCCTGTCCGACACCAACCGCGAGCTGATCGAGGGTGGGCTGTCGGCCATCGGTGACGCGCTCATGTCGGCGAAGACCCCGACGGCCGGCACCTACGGCAACACCGGACGCAACACCGACACCGGCGCACACCGGGCGGTCACGCTGGACGGCATCCTGTGAACGAGCTCGCGAGTTCACACAGGGGCATCGGAGCCCTGCGAACGCAGACGACGAGCGCCAGCGAGGAGTCCAAGTGAGCACGTTCTCCGGGCTCAACGCGGCGACGACGGCGCTGTGGGCGCAGCGTCGCGCGCTCGACGTCACGGGTCAGAACATCGCCAACGTCAACACCGAGGGCTACTCCCGGCAGCGCGTCGACCTGCAGGCCATCGGCGGCAGCACCATCCCGGCCTTCTACTCCACGAGCCCCGGCATCGGGGCCGGTGTCAGCGCCGACGACGTCCAACGGATCCGGGACGCCTTCCTCGAGGGCCGCGGCCACACCGAGCACGCCAACAGCGCCCGCCTGCTGGTCGAGGCCGACACCCTCGAGCAGGTCGAGACGGCGTTCCGCGAGCCAGGGGACACCGGCATCCAGAGCCTGCTGTCCGAGATGTGGGACGGGTGGGAGGACCTCCACAACTCGCCCGACACCGATGCGGCACGGACCCAGGTCATCGAGCGGCTGGAGACGCTGGTCGGCGGGTTGCAGTTCAGCTCCGCCTCCCTCGAGGCGCAGTGGAAGCAGACCCGTGAGAACCTCGACGTGCTAGTCAAGGACGTCAACGCCGCGGCGGCGACGGTCGCCGAGCTGAACAAGGCGATCCGGGTCGCTAACCAGGCCGGCCTGCCGGCCAACGACCTCTCGGACAAGCGGGACGTCCTGGTCATGAAGCTCGCTGACCAGGTGGGCGCCACCGTCCGGCCCGGCCAGTACGGCACGCTCGACGTGGTGGTCGGGGGCATGGCCCTGGTGTCGGGGAGCAACTCCTACGAGCTCGCCGTCGCGGGGCCGATCGACCCCGACCTGATCACCGCGACGGACAAGCCGCGGATCGTGACCGCATCCGGCAACTACCCGGTCGCGGCCGGCGGCACGGGCGGTGGCCAGCTCAGCGCCCTCAACGTCCTCATCCCGAACTACCGCACCCAGCTCGACGGGATCGCCAAGGGCCTGGCCGACTCGCTGAACGCGGCGCACGCCACCGGCTTCGACCTGGCGGGCAACCCGGGCGGCGACGTCCTGGGTTCCCTGTCGGGGCCGATCACCGCGGCCTCCATCTCCGTCGTCATCAGCGACCCGAAGCTGATCGCGGCGTCGTCCGTCGGCCCGACGGCCGGCGTGCCTGCCCTGGACAACGGCAACGCCGACAAGATCGCCCAGCTGCGTCAGCAGGTCACGGGAACCGACGCCACCTACCGCAAGATGATCGTGGAGCTCGGGGTGCAGGCCGCCGTGGCCATCCGGAACCAGGACATCCAGGCGGTCATCACGACCCAGGTCGATGCCGCGCGGGAGTCGGTGGCCGGCGTGAACCTCGACGAGGAGATGACCAACATGCTGTCCTACCAGCACGCGTACTCCGCGGCCGGTCGCATGATCACGGCGATCGACCAGACGCTGGACACCCTGATCAACCGCACCGGGCTCGTGGGGCGGTGACCTGAGTGCGCATCACCCAGCGCGCCGTCGCGCTCACCAGCCTCCAGGGCCTCAACCGCAACCTCGACGCCGTCGGCAAGCTGCAACAGCAGCTCACCTCCGGCCGGCTCATCAACGCGCCGTCGGACTCGCCGACCGGCACGAACCGGGCCATGCAGCTCCGCTCCGAGCAGGCCGCCGTGGCGCAGCAGGCCCGCAACATCAGCGACGCCAAGGGATGGCTCGAGCAGGGGGACTCCACCCTGCGCGAGATGCTCGACACGACCCGACGGGTCCGCGACCTGACGGTGCAGGGCCTCAACACCGGGGCCGTGTCCGACGCGAGCCAGCAGTCGCTGGCCACGGAGGTCGCCTCCCTGCGGGAAGGCCTGCTCGCCCTGGCCAACACCGCCGTGCAGGGCCGGCCCGTCTTCGGCGGCGTGACGCCGGGCGGGAAGGCCTACAACGACGACGGCACGTGGGCCGGGCTCGCCGGCCCGGAGGTCACCCGCCGGCTGTCGGAGAGCGAGAAGGTGCGGGTCGACCTGACCGGCCCGGAGGCCTTCGGCCCGGACGGCAGCAACCTGTTCGACATCGTCGGGCGGATCGCCACCAACCTGACCACCGACCCGGTGGCCCTCGAGACCGACCTCGCCGACCTCGACGTCGCCATCAAGCGGATGTCCACGTCGGTGGCCGACATCGGGGCACGGGCCTCCCGTGTCGACCGCGCCGAGCAGCTGAACTTCGACCGCTCGGTCACCCTGCAGGGCTCGCTCGGCGAGACGGAGAACGTCGACCTGCCCAACACCATCATGAAGCTGCAGATGCAGCAGGTGGGGTACGAGGCGGCCCTCGCCGCGACGGCGAAGGCGATCTCACCGACCCTCCTCGACTACCTCCGCTGATGAACGCCCGTCCCGCTCCCGTGCACTCCCGGCCGAGGAGGCTGCCCGCATGACGCCGTTCCCGGCCCTGACCCTGGCCGACGCGCCCGCGGGGACGCCGGCGGTCGTCCCGGCCACCGCCCGGGTGCAGATCCTGTCCCTGGCCGAGCCGCTCCCGGGCTTCCCCGGCTACCGGGACTACGTCCTCGTGCCCGCCGAGGACGCCGGCCGGCTCGCCTGGCTGCAGTCGGTCGCTCCTGACGGTCCGCGATTCCTGGTCGCGTCCGCGGCGGACTGGTTCCCTGACTACGCCCCGACCCTGCCCGGCGCCGTGTGCGTCGAGCTCGGTCTCGCCGACACCCGCGAGGCCCGGCTCCACTGCCTGGTGACCGTTCCGGTCGGCGACGTCGCCGGGGCCACCGCGAACCTCCGCGCCCCCGTGGTGGTCAACCCGGCGACCCACCGGGCCCGTCAGGTCGTCCTCCTGGACGCCGCACATCCCATCAGGCGGCCACTGCGCCGATAACTGACACTGGTGCGCCGTGCGATCGTGCGGCGCGCCGCCCGCAGGTCGGGCACCGCCAAGGACGGCATCACCACACACCCATGGAGGGGTACTCGTGCTCACACTCACCCGCAGCGTCGGCGAGACGATCCGCATCGGCGACGACATCGAGGTCCACGTCGTCGAGGTGCGTGGCGGCACCGTGCGGCTGGGATTCAAGGCCCCCCGCGAGGTGGCCATCCATCGCGAGGAGGTCTACCGGCAGATCGCCGAGGCGAACCTCCTGGCCGCCCAGGTGACGGCCGACAGCCTCGGGGCGCTGGCCGCCTTCGCGCCGTCCGCGGGGGCGGCCGAGGCCGTCACCGCGGCGGCGGACGAGGCGGCCGGCGCGGCCGACGCGGCCGGGGGCGACGTCCCGGCCTGACAGATCTGCATGGTCGGGAGTCGGTCCGGTTTGGCAAGGCCTGCCGACGTGTCCATCGCCCAGCCCTCAGGAGGCGCGACACGGGCAACTTCTGCCGAAGTATGCCCGCAGGCCTGCGTATGACACGGCGAGTGTTGTGCCCTCGGTTGCCGAGGGCATGAGGCAGATTTCTCCCCACGCAAGTGACAGGGGGCGATCAGCATGCAACGCAGTGCAGTCAACGCACAGGCCATGGAGCAGGGCGAGCCGGAGTCGGTGATCGTCCACGTCCAGCTCCGGCCGCGCCGGGGTGCGACCCGCAAGTGCCTGGCCGCCCTGGCCGCGCTGGCCGCCGAGCACGACGACGTGTCCTTCGCCGTGACCGGGCTGAGCAAGGACGATCGCGTCGTCCGCGTGACCGTCGGCGTCGACCTCGGACCGCGCACCGCCGTGGCCAAGTTCTCGCCGCAGGCCCAGGCCGCGTACGCGTTCGTCAGCGCCATCTTCACCTCGCTGTACGACCACATGCCGGTCTACACCGCCGAGCCCAGCGGCGCGGAGCGGGCCGCGGCCGCGATGCTCATCGAGAAGGCCTCGGCCGGCATGTCGGCCGCCGACGTCCTCGAGGGCCTGCCCACCACGCCGGCGTCGCCGGTCCCCGCGCCCCGCATGCCGGGACCGGGCGAACCCATCCCGGCCTGACGACCTCCGCGTCACTTCCGGGTCCCCTTCCCCGGGTCCCGTCCTTCCCCGTAGTGCCAGGAGTACCGGTGTCCGATTGCGCCTCGTCTTCCAATGCCATAGCCCCAACGTCCACCGCCACCGACAACCGCACCCGTGTCCGCCAGCCGCTGGTCTTCGGCGGCATCCCGGAGGGCGACGGCTGGTCTCTCGCCCCGATCACCCCGCGCGACCGCGTCCACTTCCGCGTCGACCACGAGCTCCCGCTGGAGAAGTTCCGCAGCGAGCTCCCCGACGGCGTCACGGTCAGCTACGACCAGGGCGACGGTCTCTACCGGGTCGACGGCGCCTGCGGCTCGGCGGCGGTGCTGGCCGACTGGATCCGGGCCTGGGCCGGACGGCACGGCTCGACGACGATCGGCCTGCGGGCCGAGACCGGCGTGCGGCGGCGTGCCCCCCGCGACCTGCCGGCCGAGTACCTGAACGACCTCTGCCGCCACTACGGCCCGGTCAGTCTCAAGCGCCTGCAGCGCAACATGAGCACGATCCGCCTGCACCTGCCCGACCCGGACGACCTGGGCCAGCAGGTCTACGAGTGGGTGCTCAAGGCCGTCAGCCAGTACGACGAGACCAAGGGCGTCCCCTTCGGCGCGTTCCTGGCCACCCAGCTGTCGAAGTGGGTGCACGACCTCGGCCGCAACGCCCACGGCCGGACCGCCGCCGACACCGAGCACAAGCAGCAGAAGGCCATCGCCGCCTTCATCGCCGAGCACCAGCGACGGCCCAGCGAGAAGGAGCTCGCCGCCTTCATGGGGCAGAGCGTGGCCACCCTGCGGCGCAACTCCCAGACGGTGGCGACCCTCAACGGGCTGCGCAACCTGCAGTCGCTCGACGGCGGGCCGGATGCGAGCGAGATCCTGCTGCCGGACTCCTCCGAGGCGCCGGACGAGATCATGGGTGAGGCGGAGCAGACGCTGCTCTCGCACGCCCTCACCGCGGCCTGCGCCCCGGACCCGACCGCCCGGAAGGACCAGCGGGCGGGGCAACCGAACGTCCTGGGCTGGGCCACCTGGTACCTCACCACCTGGGGCGGCCAGACCAAGACCCAGCTATCGCAGGACCTCAACACCTCGGTGCGGAACATGAACGTGTACGCCGACCGGGTGGAGCAGGCGCTCAAGACGCGGCTGGCCGAACTCGTCGACTGACCCCTCGGCCGAGGCAGCCATCCCGGCCCGACCCGGGTTCGCCATCGGCCTGCGGACGGCCGACATGGCCGATCCGGCCGCGCCAGCGGCTCGTCCCGGCACCGCCGGGAACCCGGCTCTCCGCGGCGGGTCCGATCCGGCACGGTGCGGTGCGGATCGGTCGGTGCACGCGTCGACGAGGGTCACGATGCACGCTCGGTGACACGACGCACGGCAGGTCCGGCCGGGGCGCTTCACGCGGCGCCGGAGACACCGGACCCCGCACGGACGGGCGTGCGGTCGGGACCACCCCGGCACGAAAAAGCTCCGCACGGGTCGATCGTGGCGCGGCCCTGCCGATATCCACCACGTGACGCCTCGCCCCCGTATCCGCCACCGCGACGCCGCGGTGCCGTGTGCTGCCGGGCGGCGTCCCGTGCCGGGACGGCTCGCATGAGCGCGCTGCCCGCCGGTGAGCCGGGCCCTGAGGTGCTCGTCCCGCACTGGCTGGCCGGCGCCCAGCGCGCCCAGCTGGCGGCTGCCGTGCGCCAGGCACTCGCGGGTCGCCCGATGCACCCGGTGGCCGCCATCCACCTGGAGGACGTCCTGACCGAGCTGCACGTCGCGGCGGCGCGCGACGCGGTCTGGCCCGCCTCCGCCGCCCGGGTGCGCCTGGCCACCGGCTGGGACGAGGACGTCCTCCCCGTACGGCTGAGCGCGGCCGAGCTGGCCAGCGTCCTCACCCTCGCCGACCTACCGGACGCCGTCCGCGACCTGCTCCGGGGGCCCGCATGATCGACATCCGGTTCGGCGCTTCCTCCGGCCTGCTGCAGCGGCTGCGCCCGGCGCGCATCGGCGTCGGCGACCTCCGCGAGGTGGCCGACGCCCTCCTGCCCTGCCTGGCAACCCCGGGCCTCCGGGCGCGGGTGATCGAGCGTTCGGGCGCCGGCTCGGTGCTCGTCCTCGAGGAGGAGGAGCGATGTGTCCGGGTGGCCCTCGGTGACCTCGCCGACGACATGACCCACGCCGGTGTGCGCCCGACCAGGGTCGCCATCTCCGCCGCCCTGGCGTCCTTCATCGCCCACCGCCCGGTCACCGACGCGGCGGCGGCTGCCGCAGGCATCGCCGTCCTCGACTGGGCGGACCGCGCGCGGACCGCCGTCGGCTGGCGGGTCGTCGTCCGCAGGGGAGAGCTGGCCGTCCCCTGGACGGCGTCCGTCCCCGCCGACGCCGCGACGGTGCACCGCGTCCGCTCGGCCGCGACCGGCCGCTCCCACGACGTGCCGCTGGACCTGCGGACCGAGGGACCGGTGGCCCTGTGGTCGCACCGGTCGGTCCCGGCGCTCGCGACCGCGGCCCTGGTGGCTCCCGAGCTGATGATCGCGCGCATCGCCGCGGCCGGGGTCGCGATGACCGACATGCACGTCGTGGTGACCCCGGAGCGGCCGGTCGCCTGCGCCGGCCCGTCGATCGCCGCCCGGCTGGCCGGGGAGATCTCGGAGGCCAGCGTCACCCTGCCCTGGACCCGCCTGGCCGACCTCCCCTGGCTCTGACGCCCCCAGCTTCCGGTACCGGAAGCTGACCGGGGGAGCTCAGCTTTCGGCACAGAAAGCGGGGGCTGGGAGACCGCGCTAGGAGATGTAGCCGTACTCCCAGTGCCAGGGCTCGGGCTTCTCCCCGCCCGGGGCGGCCCAGTCGGGCTGCACGAAGCCGAACCGGCCCGCGTTGGCCGTCATCCAGGTCCACTGCGGCGAGCCGCTCACGTTGATCCCGCCGCACAGGTCGACCGCCAACGCCCACCCGTGGTTCGACGTGCCCGGCACGGCGGCGAGCTGCGGCTTCCGGGAGAACGCCGCGACCTGCGCGCCCAGCGAGCGGTAGGAGTCGGTGATGCACAGCGGCGTGCCGAACGCGGCCGTGTACGCCGCGTCGAGCTGGCCGTACGAGGCCGCGGCGTCGCAGCGCAGCGCGTGCCGGTGCGTGCCCAGCCGGCAGAGCGTGTCGACCGGGATCTGGCCGTTGCTCCAGCCGCCCCACGCGCCCGTGCGCTCACCGGGCGGCGGCAGGGGAGCACCACAGGCGCCGGCCTCGGCCACGGGCAGCGCCGGATTGGCCTGCTCGGGCCCCGGCAGGGTCACGCGGACCGCAGAGGAGCCGGGCGTCACCGATCGGACGCCGACCTGGTAGGTGCCGGCGGAGGCGCCGATGACCTCACCGCTGCCGACGTAGATGCCGACGTCCTGACCGCCCGGTGCGAAGACCAGGTCACCGATCTGCACGTCGGGGAGCGGCACCGCGGCGCCGGTTGCCCACTGGTCCTGCGGGGTCGCGGGGACCGCGTAGCCGGCCAGCAGCCAGGACGCCGCCGTGAACCCGCCGCAGTCGTAGGCGTCGGGGCCGGTGGCGCCCGGGACGAAGGGCTTGCCCAGCTGAGACAGCGCGCTGCTGACCGCGGCGACGGTCTCCGCGGGCAGGACCGTGACCGGGCTGCTGCCGACCACCGCCCACACGACGCCGGGGATCGGCCGGCCGGCGCCGTCGAGCGCGGGGGAGAGTCCCGGCGGCAGGTCGGTGGGGTCGGTCAGCTCGGTGGCCTGCGGCGGCTCGATGCCGGCCGCGGCGAGCCGCGCCAGGTACTGCTGCCACCGCAGCGTCGCCTCCCGGTTGCGCTCCTGCTGCGGCCCGCTGACCGGCATCGAGCCCAGCCCGGCGAGGACGGACATGACCTCGGGGGTCAGCTCGTCGACCTTCGACCGGACGGTCCGCAGGACCGCTTCGGCGCGGTCGTCCGCGGCCCGGACGGCGGACTCGGCCAGCGCCACCCGGTCGGTGGCCACGGCGAGGGCGAGCCGGCTGCGCTGCGCGCGGACGACGTCCCCGGTGACGACGAGATCGGCGCGCTCGGCCAATGACTGGCGGAAGAGGGTGTCGGACGTCGCGTCGGGGTCGTGGACGCTCAGCGAGAGGAGCGGATAGCGCTGCTGCGGCGCCGCACGGTAGAGCTCGGCGGCCGAGACGCCGACCGTCTGCTGCCGGTCCTCGACATCCGCTCGAGCGGCCTCCTCGGCGGCGCGGGCCTGCTGCAGCTGGGCCTCCCGGCGCGCCACCTCCTGCTCCAGCTGGCGGTAGCGGCCGGCGTCCTCGAGCAGCGAGCTCTGCGCGGTCAGCGCGAGGGCCGTGGCGTCGAGCGGGCCCTGCCCGGGCTCGTCGGCGCCCGGCAGCACGAGGGCGGCCACGGCGGGGAGGAGCACGGTGCTCAGCGCGACCACGCCGAGGCGGGTCGACCACCGTGTCCCCGTGCCGTCGGCCGGACGGGCGGGCGTGCGGCGGCTCTTCCGGTCGACCGGTCGCTGCGCGGGTCGCTTCCCAGCGGGCCGGCCGGACGCCGTGCGCCGAGCCGGAGCACGGGTGCCCGTTCCGGCACCGGGCGTGGTGCGGACGGCCGCGGCCGTCGCGGTGCGGACCGCGGCGGCCTGCTCGGGCGTGAGGGGCCGGCCGGCGGCGAGCGCCGACCGCAGCGCGAGAGCCTCGCGCAGCGCCTGGGCCTCGCGGGCGCTGATGACGGGCCGGGCGCCGGTGCGGGCACGGGTGGAGGACGTGCGTGGTGCAGGCACTGCAGCGTCCCCCGGCGGTCTCGTCGTTCCGTGGCCGGCTCCGGCTGCGGGTGCAGGCGGAGCGTTCTGACCTCGTATCGACGTGCCGGCGGGAGCGGCTGAACGGCTGCCGCGGGGGTCTCACCCCGCCGGGTGAGGGTGAACCTTGCTCCGGGACGACGCGGGTGACCCCTGCGGGGGAGGGATCAGGGTGCCCACCAGGCGCCGTGCCGGTGGGTCAGCGGGATGCGCAGCTCCCCGCCGTCCTCGGTGGAGACCACGACCTCGACCTTGGTGATGCGGACCGGCGGCCCGTCGTCCTCCGGCTCCAGCATGCTGCCGCTGGCCAGGGGGATCGGGGGTACGACGAGGACGTCGTCGCCGGGCGGCTCGGCCATGGGCGGTCCTCCAGGTCTGCGGTCCTCCGAGCGGGCAGGTCGCACCCACCGTAGGGGCGTCTCCCGGACACGGATCGGGCCGGGCACCTTCCCCTGTGGGAAGGTGCCCGGCCCGGTGGCCCGCTCCCGAGGCCGGCCCCGGCGTGCGGGGGCCCGGTGGGCCACGTCCGCCGCCAGCGTGGGGGAGGACGCGGGGTTCTTCTGGCGTCCCTCGTCAGCGCTTGTCGACGGGAACGAAGGCCCGCTCGGTCTCACCGGTGTAGAGCTGACGCGGGCGGCCGATCTTCGTCGCCGGGTCGGCGATCATCTCGCGCCACTGCGCGATCCAGCCGGGCAGCCGGCCGAGCGCGAACAGCACCGTGAACATGCGGGTCGGGAAGCCCATGGCCCGGTAGATGAGGCCGGTGTAGAAGTCGACGTTCGGGTAGAGCTTCCGCTGGACGAAGTAGTCGTCCTTGAGGGCGATCTCCTCCAGCTGCCGGGCGAGGTCGAGCAGCTCGTTGTTGCCGCCGAGCTTGTCGAGCACCGTGTCGGCGGTCTGCTTCACGATCGCCGCACGCGGGTCGTAGTTCTTGTAGACGCGGTGACCGAAGCCCATGAGCTTGACGCCGGGCTCCTTGTTCTTGACCCGCTCGACGAAGCGCGGGATGTCGCCGCCCTCGCGCTGGATGGACTCGAGCATCTCCAGGACCGACTGGTTGGCCCCGCCGTGCAGCGGGCCGAAGAGCGCGTTGATGCCGGCCGAGACCGACGCGAACAGGTTGGCCTGGGAGGAGCCGACCAGCCGGACGGTCGAGGTGGAGCAGTTCTGCTCGTGGTCGGCGTGCAGGATGAACAGCATGTCCAGGGCCTTGACCAGGTCGGGGTCCTGGTCGTAGGGCTCGGCGGGGAAGCCGAAGGTCATCCGGAGGAAGTTCTCGACGAGCCCGCAGGAGTTGTCCGGGTACAGGAACGGCTGCCCGACGGACTTCTTGTAGGCGTAGGCCGCGATGGTCGGCAGCTTGGCGAGCAGCCGGAGGGTGGAGATCTCCACCTGCTCCTGGTCGAAGGGGTCCAGGGAGTCCTGGTAGAAGGTCGACAGCGCGCTGACGGCGGAGGACAGCACCGGCATCGGATGGGCGTCGCGCGGGAACCCGTTGAAGAACATCTTCAGGTCCTCGTGCAGCAGCGTGTGCCGGCGCAGCCGCTGGTCGAACGCGGAGAGCTGGTCGGCGGTCGGCAGCTCCCCGTAGATCAGCAGGTAGGTGACCTCGAGAAAGGTCGACTGCTCGGCCAGCTGATCGATCGGATAGCCGCGGTAGCGCAGGATCCCGGCGTCACCGTCGATGTAGGTGATCGCCGAGGTGCAGGCGGCCGTGTTCACGAAGCCGATGTCGAGGGCGACCTTGCCGGTCGTCGCCAGGAGCTTGCTCGTGTCGAAGCCGTCGGCGCCCTCCGTCGCCTTGACGACGGGCAGGGGCAGTTCTCCACCGGGGTAGCGCAGGGCTACGTCTGTCTCGGTCACGGTTCCGGACGCTACTGGTCGCGCGCCCGTGATGCCCCCCGACGCCGCGCCGGACGGGGTGCGAGATCTGCCGATCCCGCACCCCGGCCGGACGTCAGGGGTGGGTCATCGACAGGACGTCGAGGGCCTCGTCGAGTTGCTGCTCGGTGAGCTTGCCCTGCTCGACGTACCCCCGCTCCAGGACCACCTGGCGGATCGTCTTCTGCTCCTTGAGCGACTGCTTGGCCACGATCGCCGCCTCCTCGTAGCCGATGTACTTGTTCAGCGGCGTGACGATCGACGGGGAGGACTCGGCGTACTCGCGGCAGCGCTCGACGTTGGCGGTGATGCCGTCGACGGTCCGGTCGGCCAGGATCCGGCTGACGTTGGCCAGCAGCCTGATCGACTCCAGCACGTTGCGGGCCATGAGCGGCAGCGTCACGTTGAGCTCAAAGTTGCCCGTCGTCCCCGCGAAGGTGACCGCCGCGTCGTTGCCGATCACCTGCGCGGCGACCTGGATGGTCGCCTCCGGGATCACCGGGTTCACCTTGCCCGGCATGATCGAGCTGCCCGGCTGCAGGTCGGGCAGGAAGATCTCCGCCAGCCCGGTCCGGGGGCCCGAGCCCATCCACCGCAGGTCGTTGGCGATCTTCACCAGGCCGACAGCGATGGTCTTGAGCTGGCCGGAGGCCTCCACCAGCGCGTCGCGGGAACTCTGCGCCTCGAAGTGGTCGCGCGCCTCCGACAGCGGCAGGTCCATCTCGGCGGCCAGCTTCTCGATGATCGCCGCGGCGAAACCGGGAGGCGTGTTGATGCCGGTGCCGACGGCGGTGCCGCCCAGGGGCAGTTCCCCGACACGGGGGAGCGAGGCCTGGAGCCGCTCGACGCCGTACCGGACCGCCGCCGCGTAACCGCCGAACTCCTGCCCGAGGGTGACCGGGGTGGCGTCCATCAGGTGGGTGCGCCCGCTCTTGACCACCTCGGCGAACTCCTCGGCCTTGCGCTCGAGGGAGGCCTCGAGGTGCTGCAGCGCCGGGATGAGGGTCACGACGATCGCCCGGGTGGCCGCGATGTGGATGGCCGAGGGGAAGACGTCGTTGGACGACTGCGAGGCGTTGACGTGGTCGTTGGGGTGCACCGGCCGGCCCAGCGACTCGGTCGCGAGCGTGGCGATGACCTCGTTGGTGTTCATGTTGCTCGACGTCCCGGACCCGGTCTGGAAGACGTCGATCGGGAAGTGCTGGTCCCAGTCGCCGCGCGCGACGGTCGCAGCTGCCTCGGTGATGGCGCGGGCCACGTCGCCGTCCAGCACGCCCAGATCGGCGTTGACGGTGGCGGCCGCGCCCTTGATGGCGGCCAGCGCGCCGATGAGCTCGCGCTCGATGGGGGTGCCGGAGATGGGGAAGTTCTCGACGGCGCGCTGGGTCTGGGCCCGCCACTTGGCCCAGGCGGGAACGCGGACCTCCCCCATGGAGTCGTGCTCGATGCGGTACCCGCCGGCGTCCTGTCCGGTGCCGTCCTGCTGTGGGGCCACGCTGCGCTCCCGTGTGTGATGGATGGTGACAGTGCTCCGGGAGGGACCCTAGACACCCCCGGCGGCCCGGCCGGTCCCGCCCTCGCCGCGGTCGGCCGATGAGCGGTGTGCGGCGGCGGACCAGCGGCCGGACACCGATCCCGAGGAGATGCACGTGTCGGCACCGAACGCCCGCGGGGACGGCGGTCCCTCGAGCGAGCCCCAGCGCCCGACGGGCTCCTGGCCGCACCCCGCGCCCGGCAGCGAGGCGCCCGCTGGCACCTGGTCCCCGCCCCAGGCACCTGCCTGGGCACCCGCCTGGGAGCCGCCGCCGACCAGTGGGTGGAGGGCTCCCGGCGCGCCGACCGCGGCACCCGCCGGCCCGGCGAGGAGCAGGGGACCGCTCGGGCTGGCCCTGGTCGCCGGGGTCGGCCTCCTGGCAGGTGCGGTCGGCGCCGCACTGCTGGTCACGGCGGCCTTCCTCGCCGGCGCGGAGGACATCGGCCGGCAGATGGCGGATCAGGTGGGCCCGGCGGTCGAACGGGGGATCGCCGACGGCTCGGAAGAGGCGATGCAGGCCGCCATGGACCAGCTGATGGGCGCCGTGCCGGAGGACCTCGCGCTGCCGGGCGAACCGGTGGACCCCGCGGAGCAGTTCCCGCCGACACCACCGGAGGATCTCGGGTCGGATCCCGCCCTCGACCAGTACGCGCAGCAGTGCTTCGACGGGGCATTGCAGGCCTGCGACGACCTCTACTACGAGTCACCGCCGATGTCGGAGTACGAGACCTACGCCAACACCTGCGGTGGCCGGGTCAAGGAGTACACGGTCGGGAGCTGCACCGAACTCGAGTGATTCGCGGCTGCGGGACGGGACCCGGTCACCCGCATCCTGCCGCGTCCTGGGCTGTGGAGGTCGGGGGCCGGGCGCCCTAGCATCCGCGCCAGCGCTGTCCCCAGGCCGAGGAGTGCCCATGTCGCAGCCGCCGTACCCGCCGCAGGGCGGACAGGAGCCGGGGGACCGCGAGGGGTGGGAGCCGCCGCAGGCCGCCGACGAGCCCACCCAGCGGTTGGGCTCCCCGGGTGGGGAAGGTCAGCGCGACCAGACCCGGCAGTTCGGCCAGCCGCCGTCGGGCCAGGAACCCTACGGCGGTCCGGGGCAGCCGGCCTCGCCTCCCTACGGGCAGCCGGGCCAGTACGGACCGCCGGGCCAGTACGGACGGCATGCCGACTACGGGCAGCGTGGGGAGTACGGGCAGCCGCCTCCCTACGGGCAGCAGCCTCCCTACGGGCAGCAGCCGGCCTACGGGCAGCAGCCTCCCTACGGGCAGCAGCCGGCCTACGGGCAGCAGCCTCCCTACGGGCAGTACGGACCGCCGGGGCAGCAGTGGTCCCCGCCGGGCGGCCGTCCGCCCTCCCGCAACCGGAACACCGTGATCGCCCTCGTCGTCGCCGGTGTCGTGGTGGTGGCGGCCATCGGGGTCGCCCTGCTGCTGGTGCTCGGGAGGGACGACGGCGGCACGGCGGCCTCCGGCACCAGCACGAGCGCCGACGCCAGCCGGAGCACGTCCGACCGCACGACCAGCGGTTCGCCGAGCCCACGGTCGTCCTCCAGCGCCAGTGCCAGTCCCACGACCGACTCCGGCAACATCCCCCCGCCCACGGTGCCGCCGGAGGGTCTCGGCGACGATCCGCTCCTGGACCAGTACGCGCAGCAGTGCTACGACGGCGACATGACCGCCTGCGACGACCTGTACCTGGAGTCGGAGTTCGGCTCGCTCTACGAGGCCTACGGCGACACGTGCGCCGGCCGTCAGGCCCTCGACACCAACGTCCTCTGCACGGTGGCCTTCCCCGGCGGGTGACCGGCGCGGGGTGGCAGGGTGCCGGTGCCTACCCGTCCCGCAGGTGCTCCGACGAGGCCTTCCGGTCCGCTACGGTCCGGAGCCGTGACCGACGACGCCGCCGCGGCGGGTTCCCCCGTCCTCCGGGCCTCGGACGCAGACCGGGAGGCAGTCGTCGCCCGCCTGCAGACAGCCCTCGGTGAGGGCCGGATCGATCTGGACGAGTTCGGCCAGCGTGCCGGCGCGGCCTACGCGGCCGTGACCCGGGCCGAGCTGGACCTGCTGGTGGCCGACCTGCCGGTGCACACGGCTCGACCGGTGGAGATCGTCGGGCAGCGGCCGCAGGAGGAGGTGTCGAGCGTCTTCGGCGACATCACGCTGACCGTCGCGACCTCGCCTCCGCAGCGGGTGGGCACGGTGTTCGGTGACGTCCGCATCGACCTGCGTGGGCTGCGGACCGGCGCGGACCGGATCGACCTCCAGATCAGCACCGTCTTCGGCGACATCGACGTGATCGTCGCCGAGGGCGTGGACGCCGAGCTGCGCGGCCGCACGGTGCTCGGCAACCGCAAGGTGGAGCTCGCGCCCGTGCCGCGGATCGCCGGCACGCCGCTGGTGGTGGTCCACGCCAGGGCGGTGTTCGGCGACCTCCGGCTGCGCAGCCTCGCGCCGGGCGACTCGCCCAGTCGCTGGGGAGCGCTGCTCGAGCGTCTGGCCCAGCGGCGGCCGTTGCCACCGCCGGTCATCGGTCCGCCGCCGCTCGTGCACCCGCCGCTCGTGCACCCGCCGCTCGTGCCTCCGCCACCCGTGCCCCCGCCGCCCGTGCCCCCGCCGCCCGTGCCCCCACCGCCGAGGTGAGGCCGGCAGCCGGTCAGCCGTGCTCGTCGTGCCGGTCGAAAGGCACCGCCGAGTAGGCCCGCAGCTTCTCCAGCGAGTGGAGGCTCTCGATCGACCGGATGGTGCCCGAACGTGAGCGCATGACCAGCGACTGGGTGGTGCAGCCGCCGGCGCTGTAGCGGACGCCGCGGAGAAGCTCGCCGTCGGTGATGCCGGTGGCCACGAAGAAGACGTCGCCGCGGACCAGGTCGTCGATGTGCAGCACCCGATCGAGGTCGTGACCGGCATCGAGCGCCTTCTGCCGTTCCTCGTCGTCCTTGGGCCAGAGCTTGCCCTGCAGGGCGCCGCCCATGCACTTCAGCGCGCAGGCGGCGATGATGCCCTCCGGCGTGCCACCGATGCCGAGCAGCAGGTCGACTCCGGTGCCCTCGCGGGCGGCGGCGATCGCGCCGGCGACGTCGCCGTCGGTGATGAACTTGATGCGGGCGCCGGCCTCGCGGACCTCCTTCACGAGCTGGTCGTGCCGCGGCCGGTCGAGGATGCAGACCGTGACGTCGCCCGGGGAGCTCTTCTTGGCCTTGGCCACGCGGCGGATGTTCTCGGCGACCGGAGCGGTGATGTCGACGACGTCCGCGGCGGCCGGGCCGGTCGCGAGCTTCTCCATGTAGAAGACCGCGGACGGGTCGTACATCGCACCGCGCTCCGCCACGGCCATGACCGCGATGGCGTTGGGCATGCCCTTGGCCATGAGGGTCGTGCCGTCGACGGGGTCGACGGCGACGTCGCACTCCGGGCCGTGCCCGTCGCCGACCTGCTCGCCGTTGTAGAGCATCGGGGCCTCGTCCTTCTCGCCCTCTCCGATGACCACGACGCCCTTCATGCTGACCGTGCCGATCAGCGCCCGCATGGCATCGACGGCGGCGCCGTCGCCGCCGTTCTTGTCGCCGCGGCCCACCCACCGGCCGGCGGCCATGGCTCCCGCCTCGGTCACCCGGACCAGCTCGAGGGCCAGGTTGCGGTCGGGCGCGGGCCGGTCGGTGCGGAAGCCGCGGCTCGCCGGGACGGGTCCTTCGGGAACGGGCAGCGACACGGGACCTCCTGTGGAAGGACCCCGTCCGACCCACCCTTCGCAAGCTCAGGGCGGGCCCCGGGACGGGGCCATGGGCGGCGGGGCGGCGGGGCGGCGGAAGTGCGGGAACTTCCCTGCGATCCTAGGGGCATGACCGGAGTCGGCCCGACGAGCGAGCACGCATCCACCCCCGCCGCGGAGCCCTCGGCGCCGGTGTCCTCGGCGGTCGAGCGGGCCGGCCGGCTCACCTTCGCCAACATGGTCCGCTCGCTGCTGCCCCTCGTGGTGATCTGCCTGCTGCTCGTCGGGTGGCAGACCTTCCGGCAGAGCGGCGACGTCGGCGTCCGCACGGTGGACCCGTCGTCGACCGTGCGGCTCGCGGCCGAGCGCGCCGCCTACCAGGTGCTGGTGCCGACCGGGCTCGGCGAGGAGTACCTGACGACCAGCGCGCGCACCGACGCCGGCGGCGCGGGGGAGGGGGACCCGGTCACCCTCGAGATCGGGTACCTCACGCCGTCGGAGGAGTTCGCCGGGTTCGTGGTGAGCGACGACCGCCGTGCCGACCCGCTCACCGCCGTCCTCGACGGCGCGGAGGAGCAGGGGAGCGTGGACGTCGACGGTGAGCGCTGGACCCGGTCGACCACCGTGGACGGGGAGACGGCGCTCTTCCGCGAGTCCGACGGGGTGACGGTGCTGGTCACCGGCTCGGCTCCGGACGAGGAACTGCGCACCGTCGCCGCGTCGCTGCGGCCCTACTCCGGCTGATCGGCGGGCGCCGCGGCGGCCAGCCGCTCGCGGGCCCGGTCGAGCCAGTGCTGGCAGAGCTTCGCGAGCTCCTCGCCGCGCTCCCAGAGGGCCAGCGACTCCTCCAGCGTCAGGCCACCGGCCTCCAGCCGACGGACGACGTCGGCGAGTTCCTCACGGGCCTGCTCGTAGGTGGTCGTCGGCTCCGCGTTCCCGGCACTGCTCACGATGTTCTCGGCACTGCTCACGATGTCCTCGGTTCGCTTCCGCGGAGCGCTGCGCTCCTCGCTCGTTCCTCGCTGCGATGCTCGCGCACCTGTCCGCTCACGATGTCCTCGGTTCGCTTCCGCGGAGGGCTGCGCTCCTCGCTCGTTCCTCGCTGCGATGCTCGCGCACCTGTCCGCTCACGATGTCCTCGGTTCGCTTCCGCGGAGCGCTGCGCTCCTCGCTCGTTCCTCGCTGCGATGCTCGCGCACCTGTCCGCTCACGGGGTCCTCGGTTCGCTTCCGCGGAGCGCTGCGCTCCTCGCTCCTCGCTCGTTCCTCGCGCGTCTGCTCCGTTCACGACCGCTCATCCTCCCCGTCGGTGCCGCCGTCGACCCGCACGGTCAGACGGCCCCCGGCGACGCGGACCCGCAGCCGCTCGCCGACGGTGACCTCTGCCGGGTCCCGGACCAGCGAGCCGTCGGCCCTCTGGACGACGGCGTAGCCGCGGTCCAGCGTCGCGGCGGGGGACAGGGCAGCCACGCGGGCGCGTGCGTGCTCGAGGTCGCGCTCGGCCGCCTCGACGCGGTGCACGACGGTGCGGCGGGCGCGGGTCCGCAGCGCGAGCACGTCGTCCTCCCGGCCGTGCAGCAGGCGGTCGGGCGAGGCCAGCACCGGGCGGCTGCGCACCGATTCCAGCCACCGCTCCTGCTGCTCGAGGCGGCCGGCGAGGACCTGGCGGGCGCGGGAACGCAATCCGTCGACGAGGCGGCGCTGCTCGCCGATCTCGGGGACCACCCGGTGGGCGGCGTCAGTGGGCGTGGCGGCGCGGACGTCCGCGACGTGGTCGACCAGCGTCGTGTCGGTCTCGTGCCCGACGGCGGTGACGACCGGGGTGCGGGCCGCCGCGATCGCCCGCACCAGTCCCTCGTCGGAGAACGGCAGGAGGTCCTCGACCGATCCACCGCCCCGCGCGATCACGATGACCTCGACGGTCGGGTCGGCGTCCAGCCGGCGGAGTCCCTCCATGACGTTCGCCGCAGCCTGCGGTCCCTGGACGGCGCAGTTGTACATCGCGAAGCGAACGGCCGGCCAGCGCCGCCGGGCGGTGACCAGGACGTCGCGCTCGGCGGCACTGTCCCGGCCGGTGATGACCCCGACGACGGCCGGGGCGAAGGGGAGCGGCCGCTTGCGGGCCGCGTCGAACAGCCCCTCGGCGGCCAGCAGCCGGCGGACCCGCTCGATACGGGCCAGCAGCTCACCGAGGCCGACGGCGCGGATCTCGGTCGCGCGCAGGGAGAACGAACCTCGGGCGACGTAGTAGTCGGGCCGGGCCCGGACGATGACGCGGGCGCCTTCGGTCAGTTCCAGGCCGGGGCGCTCGGCGACGTCGCGGTGGCAGGTGACCGGCACCGACAGGTCGGCGGCCGGGTCGCGCAGGGTGAGGAACACCGTCGCCGCGCCCCCGCGCCGCGACAGCTGCGCCACCTGGCCCTCGACCCAGACCTCCCCGAGCCGCCCGATCCAGTCGGCGATCTTGCGCGCGACCGTGCGGACCGGCCAGGGCGCCTCAGGTGAGGACGGGGACGTCACGCCGCGAGCGTGTCAGACTGCCCCGACACCCCCGGACGGCCCCGTCCGGGACCCGCGACGGGTGGGGAGGAGGGGATCCTGCCCGGGGTCCCTGCTCATGCGCCCCGCGGTGCCAGCGGACTGGCCTCGACCGCCTGCTCCTCGAGCTTCTCCAACCGGTTGCGGAGCATGCGCAGGTAGGGCTCCCGGGCCCGTGTCGCCTCCTCGTAGGCGAGCAGGTCTGCCACCGTGCTGAGGGCGTAGCCCCGCAGCCGGCCGCGGAGCTGGGCGATCGTGAAGCTGTCGTAGCCGTCGATCGGCGCGGTCCCGGCGGCCTGGGAGCCGGACAGCTCGCTGCCGCCCTCCGGCTCGTCCGTCGGAGCCGCGGAGGTCTCGCCGACCGCGCCGACCGCAGCACCCTCGGCGATAGCGGTGTCCTCGTCGGAGGTGTCGCTGTCGCCGACGTCCGTCCGGACGCCGGTGGCCGCCGCGACGTCTGAGCCGCTCCCGTCGGTGGCCGTGGCCGGCCCCGCGTTCGTGTCGGTCGCGGCGGTGCCGGTGTCGGTGCCGGCGGCGGCGGTGTCGGTCGTGTCCGTCGTGTCGGTCGCGGTGGTGTCGGTGGTGGCGGTGTCGACCGCGGTGGTGTCGGTGTCGCCGGCGGCGGCCTTCGTCGCCTTGCGGGCCCGGGTCCCGCCCGCCTTGGTGGCCTTGGTCGCCTTCGTGGCCTTGGCCGCCTTGGCCGCCTTGCGCGGCCGGGCGCCGGTCGTCCCGGCGGTGGAATCAGCGGCGGCATCGGTGGTGGCCACCGTGTCGTCGTCGGCGTCCGCGGTGCCGGGGGCCTCGGGTGCGGCGACGCCCTCGTCGGTCACGGTGGCGTCGACGGTGGCGATCTCGCCCTCGGGGGTCAGGACGTCGACGGTGGTGGCGACGTCCGCGGTGGGCTCGGCCTCCACGGGGGCGTCGGTGGCGGCGGGGGAGTCGTCGGACTCGAGCAGCGCCCGCTCCAGAGCGTCGGCGTCCTCGGTGGCCGGGGCGTCGTTCACGAGGGAGAGGGCGGGTGCGGTCTCCTCGAGCGTGGGCGCCTGGTCGACGAGCTCGTCGATGGCGATCTCGTCGAGGATCTCCTCGATGGCCGGGGCCTCCTCGGCCAGCTCCTCGATCGACTGCCGGCCGGTCTCCACCTGGTCGGCGAGCTCGTCGACGACGGCCGTCACGGCGTCGGCCGCCGGGTCGGCCGGCAGGGAGTCGACCGCGGGGTCTCCCGCCCGGTCGAAGGCCGAGTCGCGGAAGCCGTTGGACGGCGCGGCAGTCGGCTCGTCGTCGTCGAAGGTCGCCAGCCCCGGCTCCTTGTCCCCACGCAGACCCGTGAACAGCTCGTCCCCCCGGGCCACCAGGCCGGCGTACTGCTGCTGCACCTTCATCGCCTGCTGCATCGCCAGGCCGATCAGGCGCACGGGGAGCCCCGGGAGCGTCTCGGGGAGCTTGCGCGCCTCGTCCAGGACCGTGGCCGCCAGGCCGGCGGCGGCGCGGACAACCTGCGGGATCTCTCGAGCCATGCGCACAGCGTGCCCCACAACCTCCGGCGCGACACGCGATGTGGGCAGATCCACCCGGGGAGGTGGTCGTGGTCTGTCCCACCCTCCGGAACCACGGCGGTCCGCGTCGGCGCACCTACCATGAGTGCATGGGTGAACAGCGCGGACGTGTCCTGCTGGCCGATCCCCGGGGCTACTGCGCCGGCGTGGATCGGGCGGTCGTGGCCGTCGAACGGGCGCTGGAGATCCACGGCGCGCCCGTCTACGTCCGCAAGCAGATCGTCCACAACAAGCACGTGGTCGCCACCCTCGAGCGGCGCGGGGCCGTCTTCGTGGACGAGACCGACGAGGTGCCCGAGGGCTCGGTCGTCGTCTTCAGTGCGCACGGGGTCTCTCCGGTGGTGCACGAGGAGGCCGCCGCGCGGCAGCTGCGGACCATCGACGCCACCTGCCCGCTGGTCACGAAGGTGCACCAGGAGGCCAAGCGCTTCGCCCGCGACGACTTCGACATCCTGCTGATCGGCCACCGCGGCCACGAGGAGGTCGAGGGCACCGCCGGTGAGGCGCCCGCCCACATCCAGCTCGTCGACGGTCCCGAGGACGTCGCGAACGTGCAGGTGCGCGACCCCGAGAAGGTCGTGTGGCTCTCCCAGACCACGCTGTCGGTCGACGAGACGCTCGCGACGGTGGACCAGCTGAAGAACCGGTTCCCCGGCCTGCAGTCCCCGCCCAGCGACGACATCTGCTACGCCACCCAGAACCGCCAGCAGGCCGTGAAGCAGATGGCGGCCGAGTGCGACCTGGTGCTGGTCGTCGGCTCCACCAACTCCTCCAACTCGGTGCGCCTCGTCGAGGTGGCCCTGGAGGCCGGTGCCGGTGATGCCCACCTGGTCGACTTCGCCTCGGAGGTCGACCCGGCCTGGCTCGAGGGCGTGGGCACCGTCGGAGTGACCAGTGGTGCCTCGGTCCCGGAGATCCTCGTGAGCGAGGTCCTCGACTGGCTCGCCGCCCGTGGCTACCCCGACGTCGAGACGGTGAAGGCCGCCGAGGAGCGGCTGGTCTTCGCGCTGCCGCACGAGCTGCGCCGCGCCGAGCGGGCCGCGCGAACCGACTGAGCCCGGACGGGCGCCGGACCGGTGCCCGCTGCGGCCTTCCGGTTCTACCCTGCCCGGCATGCCGCGGGCCCGGGTGGCGGAGGTCTTCGCCGCACTCTCCCTGACCACCGACCTGGCCACCGGCGTGCCCTTCGAGAAGGGGTTGCGCACCTGCGCGCTCGCGACGGCATTCGCCGCGGAACTCGAGCTCGACGACGACGGTCGCGCGGCGGTGTTCCACGTCGCGCTGCTCCGGTCGATCGGGTGCACGGCCAACGCGTCGGAGAACGCCGCGCTCTTCGAGGACGACACGGCGTTCGAGGCCGCGTTCAGCCGGCTCGACCCGGGTGACCCCGACGTCCTCGCCGATCAGCTCGGGGGGTTCGGACGCTGGGTGCCGCAGCGGCAGGCAGAGCTCGCCCGGACGTTCCTGGCGGTCGCACCCGTCGAGGGGCAGCGGGCGAGCCGGGCCGGCTGCGAGGTCAGCCGGGCGCTCGGCCGGAGACTCGGCCTGTCGCCGGCTGCGGTGGACGCCCTCGACGACGTCTACGAGCGCTGGGACGGACGGGGCCTGCCCGGCGCCCGACACGGTGAGCAGGTGTCGCTGCTCGCCCGCATCGTCCACGTGGCTGAGCAGGCCGTGCTCGCCGCCGCGGAGGGAGGAGCTGCCGCGGCAGTGCGCGAGGTGGCCCGGCGTGCGGGTGGGCATCTGGACCCCGATCTCGCCGCGGCGTTCCTGCGGTCGGCCGACACGTTGCTCCCCGTCATCGACGTGCCGGACCTGCTCGCCGCGGTGCTCGCCGCGGAGCCGGCACCCGCCGCAGCGGCGGGTGCGGCGCGGGTCGACGACCTCTGTGCCGCCCTGGCCGCGGTCGTCGACCTGAAGGGCCGGTACCTGCTCGGCCACTCCACGCACGTGGCGGCGGTCGCGGCGGCGGCTGCGGTGGCTGCCGGCCTGCCGGACGCGCGCCGGGAGGCGGTCCGCTCGGCCGCCCTGCTGCACGACCTCGGTCGCGTCGCGGTGTCGAGCGCGGTCTGGGACCGGCCGGGACCACTGGGGGCCGCCGATCGGGAGCGGGTGCGGCTGCACACCTACTGGACCGACCGGGTGCTGCGGCGCTGCACGGGTCTGGCGGCGCTGGCGGAGTCGGCGGCGGGACACCACGAGCGCTGCGACGGCAGCGGCTACCACCGCGGGACGAGCGGAGCGGAGCTGTCCTTCGACGCCCGGCTGCTGGCGGCCGCCGACGTGTTCGCGGCGCTGACCGAGGAGCGGCCGCACCGGTCCGCGCTGGGCGCGGACGTGGCTCGGGCGACCCTCGTCGAGGAGGCCGCGGCCGGGCGACTGGACCCCGACGCCTGCGCCGCGGTGCTCGCGGGCGCCGGCCTGCCCCGCCCGCGCCGCGCCTGGCCGTGCGACCTGACCGATCGTGAGGTCGAGGTGCTCCGGCTGGCGGCCCGGGGCATGTCCAACCGGGCGATCGCCGACCGGCTCGGGGTGTCGGACCGGACCGTCGGTCACCACCTGGCGCACGTCTTCGACAAGACCGGCCGCCGGACCCGCGCCGGCGCCGCGGTCTTCGCTATGGAGCACGGACTGCTGCCCGGTTAGGTCGAACGACCGATGTCGCGCGGACCGGTGCGGCCGACGATCCGTCCGTCCCACAGCGCCGTCCTCGGAGGATCGAGATGACCAGCAGTCCTGCCACCACCAGCCCCGTCGCCGCCGGCAACGCCGAGACCGTCGCCGACATCTACGCCGCCTTCGGCCGAGGAGACATCCCGGCGATCCTCGGCCGGCTCGCCGACGACGTCGCCTGGGAGGACTGGGTGGACAACTTCGCGCAGCGCGCCGAGGTCCCGTACCTCGTCCCGCGGAAGGGCCCGTCCGACGTCGAGGGTTTCTTCGCCGTGCTCGGCTCGGCCACGGTGCTCCACTTCGCCGTCCTGGACCTCATCGGCAGCGGCCGCCAGGTCGTCGCGGAGGTCCGCGCGTCGTTCGCCCTGCCGGGCGGCGGTCGGTTCGACGACGAGGAGCTCCACCTGTGGACCTTCGACGAGGCCGGCCGGGTGAGCCGGTTCCGCCACTACTGCGACACGGCCAAGCACATCGCCGCGGCGGCCGGCGAGGACACCACCGTGCGACGGCCCTCGAACTAGCCGTTCGTCCCGTCGCGGGTCTCCTCCTCGTCGTAGTCCGGCTCGGCCGGGTGCAGCGTGCGCACCGTGGCCTCCAGCGGCTCCGGCGCGGGCACCGGGTTCTCGGCGACCCCGAGGTCGTCGAAGCGCCGGGCCGCGGTGAGCACGGATCGCTCGTAGGAGCCGACCGTCTCGTTGAAGCGGGTCATCGTCGTGCCCAGCGCGGAGCCGAGGCGGGTGAGGTGCCCCGACAGCGTGCTCAGCCGAGCGTGCAAGCGGCGTCCGACCTCCAGGACCTGGTCGGCGTCGCGGGCCAGCCGTTCCTGCCGCCACGAGTAGGCGACGGTGCGCAGCAGGGCCAGCAGCGTGCTCGGCGTGGCCAGGACGACGTCGCGGGAGAAGCCGTACTCCAGCAGACCCGGTTCCGCCTCGAGTGCCGTCGTGAGGAAGCCGTCCGACGGGACGAACAGGACCGTGAACGGCGCGGCCGGCCGGAACGCGGTGGGGTAGCGGCGCGCGGCCAGTGCGTCGACGTGCGTGCGCAGCTGCCGGGCGTGCATCGCCACCCGCTGGATGCGGACCGGCTCCTCGGTCGCCTGCACCGCCTCGATGTAGCCGGTGAACGGCACCTTCGCGTCGACGATCACCTGACGGCCGTCGGCGAGCGTGACCACCAGGTCGGGCCGGACGCCGGCGCCGGCGTCGTTGGTGCCGGCCGGCTGCTCGACGAAGTCGCAGTGCTCGACCAGGCCGGCGACCTCCACGACCCGGCGCAGCTGGACCTCGCCCCAGCGGCCGCGGACGTGCGGCGTGCGCAGTGCCGTGACCAGTGCGGCGGTCTCGTGCTTGAGCTGGGCGGAGGCCTGCCCGACGGTGCCCATCTGCTCGCGCAGCTCCCCGTGCGCGGTGGCGCGGGCGCGCTCCATGCCGGCGAGCAGCCGGTGCAGGTGATCCAGCGACTCGTGCACGGGCTCGAGCCCGGCGTCGTCGGGGCGCCGGCGGGTCAGCAGCGAGACCACGCCGAGCGTGGCTGCGGTGGCGAGGAGCGCGCCGAGGAGGAGACCGGTGAGCAGGGAAGCGGCGTCCATGGGAGCCGACCCTGCCGGACGGGTCCGACAGTTCCGCGGAGGCGTGACCTCCTGCAGGTCCCGCCGCCAGCCTGCCGGGCGCGGCGGCAGGGGCCGCGCTCAGGCCGCGACGGGTGCGTGCGCTGCCTCGTGGTCGAGCAGCCAGCGCTTGACCGGCGTGCCCCAGCGGAAGCCGCCCAGGCCCCCGTCGGAGCCGAGCACCCGGTGGCAGGGGACGAACAACGCCGCGGCGTTGCGGGCGCACGCGTTGGCCGCGGCCCGCACGGCGGCCGGCCGCCCGCACCGCGCGGCGAAGGCGGCGTAGGTGTCGGGATGTCCGGCGGGCACGGTGCGCAGGACCTGCCACGCCTCGGTGAGGAACGGGCCCGAGCGCTGCTGCACGGGGACGTCGTCGATCGCGGCGACGTCGCCAGCGACGAACTTCTCGACGACGTCGAGGAGGGGGAGATCCTCGACCCGTTCGACGGCGGTCGGGCGCAGGGTGGGGTGCACGAGGGGCAGCAGTTCCCCGACGTCGGCGGTCCAGCCGCTGGCGAGGACGACGTCCTGGCCGTCGGAGCCGGTCGCGACGACGACGGTGAACGGTCCCGGGGGCGTGCCGAGGGTGGCGTGGCGGGCGGGTGCGGTGGAGGCGGTCATCAGGCGCTCCTCGAGAGGGAGGGAGTGGTCGGGTGGGGCAGGGAGGCGGGCGCTCGCGTGAACAGGGACGGCACGGCCAGCGCCCACAGGTGCAGGACGGCGTAGGAGCGCCACGGCCGCCAGCGCGTCGCGGCCTCTGGGTCGGAGCTGCCGAGTGCCGCCAAGGACCGACGCAGGGCGAGGTCTCCGGGCAGCCAGACGTCCGGGTCGGCCAGCCCGCGCAGCCCCACGAGTGCCGCCGTCCACGGACCGATGCCGGGGACGGCGAGCAGCGCCCGCCCCGCCTCCGCACGGTCGGCGCCCGGGTCGAGGGCGATGACACCGGAGGCGAGCGAGGCCGCGAGCGCCGAGACGGTCCGGCGGCGGGCGCCGGTGAGACCGACGGCGGTGAGGTCGGCGTCGGCCAGGGCGGCGGCGCGTGGAAAGGCGTGGGTGAGGGTGCCGACCGGTTCGGGCAGCGGGGTGCCGGCCGTCAGCAGCCGGGCGGTGAGCGTGCGGGCGCCGGCGAGCGAGACCTGCTGGCCGAGGACGGCCCGGATCGCGAGCTCGTCGGCGTCGGGTGAGGCGGGCACCCGCCGGCCGGGAGCGGACGCCACCAGGGGGGCCAGTGCGGGGTCGGCACCGAGGACGTCGTCGACCGCCGCCGGGTCGGCATCCAGGTCGAGCATCCGGCGGCAGCGGGTCACGGCGGCCCCGAGGTCGCGCAGCTCGGGCAGCCGCAGCCGCGCGGTGACGGCGGCTCCTCCATCCGGTGCGGGGGAGAGCTGCACGACGGCGGGGCCGTGCGGCAGGTCGAGTACCCGGGAGAACGTCGTCCCGTCCCACTCCTCCAAACCCGGGACGGCGTGCGCGCCGAGGAAGAGGAGGACCTCCGCGGCCTCGTAGGGCGCCCGTGCCGCCAGGTGGAGGGTCAGCCAGCCGGGTGCGCCCCCGGTGGTGCCGGGAGCGGTGCGGCGCAGCGCGGTCGGCGTCGTCGCGAAGACCTCGCGCACGGTGTCGTTGAACTGCCGGATGCTGGCGAACCCGGCCGCGAAGGCCACGTCGGCCATGGGCAGGTCGGTGGTCTCGATGAGCAGCCGGGCCGTCTGGGCGCGCTGCGCGCGGGCCAGGGCGAGCGGGCCGACGCCCAGCTCGCCGACGAGCAGTCGGTGCAGCTGCCGCTCGGAGTAGCCGAGCCGGGCGGCGAGCCCGGGGACCCCGGAGCGCTCCACCTCGCCGTCGGCGATCAGGCGCATGGCCCGCGCGACGACGTCGGCCCGCACGTCCCACTCCGGGGACCCCGGCACGGCGTCGGGGCGGCACCGCCGGCACGCGCGGAAGCCCGCGCCCTGTGCCGCGGCCGCCGTCGTGAAGAAGCTGACGTTGCGGGGCAGGGGCGTGCGGGCGGGGCACGAGGGGCGGCAGTAGATGCCGGTCGTGTGCACGGCGGTGAAGAACCAGCCGTCGAAGCGGGCGTCGCGGCCGGCCACCGCGCGGTAGCAGCGCTCGGCGTCCAGAGGCGGGGTCACGGCGTCGAGCATGCCAGCGGTGGACGCCGATGACTGGCGGTTTCCGGACATCGCCGTCCCGACGTCAGGGCTCCTCGGGTCTCACCGCGAGGCGTCGAGGATGAGCACGCCGATGCCGTCGAGCAGTCGGTCGAGGCCGAACTCGAACGACCGGTGCGGGTCGTAGGCACCCAGCTCCTCGCCGGCGATCGGTCCCACGCGCGCGGCGGTGGGGAAGCGCTCCGCGTCGAAGACCTGGGCGAGGTAGGGCTCGGTGGCCGCCCACCACTGGTCCTCGCTGAGGCCGGTCAGGCGTTCCGCGTCGGCCTTCTCCTGCACCCCGCTCACGGTGCCGCGGACGAAACCGTTCACCAGGGTGACGAGCAGGTCCATCTGCAGTTCGGACAGACCCAGGTGGTCGACGGCCCGCAACTCGAGCTCGTACTTGCGCATCAGCCCCGGACCGAGCGGGGGGCGTCCGGTGGCGAGATGCGCGGCCCACGGGTGGCGGAGGAAGAAGTCCCAGTTGGCCTGGGCGACCGTCTTCAGCCGGGTGCGCCAGGTGCCGCTCGTGACCACCTCCTCGTCGGGATAGAGCTCGGCGAGGACGGCGTCGAGCATGAGGTCGACGAGCTCACCCTTGCCCGGCACGTGGCTGTAGAGCGTCATCGCGGCGGTACCGAGATCGGCGGCGACGCGGCGCATCGAGACGGCCGCGAGCCCCTCGGCGTCGGCCAGCTGCACCGCGGCCGACACGATGCGGTCGACGTCGAGGGCGGACTTCGGACCCGGTCGCACGGCATCGCTCGCCGGGGTGCGCCAGAGCAGCGCCATGCTCCGGGCGGGGTCGCCGGTGCCCGTGAACGCGGTGGCCATGTCCTCACTCTCTCGCGCATCGCCCCTCAGTCGCTGGCACACGGTCTCCGTACGGCGTACGGTGTCCTCTCGACCAATGACGTACAGCGTACGGGGGTAGTCGGTGGCGAGTGCGCTCTCGGTGGCGGGACTCATCAAGAGGTATGGGGAGCGGGTGGTGCTCGACCGTGTGGACCTGCAGGTGAGCGGGGGGTCGGTGTGCGCCCTGCTCGGGCCGAACGGGGCCGGGAAGACCACGGCGGTGCGGGTCATGACGACGCTGACCCGGCCGGACGGCGGCCGGGTGGAGGTGGCGGGCTTCGACGTCACCCGGCAGCCACGGTCGGTCCGGCGCCGGATCGGACTGATCGGGCAACACCCGGCGGTCGACGACGTCCTCGGGGCGCGGGAGAACCTCGTCCTGTTCGCGAGGCTGCACCACCTCGATCGCCGGTCGGCCGGCGTGCGGGCCGACGAGCTGCTCGAGCAGGTGGGGCTCACCGGAACGGGGACGCAGCCGGTGCGGACCTTCTCGGGCGGGATGCGGCGGCGGCTCGACATCGCCGCCGGGCTCGTGCTGGCGCCGGCGGTGCTGTTCCTCGACGAGCCGACGACCGGCCTCGACCCGGCCGGCCGACGCGACGTCTGGGACGCCGTCCGTGCGCTCGTCGCCGGGGGCACGACGGTGCTCCTGACCACCCAGTATTTGGAGGAGGCCGAGCAGCTGGCGGACGACGTGTACGTCCTCGACGACGGCCGGGTGGCCGCTCGGGGGACACCGCGGGAGCTGACCGCCGCGATCGGCGGTGACCGGCTGGAGCTGGTCGTCGCAGACCCCCGTCGGGCACAGGAAGCGGCCGACGTGGCGCAGCGGGCGGCGGTGGTCCGAGCCGTGGCCGATCCGGTGGGGACCGGGGAGCGGGTGGTGGTCCCGGTGGTCAGGCGACGGGGCGTCCTCGGGGCGGTGGTGCGCGCACTGGATGAGGCCGGCATCGCGGTGGACGACGTGGTCCTCCGACCGACCACGCTCGACGAGGCCTACCTGCGGATCACCGGTCGGGACGACGAGCGCACGGAGGTGCCGGCATGACTGCGCTCGACCTCTCCTGGACGGAGCCGGGCCTGCTCGGTCGAGCACGCTGGGCCGTCGTGGACGCCGTCACCATGGCCGGACGGGATGTCGCGCACTGGCGCCGCCAGCCCGCGCCGGTGCTCGTCGGGGCGCTCTTCCCGGTGCTCCTGATGCTGATGTTCGTCTACCTGTTGGGAGGCGGCATGGTCGTCCCCGGCGGTGGCGACTACCGCGACTTCCTGGTCCCCGGGATGCTCGCCCTGGCGATGGTCTTCGGGGTCGAGGCCACCATGACCGCCGTCGTCACGGACACCGCACGGGGGATCACCGACCGGTTCCGGTCGCTGCCCATGGCGCCGTCGGCGGTGGTGGCCGGCCGCTGCCTCGCCGACATGCTCTCCTCGGTCGTCGGGCTGGCCGTGCTGGTCGCCGCCGGTCTGGCGATCGGCTGGCGTCCCGCTGGTCTCGGCCCGGCGGTGGCCGCCGTCGGGCTGCTGTTGCTGCTCCGGCTCGCGTTCCTCTGGATCGGGATCTACCTCGGACTGCTCACCGGGGACCCCTCGACGGTGACGGCCGTACAGATCCTCGTCTGGCCCTTCGCCTTCCTGTCCAACGCGTTCGTCGCCGCGTCCTCGATGCCGGGGTGGCTGTCGACGATCGCCGAGTGGAACCCGGCCGCGGGGACGGTGACCGCCGTCCGCGAGCTGTTCGGTTCGCCCGTCGGGGCCGGGGGCGGGTGGGCGACCGAGCACGCGATGCTGCTCGCCGTTTCCTGGCCGGCCGTGCTCACGGCCGTCTTCGCCGCGCTCAGCGTGCGCAGGTTCCAGGCGCTCTCGCGGTGAACCGCTCAGTCATCGATGTCCCACCCGTCGTCCACCGCGACGGCGGAATGCGAGAGGTGGAGGTGGACGTGACCGACGGGTATCCCCTGTACGGCGCGATCGAGGTCCGCGGCGCGCGGGAGAACAACCTGCGTGACGTGTCGCTGGACATCCCGAAACGTGCTCTCACGGTGGTCACCGGGGTGTCCGGCTCGGGCAAGTCGTCGCTGGTCTTCGACACCATCGCGGCCGAGTCGCAGCGGCTGATCAACGAGACCTACTCCGCGTTCGTGCAGAACTTCCTGCCGCACTACGGGCGGCCCGACGTCGACTCCGTGGAGAACCTGTCGGCCGCGATCGTGGTCGACCAGACGCGCATGGGAGCGAACGCCCGGTCGACGGTCGGGACGGCGACCGACGCCTCCTCGTTGCTGCGCATTCTCTACTCGCGCGCCGGGAAACCGCGGGTGTGGCCGGCGACCGCGCTCTCGTTCAACGACCCCGCCGGCATGTGCCCGGAGTGCGAGGGGCTGGGCCGGAAGTCGGAGTGGGACGTCGACGCGCTTCTCGACAAGGACAAGAGCCTCGACGAGGACCCCATCCGCTTCCCGGGGCACGGCAAGGAGTCCTGGCCGTGGACGGTCATCGCCGACTCCGGCTTCTTCGACCGGAGCAAGAAGCTGCGCGACTACACCGAGGAGGAGTGGCGGCAGCTGCTGTACGGCGAGGAGGTCAAGCTCAGGTACGGGAAGATGAACCTGACCTACCAGGGCCTGCTCGTCCGGATGTCGAAGTCGTTCTTCGCGAAGGACCTGGCCGAACTGCGGCCCCACATCCGGCGCGCGGTGGAGCGCACCACGGTCTCGGGGCCGTGTCCCGCCTGCGGTGGCAGCCGGCTGAACCCGCCCGCACGCGAATGCCGCATCGACGGGGTCTCGATCGCCGACTGCGCGGCGATGCAGGTCGACGAGCTCCTGCGGTTCGTCCGAGGGCTCGAGGTGCGGTCGCTCCAGCGGGTGCTCGATGCCCTGGCGGCGCTGCTCGGGGACCTCGTGCACATCGGCCTCGGCTACCTCTCGCTCGACCGCGCCTCGTCCACCCTCTCCGGTGGCGAGTCGCAGCGGGTGCGCATGGTGCGCCACCTCGGCTCGAGCCTCACCGACATCACCTACGTGTTCGACGAGCCGACGGTGGGCCTGCACGCGCACGACGTGCAGCGGCTCGACGAGTTGTTGCTGCGGCTGCGGGACAAGGGCAACACGGTGCTGGTCGTCGAGCACGAGCCGGGGGTCGTCGCCATCGCCGACCACGTCATCGACATGGGGCCGGGCGCCGGCACGCACGGGGGAGAGGTCGTCTACGCCGGCGCGGTCGACGGGCTGCGCCGCTCCGGCACGCTGACCGGCCGCCACCTCGACCGGGTGCACGAGACCAACCCGGCACCGCGGGCGGCGACCGGGGCGATGCGCATCGAGCACGCTCGGCTGCACAACCTCCAGGACGTGACCGTCGACGTCCCGACCGGGGTGCTGACCGTCGTCAGCGGGGTGGCGGGGTCGGGCAAGAGCTCGCTGTTCCTGGGCGTCCTGCCGAAGCAGCATTCCGACGTCGTCGTCGTCGATCAGCGGCTGACCCGCGGCTCGAGCCGGTCGAACACCGCCACGTGGACCGGGATGCTCCACACCATCCGCACGTCGTTCGCCAAGGTGAACGGGGTCAAGCCGGCTCTCTTCAGCGCGAACTCCGAGGGTGCCTGCCCGGAGTGCAAAGGCCTCGGGCTCGCCTACACCGACCTCGCGTTCCTCGACACGGCGGTCAGCGTCTGCGAGGCCTGCGAGGGCAGGCGCTTCACCGAGGAGGTGCTCGGTTACCGGCTGCGCGGGAAGAACATCAGCGAGGTCCTCGCGCTGACCGTCGACGAGGCCCGCGAGTTCCTCTCCGAGAAGCCGTTGCAGCGGATGCTCGGCGCGCTGGCCGACGTGGGTCTGCCCTACATCACCCTGGGCCAGCCGCTCTCGACGCTGTCCGGTGGGGAACGCCAGCGGTTGAAGCTGGCGGTCCAGATGACCGGCGACAGCGCGGTCTACGTGCTCGACGAGCCCACCACCGGTCTGCACATGGACGACGTCGACCGGCTCGTCGGCCTCCTGCACCGGCTGGTGGACGGCGGCCGGACCGTGGTCGTCATCGAGCACGACCTCGACGTCATCGCACGGGCCGACTGGGTGATCGACCTCGGGCCCGGCGCCGGTCACGACGGCGGCCGGATCGTTTTCGAAGGGACACCGGCCGACCTGCTGCGTGCCGACACCCTGACCGCTCGGCACCTCCGCGCCCGCGTGGGGACGGCGCAGCCGTAGCCCGTCCGACCGCCCGGTGGAGGTCCGCCGTCCACCGACCGGTGGACGGCGGACCAGCGGTTCGGCGGTCCCGCCGGCAGGGGTCGCGCGGTGACGCTCTTGTCATGACGACGATCCAGCCGGCGCCGGAGCTCGATCTCCCCGCGCCCTCGGACGGAGCGGCCGTGCAAGTGCTCGGTCTGGTCAAGCGGTACGGCGGACGCGCCGTGGTGGACGGTCTCGACCTCGACGTGGGCCGCGGCGAGATCTTCGCCCTGCTCGGACCCAACGGTGCGGGCAAGACGACGACGGTGGAGATCCTCGAGGGCGTCCGGCGGCGGGACGCCGGAGAGGTGCGAGTACTCGGGCAGGATCCCGCGTCCGCCGGGCGGGCCTGGCGCGACCGGGTGGGCGTGGTGGGGCAGACCACCGGTGACGGCAACGCCCTCACCGTCCGGGAGACCGTCGACCACTTCGCGCGCTACCACGCCACTCCGCAGGACGGCGACCAGCTGCTCCGCGCCGTCGGCCTCGACAGCACGGCGGGCACCCGGGTGGACAAGCTCTCCGGCGGTCAGCGTCGCCGGCTGGAGGTCGCGCTCGGCGTCCAGGGCCGGCCGGAGCTGCTGTTCCTCGACGAGCCGACGACCGGGCTCGACCCGGCCGCCCGACGCCAGTTCTGGTCGCTGATCGAGGGTCTGCGCGACGGCGGGACGACGATCGTCCTGACCACCCACTACCTCGACGAAGCCGCGCACCTCGCCGACCGCGTGGGCGTGATCTCCGGCGGGCGGCTGGTCGAGGTGGCGCCCCCCGCGCAGCTCGGCGGCGCACTGCGCGACGAGGTGACCGTCCGCTGGACGGAGGACGGCGCCGTCCGCGAGCTGGTCACCACCACGCCGGCCGCGCTGCTGCGGGACCTGCTCGCCGTCGACCCGCTCGGCGAGCTCCCCGATCTGTCCGTCACCCGCCCCGGCCTGGAAGACGTCTACCTCCGCCTGGTCGCCACCCCCGAAGGGGAGATTCGATGACCGCCACCACAGCACCGCTGACCACCGACCGGCCCGCGCCGCCCTCGGCGGCCACGATCGGGTGGGCCCGCATCGGCCTCGAGCTCCGGCTGTACGCCCGCGACCCCGGGCAGATCGCCTTCTCCTTCGCCTATCCGGTGATCATGCTGCTCATCTTCGGATCCGTCTTCGGCGACGACGAGGTGTTCCCGGGCATCGGCCTCCGGCAGTACTTCCTCGCCGGCATCGTGGCGGCCGGGATCATGCTCACGAGCTTCCAGGCGGTGGGCACCGCGATCTCCGAGGAACGCGACCGTGGCGACCTGGCGCGGCTGCAGACACTCGGCACCCCGGCGTTGGCCTACGGCGTCGGCAAGGCGGGGCAGGTGCTGGTCACGACCGCACTCCAGCTGGCTCTGCTGCTCGGCGTGGCCGCGATCGCCTACGACGTCCCGCTGCCGACGGAGCCCGCGCGGTGGCTGACGTTCGCCTGGGTCGTGGCGCTCGGCATCGTCGCGGGCACGTTCCTCGGCATCGCCGTCGGGGGATTCGTGGGGAGCGCCCGCGCCGCTGCGGCCGGGATCCCGGCGTTCGCCGTCGTCCTGCAGTTCATCTCGGGGGTGTTCTTCCCGGACTCCGACCTGCCCGGGCCGATGGAGCAGGTTGCGGCGCTCTTCCCGCTGAAGTGGATGGTGCAGGGCATGCGGTCGGTGTTCCTGCCCGATGCGGTTGCCGCCCTGGAGCCCACCGGCACCTGGGAGCACGGGAGAACTGCCCTGGTGCTCGTGGCATGGGTGATCATCGGTGCCGTGGTGTGCGCAAGGACGTTCCGCTGGCGGCGGGACGCCGGATGACCGTCGGGCCCCGGCTGGCCGCCGTCCTCCTCCCGAACGTCCCGGAGGAGGGCGGCGGTCCCGAGCCTCTCAGCGAGCGCGGCTGGCGGGCCACGCTGGCCGGGTTGCACGTCCTGGCGGCCGGGATGTGGGTCCTGGCCGTCGGCACGGTGGTGGTCGGCGAGGACGGGCCGCCGCGGGCCGCCGCGCTGGTCGTGCTGGGCGTCCTCGCGGTGGCGTACCTGCTGGCCGGTGCGCCGGCGATCGCGGCCGGACGTCCGGTGCGCGCGGTCGCGTACCTGTCGGTGCTGGTGCTGACGTCGGGCGTCCTCGGGTTCGTCGCCCCCGGCGTGTTCTTCCTGCTCTTCCTGGCTTATCCGCAGATCTGGTTCGTGGTGCAGGGGTCGCCCGCGGGGGTGATCTGGACGGTGCTGTTGGCCGTCGCATCGGCGCTGGGCCCGGTGACGCGGGCGACGTCGGGCGAAGCCGCGATGGACGCGCTGGTCTCCACCGGGGTGAACATCGTCTTCAGCGCCGGCCTGGGGCTGTGGATCAGCCACGTGCTGTGGCAGAGCGTGCGGCGGGGCGAGCTGATCCAGGAGCTGGAGCTGACCCGGGCGGACCTGGCCGTGGCCGAGCACGAGCGCGGCGTGCTGGCCGAGCGGGAGCGGCTGGCCCAGGAGGTGCACGACACCCTCGCGCAGGGCTACACGAGCATCGTCGTCCTGGCGCAGACGGCGACCGCTCAGGTCGGCCGGGACGACGACGCGGTGCGCGAGCGACTCGCGCTGATCGAGGAGGTCGCGCGGGAGAACCTCGCCGAGGCGCGGGCCATGGTCGCCGCGTTCCGGCCGGTGGCCCTGGACGGGTCGACCCTGGTCGACGCGCTCGCGCGACTGGCCGAACGCTTCGGCCGGGAGACCGGCTTGTCGGTGCGGGTGGACACCTCGGCGCTGGACGGCGGGCTGGTGCTCCGCCGCGACGAGGAGGTCGTCCTGCTGCGTGGCGCCCAGGAGGCCCTGACCAACGTGCGCCGGCACGCGGCCGCGCACGCGGTCGTGATCCGGGTGTCGGTGGTGGGGGACGAGGGCGCGCGGCAGGTCTCCGTGCACGTGGAGGACGACGGGGTGGGGTTCGACCCGGCGCGGGCGCACGGCTCGGGACTGGACGGGCTGCGCGACCGGGTCTCCTCCGTGGGCGGCGAGGTCGACGTGGCCTCCGCGCCGGGTGAGGGGACGCGGGTGACGGTGCGGGTGCCGGCGTCGTGATCCGCGTCCTGGTGGTGGACGACCACCCGGTGGTGCGCGGCGGGCTGGTCGGGTGGCTGGACGCGCAGGACGACCTGACGGTCGTGGGGGAGGCGTCGGACGGGTCGGAGGCGCTGGCCGCGGTCGCGTCGCTGCAGCCGGACGTCGTCCTGATGGACCTGCGGATGCCGGGGATGGACGGCGTCACCGCGACGGAGCGGATGGGTGCCGCGCATCCTGCCGTCCGCGTCCTCGTGCTGACGACCTACGACACCGACACCGACATCGTCCGCGCCGTGGAGGCCGGGGCCACCGGATACCTGCTGAAGGACGCCCCTCTGCCCCAGCTGGCGGAGGCGGTGCGAGCGGCCGCACGGGGAGAGACGGTGCTGGCGCCACCGGTCGCCGCGCGGCTCGTGTCGCGCATGCGGGCGCCGGCGGTGGAGGCGCCGACGCCCCGCGAGCTGGAGGTCCTGGCCGGCGTGGCGCGGGGCCTGACGAACGCGGAGATCGGGCGCGAGCTGTTCATCGGTGAGGCGACGGTGAAGACGCATCTGCTGCGGCTGTTCGCCAAGCTCGGGGTGGACGACCGGACGCGGGCGGTCATGGTGGCCGTCGAGCGCGGCCTGCTGCCGGGGCCGGGGACTGCGTCGCACGCCCCGTGAGCTGCCCGGAGCCGTCGATCGTCGAACTCTTGGCAACGCCTCGACGGAGTCTGTGGACAGCGACCTGACCTGCGTATTCGCGTGGTGCCACCCTCGCGCAGGCGGTATCATCGAACATGCGTTCGAACTGACTGGCTGGGGGTGTCGTGGAAGAGCTCGAGGCGGTGCTCGACACCCTCGCGGCCGAGGACCTGGACGGTTTCCTCGCCCCGCAACTGCTGGACCGGACGACCCTGCTGGTGCGGGCGCGCAATCGGCTGGACGCCGAACTGACCCGCACCGTTCGGCGGGCCGACGTGGTGCAGGCGGCCGAGCACGACGGGCTGAGGTCGATGTCCTCGTGGCTGCGCGGGCACGTGCGGCTGTCGGCCGGTGAGGTGCGGCGGCTGATCGGCAACGGCCGGGCGGTCGAGCAGTTGCCGGCGGTGGCGGCGGCCTTCGCCTCCGGCGCGGTGAGCGCCGATCAGGTCGCGGTGATGGCGCCGGTGGCGGTGACCGAGGTGCAGGCCGAGGCAGTCGGGCAGGGCGTCGACCTGGCCGCCGTCGAGGCCACGCTGGCCGAGGTTGCCGCCACGCAGCCGTTCGCGCAGCTTCGACGGGTGGTGGCCTACTACCTGGCTCGGCTGGATCCCGACGGGCCCGAGCCCGATCCCACCGAGGGCCGGTCGCTGACGTTGTCGCGGCTGCTGGACGGCCGGGTCACCGGCCGGTTCGAGCTCGACGCGGTCGGTGGGGAGAAGGTGGTTGCGGCGCTGGAGTCGATCGTGCAGGCCGACCGGCCGAAGGGCGATCTGCGCAGCCGCGCCCAGCGGCTGGGTGACGCCCTGGTGCAGGCCGCGGACAACCTGCTGGCCACCGGCGGGTTGCCGACGCTGCGCACTGTGAAGCCGCACGTGATCGTCACGGTCCCGGTCGAGGACCTGGTCCACCCCTCGACAGGCCCGGCCACCGCCGAGACCGGGTTCGGTACCACCATCTCAGCGGCCCGGGCGCGCTGGCTGGCCTGCGACGGCACGATCGGCCGGGTCATCCTCGGCCCCGAAGGCACCCCGCTGGACGTGGGTCGCACCCACCGCGTCGTCCCGCCGCATCTGCGGTGGGCCACCGAGCAGCGGGACCGGAAGTGCGTGTTCGCCGCATGCGGTGCCCCGACGCACTGGTGCGACGTCCACCATCTCGTGCACTGGATCGACGGCGGCGACACCTCGCTGGAGAACTCGGCGCTGCTGTGCGAGCGGCACCACACCAAGGTGCACCACGGCTTCCGGGTCGAGCGATCACCCGACGGCCGATGGCGCACCTACCGCCCCGACGGCACCGAGATCCTCCTCGCCGAACCACTCCTGGCAGCGCACTGACTCGTGTCGCCAGCACGCGAGGTGGCGTTCGGCGATCGGGTCACCCGCGCCCCGAACCCGCCCGGGCGCTCAGGGCTGCCGGTCAGACGGTCTCAGGTACCCGCAGATGGGCGAGGGCGAGGTCGAACTCCGCGACCTCCAGGATCTCCATCGCCATCCGCTGCGCGAACTCCTCCCGCAGCGTCGTGAACTGGTCGCGGGTGTGCGCCATCGCATCCCGGCTGTCGAACACGACGGCCGACGCGCACGCTCCCTCCCGGCGGTCGATCAGGAGGCTGTTGCTGCAGAACCCGGCGGTCCGCTCCCACCAGGGCATGAGGCTCTCCCGGTAGGCCTGCACCACGGCGTCGAGGTTGCCGGGCGCGGTCCGGGTCCAGGTCACCCGCGCGCAGGCGCCGTCGCCGGCCCGATGTGCCCGGTGCAGGACGGCGATCTCCCACTCCCGCACCTCGGGGGTGACGCCGAACCTCTGGGCGGCGCGGTCACGCGACTCGCGCACGCGCTCGGCGCTGGCGCGCATCGCCTCCTCGGTCTCCCACGCACTGGTCGTGACGGAACGGCCGTGGTGACGGTCGACCAGCAGGGAGAGTCCGACGCAGCCGTCCATCCGCGTGACCATCGGCATGAGCTCGTCGCGCACGATCGCGACGACGTCGTCGACGTACTGGTTGTCGATCCGCATGGTGGTGGTTCGGGCGTACATGCCACCACTCCTTCCCGGGAACGGCGACACCCCTGCGGCATCGCCGCGGGGCCCACTGTCCTCGCCCTCCGCGAGCCCGGGCAACCGTCGCGGTCCGACCCTGCCGGAACGAACCTCCGCGCACTACCGTGAGGCAGGGGAGGCGACGCGGTGACGTCGGAGATCAACCTCGAGGACCGGTACACGGTTCCGGGTCGCTACTGGCACCGGCTGGACGACGGCCGGGTGCAGTGCGACGTCTGCCCGCGGGAGTGCCGGCTGCACGAGGGCCAGCGCGGGCTGTGCTTCGTGCGCGGGCGGGTGGCCGACCAGGTGGTGCTCACCACCTACGGCCGGTCCAGCGGGTTCTGCGTGGACCCGGTCGAGAAGAAGCCGCTCAACCACTTCCTGCCGGGCAGCTCCGTGCTGTCGTTCGGCACGGCGGGGTGCAACCTGGCCTGCAAGTTCTGCCAGAACTGGGACATCTCGAAGTCCCGCGAGATCGACCGGCTCTCCGACGCGGCGAGTCCCGAGAGCATCGCCGAGGCCGCGGAGCGGCTCGGCTGCCGCAGCGTGGCGATGACGTACAACGACCCGGTGATCTTCCTCGAGTACGCGGTCGACGTCGCCGACGCCTGCCGGGCCCGGGGCATCAGGGCGGTCGCCGTCACGGCCGGCTACGCGGGGGAGGCCGCCCGGCGGGAACTGTTCGCGCACGTGGACGCCGCGAACGTCGACCTCAAGGCGTTCACCGAGGACTTCTACCGCCGCGTGGCCGCCGGGCACCTGCAGCCGGTGCTGGACACCCTGCAATTCCTGCGGCACGAGACCGACGTCTGGTTCGAGATCACGACGTTGCTCATCCCCGGGCTGAACGACTCGGACGACGAGATCCACGCCGAGTGCGCCTGGATCGCCGCCAACCTCGGGCCCGACATCCCGCTGCACTTCACGGCGTTCCACCCCGACTACAAGATGCGCGACGTGCCGCCCACGCCGCCGGAGACGCTGACCCGCGCCCGCCGGATCGCCCTCCGGCACGGGCTGCGCTTCGTCTACACGGGGAACGTCCACGACGCCGAGGGCGGGCGCACCGCCTGCCCTGGCTGCGGCGAGGTCGTCGTGGAGCGGGACTGGTACGTCATCGGCCGCTACCGGCTCACCGACGACGGGCGCTGCAGGTCCTGCGGCACCGCCCTCCCCGGTCGCTACGACGGACCGGTCGGCCGGTGGGGAGCACGGCGACTGCCGGTGTCGCTCGCGCGCGCCGGGGGCTGACCGTGCGCGTCCGTCCGGCCGCCGTGGCCGGCCGGTTCTACCCCGCCGACCGCTCCGCCCTCGCCGACCTGGTCGACGGCCTCCTCGCGGACGTCCGGCCCGAGCGGCCGGAGCACCCCGTCGCCGTCATCGCGCCCCATGCGGGCTACCGGTACTCCGGCGCGGTGGCCGCCACGGCCTACGCCCACCTGGCCCCGAGCCGCTTCCGCATCACGCGCGTCGTGGTGCTGGGCCCGGCGCACGTCACGCCGCTGCGCGGGATGGCGGTGCCGAGCGTGGACGCTTTCGACACCCCGCTGGGTCCGGTCGAGATCGACGTGGACGCCCGGACGGCGGTCATCGGTACGCCCGGCGTCGCCGTCCACGACCACCCGCACGCCGGCGAGCACTCGATCGAGACCCAGCTGCCGTTCCTCCAGCGGGCCCTCGACCCCGGAGTCCGGGCCCTGCCGCTGCTGGTCGGCCACACGCCCCCCGCGACGGTCGCTGCCCTCCTGTCGAGCCTGCTCGCGGAGACCGGCACCGTCGCCGTCGTCTCCACCGACCTCAGCCACTACCTGCCCCAGCCGTTGGCTCGCGAGCAGGATGCCCACACCGCCGCCGCGATCGTCGCCCGCGACGGCCTGGCGGTCGGACCGGCCGACGCCTGTGGCCACTGGCCCCTGCGCGGTCTGCTGCAGCATGCCGCCGACCGCGGCCTCGACGTCGAGGTCCTGCGGCTGGCCACGTCGGCCGACGCCGGAGCCGACCCCGGCCGGGTCGTCGGGTACGGGGCCTTCCTCCTGCACGACCCTCCTGCATGACGCTTCTGCATGACGCGGCCGCGATCAGAGCCGCGGCAGGTAGTGGTCGAAGAACAGGCGGCTGGTCAGCTCGCCGCGGCTGCGCACGCCCGTCTTCTCGAAGACGTTCTTCACGTGATCGGCCACCGTGTAGGGCGACAACCACAGCGCTCGGGCGATCTCGGCGTTGCTGTGCCCGCGGACGACCAGCCCGACCACTTGGGCCTCCCGCTCGGTGAGCCGGTAGGCGTCGGTCAGCAGGGCGGCGATGTCGGCGGGCCGGGAGGGCTCCACCACCAGGCTCACCGTGGATCCGGCGAGCCGCTCGGCGTGCAGGGTGAGCCACCGGCCGGAGCGGGTCCGCAGCCGGCAGCGGGCGGTCCCGCGGCGGCCGTGCGCGGTCCGTGCCAGCGACGCGACGGCGAAGGGCAGGCCGTCGACCGTGCCGTCCTCGACGTCGGCCAGCCGTTGCAGTGCCGACGGCGACGCGGTGAGCACGGTGACCGCGGGATCGGTCACCTCGAGCAGCACGACCCCCGGTGCGTCGCCGCCCGGTTCGGCTGCCTGCGCCATCAGCTGCAGCCGGCGCAGCGCCTCGGCGACCCGGGCGCTCAGCGTGCCGACCCAGGCGGCCTCGCCGGACGTGAAGTCGGGAACGTCGGTGCCGCGCAGCAGGATGACGGCGCCCCATGGCGTGCGGCCGTCGCGGTGGACGGCTCGCAGCTCGTGCGGCAGGCCGGCCGGGTGAAGCACGTCGCGGAAGCGAGTGCTGCGCATCGGTTCACGGCCGGTCGCCTCCGACAGTCTCACCACCGGGTGCTCGCCCCGTGCCACGTCGGCGAGCCGGGCCACGTCGGCCTCCTCGCCGTACTCCAGCTCCAGCAGCCGCGGGACCAGTGGCATGGGCAGGCCCTCGGCGTGGAAGCCGCCGGTCGGGAGCGCGGTCGCCGGATCGAAGCTCATGGCGCACCAGCGGTCGAACGGCACGGCGCTCGCGATCACACCGGCCACCGACCGGTGCAGGTCGGTCGCGTCGGTCGCCGTCCGGCAGAGCCGCTCCACCTCTGCTGCCGCCTGCCGCGCCCGTCGCCGGTCCATGCCGCAAGTGTCGGACCGGGCACGCGCGCGCGGAACCCCTAGGACAAGGGATGGTGCGGCCACGCCGTGCGCCTCGATCGTCGGTGCGACCCACACCGACGACCGAGGAGACCGCCATGACTCTGCTGGCCCCGCCACCCTTCGCCGGAACGCTGCTGACCCCGGCGTCCCCCGGCTACGACGACGCGCGCCGCGTCTGGAACGGCGCCGTCGACCGCCGGCCGGCCTTCATCGCCCGGTGCCGCTCGGCGGACGACGTCGTCGCCGCCCTGGACCTGGCCCGGCGCCACGACCTCGCCGTGGCCGTCCGCGGCGGTGGGCACAGCATCCCGGGCTGGTCGGTCGTCGACGGCGGGCTCGTCGTCGACCTGACGGAGATGAAGGAGGTGCGGATCGATCCGGCGTCGCGGACGGCGCGCGTCCAGCCGGGCGTCACCTGGGGGGAGTTCGACGCCGCCGCCCAGCAGCACGGCCTCGCGACCCCCGGCGGCGAGATCTCGCACACCGGCGTCGCGGGGCTGACCCTGGGTGGTGGCATCGGCTGGCTCAGTCGCATGCACGGCCTGGCGTGCGACAACCTGCTCGGCGTCGAGCTGGTCACCGCGGACGGCGAGATCCGCCACGTCGACGACACGACCGACCCGGACCTGATGTGGGGGCTCCGCGGCGGCGGCGGCAACTTCGGGGTCGTCACCTCGTTCAGCTACCGGCTGCACCCGGTCGGCCCGGTGCCCGGGGGAGCGGTGTTCTTCCCGGGCGAGCGTGCCCGGGACGTGCTGCGGCTCTATCGCGACCTCGGCGCCGCTGCACCGCGCGAGCTGTCGCTCGTCGCGGTGCAGGTGACGGCACCTCCGGCGCCGTTCGTGCCGGAGGAGTTCCGGGGGCGGCCGCTGGCCGGTCTGTCCGCTGCCTGGTTCGGCGACCCGGACGACGGCGAGCGCATGCTGGCGCCGGTGCAGACCGCGCTCGGCCGGCCGGTGATCGACCTGCTCGGTGTGCTGCCCTACTGCGCGCTGCAGCAGTCGGTCGACGCCAGCGCGCCGTGGGGGATGCGCTCGTACGTCAAGAGCGACTTCCTCGACGAGCTCGACGACGCTGCCCTGGACGCGCTCGCCGACCACGCGGCGCGGCGCAGCCACCCGATGTCCCACGTCCTGGTCCGGCGGCTGGGTGGGGCGATCGCGGACGTGCCCGCGGACGGGACCGCCTTCGCCCACCGGCAGGCCGCGCACATGACCACGATCGTCGGCGCGTGGGATGCCGGAGCCGACCCGGCGCCCGAGATCGCGTGGGCACGGGCGACGTGGACCGCGACCCGGCGGCTCGCACGCGGCACGTACGTGAACCACCTGGAGAACGAGGGAACGGCGCGGGTCCGCGAGGCGTACCCGGCGGCGACCTTCGAGCGGCTGACGGCCCTGAAGACCCGTCTCGATCCGGCCAACGTCTTCCGGCACAACCACAACGTCCCGCCCTCGGTCGGCTGACGTCGTCGCCTCGCGCCGGCGGCTCACCCGGCGCGGTCGTCGAACCAGCCCGACGGCGCGAGCGACGAGCCGAGCCTGGGCGCGTACTGGTCGAGGAAGACCCGGGAGGTCAGCTCCCGGCGGTTGCGCACGCCTGCCTTGTCGAAGATCGACGTGAGGTGCTCCTGCACGGTGTAGGGGGACAGGTGCAGCCGCCGGCCGATCTCCCGGGTGTCCGCTCCACGCAGCGCATGCCCGACGATGTCGCGCTCTCGCGGCGTCAACCCGAAGGCGGCGACGACCAGGGGAGCGATGTCCGGGGGACGCGCCTCCTCCAGCGTGACGATGACGTCCCGTCCCGTCCGGGTGCGATCTGCCAACGGGGCCGCGTCCCCCACCAGGAACTGGCCGGACGGCGTCCGCACGCGCAGCCGGGGCGGGATCGCCCTCCGCCCGTCGGCGTACGCGCGGGCCGCGGCGACGAGCGACAGCAGTGGGAGGGGGAGACCCCGCGCCGGATCGCCGCCGAGCTCACCCAACCGCTGCTCCCCGGCGGGCGTGATCTGGGAGAGCCGGCCATCGGCGCCGACGACGAGGACGGCCGGTCCGGTGGTGTCCGACGTCTGCGGTTCCACCGAGGCCACGAGCCCCGCGCGCAGCCCCGAGACGACGGTGGGCGAGAGCCGGGCGACGAAGTCCGCCTCCGCCGGGTTGAAGCCGCTGACACCGGCAGGCCGGAAGATCGCCAGGAGTCCCCAGGTGTCCCCACGGAGGCGGAACACCGCCCGCAGCTCGTGCGCCTGGCCGAAGTGCGGCACCAGGAGCTCGCGCCAGCGCGCGCTGACTTCCGGTCTGCCGTCGGTGTCCAGGTGGAGCACGCCCACCGGGTCGGGGCGCCGGGCGATCTCCTGGAACAGGTTGACGTCGTCGACCTCGTACTCGAAGCGCGCGACCTCCCGGTCGAGGTGGTCGGGCAGGTTCACCTTGAACGTCCTGGTGACCAGTCCGGTGGCGGGATCGGTGGTGGCGAGGCAGCCGATCTCGTGCGGAACGGCGCGCCCCAGGAGTTCGAGGAACCCGTGGGCGTACCCGTCGAGGTCGAGCCCGGCCGTCGCGAGGGCGCCGAGGCGGGCGCGGACGTCGTCGGTGCGGATCGTGCGCACGCGACCATGCTCGCGCCGCGCCGGCCCGGCCGGAACCCCAGAACCCTGGGGGATGCGACCCCCGGTTCTGGGGGCCGCGGTTCCCCGGTGCGCAGGGATGGGCAGCACGCCGCGGACGACGTCTGCTGGAACCGGAACGGCCGATGGACCCGGTGGCCGACGGCGACCGGAGCCGTTCCGCCCACCCCGGCGCATCGGCGCCGGGCGGTCGGAAGGAGAGCGGAATGAGGATCTACGTCGAGCAGTGGAGGCCGACGCCGGCCTGGCTGGAGCTCGACAGCGAGCAGCGCGGCAAGTTCATGGCGCAGGTGGGGCCGGACCTCCAGGGAGTGCTGGAGCAGGGGGCCGAGATCCTCGCCCTCGGCGCGGCCGACCCGACGACGGCGCACCACGTCGGAAAGGACTACTTCGCGGTCTGGAGCTTCCCGAGCCTGGAGCTGGCGCGGGAGTTCGAGCGAGGGATCGAGGCGGCCGGCTGGTACGACTACTTCGAGCAGGTCAACCTCGGCGGGCAGGCCATCCCGTTCGAGGCTCTCGTCGAGCGGCTCGTCGAGGCCTGACGCCGGCAGACCCTCGGCCGAGCACCGTCCTTGCACCGGCCGGTCGCCCCGCCGGAACGGTCGGTGCGGGACGTGCTCGCGGCGCGGTCAGGCGAGCCGGCGCTGCGCGGTCAGCTCGCTGGGGGTGTCCCCGGTGTTGACCGTCGCGCTCGGCTCGACCAGGAGCACCTGGGCGCCGTCCGGTGAGCACGGCTGGTGCGGCGTGCCCCTGGGCACGACGCAGAGCTGACCGGGCCCGAGGGTGACGTCGCCGTCGTCCATCCGGATGGTCAGCGACCCGGAGAGCACGAGGAACACCTCGTCGGTCTCCGGGTGGCTGTGCCGGGTGAACTCACCCTTGGTGTGCACCACCCGCAGGTCGTAGTCGTTCAGGACGGCGACGGTCCGGGGCTGCCAGGGCTGATCGATCTGCGCGAGGACTGCGGCGAGGTCGACGGGTGCGGGCATGCCGCCATCCTCATCGGCGGGCAGACGCGGCACCAGAGCGTTCCGCCAGCTCGTGGAGCCAGGCTGCGAACATCGGGTCGATCAGGGAGCTCAGCCGGTCGTAGCCGCGCTCGGACGGATGGGCGCCGTCCCCCGAGGCGACGTCGGTCAGCCACTCGGCGTCGTCCAGGCCGGCGGCGACCTCGACGTAGGGGACTCCCGAGTCGGCGGACCACCCTCTCATCGCCGCCGACAGTTCGACGATGCGCCGGTTCTGCTCCGGATCGTCGACCAGCGTGGGCCCGACGACCAGCAGCGGCCATCCGTCGGCCTCGGCCCGCTCCGCGATCCGCCCCAGCGCGGCCACCGTGTCGAACTCAGCGACCCGCCGCTGTCCCTCGTCCACGGTGGTGTCGTTGACCCCGAACGACACCACCACACCGTGCACCGCGCCGCCACGGAACCGGGGCTCGGCCTCGCGCCGCCACCGGGCCTCGACCTCCGGCCCGGTCTCGCCGCGCACGCCGAGGTTGTAGCCGGTGAGGTCCGCGCCGGCCCGTCGGGCCGCGGCGACGACGCGGCCGACCCAGCCCAGGGCGGCGTCGTCCCCGACGCCGGCGGTCAGGGAGTCGCCGAAGAAGCAGACGCGGACGTCGGGCGGCATGCGGGGCAACCTATCGGCGACGCGTGGCGGCCGGGCGGTTCACGACGCCTAGGCTGGACTCCCGTGAGCCTCACCATCGGGATCGTCGGTTTGCCCAACGTCGGCAAGTCGACGCTCTTCAACGCCCTGACCAAGAACGACGTGCTGGCCGCGAACTACCCGTTCGCGACCATCGAGCCCAACGTCGGCGTGGTGGGTGTGCCCGACCCGCGGCTGGACGAGCTCGCGGAGATCTTCGGCTCGCAGAAGATCATCCCGGCGACGGTGTCCTTCGTCGACATCGCCGGCATCGTCCGGGGTGCCAGCGAGGGGCAGGGCCTGGGCAACAAGTTCCTGGCCAACATCCGCGAGAGCGACGCCATCTGCCAGGTGATCCGTGTCTTCACCGACCCCGACGTCGTGCACGTCGAGGGCAAGGTCAGCCCGGCCGACGACATCGAGACCATCAACACCGAGCTGATCCTGGCCGACCTGCAGACGCTGGAGAAGGCGATCCCGCGGCTGGAGAAGGAGGCGAAGAAGGACAAGGAGCGCGCCGCCCTGCTCGCCGCCGCCCAGGAGGCGCAGAAGGTGCTCGACGGCGGCCAGACGTTGTTCGCGGCCGGGGTCGACCGCGAGGCGCTGCGCGAGCTGACCCTGCTCACGACCAAGCCGTTCCTCTACGTGTTCAACGTCGACGAGGAGGAGCTCGCCAACGAGGAGCTGATCGCCGAGCTGCGCGGACTCGTCGCGCCCGCCGAAGCGATCCTCATGGACGCCAAGATCGAGTCCGAGCTGGCGGAGCTGCCGGCCGAGGAGGCCGCCGAGCTGCTGGCCGGCATCGGCCAGGAGGAGCCCGGGCTCGACCAGCTGGCCCGCGTCGGGTTCGCGACCCTCGGCCTGCAGACGTACCTGACCGCCGGCCCGAAGGAGGCGCGCGCCTGGACGATCCCCATCGGCGCCACCGCCCCGCAGGCCGCCGGGGTCATCCACACCGACTTCCAGCGCGGCTTCATCAAGGCCGAGATCGTCTCCTTCGACCAGCTGGTCGAGGCCGGCTCCATGGCCGAGGCCAAGGCCCGGGGCTGGGTGCGCATGGAGGGCAAGGACTACGTCATGCAGGACGGCGACGTCGTGGAGTTCCGCTTCAACGTCTGACCTCCGTGGCCAGCGGCAGATTGATTCCTGATCTATGGCCAGCCGGCGGCATGGGTGCCGTGCCCATGCTCGTTCCGTTTCGGATGAGTCCGCCGTCGGCTTGCCTGGTAGCTGGCGCTGGGGGCGGTCGGCGCGGCGGCTTCGCCGGCTGATCGATGAGGTCCGGGCCCGCGTGCGGTCAAAGCTTCCGGGGTCTGTCGGGAGACTGACGCGCCCGTACGCGAAGGAGTCGCATGGCCAAGCTGATCTACTCGATGATCACCTCACTGGACGGCTACGCCGAGGCGGCGGAGGGCGACCTGGGCTTCCAGGCCGACGACGAGGAGGTGCACACCTTCATCGGCGACGTCTTCCGCCCGGTCGGCACATACCTCTACGGCCGACGGATGTACGAGACGATGGTCTACTGGGAGACCGCGCACACCGAGCCCGACCTGCCTCCGTACATGCTGCAGTACGCCCGCGACTGGCAGGCCGCCGAGAAGATCGTCTACTCCACGACGCTGGACTCGGTGTCGAGCGCGAGGACCAGGATCGAGCGGACGTTCGACCCGGACGCGGTGCGCCGGCTCAAGGCCGAGGCTGATCACGACCTGACCGTCGACGGCCCGAACCTCGCCGCCCAGGCGATCGCCGCGGGCCTGGTGGACGAGTACCACCTCTTCATGACGACCAGCGTTGTCGGTGGCGGCAAGCGGTTCTTCCCCGACGGCGTCCGCCTTGCTCTGGAACTGGTCGAGGAGCGTGCCTTCGCCAGCGGTTTGATCTACGCGCGCTACCGGACCCGCTGAGCCGGGACCTGGCTTCCAGTGGGTCGGCAGCGACCGCGCGGGCGGGCGGGACTGGCTGCCGGCCGTCTACGGGGATTCGACGTCGATGGTCCGTTGACGCACGGGTGCGTTCGTCGGCGCTCGGCCAGCCATCGGTCGGAGCGTTGCGGGGAGAAGTGCGGGGGACCGCCGGGCTAGGGAACCGCCAGGCGTCCCCGCCGCCTCAGCGCGACGACGTAGGTCGCGAGGGCCAGCCCTATCGCGCACAGGCACGCGACGGTCTCGTAGCCCGCCGGGTAGAGGGTGCCGCGCAGGTAGTGCCCGATGAAGCTGCCCTCGTAGGGCACGGCCCCGCCCCGTTCCAGGAGCCACTTCTCCAGGGTGGTGAGCGGGCACGTGGAGCCGGTGAGCGTGACGTAGGCCGCCCAGACGGTCGCCACCATGTGCGGCCAGATCCAGGCGAACCAGCGCAGAGCCAGCAATCCGCCGAACACCATGTAGGCCAGATAGCCCATGTGCACGGCGACCACGAGACCCGCAGCGACCGACGCCAGCACGACGCGGACTATAGGTCCTCGCGTCGGAGCTCGTCCCGGAGCGGATCCTCGGGGTTCAATGCGGCGTGGCAACGCCCGCGACCGTGGACGTCGCGCCCGTCGAACCCGCCAGGAGCACGTCGTGGCGGTTCCTCGTCCTGCTCTGCGGGTTCGTGGTGCTCGTCCGCGCGACGTACGTGCCGAGGCCCTTGCGGAACGACGAGGGCGGCTACCTGCTCATCGCCAGGCAGTGGCACACCGGCGGCGAGTTCATGTACGGCGACTACTTCGTCGACCGCCCGCCCCTCCTCATGCTCATCTACAAGGTCGCGTCCCTCACCGAGTGGGACCAGGCCATCCGCGTCCTCGCCATCCCGTTCGTCCTGGTGTCCGTCCTCGCCGGCTGGCGTGCGGGCACGCTCCTCGCGGGTCCTGCCGGCGGGCGATGGGCAGCCGTGGTGGCCGCGGGGATCATGTGCTCACCGGGTCTGGCGGCGGAACAGGCGGACGGCGAGCTGTTCGGTGCCGCGCTGGTGATGGCGGCCCTCGCGCTGGGTCTGTCCGCCTGGCACGCCGACTCCCGCAGGAGCCAGCTGCGCTGGGCGGCAGCCGCCGGTGTGGTCGCTGCGGCCGCTCCGCTGATCAAGCAGAGCCTGTTGGAAGGCCTGCTCCTCCTCGCCGGCCTCGTCGTCCTCGGGTACCGGAGCCACGGTGCGGCCCGTCGCCGCGCTGTCGGCCTCGGCGCCGCGAGCCTCCTGGGTGCGCTGATCCCGTGTGCGCTCCTCGTGCTGTGGCTGGCCGCTGCCCAGATCCCGCCGGGTGACGCATGGCACGACCTCGTCGCTTCCCGTGGGGTCGCCTTCGACGCCATCTGGTCGACCAGTCCCGACGACTCCCTCCGCAGGGCAGGCCAGCTCCTGGTCCTGGGCACGGTCACCGGTCTCCTGCCGGTCGTGGTCACCTGGCTGCTCACCGCGCGTCGCTCTCCCGGGCGGACGTCGGTCGGAGCGAGGCTGATCACCCCGCTCCTCGTGTTCGGGATCGTCGGCATCGCATCGGGTGGTGCCTACTGGCCCCCCTACCTGCTGCAGCTCGCGCCGGCGGCCGTGCTCGCCGCCGGCGCGATGGCTCCGTCGCTCACCGTTCCCGGGGCCTGGATGCGCGGCTTCAGCAGGATGGTGGCGGGCGCCGCGATCGTGGGCGCCCTGGCCTCGGGTGTGGTCCACGCGACCGTGCCGTCGGTCTGGTCCAGCCAGCGGATCGGCGAGTGGCTGGCCGGATCCAAGGCGGCGGGCGATACGGGTTTCGTGGTGTACGGCCTTCCCTCCGTCCTGGAGGCCGCGGACATGCCGTCGCCGTACCCGCACGTGTGGAGCGCGGCGATGCGCACGCTCGACCCCGAACAGCACCGGCTGCGGGCGACGCTGGCGGGGCCCGCAGCACCGGCGTGGATCGTCCAGATCAACGGCTTCGACGCCTGGGGCATCGACGACGGGTCCAAGCTGCGCGACCTGGTCTCCCGGCGGTACCGCGTCGTCGCCGAGATCTGCGGGTACCGGGTATGGCTCCGGCAGGACGTCACGCGGGAACCGGCAGCTCCGCCACGCTGCTGATCGTCCCGCGGAGGCTGCGGCCGGCCGGCAGTCCGCGCCCGGCCGCACGTCGACAGATGGGGCCACCCGTTGCCGACGCCCCTCAGATGGCCGGTCAGAGCCGTCCCCGGAGGATGCGGCGGAAGTAGATCCGCGGGAGCACGTACCGGTCGACCAGCCACGTCCAGCGGCGCGGCGTGAACGGGTCGAGGAACGGCACCGACGGAGCCGGTCGGCCGTCGCGATCGACCTCGTTGAGCATCAGCTTCCGGCGGCCCACGGTGATCGGCATGACCGTGTACCCGTCGTACCGCTGCATCGCCCGCCCGTTCCGGGCGGCTGCGATGTTGCGGGCCAGGACGTCGACCTGATGCCGGAGGGCCCCACCCAAGGGCCGGGTCGCGACGTCCGCGGCGTCACCGATCGCCCAGACCGACCCGTGCCGGCGATGGCGCAGGGTGAACGGATCGATGTCGACCAGGCCCGGCGCCGGGTCGGCGGCGAGACCGCCGTCCGCGATCCACCGCGGAGCCCGGTAGTGCGGGACGGCGTGGGTGAAGGCGACGTCCTCGAGCACCCGCCGGCCCGTCGGTGAGGCGACCGTGATGGCGTGGACGTCCCAGTCCACGCGCTCGATGCGGGCCTCGCGCAGCACCTCGACGCCGTAGCCCGCGAAGGTGCCCTCCAGGATCTCGTCGGCCTTCGGCACACCCGTCGCGGTCGGGCCGGGCAGGACCAGCCGGACCTCGAGGTCCGGCAGGCAACCGGCGCGCCGCCAGTGGTCGCACGCCATGAGCAGCGGCTTGAGCGCGGTCGGACCGCAGGACGCCGGCTCCGGTGGCACGGTGAACACCACCGAGCCACCGCGCAACGAGGTCAGCCTCGGCCAGACCTGCGGTGCACTGCCCGGGACGTACGTCGAGGCGGCCCATCCGTCGGCGTACGCCGATTGCAGCCCCGGGATGGCGTCCCAGTCCTCCACCAGCCCGGGGCAGAGCACGAGGGTCGAGCCGTGCAGCGTCCGCCCTCCGCGCGTGCGTACGGTCATGGCCGTCGGATCGACCGCTTCGACGCTGTCCCGGATCCATCTGCAGCCGTCGGGGACGACGTCCGCCATCCGACGTTCGAGGTCGGCCATCGTGGCCTGTCCCGCGCCGACGTAGTTGAGCAGCGGCTTGTAACGGTGCACCGGCTGCGGGGCCACGACGGTCACGTTCGGGGTGCCGTTCCGGATCAGCCGCGCCGCCAGCGAGATGCCGGCGTTGCCGCCCCCGACGATCAGCACCCCGGAACGGTCCACGCGCTCTCCCCGATCGAGGGCCACGGACTCCGTCACCGCCGCAGCTCGGCCACCGAGCCCAGCCTGCCCAGCTTGTGCGGATTGCGCATGGCGTACATGTGCGTGATCCGGCCGTCCTCGACGACGAAGGTGATCGCGGTGTCGAACTCGCCGCCCGGGTCGATCCGCGCAGCGACCGCGCCGTTGACCAGCGGCGTGGTGATCTCCACGGCAGGCACCAGCGAGGCGAAGTGCGAGAGGGCCGCGGCCACCCGTTTCCTGCCCGCGAGCGGGCGCTTCACGGCGGGCGCAAGGCCGCCGCCGTCGGCGACCACGACGACGTCGGGCGCCAGCACGTCGAGCAGGCCCTGCAGGTCCCCGGCGGTCAGCGCGGCGAGGAACCGCTCCACGACCCGCTGCTGCTCGGTCCGGCTCACCGCCATCCGCGGGCGCCGCGCGGCCACGTGCTCGCGCGCGCGGTGCGCGATCTGCCGCACCGCTGCGGTCGTCTTGCCCACGGCCTCGGCGATCTCGTCGTACGGCACGTCGAAGACCTCGTGCAGCACCAGGACCACGCGCTCGGTGGGTGCCAGCGTCTCGAGCACGGTCAGCATCGCGATCGAGACGCTCTCGGCCAGCTCGACGTCCTCGGCGATGTCGGGGCTGGTCAGCAGCGGCTCGGGCAGCCACTCCCCGACGTACTCCTCGCGCCGGCGGGACACCGTGCGCAGCCGGTTGAGCGCCTGGCGGGTGACGATCCGGACCAGGTAGGCCCGCGGGTCCCGCACGGCCTCCCGGTCCGCCTCCGCCCACCGCAGCCAGGTCTCCTGCACCACGTCGTCGGCGTCGGCGGCCGAGCCGAGCATCTCGTAGGCGACGGTGAACAGCAGGCTGCGGTGGTCCGTGAAGGGGTCGTGGGAGGGATCGTCGGTCATGCCGACGCGACGCCGTCCGCCGGCGAGGCGGCCGCGAGCGGGGGCAGCCCGCAGGACGCCGAGAACTCCTGCGAGCGGATGCCGAGTGCCACGTTGCCCCGAGCGCTGGAGTTCATGAAGCCGATCCTCGCGGTCAGCTCGACGAGGGCCGGTGCCCCCAGCTCCGCGAGCAGGGCGGCCGACATCTCGTCGGTCACGGCCGGCGGGGTCTGGCTCATCGCCTCGGCATACTCCATCACCTGCCGCTCCAGGGGAGTGAAGGCCGTGGATTCCCGCCACCGCGGCACCTCCCGCGCCTTCGCCTCGTCCAGGCCGCGGTTGTGCGTCAGGAAGTAGTGCAGATCGAGGCAGAAGCTGCACCCGATGGTGGCGGCCGCGGCCATGGACGCGAACGACGCCAGGTTCGGGTCCAGCCGGTTCCACGAGTCGACCTTGCGGCCGAACGACATCGAGTCCTTGAGCACGGCCGGGTGGTGCCACATCACCCCGGCGCCCTCCGGCACCTGGCCGAACATCCTGCGGCTGATCGTCTTCAGCAGGGTCCCGTAGACGCCGGTGATCTCGGCTGCCGGGACCCGGGTGCTGCTCGCCATGTCTCCTCCTGGTGTCTGGTCGCGTCGACATGGAGACACCGCCCGCGATCCGGGTGTGACACCTCGGCGCGGGCCCAGCCGGCTGACCCTGTGCGGGTCCGTCCGGCGCGGCGGCGCGCGAGCCCGGCCGGGTCGTCGGTGCAGAGCATGTCGACGCCCGACCGGGCCATGAGCCGCGCCTCGTCAGGGTCGTCGACGATCCCCACGGCGACCGACATGCCGAGGGCGTGCACCCGGCCCACGACCTCGGGGTCCCGACGGACGTGTGCGACGTGCAGGTGGACGTCGGTCAGGCCGTGGTCCCTGGCGCGCCGGGCGACGGGACCGGGATCGACATGGGGCCGGACGATCACAGCTCCCGAGACGGTGCCGTGCCCCGCGAGGGCGGCAGCAGTGCGCAGGTCGGACGACGAGGTGCTGATCCGGTCAGCGCCGGGACGTCGCAGTCTTCGGGCGTCCAGCAGGGCCGCCAGGAGACGGGCGGTGCGCGAGCCTGCCAGGCCGCCGGTCTCGGGCTTCACCTCGGTGACGACGAAGGCGTGCCTGTCGGCGGCGACGTCGAGGGCCTCGGTGAGAGCGGTGATGCGCGTGCCGTTCGGGAGCCGATGGGCCCGGAGCGCCGCGAACGTGCTCCGGGCGACGACCGGGCCGGTTCCGGGCCCCGTTCCCAGGACGCGGCCCAGGTCCGCGTCGTGGGCGAGCACGAGGACGCCGTCGACGGTGGCCTGGACGTCGACCTCGACCCCGTCCGCGCCCGCCTGGAGCGCGGCGCGGATGGACTGGAGGCTGTTCTCGGGATGCTGCGGGCAGCTCGGGGTGCCGCGGTGGCCGACGATGCGCATGGCCCTGACGCTGGTCCGCGCTCACGGCCGCCCGGTGACGCCGGCACGTGCTGCCGGTGGCTCGTCCGTGAACCCACCGGTGACGCCGGGCACGGGGAGCGCCGCCGGCCACGGCCGGTAGCCGTCAGACGGGTGCGGCAGCGTCCACGGGCTGCCGCTCGGCGAACCGGCGCCGGGCGTCCTCGAGGGCCTGGATGGCTTCCTTGCGGCGCTCCCAGCCCCGGCTGCCGGCGAGCGACTTGCCGGGCTCGAGGGCCTCGTAGGTCTCGAAGAAGTGCCAGATCTCGGCGATCTGGTGCATCGGCACGTCCTCGAGCTCCTGCAGATGCGCCTTCCGGGGGTCGTTGGCCGAGACGCAGAGCAGCTTGGCGTCCGCCCGCTCCTCGTCGCGCATCCAGAACACGGCGATGACCCGGGCCCGGATCATGCACCCGGGGAAGGTCGGCTCGTCGAGGAGCACGACGACGTCGATGGGGTCGCCGTCCTCGGCCAGGGTGTCGGGCACGAACCCGTAGTCGCCCGGGTAGCCGGTGGCGGTGAACAGCATCCGGTCCAGCCGGATGCGACCGAGCTGCTGGTCGTACTCGTACTTGTTCCGCGACCCCTTGGGGATCTCGACGATCACGTCGACGTCCACTGACACGACCCCTCTCGGCGCCAGGGCCCCTCCCGTACCGGCGGGGGAACCCTGACCCGGGAGCGCTCCGGCGTCAAGCCGGGCTCGCGACCCAGCCGTCCCGGTGCCCGGTCAGGCCAGCTCCGCGCTCACGTCCCGCTGCACGGTCGGCTGGATGGTCAGCAGCTCCACGGTGGCCCGCTGGGGAAGCGCCGCGACGAACAGGATGGTCGCGGCGAGATCCTCCGGCTGCAGCATGGCCTCCCGGGACTCCGCCGTGGGTGGCTTCGGGCGCCTGTCCAGGATGGGAGTGGCGACCTCCCCCGGACACAGCGCGCAGGCCCGGATCCCGTGGCGCCGCTCGGTGAGGTTGATGGACTCGGTGAAGGCGTTCACCCCCGCCTTGGTGGCGTTGTACGCGACGCCGCTGAGCGCGCTGGGCCGGTAGCCCGCGATGGAGGAGACGTTCACGACCGTGCCCGCCTGCTGGCTGCGCATGAAGGGCAGCACCGCCTGGGTCATCAGGAACGTGCCGGTCAGGTTGATCTGCACGACCACGTTCCAGTCGCCGACGGTCATGTTCTCGAGGCCCCGGCGCGGGACGTTGATCCCGGCGTTGTTGACCAGCAGGTCCACCCGGCCCCATCGGTCGACGACGTCCCGGGTGACCGCCGACACCGCCTCGGGGTCGGCCACGTCGAGCGGCGTCGCGACGGCCGTGCCACCGGCCGCGGTCACGCGGTCCACGACCTCCTCCAGCGGCTGCGGACGCCGCCCCGCCACGGCCACCCGTGCGCCCTCGCGGGCGAGGGCGATCGCGGTCGCCTCGCCGATCCCGGACCCGCCACCGGTCACGATGGCCACCTGGCCGTCCAGGCTGCCCATGTCGCCCACCTCCGTTGCGTCGTCCGGGGCATCCTCGCCGCACCGCCGCGGCCGCGCATCGTGGGTGCACTCACCCGGGCCACCGGACGGCCGAACGCGTACGTGCTCGCGGCGGGGCCACCCGTCCGCGAGCGCTCCGCTCCACGGTCCGAGCGGCGCGAGCGCGGCCGCTGTCAGGCCTGCGCAGTGGCCTCCATCGGGCGCTGCTCGGCGAACCCGCGTCGCGCATCCTCCAGCGCCTCGACGGCTTCCTTCCGGCGCTCCCAGCCACGCGTGCCGGCGAGCGACTTGCCGGGCTCGAGGGCCTCGTAGGTCTCGAAGAAGTGCCAGATCTCCGCGATCAGGTGCATCGGCACGTCCTCCGGCTCCTGGAGGTGCGCCTTCCGGGGGTCGTTGGCCGAGACGCAGAGCAGCTTGGCGTCCGCCCGCTCCTCGTCGCGCATCCAGAACACGGCGATGACCCGTGCGCGGATGCACAGCCGGGGAACGTCGGCTCGTCGAGCAGCACCACCACGTCGATCGGGTCCCCGTCCTCGGCCAGGGTGTCGGGCACGAACCCGTAGTCGCCGGGATAGCCGGTGGAGGTGAACAGCATCCGGTCCAGCCGGATGCGACCGAGCTGCTGGACGTACTCGTACGTGTTCCGTGACCTCTTGGGGATCTCGACGATGACGTCCACGGCCACGCCCCTCCCGGGCGCCAGGGCTGATCTCTCGACGGCGGAGGAACCGTGACCCGGGGGACGTCCCGCGTCAGGCCGGGCCGCCGGCAACCTCCCGGGACGGTCACCCCACGGCCGTCAGCAGGTCGGCGCGCCCAGGTCTCCGGCGGGGGAGATGGTGACCCCGCAGTCGCCGAAGTCGGCGCGGGACAGCTCACGCACCAGGTCCAGGGCGCGCTGGTCGGGATCGATCTGCGGCAGTCCCGGGTCGACCATGTGCGTGCCGACCAGCCGGCCGGCGCGCCAGCTCCCATCCGGTGCCAGCTCCAGCGTGACGATCGCCCCGATGCCGTTGGGGCCGTCGTTCGAGAGCGTCCGGTACCCGGTGAAGTTGCCCATGCTGTAGGCGATCAGCCGGCCGCGGTACCACTCCATCCCCCGGAGTACGTGCGGACCGGCACCCAGCACCACGTCCGCACCCGCGTCGATCACCGCACGCGAGAAGGCCATGGGGTCACCACGGTCCTCACCGAGGAAGATCTCGGACCCGGGGCGGACGTGGCCCCGGTCCGATCCTTCCGCGCCGGCGTGAATCGTCACCACGACGACGTCCGCCCGCTGGGCGGCCTGGCCGACCAGCTGCTCGGCGGCGGCGATGTCCAGCAGACTCTGCGCCCATCGGTACGGCGCGAAGCCGAGGATGGCTACCCGCAGCGATCCGACCTCCTGCGTCGTCACCTGGCCGGGCATGCCCGTGTGCTGCAGCCCAGCCGACGTCAGTGCCGCCTGGGTGTCGCGGAGGCCCAGGTCACCGAAGTCGTGGGAATGGTTGTTCGCCAGATTGATCACCGTGAAGCCGGCCGCCCGCAGCGAGTGCGCGTACGACGGCGGCGTCCGGAACGCGTAGCAGCCACTGCTGTTCCCGCCGCACTTGGGCGAGTCCGTGACGTCGGTGAGCGCCTGGTCCAGGTTGCCCAGCACGACGTCCCCGGCGAGCTGCCCGGCAACGCCGTCGAACAGGTGGCGACCGTCGTCGGGAGGCAGCTCCGGCGTCGATCCCATGATGACGTCGCCGACGGCGCTGATCCTCACGCTCGTGTCGGGTGGCGGCGAGGGGGCGCTGGACGGCGCCGGCTCTGCCGCGGCCTGGTCCACCGGGGCGTCCGAACACGCGGCGGCCACGAAGGTGACCATCACGGTCAGCAGGAATCGGATCAGACGCAGCGACGACCATCGCGTGCCGTACGACATCCCGCCGTGCCGGTCCGCGGACGTCGCCGCGGTTCCTGTACGGCGCATGACCGGAATGGTCGGGCAGCCGGGCTGCTAGGCCCCGCCGCTGCCGCGTCGTGAGCGAGTGGCGCATGTCGTCACCGCGTGGCGAGCACCGGCCGCAGCCGGGGCCTCACCGCGTTCCGCTCTGCCACCCACCCGGACGGCGAGGCGGTGGCGCGCGGCCGTGCTCGGCGGCGCCTCCCCGATGAGTCCGGAGCGCGGGCGCAGCCTTCCCTGCGGAAGGTCGTCGAGCCCCGTGCTGGCGGGTGCGCGAGCTGCTGGCGTACACGACGATGCCCTGCTAGAACCTCCGCCCAGGATGGTGTGGGAGCTCGCGAACGCGCGGGGGAGCTCCGGCCGGATGGCCGTCCGACGGGCACGGGCCCGACGCCGAGGTCGACTCCGGCGCGACGGATCCCCTCCACGAACACCGGCCGATCCGCGAGACTCCCGACCGGACGACGGGGAGGGCGCGGGATGGCCGACAACTACATCGCCGAGCTGCAGTTCGGTGCGCCGAAGATCGACGAGGACGCCTTCGTCGCCCCCACGGCGGTGGTGGTCGGAGCCGTGACGCTGGGGTCCCGGTCGAGCATCTGGTACGGGGCCGTCACCCGGGCCGACGAGGAGGTCATCGTCATCGGCCCCGACTCCAACGTGCAGGACGGCTGTTCCCTCCACTCCGATCCGGGCTTCCCGTTGACGATCGGCCGCGGCGTCACCGTCGGGCACCGGGTCGTCCTGCACGGCGCGCGGATCGACGACGACGTCCTGGTCGGGATGGGCAGCGTCGTCATGAACGGCGCGCACATCGGAGCCGGGTCGATCGTGGCGGCCGGCGCCGTCGTCGTCCCGAACACGACCGTGCCGCCGCGGTCGGTGGTCGCGGGGGTGCCGGCCAGGGTGGTCCGGCAGGCGACGGACGACGACCTCGCGCACATCCGCGGCAATGCCGAGAGCTACACCGTCCGGCTGCCCGCCGCGCGGAAGGTCCGCCCGGTGATCCGCCGTCCGCTGCCCCCGGCCGGTCCCTTCTTCGACGACGGCATGCCCTGAGCCGTCATCGGCGCCGCCAGCGTGGCCGGCTCGTCCTCTCCTGGTCGGCGGGCGTCTCCGCGGGCTCCGGCGTGGGGACGGCCGGGGTCGGCGGCGGGGGTGGGCGAGGTGGCTCGTCCGCCGCGTCCTTGCTGGGCAGGTGCTCGAGCAGGGTCTGGGCCCGCTGGTCGAGCAGCCGGGTGAAGAGCTGCTGCGCGAAGCCGAAGACGAGGGCGTACGCGAGGATCTGCTCCTGCGAATCGAGGGACGACAGGCCCGGCACGAAGTCGGCCCGGATGGCGACCAGGGCCAGCACCGCCGTGAACGCGCCCAGCGGGACCTTGAGCAGGGCGAGCGCCACCGGCACGTCGTACGGCGACATCGTGCCCTTCAGGTTGCGGATGGAGACCGACGCGGCGAGTGCCCCGCCGAGCAGGCCGAGCAGCGCGACGACGAGGACGTCACCACGACTGGGGGACTCGGTGTCCGACCGGGTGGGGCAGTTCAGCCCGTCCTGCTCCTTCACGAGGGGATCGGTGCCGACCACGATCTCGTTGGGGAAGCAGAGCGGCATCACATGGGGCCAGGTCGACACGGCGGCCAGGGTGGCGATCACCAGCACCGAGATCAGCAGCGCCGCGAGCAGCAGGATGTTGCGGAAGTTGCGGAGCTGGCCGTGCTTGGCGTCGAGGGCGGAGAAGCTGTCGGTCAGGATGCGGCGCAGTTGCGGGCGCAGCTGTGCCGGTGGCAGCGCTCTCAGCCCCTCGACCGTCCACTGCCGCAGGTCCTCGCGATGGAGCGCCGTCTGCGCGCGCGCCACGGCCAGCGGGATCTCCGCCTGGAGGTCCTGCTCGTCGTAGAGGTCCACGATGTGCGCCTCGGCCGCGTGCATGTGCCGGTACGCCGTCTCGACGAGGGTGCCCCGCCACCAGTTCGCCAGGCGCCTCGGGAGCGGGTCCAGGCGGAAGGCGGCGGCTCTGGCCTTCTCCAGGTGCCCGCGGACGCCGCCCGCCACCGCCCTGCCCGGCGGGTCCAGGCCACGGGCCTCGGCCACGTCCAGCCGGATCCGCAGGGCCTCGACGTCGACGGCGACCTGCGGAACCCAGATCCGCCGGATGGTCCTCGGCTTCTCGTTGTTCGTCACGAGGCCTTCCGTCCCGGCGGACATCGACAGGCTCGTCACCACCGGGTGCAGCAGCCGAACGGTGACATCGGAACTATCGGGACCCCGTCCTGGGCTCGCAAGGGTTTCGTGGACCGGCCGGGCCCGGCCCGGCGTGTCCCACCGGGGACGTGCGGGCGAGCCCGCGGACGGCGGCGTTTGACCGGCTGCCGGTCGCGGGCACCCATGGCCGCAGCGACCCGTCAGCTCGAGCGCGACGTCGCCGCGGCGGCGCGAGATGGAGGACGACCATGGACCGCGATCCCCGGCCGGGCGAGGAGGACGTCGATCGCGACGACGCCGCGGCGCTGTCCCGCGCGACCGGCGGCGGCCCGAGCGACCAGCCCGACGGGGCAGCCACCACGGGCACCGGGGAGTCGGACACGTTCGTCGGCCGGGTGGCCGGTCAGGACGTCGGCTACGCGGGAGAGACCGGCGCCGAGCGGCGAGCCGCGGCCGAGCAGGGGGACGGCTGACGGCCCGGGTCGGCTCCCGCTGCGGCTTCCCTGCAGGGCCCCCCCGCCAGCCTGCGAGCGGAGGGGGGCGGGGAGGTCCTTCTACTTCCTGCGTCGCCGGATCACCGACCCCAGGAAGGTGAGCGGGTCGTACTTGCGGTCCACGACCCGCTCCTTGAGCGGGATGATGCCGTTGTCGGTGAGGTGGATGCCTTCGGGGCACACCTCGCTGCAGCACTTGGTGATGTTGCAGTAGCCCAGGCCGAAGGTGTCCTGCGCGGCGTCCCGCCGGTCGACGACGTCCAGCGGGTGCATGTCCAGCTCGGCCAGCCGGATGAGGAACCGGGGACCGGCGAAGACGGCCTTGTTCTCCTCGTGGTCACGGATGACATGGCAGGTGTCCTGGCAGAGCCAGCACTCGATGCACTTGCGGAACTCCTGCGGGCGCTCGACGTCGATCTGCTGCATCCGGTGGCTGCCGTCGGCCTCCCGCGGCCGGGGCGTGAACGCCGGGATCTGCGCGGCCTTGTCGTAGTTGAAGGACACGTCGGTGACCAGGTCGCGGACGACGGGGAACGTGCGCAGCGGCGTGACGGTCACGGTCTCGGCCTCGCCGAAGGTGCTCATGCGCGTCATGCACATCAGCCGCGGCCGCCCGTTGATCTCGGCGCTGCAGGACCCGCACTTGCCGGCCTTGCAATTCCAGCGGACGGCGAGATCGCCGGCCTGGGTCGCCTGCAGCCGGTGGATGACGTCGAGGACCACCTCGCCCTCGTTCACCTCCACGGTGAAGGTCTGCAGGTCCCCGCCGGCTGCGTCCCCGCGCCAGACCCGGAACGTCGCGTCGTAGGTCATGCCTCGTCCCTCCCGAAACCCGCGAGCTCGCTCACGCTTCCTCCTCGCCGCCGGTCGTCGTCCGCGTGGGCGCTGCGCACATCCGTGAACTCGCGAGCTCGTTCACGACTCGAAGATCTCCGCGAGCTCGGACGGCATCTGCGGCAGCGGCTGGCGGGTGAGCTCGACCGATCCGTCCGGTGCCCGCGAGCAGACGAGGTTGGTCCTCGCCCACTCCGCATCGGTCGCCGGGAAGTCGTCCCGGGTGTGCCCGCCGCGGCTCTCCTGCCGTTCGAGCGCCGCCCGCGCGATGCACTCGCTGACCAGCAGCATGTGCGGGAGGTCCAGCGCCAGGTGCCAGCCGGGGTTGTACTGCCGGTGCCCTTCGACCGACAGGTTCGCGACCCGCTTCTTGAGGGCGGCGATGCGGTCGAGCGCCTGCTCCATCTCCGCCGCGGTGCGGATGATGCCGACCAGGTCGTGCATCGTCTGCTGCAGGTCGTGCTGCACGGTGTACGGGTTCTCGCCGCCCTCCCGATCGAACGGCGCCAGTGCGGCCCGCGCCGCGTCGGCCAGCGCCTCGTCCGGCAGCTCGATCCGGTCCGCGTGCCCACGGGCGTGCTCCGCGGCCGCGGCTCCGGCACGCCGGCCGAACACCAGCAGGTCCGACAGCGAGTTCCCGCCGAGCCGGTTGGATCCGTGCATCCCGCCGGCGACCTCACCGGCCGCGAACAGTCCCGGCACGCGGGCGGCCTCGGTGTCGGGATCGACCTCCACCCCGCCCATCACGTAGTGGCAGGTGGGGCCGACCTCCATGGCTTCGGCGGTGATGTCGACCTCGGCCAGCTCCTTGAACTGGTGGTACATCGAGGGCAGCCGCTTGCGGATGTACTCGGCGGGGCGGCGGGAGGCGATGTCGAGGAAGACCCCGCCGTGCGGCGACCCCCGGCCGGCCTTCACCTCGCTGTTGATCGCGCGGGCCACCTCGTCGCGCGGCAGCAGCTCGGGCGGGCGCCGGTTGTTCTTCTTGTCCTCGTACCAGCGGTCGGCCTCGTCCTCGGTCTCCGCCGTCTCCTTGCGGAAGAAGTCGGGGATGTAGTCGAACATGAAGCGGTTGCCCGCCGAGTTCCGCAGGACGCCGCCGTCGCCGCGCACGCTCTCGGTCACCAGGATCCCGCGCACCGACGGCGGCCAGACCATCCCCGTGGGGTGGAACTGGACGAACTCCATGTTGACGAGCGTCGCGCCGGCCTGGAGCGCCAGGGAGTGCCCGTCGCCGGTGTACTCCCACGAGTTGGAGGTCACCTTGTACGACTTGCCGATCCCGCCGGTGGCCAGCACCACCGAGGGCGCCCGCCAGGCGATGAACCGCCCGGACTCCCGCCAGTAGCCGAACGCCCCGGTGATCCCCTGATCGTCGGTGAGCAGCCGGGTGACCGTGCACTCCATGTAGACGTCGATGCCGAGGGCGACGGTGCGCTGCTGCAGGGTGCGGATCAGCTCCAGGCCGGTCCGGTCGCCGACGTGGGCCAGGCGGGCGTACCGGTGACCGCCGAAGTCGCGCTGGCTGATCAGGCCGTCGGGGGTGCGGTCGAACAGCGCGCCCCAGTCCTCGAGCTCGCGGACCCGGTCGGGCGCCTCCTGCGCGTGCAGCTGCGCCATGCGCCAGTGGTTGAGCATCTTCCCGCCGCGCATGGTGTCGCGGAAGTGCACCCGCCAGTTGTCCTCGGGATAGAGGTTGGCCATCGCGGCGGCGATGCCGCCCTCCGCCATGACCGTGTGCGCCTTGCCCAGCAGCGACTTGCACACCACGGCGGTGCGGGCGCCGGACTCGTGGGCCTCGATCGCGGCCCGCAGGCCCGCACCTCCCGCCCCGACGACGACGACGTCGTACTCGTGCCGTTCGAGCTCCATCAGAAGAACTCCATGTCAGAAGAACCGGAAATCCGAGATCGTGCCGGTGGCGAGGAGGAAGACGTAGAAGTCGGCGAAGGCGACGGTGAACAGCGAGGCCCACGCGAACTGCATGTGCCGGCCGTTCAGCCGGGACACCAGGCCCCAGGCCTTGTAGCGCAGCGGATGCTTCGAGAAGTTGTTGATCCGGCCGCCGACGATGTGCCGGCAGGAGTGGCACGACAGCGAGTACAGGAAGAGCAGCACCGCGTTGACGAGCAGGATCAGCGTGCCGAGGCCCATGTGACCCCACTCGCCGGTCTCGTCGCGGAAGGCCAGGACGGCGTCGTAGAAGAGGATGACGTTGATGACCAGCGCGGCGTAGAGCGCGTACCGGTGGATGTTCTGGCCGAGCAGCGGCAGCCGCGTCTCACCGGTGTACCGGCGGTGCGGCTCGGCGACCGCGCACGCCGGCGGCGACAGCCAGAACGACCGGTAGTAGGCCTTCCGGTAGTAGTAGCAGGTCAGCCGGATGCCCAGCGGGAAGACCAGGATGTACAGGGCGGGGGAGATCCAGGTCGGTCCCGTGAACAGCTCCGGGAAGGTGTCGCCCTCGCACGCCGTGGTGATGCAGGGCGAGTAGAACGGCGAGATGTAGGGCTCGGAGAAGTAGTAGGCGTTCTGGAACGCCCGGAACGTCGCGTAGATGATGAACAGCACGAGCGCGACGGCGGTCAGCAGGGGCTGCAGCCACCAGCGGTCGGTGCGCAGCGTCCGCGCTGCGATCCACGCCCGCCGCGGCGGGGGCCCGCCATCGCCTCGTCCTGGGGTGACCGCCCCCGTCCCACGTGGTGCGGTGGCGGTCATCGCTCCGTCCGGTTGTGCGCCTCGCTGCCGTCCTCGCCGTCGTCGGCCCGGTGACCCGGCCCCCCGTCATGCACGAACGACATCGCTGCCTCCTCGCTGGGAACTCCACCCGCAGGGCGTGGAGCGCAGTCGACCATGGACGCCCCGTAGGGGAAAGGGGCTTGACGGCGATTCCTCCGCGCCGGCCACGCGGCGCGCGGATCGGCCGGGCAGTGGCACGGTCAGAACCGCCAGCCGTCGGTCACGCGGGCGTCGGGAAGGTAGACGCAGTACGTACCGGTACGGATCGTGCGGCCCAGATGCTCGGCAAGCCTGGGATGGTGCTCACCGATCCGCGCGATCGCCTGGCGGACGGCGCGGGTCACGCCGGCCCGGGCACGCTCGGACGCGGATGCGGCTCGCCGGCCACGACCACCCAGGCCGAAGGCGCGTGCGAGCTCCTGGACGAGGAAGTCACGTTCCGATCCAGAGCCCCGCGCCCGTCGCCGTCGCGATGGCTGAGTTCCTGGAGCGCAATCCCATGACCGGCGATTGAGGAGCGGGTAGCGCCGCGACGGTGAGCGCGGTCTGCAGCAGTCGCGGTCGGTGCGCAGCGTCTGCGCCGAGATCACGCCCGTCGCGGCGGGAGCACGCAGGACCCGCCCAGGGGTCACCACCCTGCTCCCGTGCGCCGCCGTCGTGGCCACCGCGCCGTTCAGTCGCTCGCACCGGCCGCCGCCCGGCTCCGGACGCGAGCGACGCCCGCGTGTCCAGTGGCCCGCCGGGGCGCCGATTCCACGTTGCCCGTCGGCGGTCGACCATTTCGGCTCAATGCCCACCCTCGGTCGCCGTTATGGTCCGGGAGGCCCTGCCGCGAGGATGCGACAAGTGCGCCGATGCGTCCTGACACCACGGAGGTCCGAATGGGGATGAGCGTCGTCACCAACGTGTCGGCCCTCGTCGCGCATCGCGCCGTCACCCGGGCGACCGACTCCATGAGCAGGTCGATCGAGCGGCTCTCCTCCGGTCACCGCATCAACCGGGCCGCCGACGACGCCGCCGGCTTGGCCATCTCGCGGAACCTGCATGCCCAGGTCACCGGTATGGGTCAGGCTATCCGCAACACACAGGACGGCATCAGCGTCGTCCGGACGGCGGAGGGCGCCCTGGACGCGGCCACCTCCGTCCTACAGCGGATGCGGGACCTGTCGGTGCAGGCTGCCAACGACGGTGGCCTGACCGATTCGGCGGAAGACGCGATCCAGAAGGAGATCGCCCAGCTCAAGAACGAGCTGGACCGCATCGGCACCACCACCACCTTCAACGGCAGGCCGCTCCTGGACGGCACCTACCGGGGCACGTTCCAGGTGGGAGCGAATGCAGGGGAGGCGGTGACCGTCGTCATCGGCTCGACCGGCCTGGGCATCGACGCCGCCGGTCTGGGCCTGGAGTCGGTGGACGTCACCGAGGCGGCGAGTTCGACGTCGACCGTCATCGCAGCGATCTCCGACGCGGAGGGTGTCCCCACCGCGGGCCGGGTCGTGCTGGGAGGTGACTTCACGACCTCCGGTGTGTACGAGGCCAGCTTCGCCGGCCTCACCGGTTCGATCACCTACGACGGCAAGACCTTCGACCTGGGCAGCGTCGACTACACGGGCGCGGTGACGGCGACCGACTACATCACCAGGCTGAACCTCGCCGCGCTGCCCTTCTTCGGGACCTCGCACACCCCCTTCACCGGAGCCGCCACGGGACTCACGTTCACGGGTGCGACGCCCGGCGTGGGATCGACGGCCGCGGATGCCGTCACGCTGACCCCCACCTATGCCGGGCGGTCCGGCGCCAGCCGGGCCATCTCCCTGATCGATGACGCGGTCCAGAGCGTCTCGTCGCTCCGGGCGTACCTGGGCGCGATGGAGAACCGCTTCGAGCACATCAGCAGCAGCCTGGCCGTGACCCTGGAGAACACCACGGCGTCGGTCTCGCGGATCAGCGACGCCGACCTGGCCTGGGAGATGACCCGGTTCACCCGTGGTCAGATCCTGTCCGAGGCCGGGACCGCGATGCTGGCCCAGGCCAACCGCCGCCCGCAGACCGTTCTCGCGCTGCTTTCCTGACGGCAGTCCCGATCCGCGACGGACCCCGGCGCGGGTATGGACACCCCGAGTCGGGAACCGGGGTCGGATCCGGGGGTTCCCCGATGGTCGCGGGCACTCGTCTCCCGGCAGGCTTCCGGCCATGACGAACGCAGTCCCGCCCACCCCGCCCACCGACCAGCCGACGTGGCAGCAGCCGCCCCCGCCGATCGACCGCCCGCAGCTTCGCCGCAGCAGCACCGACAGCATGCTCGGCGGCGTCTCCGGCGGCCTCGCCGAGTACAGCGGCATCGACGCCGTCCTCTGGCGGGTCGGCTTCGTCGGCCTCACCCTCGCCGGTGGCGCGGGTGTCGTCCTCTACCTGCTGCTGTGGGTGCTCATGCCGCCCGCCCCGGCCCACCCCGACCGGGCACCGAGCCCGCTCGAGCAGCTGGTCGGTCGCCTGCACGCGGCGATCAACGGATCCCGCGCCACACCCCCGCAGGGCTGACCGCCGGGCGCGGTGCCGGGGGCTCGACGCCCCTGCCCCCGGCGCCCATGGGCCAGGATGGGCCCCCGCCGACGCCGATCGAACCAGGAGCTCCCGTGACCATGCCCTCAGGCCAGCAGCCCCCGTCGGCTCCCATGGTGGTGCCGAAGTTCTTCGTCAAGCAGCGCATCACGGTGATGGTGAACCGGTACGAGGTCCTCGCCGCCAACCCCGACGGCAGCGAGGGCCACCTGCTGGCCCTGGCCGAGCAGAAGCGCATGAAGCTCAAGGAAGAGGTCGTGTTCTTCGCCGACGAGTCGAAGAACCGCCGGGTGTTCTCCTTCAAGGCACGGCAGCGGCTCGACGTCGGGGCGGAACACGACGTCTTCGACGAGTACGGGAACCCGCTGGGCTACTTCAGCAAGCAGTTCGGCGCGAGCCTGCTGCGCTCCACCTGGAACCTGTCCGCGCCGGGGATCGAGGCCGTCGGCCGCGAGCGCCGCCCGGTCATCGCCATCCTGCGCCGGGTCTGGGACTTCCTCCCCGTGGTCGGTGACATCTGGGTCCCGTTCGTCTTCCACTTCGACTTCGTCGACACCGCCACCGGCGCCACGGTCCTGATCAGCGAACGGCAGAAGGCCATCCGCGACCGCTACGAGGTGACCGTTCCCGACCCCCGCCTCGACTTCCGCGTCGCGGCGTCCATGGCCGTGGCACTGGACGCCCTGCAGAGCCGCTGAGCCGGGGTGCCAACCGGCGCCGGGAGGAACCGCGGGAAGCCGTCCGGGGAGACGGGTGTTGCACCGGGCAACCGACGTGAAGGGCTCTTCTCCATGCGCATCCCGCTGTCCGTCCTCGACCTGGCTCCCATCGCCCGCGGCGAGACCGCGGCCAGCAGCATCGCCGCCAGCGTCGCCCTCGCCCAGCGCGCGGAGGAGCACGGCTACCGGAGGGTCTGGTACGCCGAGCACCACAACATGCCGTCGATCGCCTCGTCCGCCACCAGCGTGCTCATCGCGCACGTCGGTGCGCAGACGCGGACGATCCGGCTCGGCGCCGGCGGCGTCATGCTGCCCAACCACTCGCCGCTGACCGTCGCCGAGCAGTTCGGCACCCTCGAGGCGATGTACCCGGGGCGGATCGACCTCGGTCTGGGTCGCGCGCCCGGGTCGGACCAGAACACGATGTACGCCCTGCGCCGCGACCCGAACTCCGCCGACCGTTTCCCCCAGGACGTCCTGGAGCTGCAGGGCTACCTGACCGGGCAGACCCGGGTGCCCGGCGTCGACGCGATCCCCGGCAAGGGCTCGAACGTGCCGCTCTACATCCTCGGCTCGTCGATGTTCGGCGCGACCCTGGCCGCCGCGCTGGGCCTGCCGTACGCGTTCGCCTCGCACTTCGCGCCGCAGATGCTCGAGCCGGCCGTCGCCGCCTACCGGCGCGAGTTCCGGCCCTCGGAGCAGCTGGCCGAGCCCTACGTCATCGCCGGGGTGAACGTGGTCGCCGCCGACACCACCGACGAGGCGCAGCGGAACCTGGCGGCCGTCCGGCGCAACCTCGCGATCGGGCTGTTCGGTCGGGGACAGCAGCTCAGCGACGAGCAGGCCGACCAGCTGCTCGCCCAGGGCGCCGGTGCCCACGTGAGGTCGATGCTGACGCACACCGCCGTCGGCACCCGCGCCGAGGCGGGGGAGTACCTCGACGGGTTCCTCAAGACCGCCGACGCCGACGAGCTCATCGTCGCCCACCAGGGGCCCACCCCCGAGGCCCGGCTGCGCTCGGTGACCCTGCTGGCCGAGGCCATGGAGTCGATCAGCGCCTAGTTGTCGCGACCAGGGACGGTGGTCGCGTGGAGGGCGCTGCTCCGGAAGGCGGCTCCCGGCCGGCGCGCCTACGGTCGGCGCATGCGCATCCGACGTTCCATCGCGACGCTGGTCACCATCACCGCCCTGTTCTCCGGGGGTGGGGCGACCCTGACCGCCTGTGGCGGCGGTAACGACGACACCGTCGAGGAGGACAGCGGCAACGACGTCGAGGAGGACGACGAGGACGAGGACGACTGACGCGCCGGGGTTTGCCCCCGGGGGGAGGGCGGGGTAGGCCTGCCTCGTGACCTACTCGATCGTCGCCCGTGATGCCGCGACCGGCGAAATGGGCGTCGCGACCCAGTCGCAGGCCTTCGCCGTCGGCAACAGCGTCCCGTTCGCCCTCCCGGGCCACGGCGTCATCGCCACCCAGTCGATGGCCGAGCCGATGTACGGGTCGATCGGCCTGGACCTCCTGCAGGGCGGGTTCACCGCCCAGGAGGTGCTGACCGCGCTCAGCAGCGTCGACCCGCAGCCCGAGCGTCGTCAGGTCGCCGTCCTGGGGGTCACCGGCGACCTCGCGGCCTACACCGGGTCGCAGTGCGTCGAGGCCGCCGGCCACCTGATCGGCCACGACTGCGTGGCGCTGGCCAACATGGCGGCCTCCGCGGCGGTCTGGATCGCCATGGTCGAGCGGTTCGAGCACTCCGGCGGCCCGCTGGCCCAGCGGCTGCTGAACGCCCTGCAGGCCGCCGAGGACGCCGGCGGCGACTTCCGCGGCCGGCGGTCGGCCGCGATCATGGTCATCAGCCCGTCCACCACCGGCCGTCCCTGGCACGACATGGCGGTGGACCTGCGGGTCGACGACTCCCCGGACCCGGTGACCGCGCTGGCCGACCTGCTGGTCACCCGCGCCCGCTACCAGGACGTCGTGCGGGCCTTCCAGCAGGCCATCGACGGTGACCCGGTGACCGCCGACCGAGAGCTGGAACTGCTGCGGCCCATGGACGCGCACACCGAGCCCGACCAGCTGCTGTGGCGGGCGGTCGTCGCGGCCCTCGCCGGCCGCGAGGACGCGGCCAGGAAGATGCTGGAGCAGCTCGCCTCCTGCGCGCCCCAGTTCCTCGAGGCCGCCCGCCGGTTCGGCCGGGCCGGGCTCATGCCGGCCGAGATCGTCGAGCGGATCGTGCCCGAGCACTCGTGACTCAGCGCGGGCCCCGCTCCTCGACCAGCCGGTGCTCCGCGACCAACCGCCGAGGTGCCCGGCAGGCCCACGCCTCACCGGCGAGTTCGGTCAGCGACTCGACGTCCAGGGCCTCCAGCCGGCACAGCACCGACGGATGGCCGTCGAAGTGCGACGTCGTGAAGTAGACGTCCGGTTCCTCGGCGATCAGCGCGGCCTTGGCCCCCTCGTCGGGGACGTACGCGGCCAGCGGCGTACCGGTGGGTGCGCGGGGTCCCAGCTCGGCCAGGTCCTTCTTCCGCAGCGGCCGTTCCCAGACGAAGCCCTTGTCGCGCACCCGCCACTGCCGCCCACCGCGGGAGCTCACCTCGGTGGTCCCGGGCAGCGCCAGGCAGATCCGCGCCACGTCGGCCCAGGTGGCCATCACACCTCCTCCGCCGGAGGAGCGTGGCACCCGCCCGGTCCGCGGTCCAGGGGTGCGGGCGGCGGGGCTCACACGACCCGCAGGCCGCCTCGGCCCTCGGCCCGCTCGCGGGTCCGCAGCCACGGGACGAGCTCGCCGATCGGCATCGGCCGGCCGAGGTACCAGCCCTGGGCCAGGTCGCACCCCATCGAGGCGAGGAGTTCCCACGTCGACCGCTCCTCGACGCCTTCGGCGACCACCTGCAGGCCCAGGTGCCGGCCGAGGTCGACGATCGTACGGACGATGGCGACGTCCTCGCCGTCCTCCGTGAGCCCCGTGACGAAGCTCCGGTCGATCTTGACCTCCTGCACCGGCAGTCGCTTGAGGTAGGACAGCGACGAGTAACCGGTCCCGAAGTCGTCGACCGAGAGCCGCACCCCGAGGTCGCGCAGCTGGTGCAGCAGCGCCACGGCCCGTGCCGGGTCGGCCATGACCGAACCCTCGGTGACCTCGAGGGTCAGCCGGTCCGCCGGGACGTCGTGGCGGCGCAGGAGCCGGGCCACCTCGTCGACGAGATCGGCGTCGTGCAGGCTCCGGGTGGAGAGGTTGACGGCGATGCCCAGATCGTGTCCGGCCGAACGCCACCCGGCGACCGCGGCCAGCGACAGATCGAGCACGCGCGTGGTCAGCGGGCCGATCAGGCCGCTGCGCTCGGCGACGGGGATGAACTCGTCGGGGGAGACGCGGCCCAGCTCCGGGTGCTCCCAGCGGACGAGCGCCTCGGCGCCGGTCACCGTTCCGTCGGCCAGTCCCGCCTTGGGCTGCACGTGCACCGCGATCTCGCCGTTGTTCAGCGCGGCGCGCAGTTCCGCGACGAGGGTGACCCGGCGCGGGCTGGTCTCCAGCTCCGGCTCGTAGATGCGCAGGCCCTTCGCCGAGACCTTCGCGTCGTGCATCGCCAGGTCGGCACGCTTGAGCAGGCCCGCCGGATCCTGCGCATGGGCGGGGGCGAGGGCCACGCCGATGGAGGCACGCACCTCCACCTCCAGGCCGTCGAGGGCGACCGGCTGCTCCAGCGCGCGCAGCAGGCGACGCCCGACGTGCCGCACCCTGTCCTCGTCGCCGGTCCCGGGCACGAGGATGGCGAACTCGTCGCCACCGAGGCGGGCGACGACGCCGGCGTTCCCGACCGCGGTGGTGAGGCGGGCACCGATCTCGATCAGGAGGAGGTCGCCCTCCTGGTGACCGAGCGTGTCGTTGATCTCCTTGAACTGGTCCAGGTCCAGCAGCATGACGGCCGCGCCCTCGGACCGGCGCAGGAAGATGTCGTCGATGGCCTCGCCGAGCCGGCGCTGCAGCTGCACCCGGTTCGGCAGCCCGGTCAGCGCGTCGTGCAGGGCCTCGTGCCGCAGCCGGCCGATGAGCTCGCCGTTCTGCAGGGCCACGCTGGCGTGGTTGGCCACCGTCTCGAGGAGCAGCACGTCGTTCTCGTCGTAGGTGCGGATGTCCCCCATCCGGTCAGCGACGACGAGGACGCCGAGAACGCCCGCGGTTCCCCGCAGCGGTACGGCCACCGCCTCCCGCATGGCGTGCTTGTCCAGCAGCCGGCGGGAAGCAGGGTCGCGGGTGTTCCGCGGCAGGAGGAGCGGAGCGCGCTCGCCGACCACCTGCTGGAGCAGCCACCGGTCCTCGGGGCCGGGTGGTTCCTCCGCCCGGGACAGGCGGTCGGTGACCCCGAGCCGGACACGGCCGACCAGTCCGCCGTCGCCGACGACGAAGCCGATCGAGGCGCGCTCGGAGCGCAGCAGTTCCTTGGCCTCGCTCAGCACCCGCCGCAGGACCTCGTCGACCTCCGGGGCGCTGCTGACCGCCTGGCTGAACCGGTAGAGACGCTCGAGGTTGAGGTGCCGGTGGGCCAGGGACGCGTAGGCGCGGTAGGCCAGCAGCAACAAGATGCCGAAGGCGACGAGCAGCCACGTGCTCTGCGGCGAGGCCCCGAGGCTGGTGACGGCGACGAGGGCGAGCGTGACCACCATCGGCGCCACGGCCAGCCCCGTGATCGTCCCGCGCAGCAGCGACATCAGGCGGAGGCCGCCCTCGTGCGCGGCGATCACCAGACTGATCGCGAGGGCGCCCATGGAGCCGGTGGTCAGAGCGGCCGCGTAGGCGCCGAGCCAGGTGCCGAGCACGTGGCCATCGGTCCACGTCGTGATCGCGGAGAAGACGGCGACGGCGACCGCGGTCTCGGCCGCGAACAGGCCCAGGTTGAACGTCGTCTTCAGCGCGGGGGACCGCCGGTACAGGACGAGCACCGCGACCGAGCCCACCAGCCGCCCCAGCACCAGTGACACCGGGGAGGCGAAGAAGAGCCCCAGGACCAGGGGCAGCTCGCTCAGCGAGATGGTGCGCGCCTCGCGCTGGTGCTGGATGTGGAGGACGTTGACCTCGGTGGCGGCGAACGCGATGGCCAGGGCCCACCACGGCAGCGTGGGCCCGGGGAGGAAGGCATCGCCGCGGGAGAGGTAGGGGCTCAGCGCGCCGGCGAGCCCGAGGAGGACCGCGGTGAGGCCGAGCACCGTCAGGCGCTGCCTGACCCGCCCGGCGTCTTCGGGCACCTGATCCTCGGTGCTGTCGGCCGACATCCCTCACCTCCCCTGCGAAGACTTCCTGCGTCCGGTCTCGGCCGGGTCGACCCGGCGATGCAGCCGGACCGCAGTGGCCTCCCCCGGAGGGGGCAGTACCGGCAGCCCTCGGGTTTCGCCGTTCCGCCGTGGTGGTGGGCCCAGCTGATTGCCGGGCGAGCGCGGGGCACCGGACCCGGGAGGCGAGGTCCGTCGGCCACCGAGGTCACCACCACCCCGCGCCGGCGAGGTCGGCGCTGCGCCAGCCGGCTCCCGACCAGCTGTCGCCGGACCAGTCGGCCGAGCCCTGGACCCGGCCGCTCCAGCCGCTCCCCGGCACGGGGATCCCGGGCCAGTTGCCACCGTCCCAGACGGTCTCGTCGGCGATGGCCGCGGCCCACGCCACCCCCACTCAAGGGCGCCCGGCTGCGCCAGGCCGGCGTCGGTTCCCCATCGACTGGGCGATCGGTCCGGCGCAGGCCGAACCCTCGGTCGGTCGGCTGGTCGCGGTCGACGTGTCGTATCCGCAGTGCGGCGGTCACTGCCGACCGGGCCGGCGTTCGCCACCGTCGGGGTCAACGGCGGCTCGGCGGTCACGACCGATCCCTGCCTGGCCCCCAGCTGGAGTGGCGGCGCAGTCGACCGGCGGCACCGCACGACGACGTCCCGCTGTACGTGGACACCGGCAACCCCGCCGGTCCTGCATCTGACAGCGACGGGGACCGTCCCGTCGTGCGGAACGGGCGGGGACCCCGGAGTGGGATCCCCGCCCGTTCGGCGGTAGGCCCCCGGCCAGAGGCTCGGCCCCGTCCGGGCACCGCCGCGAGCTCGCGAGCGGTGGGGGAAAGGGGTCTTCCGCGGGGGGGTGAGGGAGCCGGGGACGCTCCTCTGTCAGCTCTTGGGCCGCGCCCCGGCCCGGAGCGCGCCGAGCAGGTCGTGGTTGAGCCGGGAGATGGTCTCCATCGAGATGCCCTTCGGGCAGGCGTGCGAGCACTCGCCGATGTTCGTGCAGCCGCCGAAGCCCTCGCGGTCCTGCTGGGCGACCATGTTGACCACCCGGTCGTTGCGCTCGGGCTGACCCTGCGGCAGGAGCCCGAGGTGGGTCACCTTCGCGGCGGTGAACAGCATCGAGGAGGCGTTCGGGCAGGCCGCCACGCAGGCGCCGCAACCGATGCAGGTGGCGGCGTCGAACGCGGCGTCGGAGTCCTTCTTCGGCACCGGCGTGGAGTGCGCCTCCGGCGCGGTCCCGGTCGGGACGGAGATGTAGCCGCCGGCCTGGATGATCCGGTCCAGGGCCCGCCGGTCGACGGCGAGGTCCTTGATCACCGGGAACGCGCTGGCCCGCCACGGCTCGATGTCGATCCGGTCGCCGTCCTTGAACGAGCGCATGTGCAGCTGGCAGGTGGTGGTCTGCTGGGGACCGTGCGCCTCGCCGTTGATCATGACGCCGCACATACCGCAGATGCCCTCGCGGCAGTCGTGGTCGAAGGCGACCGGGTCCTCGCCCTGCACGATCAGCTGCTCGTTGAGCACGTCGAGCATCTCGAGGAAGGACATGTCCGGCGAGATGTCGGTGACCTTGTAGGTGACCATCTTGCCCTTGGCCGCCGGGCCGTTCTGCCGCCAGATGCGCAGGGTCAGGCTCATGCCGCGCTTGTCCGACGGGGTCGTTCCGACGCTCGTGTGCCGGTCGACCTCACGTGTTGCTGTCACTTGTAGCTCCGCTGGGCGAGATGGACGTACTCGTACTCGAGGTCTTCCTTGTGCAGGACCGGGGGCTGGCCCTCCGGCGTCCACTCCCAGGCGGCGACGTAGGCGAAGTTCTCGTCGTCGCGCAGGGCCTCGCCGTCGGGGGTCTGGCTCTCGGCGCGGAAGTGGCCGCCGCAGCTCTCGTTCCGGTGCAGGGCGTCGATGCACATGAGCTCGGCGAGCTCGATGAAGTCGGCGACCCGGCCGGCGTGCTCCAGGGTCTGGTTGAACGACCCCTCGTCGCCGGTGACCCGCAGGTTGGTCCAGAACTCCTGACGGATCTCGGGGATGCGGTCCAGGGCCTTGCGCAGGCTCTCCTCGGAGCGCTCCATGCCGCAGAGGTCCCACATCAGCCGGCCCAGCTCCCGGTGGAAGGACGCCGGGCTGCGGGTGCCGTTGATGGTGAGCAGCTTCTGCACCTGCGCCTGGACGCCCTGCAGCGCCTCGACGGTCGCCGGGTGCGAGTCGTCGACCGTGGGGAAGGGGCCGTCGGCGAGGTACTCGGTGATCGTGGCCGGCAGCACGAAGTAGCCGTCGGCCAGCCCCTGCATGAGCGCGCTGGCGCCCAGCCGGTTGGCGCCGTGGTCGGAGAAGTTGGCCTCACCGATCACGAACATGCCCGGGATGGTCGACTGCAGGTCGTAGTCGACCCAGAGGCCACCCATCGTGTAGTGGACCGCCGGGTAGATCCGCATCGGGACCTCGTACGGGTTCTCGCCGGTGATCTGGGCGTACATGTCGAAGAGGTTGCCGTACTTGGCCTCGACCGCCGGGCGGCCCAGCCGCTGGATCGCCTCGGCGAAGTCGAGGTACACACCGAGACCGCCGGGGCCGACGCCACGGCCCTCGTCGCAGACGTTCTTGGCCTGCCGCGAGGCGATGTCGCGGGGGACCAGGTTGCCGAACGAGGGGTAGATCCGCTCGAGGTAGTAGTCGCGCTCGTCCTCGGGGATGTCCCGGGGGTCGCGGGTGTCGCCGCGCTCCTTGGGCACCCACACGCGGCCGTCGTTGCGCAGCGACTCGCTCATCAGCGTGAGTTTGGACTGGTAGTCGCCCTTGACCGGGATGCAGGTCGGGTGGATCTGCGTGTAGCAGGGGTTGCCGAAGTAGGCGCCGCGCTTGTGCGCCCGCCAGATCGCCGTGGCGTTGGAACCCTTGGCGTTGGTCGAGAGGTAGAAGACGTTCCCGTAGCCACCGGTGGCCAGCACCACCGCGTCGGCGAAGTGCGTGCTGATCTCGCCGGTGACCAGGTCGCGGGCGACGATGCCGCGGGCCCGGCCGTCGACCACGATCAGGTCGAGCATCTCGGTCCGCGCGTGCTCCTCGACGTTGCCGGCCGCGACCTGCCGCTCCAGGGCCTGGTAGGCGCCGTACAGCAGCTGCTGGCCCGTCTGGCCCCGCGCGTAGAACGTGCGCGAGACCTGGGTGCCGCCGAAGGAGCGGTTGTCCAGCAGGCCGCCGTACTCGCGAGCGAAGGGCACGCCCTGGGCGACGCACTGGTCGATGATGTTGACGCTGACCTCGGCGAGGCGGTGGACGTTGCTCTCGCGGGAGCGGAAGTCGCCGCCCTTCACCGTGTCGTAGAAGAGGCGGTGCACGCTGTCGCCGTCGTTGCGGTAGTTCTTGGCGGCGTTGATGCCGCCCTGCGCGGCGACGCTGTGCGCGCGACGGGGGCTGTCCTGGTACCAGAAGGACTTGACCTTGTAGCCGGCCTCGCCGAGCGTGGCAGCGGCCGAACCGCCGGCCAGTCCGGTGCCGACGACGATGATCGTCATCTTGCGGCGGTTGGCCGGGTTGACGAGACGGCCGCGGAACCGTCGGGTGCTCCAGCGCTCGCCGATCGGCACGTCCATGGGGGCCTTGGTGTCGGCGATCGGTTCGCCGACGGTGAACAGGTCGAGAGGCATGCCTGGGATCCTTAGTCGATCAGACCGAAGAGGACGGAAAAGGGCACGAGCAGGAACCCGAGCGTCAGGACCGTGGCGATCGCGGTCGCGGCATAGTTCACCGTCACCTCGCGACGCCGGTTGCTCTGCCCCAGCGTCTGCGTGGCGCTCCAGATGCCGTGCCGCAGGTGCATGCCCACCAGGATCACCGCGATCGCGTAGAAGGCGGTGGACACCGGGTTGGAGAAGCTCGCGACCAGGCGGTCGTACGGCGAGGCGTCACCCGCGCTGTTCACCGTGCCCCAGGTGAGGTCGAGGAGGTGCCAGATGACGAAGGCGGCGATGATCACGCCGCCCCAGCGCATCGTCCGGGAGGCGTAGCTCTGGGCCACGGACTTCTTCTTGACGTAGCCCTGGGGGCGGGCCCGCTTCGCCTGGCGCCACAGCGACACCGCGGCCCAGATGTGGGCGGCCACGGCGACCAGCAGGACGATCCGGATGATCCACAGCGCGGTCGCGCCCGGCAGGGCCGGGTTGCCGATGGTGCGCAGCCACTCGGAGTAGTGGTTGAACTCGTCCCGGCCCGAGAAGGCCTTGAGGTTCCCGATCATGTGCGCGATCAGGTACAGCACCAAGATGATGCCGCTGACCGCCATGACGATCTTCTTGAAGACCGAGCTGGTCTTCGCTTCCTTGGGGGTCCTGCGCTGGACCTGATCCGTCACCGTCACCACGGGGACAAAGCTAGGTCCCTGGCGTGGTTGCGGCCAGGTAAACGCGGGGTGACTCAGCTCTCGTAAGGGTGCCCTCACCCCTGCTCGGGCGGTTAGGGTCTGCTGTTGCCCCGGCGGAGGTCGGCGAGCCGCGGGCCCCGACGGGAGGACGCCACGTGCCCGGACCCACCCGAGGCTTCCTCGGCCGTCGACGCCAGCGGGATCCGCGGCTGCCGCCCGGCCAGTACGACGTCGGCAGCGACTGGCCGGTGCTCACGGCCGAGCCGACACCGCGGATCGCCCCCGAGACGTGGAGCATCACCGTCGACGGGAGGGTGGAGTCGCCGACGACCTGGACCTGGGACGAGGCCCACGCGCTGCCCCGCTCGGAGTACCGCGGCGACATCCACTGCGTCACCACCTGGTCGAAGTTTGACACCTACTTCGCCGGGGTCAGCGTCGACACGCTCCTCGATGTCGTCCGGCCCACTGCCGAGGCGCACTTCGTCATGGCGACCTCGAAGACCGGCTACACGACCAACCTGCCGCTCGAGCACGTCACCGGCGGGAAGGCGTGGGTGGTCTGGGAGTTCGGCGGGAAGCCCCTCCCCATCGAGCACGGCGGCCCGGTCCGGCTGCTGGTGCCGCACCTCTACTTCTGGAAGAGCGCCAAGTGGATCAGCCGGCTGACGCTGCTGACCCGTGACCAGCCGGGCTTCTGGGAGCAGAACGGCTACCACGACCTCGGGGACCCGTGGCGGCAGCAGCGGTACCAGGGTGATTGAGGGCGTGGGTGGGGGACCGGACGCGGCCGTGCTCGGTCCGGGCGTCGTCGGCGCGCCCACCGGGGGCTGGCGGACGGCGACCGTCGCCCGCGTGCGCCGCCCGATCCGGCGCTCGGTCGAGCTGCGGCTGGACGTGCACGACCGGATCGACCACCTGCCCGGCCAGCACTACGTCGTCCGGCTGACCGCCGAGGACGGCTACACCGCCCAGCGGTCCTACTCGATCGCCTCGGCGCCCGGCGACCCGCTGGTCGAGCTGTTCGTGGAGCGGCTGGACGACGGGGAGGTCTCCACCCACCTGGCCGACGTCGTCGAACCCGGCGACGAGCTCGAGGTCCGTGGGCCGATCGGCGGCTGGTTCGTCTGGGACGGCGAGACGCCCGCGCTGCTGGTCGCCGGGGGGTTCGGCGTCGTCCCGTTCATCGGGATGCTCCGGCACGCGCGGGCGCTCGGCCGGACGGGCCTGCTGCGCATCGCGGTGTCCGCCCGGACGCTGGACCGGCTGCCCTACGCCGACGAGCTGGTCGCGGCCGGCGCGCTGCTGGTCCTCACGCGGGAGCCGCACGGCATCCGCCCCCCCGGGCGGCTCACCGCCGCGGATCTCGTGCCGCTGTGGGAGCCGGGCCAGACGGCGTACGTGTGCGGATCGGCGGCGTTCGCCGAGGCGGCCGGCCAGCTCCTGGTGGGCATGGGCGTCCCCCCCGGCGGGCATCCGGGTGGAGCGGTTCGGGCCCAGCGGCTGATCCGCCGGAACGGCCCGCCACGGCCGACCCCGACGGCCCGCCGCTCCGGCCCCTGACCACGCCCGGGCGCTTCGACGTCATCGCCCAGCGACCGGAGCCGGGAGGCCGTGCTCCACCGGTGGGACGGCGTCGTGGAGTTGCGGCGGGACGACGGGGGAGCGGGGGACCGGGAGCCACGGCGTCCTTGACCGGACCTGCTCGTCGCCCGGGAGCCCCGAGGACCCGACGTGGGCTCAGGTCGGGCGCTCGCGCGACCACTGGCCGGGCACCGTCGTCGCTAGGCTCGACACAGCGGGAACGCGAGGGGGAGACGGCTCATGGCCGATGGCGACGACCTCCGCCGGGACCTCCTGTGGCGCATCGACGCGCGGCGCGCGTCGATCCAGGCCTTCCTGCGCCACCAGCGCCCGCGCACCCGCCGGCGGACCACCGCCACGATCGTGCTCAGCTCGCTGGCCGCGCTCTTCACCGCCGGCCCCGCGATCGGCGGCGAGACGTTCGCGGAGGGCGTCCAGGGTGCCCTCGGACTGGTCAGCGAGTCCTACGTGTGGCGGGTGCTGTGCCTGCTCGCCCTGCTCGTGTCGGTGTCGGCCGCGATCCTCACCAACATCGGCAAGGCGCATGACGACGTCGCCAGGATCAGCACCGCCGAGGCGGCCAACGCCGAGCTCGAGGGGCTGGCCACGCTTATCCGGTACGGGCACCTGGCGATGGAGGACGCAGTCAAGCTGTACCAGCAGTACAGCACCAAGATCCCCTTCATCGACGACGTGCCCGCCGCCGTGGGTGCGCCCGGCTACGGACTCCCCTCGGGCGCCGGCCCCCTGCCGCCCCCCGGCACCGGGCCCCCGCCGCCCGCTGCCTACCGCCCACCGCCTCCGCCTCCGGCGGGGTACCGACCGCCGCCGCCCCCGGGGCGCTGACCGCGGGCCAGGTGTGGCCGCCCGGTGGGTGGGGGTAGCGCAGCCAGGACGCGTCGCCGGTTGCGGCCTCGGCGTCACCGCACTCGAGGAGACGCCGTGGACCTGGACCAGAAGCGCACGGAGCTCGGTGAGCGCGACGCCCCCGTCGAGGACGAGCTCACCGAGGCGTTCGAGACGATCGTCAGCGAGGGGGCGCAGCGCCTGCACCGCTCGTGGCGTGAGGTCCTCTCCACGGGCTTCGCCGGAGGCCTGGAGGTCGGGACCGGCGTGCTGGCGATGTTCGCGGTGTACCACGAGACGCAGAACCACCTGCTGGCCGGGATCGCATTCAGCATCGGCTTCATCGCCCTCCTGCTGGCGCGCAGCGAGCTCTTCACGGAGGGCTTCCTCGTGCCGGTCACCGCCGTCGTCGCCGGCCGGGCCGGGGTCGGCCAGCTCGGCAAGCTGTGGGGCGGCACCCTGGTCGCCAACCTCGTGGGGGGCTGGCTGTTCATGTGGCTGGTGGTGACGGCGTTCCCACGGCTGCGGGCGACGGCCGTGGAGTCGGCGACCCACTTCGCCGACGCGCCCCTCGACCGGCAGGCGGTCTGTCTCGCACTGCTGGCCGGCAGTTCGCTGACCCTGATGACCCGCATGCAGCACGGCACCACCTCGGATCCGGCCAAGGTCGTGGCCGCGGTCGCGGGTGCGTTCCTGCTCGCCGGGTTGCAGATGTTCCACTCGATCCTCGACTCGCTGGTCATCTTCGCCGGGATCCACGCCGGTGGCCCGCTCGGCTACGGCGACTGGCTGGCCTGGTTCTGGTACACCGCGCTGCTCAACATGGCCGGCGGACTGCTGGTGGTCACCGTCCTGCGGCTGCTCCGGAGCAAGCAGCTCATCCAGCGCGAGCGGGCCGAGGCCGACGCCGGTCGCTGACGCCGCCGGGACGGTCAACCGCGTGCTGCGCGCCGGATCGCGGCAACGTACCGATCGGTGGCCAGCCGCTGGAGCAGCAGGCTGACCGGTCCGCCCAGCCGGGCCAGCGGTGACGCCAGCCGGAAGAAAACGCGGATCTCGTAGACGACCTCGCCCGCCGGGGTCAGCCGGACGAGGAAGCACTCCTCCCCGCTCTCGGGATGCCCGGGCAGGGTGCCGTAGGCGAATCCGCGCTCGTCGCCCCCGGTCTCGGCCCACACCACGCGGCAGGGGATGTCGTAGCCGAACCGGGGCAGACCCGCGGTCAGGACGACGACCGTTCCGGGCCGGCCGGCCGGGCCGGTGGCCCGCACCCGCAGGCCCACGCCGCGCTGCGCTCGCCAGCCGAAGACGGCGGCAGCCGCCCGCTCGAAGTCGTCCCGGCCGGATCCGACGACGGCCCGGCGGTGGGATCCGTGGAATCCCTCGGGCACGTCGCCCGTCCGTGCCGCACCCACCGAGGCGTAGGTCAACGGCGCGTCGAGGAGCCGGGCGGGGTCGGTCGCACGCAGCAAGCCCATCACGACCGCCCGGCACGCAGCAGGTAGGGCATGCACCCAGTCTGCGGGGCGCGAGACACGGCGCTCACTCCACCGGTGACCCAGGACCTGCGGCGCTCCGGCCGTGGCACGCCCGGCCACGGAACACCGGCCGACGGCGTCGGATCACCGGCCAGGGGACCGCCCCGCGTGGTCAGGGCAGCGGCGGTGCCTCGGTGATCGGCGGCGGTGCCTCGGTGATCGGCGGCGGTGCCTCGGTGATCGGCGGCGGTGCCTCGGTCGTGGGTGGTGGTGCCTCGGTCGTGGGTGGTGGTGCCTCGGTGGTCGGTGGTGGTGCCTCGGTGGTCGGTGGTGGTGCCTCGGTGGTCGGTGGTGGTGCCTCGGTGGTCGGTGGTGGTGCCTCGGTGGTCGGTGGTGGTGCCTCGGTCCTGGGTGGCGGTGCCTCGGTCGTCGGCGGGGCCTCCGACGTGGTCCGCCCGGCCGATGGCGGCGTGCTCGCCCGGTCCCCCGTCGTGGGAGCCCCCGGCGCGGGGAACGCGGCGAGAGCCGGCGCCGCCCCTGCCGGCCCGCCGGGTGCGGCCGCCGTGGACGATGTGTCGGCCCGGGTCGGCTGCCGGGCGCCGCTGATCCCGCTCCCCGAGCCGGCCGATGCGTCACCGACCGGACCGGCCGTCGACCGCCCGCCGGGAAGAATGGGTCGGTCGTCGTTGGCCAGCGCCGGCACGCCGATCGGGCCGGCGACATCCCCCGAGAAGGGCGCCGCTCCGCCGGCCGCGGTCGCCCCGGTAGTACCGATCGCGGCCTGCCGGCCGAGGGCGCCGGGACCGCCTCCGGTCATGCCCACGTAGATCACCACGAGGGCGACCAGGGCGGCCGCGCAGGCCAGGGCGAGGAGGAACAGTGCATCGAACGGTTCACGGCCGTCCTCAGGGAACGGATCGCCTGATCCCGTCCCCCCGCCGTCCCTCGCGTCGGGGGGTCCCGGGTCCGTAGGCGTCGTCGGCACGGGTCCTCCGGAGTTCGGCACGGATGAGCGCTCCGGCGCGGACTCTCCCCAACGGCAGGCGCCCGGCGGGGCGTCGAGGCGGCGCTGCCGCGGCAGGATCGGTACTCGTGCGGCGAGTTGCCACCCAGACGGCACCGGAGGGGAGCGCACAGTGGTGAAGCGGGCCGCGCCCTCGGGCAGGCCGCCTTCTGCTCCCACCTCGCGACGTCCCACCACGTAGGTTGATCGGCACTGTGCTCACCGCCGTCACCGCCACCCGCTACGTCACCCCGCTGCGCGAGGGTGGCTCGCTGCCGGGCCTCATGGAAGCCGACGACCTGGGCACGTACGTGGTCAAGTGGCGGGCCGCCGGACAGGGCGTCGAGGTGCTTGTCGCCGAGGTGATCTGCGCCGAGCTGGCCCGGGCGCTGGACCTGCCGGTGCCCGCGCTGGTCACGGTCGACGTCGTGCCGGAGCTCGCGGTCGGCGAGCCGGACTTCGAGGTGCAGGAGCTGCTCCAGCGCTCGGCCGGGCGCAACCTCGGTCTCGACTACTTGCCCGGGGCGCTGGACTTCGAGGCCGGGGCCGACGGAGTCCCTCCCGAGCTCGCCGGGCGCGTGCTGTGGTTCGACGCGCTGATCGGCAACGTCGACCGTTCCTGGCGCAATCCGAACATGCTGTTCTGGCACGGCCGGCTGCAGCTGATCGACCACGGTGCCGCACTGACCTTCCACCATCACTGGCCGGGGGCCGAGGCGGCGATCACGCGCCCCTACGACGCGTCCGCCCACGCCCTCCTCGAATGCGACCCCCAGGTGGCCGCCGCCGACGCCGCGCTGGCCGGCCGGGTCACCCGCCCGCTGCTGGAGGAAGTCCTCGCCCAGGTGCCCGACGAGTGGCTGGAGGAGGAGCCCGACGCGCTCCGGATCCGTTACGTCGAGCAGTTGCTGGCCCGGCTGGCCGCCCGCAACGCGTGGCTACCGCCGCTGGTGGCCGCGGCCGAGGCGGGCGGTGGCGCTCGGCGCCGTGCGCCACGGGGGGAGAACCGGCCGGCCTGGCTCGGCCCGCCCCCGCCGGAGGGGGTGACCCAGCGATGAGCCGCTCCGGGACCAGGGACACGTTCGAGTACGCCGTGCTGAGGGTCGTTCCGCGGGTCGAGCGGGGGGAGGCGTTCAACGCCGGCGTCCTCGTGTACTGCCGCCAGCGCGACTACCTGGGCTCGCGCGTGCACCTGGACGTCGACCGCCTGCACGCGCTGGACCCGACAGCGGATGCGGAGGCGATCCGCCGGGCGCTCCAGGCGGCCACCGACGTCTGCGCGGCGGCTCCCGGTGCGGGCGCGGCGGGGCGCGAGGCGCTCGGCTCGCGGTTCCGCTGGCTGACCGCACCCCGCAGCACGGTCATCCAGCCCGGCCCGGTGCACACCGGGCTCACCGAGGACCCGGACGCCGAGGCCGACCGTCTGCTCCGCCTGCTGGTCCTCCCGGTCGAAGCCTGAGCTCGCGCCGGTGTGCGGTCCAGGGGCATGGCAGGTGCGCAGTGAACTCGCGCCGGGGCCTCGTCCACCGGTCGCCACGTCACCACCGTGGGTGAACGGCCGGTGAACGCCGCCTTCACCGACCGTCCCTCGAGCGGTCATGGAGAGGTCGCAGACGCTTCCTAGCGTCGGGGACGGCTGACCTTCCCGCCGTCCCAGGAGATTCGATGACCCTGACCGAACCGCCCGTTACCGAGTCACCGGACCCGGACGACCGAAGCAGCAACCCCTCGACCGCCCGGCCCTTCATGGAGATCGCCGAGGCCCGGCTGTCCCGTCGCTCGGTGCTGGCCGGGGGCATGCTGGCCGCAGCCGGCTTCCTCACCACCAGCGTGGTCGGCGCACCGCCGGCCCGCGCCTTCACCGGCGGTGGGTCCACGGGGACCACCGCCGGTTCACTGCTCGGGTTCGAAGCGATCCCGCCGAGCGGCCTCGACGAGGTCGTCGTCCCCGACGGCTACTCCGCCCGTCCGTTCATCCCGTGGGGCACGCCGATCCTCGGGTTCTTCCCGGCGTTCCGCCCGGGCACGCCGAGCGAAGGCGTCCCGACCGGGAACACCGCCGACGAGCAGGCCCAGCAGGTCGGCATGCACCACGACGGCATGACCTACTTCCCGCTGGCCTCCGGCGACCGCGGCAACCGGCACGGGCTGCTCGTGCTCAACCACGAGTACACCGACGAGTACTACCTGCACCAGGGCACGTTCGTGGCCGGCTACGAGCCCCGGACGGCCGAAGGGGTGCGCAAGTCGCAGAACGCGCACGGCGTCTCCGTCGTCGAGATCGCGTGCGCCGCGTCCGGGGAGTGGCAGGTGGTCCGCTCGACGCGCAACCGCCGGATCACCGCCTCGACGCCGATGGCCTTTTCCGGCCCGGCCACGGGCCACGAGCTGGTCCGCACCACTGCGGACCGGGCCGGGCGCCGCCCGCTCGGCACGCTCAACAACTGCGGCAACGGGGAGACGCCCTGGGGCACCTACCTCACCTGCGAGGAGAACTTCAACGGGTACTTCCGGGTGGACGGCACCCTGGACGGCGACAGCGCCGCGCTGGTGAAGCGGTACGGGGTCGGAGGCGACCGCAACGGCTGGGCGGCGCACGACCCCCGCTTCGTCGTCACGCCGGAGGACCCCAACGAGGCCAACCGCTTCGGCTGGGTGGTCGAGATCGACCCGTTCGAGCCGGATTCCACGCCGGTCAAGCGGACCGCTCTCGGGCGGCTCAAGCACGAGGACGCGACCGTGCAGATCGCACGGGACGGGCGGGTCGTCGTCTACATGGGTGACGACCAGGTCAACGAGTACGTCTACAAGTTCGTCAGCGCGCACCGGTGGGACCACCCCCGGTTCCGGGGCCGTGCGCAGAGCCCCCTGGACGAGGGCACCCTCTACGTGGCGCGCTTCTCGGACGACGGGCGCGGCGAGTGGATCCCCCTGGTGCACGGTGAGCGCGGCCTGACCCCGGAGAACGGGTTCGCCGATCAGGGTGAGGTGCTGGTCAAGACCCGGCTGGCGGCCGACGAGGTGGGTGCGACGCCCATGGACCGCCCCGAGTGGACCGCCGTCGACCCGGACAGCGGGACCGTCTACCTGACGCTGACCAACAACGCCGACCGCACCGCCCCGAACGGCCCGAACCCGCGCGCCTTCCCGCCGGACGCCGACGGCAGGAGGGTCGGCAACAAGTGGGGCCACATCGTCCGCTGGGACGAGGACGGCGGTGACCACACCGCCACCGGCTTCCGCTGGGACCTGTTCCTGCTGGCCGGCCCAGGGGACGGGATCGACGGGTCGACGGTCGAGCCGGAGGACGCCTTCGGGTCGCCGGACGGGCTGTGGGTGGATCCCGACCGCCGGGCCTGGATCCAGACCGACGGCACGCAGCCGAACGGCGCCAACAACCAGATGCTGGCTGCCGATGCACGGGCGCCGTACCGCGCCGAGCCCGAGGTGCGCCGCTTCCTCACCGGCGTGGTCGGGTGCGAGGTCACCGGCATCGCGACGACGCCCGACCGGCGGACCCTGTTCGTCAACCTCCAGCACCCCGGTGAGGACGGCGGCAGCACGTGGCCGCGCCTGGACGGCATCGAGACGCCGCGGTCGGCGACCGTGATCGTCACCAAGGAAGACGGCGGCGTCATCGGCACCTGAGGGCGCCCGGTCCCTCCTCCGGGGCCGGTGCGACCGGCAGCCCGGAGGAGAGGCCGGCTCCTCGGTGCCCTCAGGTCGGCAGCAGGGCGTCGATCCGGCGGGCCAGCTGCACGTCGAGGTCGGTGACGCCGCCGGCCGAGTGCGTGGCGAGGTGCAGGTGCAGGGTGCGCCAGCGCAGGTCGACGTCCGGGTGGTGGTCCATCTCCTCGGCGACGTCGGCGATGGCGACGATCGCGGCGACGGCGTCGCGGAACGTGGGCAGCTGCACCTTGCGGTGGAGGCCGTCGCCGTCCCCCGTCCAGTGCGGGAGCTCCGCCAGCGCGGCGGCGACGTCGGCGGGGGAGAGGAGCGGCGGACGCGGCATCCGCCCATCCTGCCCGCGCTCAGCTCAGCTGTGGATGCCGCACTCGGTCTTGCCGCGGCCGGCCCAGCGGCCGGCGCGGGCGTCCTCGCCCGGTGCGACCGGGCGGGTGCACGGCGCGCAGCCGATCGAGCCGTAGCCGAGCTCGAAGAGGGGATTCACGGGGATCTGGTGCTCGGCGACGTAGGCGTCGACGTCCGCCTGGGTCCACGCGGCGATGGGGTTGAACTTGATCATCTCGCGCTTGGCGTCCCAGTCGACGATCTTCGTCCCCGCACGGGTGGGGGACTCGTCCCGCCGGATCCCCGAGCCCCACGCGACGTAGCGGGACAGGGTCTCGGCGAGCGGCGTCACCTTGCGGAGCGAGCAGCACAGGTCGGGGTCGCGGTCGTGCAGCCTCGCGCCGTACCGGGCGTCCTGCTCGGCGACGGTCTGCTCCGGCGTGACGTTGACCAGCGTGATCGGCAGGACGCCGGTGATCCAGTCCCGGGTGCCGATCGTCTCGGCGAAGTGGTAACCGGTGTCGAGGAAGATCACGTGCACGCCGGGGATGGCGGTGCTGGCCAGATGGGCGAGCAGCCCGTCCGCCATGGAGGAGGTGATCGCGAACTCGTCGCCGAAGGTGTCGCCGGCCCACTTGAGGACCGCCAGCGCCTGCTCGACCGGGTCCTCGATGCCGTCGAACCACGCGTCGGCGGCCTCGGCCAGCAGTGGCGTCGGGCGGATGGCCATCGTCATCCCTGCTGCACCCCCGTCGTGATCAGCCGCACCGTGAACGCCCGCAGGCACGACGCACAGCGCCACCCGTCGGGGGAGTCCTCGTACGGGGTGATGTCCTCGTCGCCGCAGTACGGGCAGTGGAACGGCGGCAGGTTCCGCGTGCTTCCCGCGTCCTCGCTCACACCGACCGGAGCTCCTCGGCGCGGGCCCGGCCGAGGCCCGGCGAACGTGACCCCGCCGCGCTCACGGCAGCCACGCCTCCGCGGCGCCCGCCGAGGTGGGCACCGGCCGGTGGTAGGTCGCGAGCCCTCACAGGAGCCACTCCTCCTCCGCGCGGGAGACGTAGGCGGCGAAGCGCTCACCGGGCTCGCGGCGGTCGAGGTAGCCCCGCAGCACCCGCTCGCAGTAGTCGGCGGTCTCGTCCTTGGTCACCTTGTGACCGCGGAACTTGCGGCCGAAGGCGGCGTCGATGCCGAGGTGCCCGCCCAGGTGGACCTGGAACCCCTCGACCATCTCGCCGGAGTCGTCGCGCACCATCGAGCCCTTGAAGCCGATGTCGGCGGTCTGGAAGCGGGCGCAGCTGTTGGGGCAGCCGTTGATGTTGATGGCGACGGGCTCGTCGAAGTCCGGCAGCCGCTTCTCCAGCTCGCGGTAGACCTCCTGCGCGAAGTGCTTGGTCTCCACGATCGCCAGCTTGCAGAACTCCAGGCCGGTGCAGGCCATCGTCCCGCGGCGGAAGGCGCTGGGACGCACCTGAAGGTCGTGCACGGCCAGCTCCGCGACCAGGTCCTCGACCTTCTCGTCCGGCACGTCGAGGATGACCAGCTTCTGCTGGGCCGTCGTCCGGATGCGGCCGGCGCCGAACCGCTCGGCGAGCTCCGCGACGGCGGCCAGTTCCGACCCGCTGGTGCGGCCCGTGCGGAGCGCGAAGCCGACGGCGTTGGCGCCGTCCTTCTGCCGCATGACGCCGACGTGGTCGCGCTGGTCGTGCCTGGCCGGGGCCGGCGCGGGGCCATCGGGCAGGGCCCGGTGCAGGAACTCGTCCTGCAGCACCTGGCGGAACTTCTCCGGGCCCCAGTCGGCCATCAGGAACTTGATGCGGGCACGGTTGCGCTGCCGGCGGTACCCGTAGTCGCGGAACACCGAGGTCACCGCGGCCCAGACCTCGGTGACCTCGTCCGGCCGGACGAAGACGCCGAGCCGCTGGGCCAGCTTGGGGTTGGTGGAGAGGCCCCCGCCGACCCAGAGGTCGTAGCCGGCCTGGCCGTCCTCGTTCACGACGCCCACGAACGAGACGTCGTTGATCTCGTGGCCGGTGCAGTGGTCCACGCACCCGGACATCGAGGTCTTCCACTTGCGCGGCAGATTGCTGAACTCGGGGCTGCCCACGTACTTCGCGACCGTCTCGGTGACCACGTCGGTGGCGTCGATGACCTCGTCCTCGAGGATCCCGGCCAGCGGGCAGTTGAGCATGACGCGGGGCGTGTCCCCGCAGGCCTCCGTCGTCCCGAGGCCGACCGCCTCCAGCCGCTCCCAGATCGTGGGGACGTCCTCGATGCGGATCCAGTGCAGCTGCACGTTCTGCCGGTCGGTCACGTCGGCGACGTTCCGGCCGAACTCGGTGGCGATGCCCGCGATCACCCGCAGCTGGTCGGCCGACAGCTGACCGCCGTCGATGCGGACGCGCAGCATGAAGTACGAGTCCTCGAGCTCCTCGGGCTCCAGCACGGCGGTCTTGCCGCCGGGGATGCCCTGGGCGCGCTGGGTGTAGAGCCCCATCCAGCGCATGCGGCCGCGCAGATCGCTGGGGTCGATGCCGTTGAACCCCGTGTACTGGTAGATGTCCAGGATCCGCTGACGGACCTCGAGCCCATCGGAGTCCTTCTTCATCCGCTCGTTCGGGTTGAGCGGCTCCCGGTAGCCGAGCGCCCACTGGCCCTCCCCACGCTGGGGACGGCTGCTGGCACGGGTGGGGGTGGTCACGGCGGGGCTTCTTCCTGCGCCCTCCGGCCACGCGGCAACCGGCCGCGGGGGCGAAGGGCACTGCAGATCGGAGGGCGCGGCGTCAGCCGCGCGGGGGACCGTTGTCAGCGCGTGGCGCGACAGACGGCGCTGGAGACCAGGGCCAGGTCGATGTGCAGACGCGCGACGAGCATCAGGCCGCGGTCCGTCATGCCTCTAGCGTGCCACAGCACAGGCGTTTCCGTGGGGTGGGGCAGATCACAGAACACTCGGGGGGTCCATCGCGTCCCGGATGCGGGCGACGGACTCCTCCAGCGGGGTGACCGAGGTGTCGAGGGTCAGCTCCGCGCGGGACGGCGGCTCGTAGGGGTCGCTGACACCCGTGAAGCCGGCGATCTCGCCGGCCCGGGCTCTCGCGTACAGACCCTTGACGTCGCGCTGCTCGCAGACCTCGAGCGGGGTGGAGAGATGGACGAGGACGAAGCGGCCGTGCTTCTCGACCAGCGCGCGGGCCTCCTCGCGGGCGGCCTCGTACGGCGCGATCGCCGCGACGACGACCGTGCCGCCGTGCCTGACCACCTCGCCGGCGACCCAGCCGATCCGCCGGATGTTGAGGTCGCGGTGCTCGCGCGAGAACGTGAGCTCGCTGGAGAGATGGGTCCGGACGACGTCGCCGTCCAGGACCGTGACCGGCCGGCCCTCGGCCTCCAGCCGGGCGACGAGGGCGTCGGCGACCGTGGACTTGCCGGCGCCGGAGAGACCGGTGAGGAAGACGGTGACGCCGGAGGCCTGCGGGGCGGGCATGCGGACCAGTGTCCCGGAGGCCGCCGTGAGCCGGTGTCGCCGGGTCGCGGTCAGGAGGTGGACGGGTCGCCGAAGGAGCGCCAGGCGTCCTCGATGGCGACGAGTTCCGCGGCGTGCGCCGGCAGGGTCCCGGCGACGACGTCGGCCAGCGTGACCTCCTCGAGCACCCGTCGGTAGCCGGCGCGGGCGGCCACCCAGACGGTGGACAGGGTCGTGGCCGCGCCGGGGTACTGCACGTCCTCGGGGCGCTTCCCGTGCACGTCGGCGAGGAAGCCCTGCTCGACCCGCATGACCCGGGCGATCGAGATCTCCGAGGGCGGGAGCGCCAGCCGGTAGCCGCCCTCGCGGCCGCGCTGGCTGGTGACCAGCCGGGCGTGCTGGAGGTCGCCGAGGATGGTCTGCAGGAACCGGGCGGGGATGCCCTGCGTCGTCGCGATGCGGTCGGCGGTCAGCGCTTCCGGGGCCGCGGCGGCCAGTTCGAGGGCGGCGCGGACGGCGTAGTCGACGCGGGCGGTGATGCGCACGGAGGTCATCCTGCCCGTCTGGCAGGGTGACCCGCCGTGCAGCAGCTGAGTTTCACCACCGTGGTGGAGGCGCCGCTGACCGTGGCGTTCGACGTCGCCCGGACGCTGGGGCGGCCGTGGAGGGCGCCGCTCGAGGAGGTCGTGTCCATCCGGCCGGAGCGCGACGTCTACGCCGTCGGCCCCGCACCCGGCTGGCGCTGGCTGACCCACTCCCGGCGCTTCACGGCCACCGGCGCCGGCACCCGGGTGGACGAGCAGGTCGACTGGGAGAGCGACGTGCCGGGTGTGCTCGGCCGGCTCCTCGACCGGGTGGTGCTGCGCCGGCGCATCCGCCGCGCGATGCGGTCGCACCTGGACGCCTACGCCGCCGCGGCCGAGCGCCGCGCCCTCGACGTCCTGCAGGTGGTGGGCGCCGCGATCGTCGACGACGGCCGGGTGCTGGTCGCGCAGCGGGCGGGGGGCCCGTTCGACGGTCTGTGGGAGTTCCCCGGTGGCAAGGTCGAGCCGGGGGAGTCGGAGCTCTCGGCGCTGGTCCGCGAGTGCGCCGAGGAGCTGGGCGCCGCGATCGAGCCCGGGGCGTTCGTCGGCGAGGTGCTGCTCGACGGCGTCGTCGGCGGGGGCGCCCCGGGGGCCTCGACGCTGCGGGTGTGGTCGGCCCGGCTGGTGGGGAAGGAGCCCGTGGCGCACGAGCACGCGGCCCTGCGGTGGGTACGGGCGGACGAGCTGGAGGCGCTGGACTGGATCCCCGCGGACCGCCCCCTGCTCCCCGCCGTCCGCACCCTCCTCTGACCCGCTTTCCGCACCGGAAGCTCCGCTCCGAGATCCAGCTTTCCGTACAGGAAGCTGACCTGGGCCACGGGTTGTGGACGACGGCGGCGCCGGCGACGGTCCGTGCGCGACGCTGCGGCACGTGGCCAGATCACTGCAGGCGCTCAGCGGCGTCTTCCTCGGCTCGCACGCTGTCGCCGACGGGCTGGTGACACGGACCCAGCTGCAGTCGGGGCTCTATCGCCGTCTGTTCCAGGACGTCTACGCCGATCCGCACCTGGCGGTGGACCACCGCCTGTACGCACGTGGAGCCATGTTGGTCATGCCGCCCGCAGCTGTGCTCGCCGGTCGCTCCGCGGCGGCCTGGTTCGACGCGCCCTTCGCTGGTTCGACCGATCCGGTCCTGGTCGTCGTCCCGCCGGACTGCCCATGGCGGGGCCCACGGGGCATCCGGGTGCACCGCACGGACATCGGACCCGCCGAGGTCCTCACCCTCGACGACTCCGACGACCTCGTGCGTCTGACCACCCCGCTCCGCACCGCGTGGGAGATCGCCACGCTCGAGCCGTTGGCGCCGGCCGTCGCCCTGCTGGACGCCATGATCCGCGCCGGACACGTGGACGACGGATCTCTGGCGCGGATCGCGCGGGACCGGCGCGGGCAGTGGGGCTCGAGGCGCTTCGCGAGGGTGGTACCGCTGGCCGACGGACGGAGCGAGAGCCGGCCCGAGTCGCTGGTCAGGGTGGCGTGTGTGCGAGCCGGTCTGCCCGCACCCGTGCCGCAGTTCGTCGTGACGGCGAACGGGCAGTTCCTGGGCCGGGTGGACCTCGCCTGGCCGGAGGCCCGCTTGATCGTGGAGTACGAGGGCGCTCATCACTTCGACGAGCTGCACATCCGGCGGGACGATCGACGTTACGAGCGACTGGTCGCCGCCGGCTGGCGAGTCATCCGACTGAGTTGGGCCGACCTGCGGGACCTGGCCGACGCGGTCTCTCGGATCGCTCGCGCCCTGGGTCTGCCCCTGACGGCCGGTTGAGCACCGTCTTCCGCTTTCCGTACCGAAAGCTGAGCTGGGAACCGCAGCTTTCGGTACAGAAAGCGGGGAGGGGCTACTTGAGGGCGTCCTTGATGTGCTCGCCCGCCTGCTTGAGGTTGCTCTTCGTCTCTTCCTTCTGGCCCTCCGCCTGCAGGTCGGGGTTGTCAGTGGCGTCGCCGGCCGCCTGCTTCCCCTTGCCGGAGACCTCCTCGATCTTGTTGGTGAGCTTGTCCGTGCCGCTCATGGTCCGCACTCCTCTGCTCGACGTCCGTACCGGAGGAGACGAATACCCGGGCGGCACGGCCGCCGAACCTGTATGCGATCGTGCGCGGGAAGCTCTCCTGTGAGGACGCCGAACGCGAGGAAAGTTCAGCCCGGCGACGGTCGCGCATGGTGTGGAAGTTACGGTTGTGGCGCGGGTCGTGGGCCCAGATCACAACTCGATGACGTCCGTGGACACCCCCTCCGCGGCGTGCCTAGGGTCCACCCGTCGTACTGGGGAGGTCTCTGCCTTCCGGGTGCGCCCCGATCGTGACCAATCAGTCGACCGAGGGCCCCTCTGCCGGGCGCGGTTCGACCTGTCCGTTCCCCCCGCTCACGCGGGACGAGGGAGGCCTTGCACGTGAAGTCCAGCAAGCGCAGTAGTTCGCTCGTCGCGACGGCCATCGCCGCCGCGCTGCTGATGACCGCCTGTGGCGGCGGCGGCGAAGAGGCCGCCGAGGAGGGCGGCACCGCCGAGGGTGGCGGCACCTTCAGCATGTACATCGGCGAGCCCCAGAACCCGCTGGTGCCCGGCAACACGACCGAGAGCGAGGGCGACCAGGTCGTCAACTCCCTGTGGACGGGTCTGATCGGCTACTCGAACGACGGTGAGGTCGAGTACACCGGCGTGGCCGAGTCGATCGAGTCCGAGGACAACACGACCTGGACCATCACGCTCAAGGACGGCTGGACCTTCCACGACGGCACGCCCGTCGACGCGGAGTCCTTCGTCAACGCGTGGAACTACACCGCCTACAGCCCCAACGCCCAGGGTGGTTCCGGCTACCTCTCGCGCATCGCCGGCTACGAGGAGCTGCAGGCCCCCGTCGACGAGGCGACCGGCGAGCCCACCGGCCAGCCCGCCGCCACCGAGATGAGCGGCCTCGCCGTCGTCGACGACACCACCTTCACGGTGACGCTGAGCTCGCCGTTCGCGCAGTGGCCGGCGGTCGTCGGGTACAACCCGTTCTACCCGCTGCCCCAGGCCTTCTTCGACGACCCGGAGGGCTTCGGCAGCCGGCCGATCGGCAACGGCCCCTTCCAGGCCGAGGAGGAGTTCGTCCCCGGTGAGGGCATCACCCTGACCCGGTACGAGGACTACGCCGGCGAGAACAAGGCCCAGGCCGAGGCGGTCGAGTACCGCGTCTACGCCGAGGTCGGCACCGCCTACACCGACACCCAGGACGGCAACCTCGACATCGTCGACGTGATCCCGCCCGACGCCATCGCGACGGCGGAGGAGGAGTTCGGCGACCGGTTCATCCGCACCCAGTCGTCCCAGATCACCTACCTCGGCTTCCCGACCTACGACGCCCGGTACGCCGACCCGCGGGTCCGCCAGGCCATCTCGATGGCCGTCGACCGGGAGGCGATCTCGGAGGCGATCTTCGAGGGCACCCGCACCCCGGCCGACTCGTTCATCGCGCCGGTCGTCGAGGGCTACCGCGAGGGCATCTGCGAGTACTGCACCTTCGACCCGGAGGCGGCCAACGACCTCCTCGACGAGGCCGGCTTCGACCGGAGCCGGCCGATCGAGCTGTGGTTCAACGCCGGCGCCGGTCACGAGGCGTGGATGGAGGCCGTGGGCAACCAGCTGCGGGAGAACCTCGACGTCGAGTACGTCCTGCAGGGCAACCTGGACTTCTCCGAGTACCTGCCGCTGGGCGAGAGCCGGGGCTTCACCGGGCCCTACCGCTACGGCTGGAGCTTCGACTACCCGAGCGCGGACAGCTATCTGACCCCGCTGTTCACGACGGCGGCTCAGCCGCCGGCGGGCTCGAACTACAGCTTCTACACCAACCCCGAGGTGGAGCAGCTGCTGGTCCAGGGCGACCAGGCCTCGAGCGCCGAGGACGCCATCGCGGCCTATCAGGAGGCGGAGGACATCCTGATCCAGGACATGCCGATGGCCCCGATGTTCTTCACCGAGATCCAGTCGGTGCACTCCGAGAACGTCGAGAACGTCACGCTGGACCTGTTCCAGCGGGTCCGGGTCGAGGACGTCACCGTCGTCGGCTGATTCCCCAGTACCACCGCACGACCCGCCGGGGGCACTGTTCTTCACAGGACAGTCGCCCCCGGCGGCGCGCGTGCCCCCTACCGGATGCACGATGGAACTCGCGTGACCGCTGACCGCGGTCCCGCACATACCTGAGGGGGAACATGGGCCGCTACGTAGCGCGCCGCCTCTTGCTGACGATCCCGGTCCTGCTCGGCGCGTCGTTCCTGATCTTCGCGATGGTCTACGCGCTGCCCGGCGACCCCATCCGTGCCCTGGCCGGCGACCGCCCACTGCCCGCCGCCGTGATGGCCCAGCTACGCGACGAGTTCAACCTCAACGACCCGCTCGGCATCCAGTACCTCAAGTACGTGGGCGACCTGGTCCAGGGCGACCTCGGCACCGCCTTCAACGGTCAGCCGGTCGCGGACATCATCGCCCGGACGCTGCCGGTCACGGTGCGGCTGGCCCTGGTCGCCGTGGCGTTCGAGATCCTCATCGGCATCGTCGCAGGCGTTTTGGCCGGCATCCGGCGCAACGGTTACTTCGACAACCTCGTGCTGGTCTCGACGACGCTCATCGTCTCCATCCCGATCCTGGTGCTCGGCTTCGTGGCCCAGTTCGTGTTCGGTCTGCAGCTGGGCTGGTTCCCCATCGCGGGGACGCGCGAGGGGCTCTACAGCTACCTCCTGCCCGGGCTCATCCTCGCCTCCGGCTCGCTGGCGTACGTCGCCCGGCTCACGCGGACCAGCGTGGCCGAGAACATGCGGGCCGACTACGTCCGGACGGCGCGGGCGAAGGGCCTGCCCAGTCGGACGGTCATCCTCCGCCACACCTTGCGCAACAGCCTGATCCCGGTGGTGACCTTCATCGGCGCCGACATCGGCACGCTGCTGGGCGGCGCCATCGTCACCGAGTCGGTGTTCAACCTGCCCGGGATGGGGCGCGAGGTCTACAACGCCGTGCGCCAGCAGGAGGGCGCGGTCGTCGTCGGCATCGTGACGCTGATGGTCTTCTTCTTCATCTTCTTCAACCTGGTCGTCGACGTGCTCTACGCCGTCCTCGACCCGAGGATCCGTTATGACTGAGCAGCAGCAGCAGGATCTGCGGCGCGACGAGGTCGAGGCCGGGACGACGACGGGCCTCGGCACGCCCTCGGTCGATGTCACCAGCGAGCGGCAGAACAGCCTCTGGAGCGATGCCTGGAAGACGCTCAAGCGGAACCCGCTGTTCTGGATCGGCGCCTTCCTGGGCGCCATCTTCACGCTCATGGCGATCGCCCCGCAGTGGTTCGCCCGCGGCGCCGATCCGCGCGACTGCGACCTGGCGAACTCACGTGACCTGCCCTCCGCTGAGCACTGGTTCGGCTACGACCAGCAGGGGTGCGACTACCTGGCCAACGTCGTCTACGGCGCCCGCAGCTCCCTGATCATCGGCATCGTCGCCGTCCTCGTCGTGCTGCTGCTGGGCGTCGTCGTCGGCGCCATCGCCGGCTACGTCGGAGGCTTCACCGACGGGCTGCTCTCCCGCGTGGCCGACATCTTCTACGGCCTGCCGCTGATCCTCGGCGCACTGGTGCTCCTGCGGGTGGGTCCGTCGACGGACCTGCCCGTCATCAGCAGCCGCGGGCCTGGTGCCGTCGCGCTGGCCCTCGCGCTGTTCGGCTGGATGACCGCCATGCGCCTGGTCCGCTCCCAGGTCATCGCCGTCAAGAGCTCGGACTACGTGGCTGCCGCACGGGCGATGGGTGCCTCCAGCCCGCGTATCCTCGTGCGCCACATCCTGCCGAACGCCGTCGCGCCGGTGCTCGTCTACGCGACCATCACCATCGGCGTGCTCATCGCCGCCGAAGCGACCCTGACCTACTTGGGCGTGGGACTGCAGCGCCCAGCCATCTCCTGGGGCCTGCAGATCGACGCCGGACAGGACCTCCTGCGCACCGCGCCGCACCTGGTCCTGTTCCCCAGCCTGATCCTGACCCTGACCGTGATGGCCTTCATCATGATGGGCGACGCCCTGCGCGACGCCCTCGACCCGAGGCAGCGCTCATGACCATCCTGCCCAGCCCCACGCCAGCCGTCCGGGGTGGCGGTGGCACCGCGCCGATCCTTTCGGTCGAGGATCTCCACGTCGAGTTCCGCACCCGGGAGAACGTCGTCAACGCCGTGAACGGCATCAGTTACACGGTGTCCGAGGGTGAGACACTCGCCATCCTGGGCGAGTCCGGCTCCGGCAAGTCGGTGTCGGCGCAGGCGATCATGGGCATCCTCGACACGCCCCCCGCGCAGATCCCCCACGGTGAGATCTGGTTCGAGGGCCGCAACCTCCTGACCCTGCCCGCGGAGGAGCAGCGCAAGGTCCGGGGCCCCGGAATCTCGATGATCTTCCAGGACGCCCTGTCGGCGCTGAACCCGGTGTACAGCGTCGGGTTCCAGATCGGCGAGATGTTCCGTGCCCACCGCGGGCTCTCCCGCAAGGAGGCCAAGCAGCACGCCATCGAGCTCATGGATCGCGTGCGCATCCCGGCCGCTGCCCAGCGGGTGAACGACTATCCGCACCAGTTCTCCGGCGGCATGCGCCAGCGGGTGATGATCGCGATGGCGATCGCGCTGGACCCGCGGATCCTCATCGCCGACGAGCCCACCACGGCGCTCGACGTCACCGTCCAGGCGCAGGTCATGGACCTACTCAAGGACCTGCAGCGGGAGACGGGGATGGGCCTGGTGCTCATCACCCACGACCTCGGCGTCGTCAACGAGGTGGCCGACAACGTGGCGGTCATGTACGCGGGCCGGATCGTCGAGCGCGGAACCGTCGACGAGGTGTTCACCAACCCTGCGCACCCGTACACCGACGGGCTCATGAGCTCGGTGCCGCAGGTGGAGGCCAAGGGCGGCCGGCTGCTGCCGATCGCCGGCCAGCCGCCGAACCTCGCGAAGATCCCGTCCGGCTGCCCCTTCCACCCGCGCTGCTCGCGCCGCCGCTTCGGCGCCGACGCGCTCCCTGGCCGCGACTGCGCCGGTGACGTGCCGCCGCTGCGCCTCGTCGTCCCCGGCCGTGAAGCGGCCTGCCACTACAGCGAGGAGGTGCTCGGTGTCTGAGGACAGCTCCGGGAGCATCGCAGCGAGAAACCAGAGAGGAGCGGACCGGAGGACACTGCCCGAGCCGACCGGAGCCACCGCGGCGTCCGACGTCCCGGACGCCGAGTCGGCGCTGCCGCCGGCGCCCGCGCCCGGGGAGCCGCTCCTGGAGATCAAGGGGCTGAAGAAGCACTTCCCGCTCACCCAGGGGATCGTCTTCAAGCGGACCATCGGCCACGTCCGCGCCGTGGACGGCGTGAACCTCACCCTCCGCCGCGGCGAGACGCTGGGGCTGGTCGGCGAGTCCGGCTGCGGGAAGTCCACGGTCTCGAAGCTGCTGGTGGCGCTGGAGAAGCCCACCGAGGGCTCCATCCTCTACAAGGGCCGGGACGTCGCCACGATGGGCGGGCGCGCGCTCAAGCAGTACCGCCGCGAGGTCCAGATCATCTTCCAGGACCCGTACGCCTCGCTGAACCCGCGCATGACCGTGGGCGACATCGTCGCGGAGGGCTGGTCGGTGCACGCCGACATCGCCCCGCGGAAGGGCCGGCTCAAGCGCACCCAGGAGCTGATGGACCGGGTCGGTCTCAACCCGGACTTCGTCAACCGGTACCCGCACCAGTTCTCCGGCGGCCAGCGCCAGCGCATCGGCATCGCCCGCGCCCTGGCGCTGCAGCCGGAGATCATCATCTGCGACGAGCCGGTGTCGGCCCTCGACGTGTCGGTGCAGGCGCAGGTGGTCAACCTGCTCGAGGACCTGCAGGACGACTTCGGGCTCTCCTACCTGTTCATCGCCCACGACCTGTCGGTGGTCCGCCACATCTCCGATCGGGTCGCGGTCATGTACCTCGGCAGCGTCGTCGAGGAGGGCACGGACGAGCAGGTGTACGGCTCGCCGTCGCACCCCTACACCCAGGCGCTGCTGTCGTCGGTGCCGCTGCACGAGCCGGCCCTGCGCGGCCAGAAGGACCGGATCCTGCTCCAGGGGGACGTCCCCAGTCCGGCGAACCCGCCCTCGGGCTGCCGCTTCCGCACCCGGTGCTGGAAGGCGCAGGAGATTTGCGCCGTCGAGGCGCCGGCGCTCGTCGACCGGGGCCAGGGACACCCGTCCGCCTGCCACTTCGCCGAGGCCCGGACCGTGGTGCCGGTCGACGCGGAGTGAGGAAGGCCTGACCGGGGTCGACCGGTCCGCGCAGCCCGACCCACCGGCTCGGCTCCGTAGGCGACGGCACGTGGCCGCGGTGCGATCCGGCAGGATCGCGGTGTGAACGCCCCCTCCCGCCGCTTGCTGCTGGTGCACGCCCATCCGGACGACGAGACGATCAACAACGGCGTCACCATGGCCCGGTACGTCGCGGAGGGGTCGCAGGTCACCCTCCTCACCTGCACGCTGGGTGAGGAGGGGGAGGTCCTGGTGCCGGAGCTGTCGCAGCTGGCCGCCGACCAGGCCGACCAGCTCGGCGGCTACCGCATCTGGGAACTCCGGGCGGCGATGGCGGCGCTCGGCGTCACCGACATGCGGTTCCTCGGGGGAGCCGGCCGCTACCGCGACTCCGGGATGATGGGGACGCCGGCCAACGACAAGCCGCGAGCCTTCTGGCGGGCCGACCTGGACGAGGCCGTCGCGCACGCCGTGGCGGTCGTCCGCGAGGTCCGCCCGCAGGTGGTCGTCACCTACGACGAGAACGGCGGCTACGGCCACCCCGACCACATCCAGGCCCACCGGGTGGCCATGGGGGCGGTGGCCGCCGCCGCGGATCCCGCGTACCGGCCGGAGCTGGGGAAGGCGTGGTCGGTGGCCAAGGTGTACTGGTGCTGCGTGCCGCGGTCGGTGCTGCAGCAGGGCATCGACGCCCTCGCGGCCGCCGGCGACGCGTCGTTCTTCGCGGGCGTGGAGAGCGCCGACGACATCCCATTCGCCGTGGACGACGCAGAGGTCACCGCCGCCGTCGACGGGCGCGTGTTCGTGGCCCGGAAGGACGCCGCGATGCGGGCCCACCCGACGCAGATCCAGGTCGACGGGCCCTTCTTCGCCCTCTCCAACAACCTGGGCCTGGAGGTCCTCGGCGTGGAGTACTACCGGCTGGTGCAGGGTGAGCGCGGCCCGGCGGGCCCGGGCCCGGAGGGCTGGGAGGACGACCTGTTCGCGGGCGTGCCCGGATGAGGCGATGGGGCGAACAGGGCTGCTGGGCCCTGACCGCCGTCGTCGCCGCCGGATGGCTGGCCCTGGTGGAGGTCTTCTGGCTGCCCCTGCGCCTGGGCGGCGTCCTCGTCCCGCTGTCGGTCCCGGTCGCCGTCGTCGGCAACCTGCTGCTGCCCGCCGCAGCCCTGCGGTACTCCGGCAGCCGCCTCGTCGCCGTCCTGCCGGCCGTCACCTGGTCGGTGGTCGTGGTCGCGGCGATGATCCGGCGGCCCGAGGGGGACCTCATCATGAGCGGGGTCGGCGCCGTCGGCGTGGTGAACCTGGTGTTCCTGATGCTCGGCGTCCTGGCCGCCGCGTTCTCCGTCGGCCGGGTCCTGGGAGGTGCGCGCCGACCCGCCGTCAGGCCGGAGGTCGTGCCGACCCGGGACCCGGCCGGTAGTGGTACCGGCGGTCCTCCGTGAGCACCGGAAGCCCCTAGCGGATCAGGGGGCGGGACCCGCCCGGGAGCTTGTCGCGGCCCCTCATCCCGGGCCACCCTGGCCGCGTGCGCGTTCTCGTCGTCGCCACGCCGCTGCCCGGCCACGTGCTGCCGCTGGTGCCCCTGGCCCGTGCACTGCGCGACGCCGGCCACGAGGTGACCGTCGCGACTGCCGGTGACGCGCTGACGACCTGCCCGGGCGACCTCGATCCGGTCGACGTCGCGCCGAGGCTGCGCCTGCCGCCGCTGTTCGTGCGGTTCGCGTTCCGGCACCCGCGCCTGGCGCGGACGGCCGCCGCCGGCCGGGACGAGGGGCGGGCCGCCGGGCTGCTGTGGGCTCCGGTGAACGAGCGCATGGCGGACGGCGTGACTCGGCTGGCCGACCGGCAGGCACCGAACCTGATCGTGCACGAGCCCTTCGCGGCGGCAGCCGCCCACGCCGCCGCGCGACGCGGGGTGCCGGCGGTCGTCGTCGAGAACAGCCTGTTCGACGCCGGCGAGCAGTTCGCCGTCGCGGCTGACGCCTATGCGCGGCGCCGGGTGTTGGGCCGCATCCCCGACCCGGCCGAGGTCGTGACCACCGCCCCGCCCAGCCTCGTCGGGCGCCGCCGCGGCCGGCCGATGCGGTTCGTGCCGCCGGGGACCGGCGAGCCGGCCCCCGACGACCTCGGGCGCCCTGGGGAGCACCCGCGGGTGCTGGTGAGCAGGAGCACCGTGGCCGCCGACCCGCGCCGCGACCGGCTGATGAGCACCGTGGTGGCCGCCGCCGCCGGCATGGATCTCGAGGTGGTGCTGGTGCGGCCCGACCGGTGGGTGGCCCGCCGGTCGCTCCCGGCGAACGTGCGCACGACCGGCTGGGTGCCGTTCCCCGCCGTGCTGCCCGCTGCCGCGGCCGTCGTCCACCACGGCGGAGCGGGCACCCTGCTCACCGCCCTCGCCGCCGGGGTGCCGCAGCTGGTCGTGCCGGGCGCCGGCGACCGGCGGGTCAACGCCGAGCTGGTGGCCGCCCGTGGCGCCGGACTGGGCGTGCCGCTGCCGGAGATCACGTCAGCGGTCCTCGATCGGCTGATCACCGATGACGCGCTGGCGACCGCCGCCCGTGAGGTCGCCGCCGAGATGGCGGCCATGCCGGCCCCGACGGAGCTGGTCGGACCACTGGCGGCGCTCGGTCGGGCGGTGCGCTGAGTCGGCGTCGTCGGCACGCGTCCGGCCGAGCACGCCCGGTCGTGGGGATCTCCTACGACGGCAGCGCCATCCCTCCGCGGGGGGTCCAGGCCGGCTGCTCGGCGAGCCAGGTGAGGAACTGCCGGGCCGGCATGGGCCGGGCGATGTGGTAGCCCTGGGCGTAGTCGCAACCCCACGCGCGCAGGGCGGCCAGCGTGGCGGCGTCCTCGACCCCCTCGACCACCATGCGCATGCCGAGGTCGAGGCTCAGCTGCAGGGTGCTCCGCACGATGGCTGCGGCCCGCTCGTCCCTGGTCAGGTGGCTGACGAAGCTGCGGTCGAGCTTGAGCTCGTCCACGGGCAGGGCGCGCAGGTACGACAGCGACGAGTAGCCGGTGCCGTAGTCGTCGATGGACATCCGCACCCCAAGCCGCCGCAGGCCGGTCAGCACCTGCTGGCTGCGGGCGGCGTCGGCCATGAGGACGTCCTCGGTGATCTCCAGGATCAGGCAGGCGGCCGGCACGCCGAACGCGTCGAGCAGCATCCCGACCTGCCCGGGGAGGGCGACGTCCTGCAGGTTGGAGACCGACAGGTTCACCGCGACCGACAGGTCGTGGCCGGCCGCGCGCCAGGCGCACAGGTCGCGCAGCGACCGTTCCAGCACCCGCAGCGCCAGGCGGCGCATGAGACCGGCCTGCTCGGCCAGGGGCAGGAAGACGTCGGGGGAGAGCAGGCCGCGCTGGGGGTGGTCCCACCGCACGAGGGCCTCCACGCCGATGACCGCACCGGTCCGCAGCTCCAGCTTGGGCTGGTAGTGCACGTCGAGCTGGTCGGTGTCCAGGGCCGTCCGCAGCTGTTCGAGCGTCTCCAGCCGGTCGCGGCTGGCGGGCGTGCCGTCGGGCGCCCACACCTCGAAGCCGTGCCGGCCCCGCTTGGCGACGTACATGGCGGTGTCGGCGCGGGCCAGCAGCAGGGACCGGTCCCGGCCGTGGTCGGGACACAGGGCGATGCCGATGCTCGCGTCCACGTGCAGGGACATGCCGTCGAGCACGAAAGCGTCCCGCAGGGCCGCCCCGAGGCGCTCGGCGACGTCCTGTGCGCGAACCGCGTCCGCATCCGGCAGGAGGACGGCGAACTCGTCACCGCCCATGCGGGCCAGCAGGTCACCCGGTCGCAGGGTGCTCTGCAGTCGCGGGCCGACCAGGCAGAGCAGGTCGTCGCCGACGCTGTGCCCGAAGCTGTCGTTGATCTCCTTGAACCGGTCGAGGTCGATCATGAGCACCGCGCAGGCCCGTGCCCCCGCGCCGTAGACGGTGGCCTCCAGCTGCTCGATGAACCGGCGGCGGTTCGCCAGCCCCGTCAGCGGGTCGTGGTGCGCCTCCGTGGCCAGCTGCTGCAACCGCAGTCGTTCGACGGCGCGCAGCGCGGCGTTCTCCACCACCAGGGCTCCCTCGAGCGTCACCTGGCGGACCGCCTCCCGCAGGGCCGGCGACCACGTGCGCGGCTCGGACACCGAGCCGGTCACCACCAGTCCCAGCAGCCGGTCGCCGGAGAGCAGCGGCACGCTGACGTAGGAGCACAGGTCGATGGCGCGTGCCAGGCGGGGGTCGAGGAGGTGGCTGGACAGGGCGTCCTCGACGAACACCGGCAGCCGTTGCTCGGCGGTCAGGCGCCACAAGGGGACGTCGGCGGCGGGGCGGCCGACGAGACGGGTCCGGACGACCTGCTTGTGCGCGTCGGGCCAGTCGACGTGGCGCACCTCGCCGATCGTGCCGTCGTCGCCGAGGAGATAGGCGGCGCTGCGGTCGGTGCCGGCCAGGCGCTGGACCGCACGCGCGAGCACCTCGGCGGCCTCGGGCACCCCGGTCGCCCCCGCGCCGTCCACCAGCATCTGGCGCACGACCCGCGCGGTCGTGAGGGAGGCGGCCCGGGCCTGACTGGTGCGTGCCTGCTCGATGACGCCGCCGAGGTGCGCACCGGCCGCCGCGGCGAGGCGGCGCACGTCCTCGGAGAACGGGCGCACCCGGGTGCTGTCGAGGGTGAGGACGCCGGCCAGGTGCGGGCTGCGGCCGAGGGGGACGGCGAGCGCCGAGGCGATGTGGAAGGAGTCGACCCACCAGCCCGACAGCAGGCCGGAGTCCTTGTCGGCGGTCATCGGCTCACCGGTGCGCAGCACCGTCTCGGCCAGCTGCAGACCGACCGGGGCGTTGCGGAACTGCTCCCAGGTGGCACGGTCGCGCCGGCCGTCGGCGTAGCCGGCCATGCGCGGCACGAGGCGGCCGTCCTCGAGCAGGAAGATGCAGGCCCGCTCGACCTCGCCGAGCTCGGCGAGCTGGCGGCAGGCCGCGCCGAGGAGGTGGTCCATCGACTGTGCCTGGGAGGCGGACTCGATCAGCCCGAGGAGGACCTCGGCCTGAGCGGTGCGGCGCTTCTCCGACCGCCGGGTCCAGGCGTCGGCCAGGGCGACGGCCAGCTTGGGAGCGACCTGCCGGAGGAGGTGGCGGGCGGCTGCGGCCGCCGGCTCGACGGTCAGGACGCCCACGACCTCGCCGTCCACGAGCAGCGGCTCCCCGTGGGCCGACCGGATGCCGCGGGCGGCGAGGTCCCTGTCCGACGCGCGGCGCCCGTCCGCGCGGGCGACGAGCGACTGCCGGCTGCGGACGACGGCCGCGAGGAAGGGCGTGGAGGCGAGCAGGACGGCGGTGCGCGGCGCCTCGGGGTCGGTGTCGCCGGTCTCCACGACCGACTGGCGGTACGGCACCGCCATGCGGGTCGATGCCTCGTGCACCCAGACCGACACCCGGGTGGCGCCGGCCGATGCCCGCAGCCGGGACAGCATCTGCTCGACCGCGGCCTCGGCGTCGTAGGGGGACACCGTGGGCGACACCGGCGGCCGGGGCCGGAGCGTCGACCGGGGATGCCTCCACTGCTCTGACACGGCCACAGGATCGGCACGGCGGCCCGGTGCTTGAGCCAGGCCTCCGTGCCCACCCCTTCGGAGGGAGGCGTGGGCGGGCCCCGGGACCCGTCGCGCCCGGGGGCGTCGCGGCGCGTCATACTGGGCGCGCACGATCTGCCCTGGCTGTGGCCAGCGGTTACTGCTCCGCATCCCTGGGAGGAACCACCGTGACCTACGTCATCACACAGGCCTGCGTCGACGTCCTCGACAAGGCGTGCATCGACGAGTGTCCGGTGGACTGCATCTACGAGGGCGACCGGATGCTCTACATCCACCCCGACGAGTGCGTCGACTGCGGTGCGTGCGAGCCGGTCTGCCCGGTGGAGGCCATCTACTACGAGGACGACGTCCCGGACAAGTGGAAGGACTTCTACAACGCCAACGTGGAGTTCTTCTCCGACCTGGGCAGCCCGGGCGGCGCCGCGAAGACCGGGAAGATCGGCAAGGACCACCCGCTGGTCGCCGCTCTGCCGCCGCAGGGCGAAGGTCACTGACGACGACGACGCCGGGGCCGGCCCGGTCCCTGCCGGACTTCCCCTGGGACTCCCTCGCCGCGGCGCGGGCACGAGCCGCCCGGCATCCCGGCGGGCTGGTCGACCTGTCGATCGGCACGCCCGTCGACGACACCCCGGCCGTCCTGACCCAGGCGCTGGCCGCGGCGGGCAACGCGCCCGGTTACCCGACCGCGCTGGGGACGACGGAGCTGCGGACGGCGGCGGCCGGCTGGCTGCGCCGCCGGCTGGGCGTCGAGATCGCCGATCCTCTCGGCGCCGACCCCTCCCTCGTGCCGACCGTCGGCTCCAAGGAGCTGGTCGCCCTCCTGCCCACGCTGCTCGGGCTGCGCACCGGCACCCTCGTCCTCCCGGAGGTCGCCTACCCGACCTACGAGGTCGGCGCGGTCCTCGCCGGGCTGGCCGTGCGCCGCAGCGACGTGCCCCCGCCCGATGCCGCCGGCGTGGTGCTGGTCTGGCTGAACTCGCCGGGGAACCCGCACGGGCGGGTGCTCTCCGACGACCGGTTGCGCGAGTGGGTGGCCTGGGGCCGGGCGCACGGCGTCCCGGTGGTCGCCGACGAGTGCTACATCACCCTGGGCTGGGACGTCGAGCCGCGCTCCCTGCTGCACCCGGCCATCGCGGGGGAGGACCACACCGGGCTGCTCGCGGTGCACTCGCTGTCGAAGCAGTCGACGGCGGCCGGCTACCGGGCCGGGCTGCTGTCGGGTGACCCCGCGCTGGTCCGCCCCGTGTGGGAGGTCCGGCGTCACCTCGGGCTGCTCGTGCCCGGGCCGGTGCAGGCGGCCATGACCGCGGCCCTCGACGACGACGCGCACGTCGACGCGCAGCGCGCGCGGTACCGCGACCGCCGGGACCGGCTGTCGGCCGCCGTCCGTGCGGCCGGTCTGCGGATCGACCACTCCGAGGCGGGCCTCTACCTGTGGGCCACCCGCGACGAGGACTGCTGGACGACCATCGACCGGCTCGCCGGCCTCGGCATCGTCGCCGCGCCGGGCAGCTTCTACGGGCCGGCCGGCTCGCGGCACGTGCGGCTGGCGCTCACCGCGACCGACGAGCGGATCGCCGCCGCGGTGGAGCGGCTCACCGCCTGACCGCTCAGCTGGGCTCGCGGTACCGGATGACGGTGCCGGCACCGACCCGGCGGGCGGCGGTGAGGCTCAGCAGCGCCCTGCGCAGCACCTCTGCCGCCTCCAGGTCGCTGGTCAGCGGGGCGACACCGGCGGCCGCTGTGACCCCCTCGATGCCGAGGGCCGGAACGGCGGCGACCAGCCGGGCGCCGGCCGTCTCGGCCGCGGTGACCGGGCCGGACAGCAGCACCACGAACTCGCCGGGGCCGGACTTGCCGAGCCAGTCGTCGCCGCGCAGCGAGCGGGCGAGCAGCGTGGTGACCTGCGCGAGCGTGCTCTGCGCCGTCGGCCAGCCGTCGTCCCGGCGGAGGAGGCCCACGACCAGCAGGGTCGCGGGGGCCGCAGCCACGGTGGTCAGCCGCTCGGTCAGGCGGTCGAGAACGGCCTCCCGCGAGGGGAGGAGCCCCGACACGTCGGCGACCGCGGCCTCGGGGGCGGCGGGCGACGCCGCGGGGGAGGCGGTGATCGGTGCGATCGTCATGACTGCGCTGTCGGCGGCCGCCGGCGTTTCGTTGAGCGTCGGGCCGTCGGGTTCCCCCGCGCGGGGGAACCGCCGGCTCAGCCGGCCGGCCGGAGCACCACGGCGTCCGCGCCGATCTCCGGGGCCTCCACCCAGCCGGTGTCGAGGGTCCACCTGCGGCCGTCGAACTCCACCTCGGTGAGCTGCAGGCGCGCGGCCTGCGCCACCGCCCAGGTCGCCGCGGCCCAGCCGCCGGCCGGGTCGACGAACACCGCGCCCCCGGCGCGCGGCATCGCCGCGACCCCGAGCTCGGCGGCCGCCACGGCCGACACGTCGGCCGCGGGGACCGGGGCCGACGGCTCGTACCGGCAGTCCAGCCGGGACGGCCCGGCGGGCCCGAGGACGGCGGTCAGCTCGGTGGCCAGGGGCTCCCACTGCTGGTAGGCCTCGGGGAAGCCGCTGCGCTGCACGGCCTGGGCCACCTCGGTGAGCCGGCCGGTCCCCCACCCGGGCACCTGCACCAGCCGGTCGTAGAAGATGCCCGCGGCGTAGACCGGGTCCTGCACCTGGGCCTCGCTGCCCCACCCCTGCGACGGGCGCTGCTGGAACAGGCCCAGCGAGTCCCGGTCGCCGTAGTCGAGGTTGCGCAACCGCGATTCCTGCTGGGCCGTCGCCAGCGCGAGGACGACGGCGCGGTCGGGCAGCCCGCGGGCCCGCCCGACGGCCGCGATCGTGGCCGCCGAGGACGCCTGCGCGGTGGTCAGCGTCAGCGACGAGCCGGCCACGGTGCACTGCCCGGGCACGCCGGGGACGCCGGTGCTCTCGGTGTCCCACGCCAGAGCCACCAGGACGACGGCGGTGACGACCAGTGCGGGCCACCACCGGGCGATCTGCCGGCCGGCCTTCCGACGCCCCCGTGACCTGCTCTTCCTCGCCGGCCGCCGAGCGGGCGGCTTCCGCCGCGCCGGGACGCGGCCGCCCCGCGCCGGACTCCGCCGGGCTGCGCCCCCACCGCCGGCCCGTGCGGGGCGGGCAGCGGTGCGGGCGGTGGGCATCGGCCCGACTGTAGGCGGCCCGCCTGTCGATTCCGCGGTGCCCGAGGTCACGTCGGCGGGCCGCGGGCGGTGTGCACGGCGCCCCGCCGTCGCTAGCGTGGGCCGCTCGTCCCCTCCGGAAAGGTCCCGCGCCATGGTCGATCTGCTCCTGCCCGGCATCACCACCACGCGCGTGCCGACCGGGCGGCTGACCCAGTCGGTGCTGCATCCCGAGGGTGCGCCACCGGCCGGGGCGGAGGAGGCCGTGGTCTTCGTGCACGGCAACGTCAGCTCGGCGCTGTTCTGGCAGCAGGCCCTGCTCGACGTGAGCCGCACCGGCCGGCACCGCGCGCTCGCGGTCGACCTGCGCGGCTACGGCGGCACCGACCCGCTCCCGGTGGACGCCACCCGCGGCGTCCGCGACTGGGCCGACGACCTCGCGGAGCTCGTCACCACCCTCGGCCTGGAGCGGGTGCACCTGGTGGGCTGGAGCATGGGCGCCGGCGTCGTCCTGCAGTACCTCCTCGACGCCCCGGAGCGGGTGGCGTCGGTGACGCTCGTGGCGCCCGTCTCGCCGTACGGGTTCGGTGGGACGGCGGGCCCCGACGGCAGACGGGTCCATCCCGACGGCACCGGGTCCGGGGCGGGGGCGGCCAATCCCGAGTTCGTCGCGGCGCTCGCGGCCGGTGACATGTCCGCGGACACCCCGGCGAGCCCACGGTCGGTGCTGCGCGCCTTCTACGTGGCGCCGGGCTCGCTCCCGCTGGCCCCGTGGCTGGAGGACGTCTTCGTGGCGTCCATGCTGACCACCCGCACCGGCCCTGACCACTACCCGGGTGAGCCGGTGCTCTCCGACGCGTGGCCGGGCGTGGCTCCCGGGCCGCGCGGGGTGCTCAGCACGATGGCGCCCACGGTCTTCGACGTGTCCGGGGTCGTCGACCTGGCCCCGAAGCCGCCGGTGCTGTGGATCCGTGGGGACGCCGACCAGATCGTGTCGGACACGTCGCTGTTCGACCTGGCATACCTGGGCTCGGTCGGGGCGTTGCCCGGCTGGCCGGGGGTCGAGGTCTTCCCGCCGCAGCCCATGGTCACCCAGATGCGCTCGGTGCTCGACCGCTACGCCGCGACGGGAGGTGCCTACCGCGAGGTCGTGCTCCCCGGAGTCGGGCACTCGCCGCACGTCGAGCGGCCCCAGGAGTTCGCGGTGGCGCTGCTCGAGCACCTCGACGTCCCCGCCGAGGCCCCCGCTCACCTCACCTGAAGAAGGACCCCCTGCCCCCCACCGCTCGCAGGCTCGCGGCGGGACCCTGCAGGGGGCCTTCAGTTGGCGTGGAGGTCGGCGTTGAGGGCGCCCCAGGTGCCGGCCCGGGGCAGGGCCTCCAGGGCGCCGCTGACGCTGTTGCGGCGGAACAGCAGCCCGTCGCGGCCGGAGAGCTCCCTGGCCTTGACGACGGAGCCGTCCGGCAGTGTCACCCGCGAACCCGCGGTCACGTAGCAGCCGGCCTCGACGACGCAGCCGTCGCCGAGCGAGATGCCGATGCCGGCGTTGGCGCCGAGCAGGCAGCCGCTGCCGATGGAGATAGTCTCCTTGCCGCCCCCCGAGAGCGTGCCCATGATCGAGGCGCCGCCGCCGATGTCGCTGTCGGCGCCGACGACGACACCCGCGCTGATCCGCCCCTCGACCATGGACGGGCCGAGCGTCCCGGCGTTGAAGTTGACGAACCCCTCGTGCATGACGGTGGTGCCCTCGGCGAGGTGGGCGCCCAGCCGGACGCGGTCACCGTCGGCGATGCGGACCCCGGAGGGGATGACGTAGTCGACCATCCGCGGGAACTTGTCGACGCCGAACACGGTCACGTTGCCCACCGCGGCCCGTAGCCGGTGGGCGTTGAACCCGGCGGCCTCGACCGGCCCGGCGCTGGTCCAGGCGACGTTCGTGAGCAGCCCGAAGATCCCGGTGAGGTCCGCCCCGTGCGGCCGGATCAGGCGGTGCGAGAGCAGGTGCAGGCGCAGCCAGACGTCGTGGGTGTCGACCGGAGGCCGGGCCAGGTCGGGGATCACGGTGCGGACGGCGATGACCTCGACGCCGCGGGCCTCGTCGCGACGCACCAGTCCGCCGTAATCGGGGCCGAGCTCGCCGGACAGCTCCAGGGCGCCGAGCCGCGTCGTCCCCGGCTTCGCACCCTCCGGGGCCCCCAGACGGGGCTCGGGGAACCAGGTGTCGAGGACCGTGCCCGAGGAGGTGACGGTGGCGAGACCGGCGGCGACGGCGGAGAGAGGTGCGGCAGTCACGGGGACGACGCTACCGAGCGCTGCCCGCGCCGGGACGAGCCGGTCCGGCGCTCCTGAGGGGGTCCCCGTGAGCATGCGAGCGGCGGGGGGCAGGAGGGTGCTTCTAGGCTCGGCAGTCGTGACGGACCTGCCGCGGCTCGACCTCTCCGCCGACGTGCTGACGCTGACGCGGGCACTGGTGGACGCGCCCTCGGTGTCGGGCAGCGAGGGCCCGCTGGCCGACGCGGTCGAGGCGGCGCTGCGCGGTCTCGGAGGGCTGGAGGTCGAGCGGGTCGGCGACGCCGTCCTGGCCCGGACGAATCTCGGCCGTTCCTCCCGCGTCGTCCTCGCCGGCCACCTCGACACCGTGCCGATCGCCGACAACGTGCCCTCCGAGCTGCGCGAAGCCGACGGATTACAGCGGCTGTACGGATGTGGTGCCAGTGACATGAAGTCCGGCGACGCGGTCATGCTGCGGCTGGCCCGGCGGTTCGGCGTCCCGGGGGCCCGGCCCGCGCACGACCTGACGTTCGTCTTCTACGACAACGAGGAGGTCGAGTCCGTGAAGAACGGTCTCGGCCGGGTCGCGCGGGAACGGCGGGGCTGGCTCTACGGGGACCTGGCGATCCTCCTCGAGCCGACGGACGGCGAGATCGAGGGCGGCTGCCAGGGCACCTTGCGGGCTCGGCTGGAGACGAAGGGCCGCCGGGCGCACAGCGCGCGCGGCTGGCTGGGCGTGAACGCGGTGCACGGACTCGCCGGGGCGCTGGCGGCGCTGGCCGCGTACCGACCGCGCGAGGTGGAGATCGACGGCCTCACGTTCCGGGAGGGGCTCAACGCGGTCGGCATCGCCGGCGGCGTGGCCGGGAACGTGATCCCCGACGAGGCGTCGCTGACGGTCAACTTCCGCTACGCGCCCGACCGGGACGAGGACGCCGCCGAGGCACACGTGCGGGACGTGTTCGCCGACGCGATCGCCGCCGGGGCGACGTTCACCGTCACCGACAACGCGGGGGGCGCCATGCCCGGGCTCTCGGAGCCGGCCGCCGCCGCCTTCGTCGCCGCCGTGGGCCGGCCGGCGCGGGCCAAGTTCGGCTGGACCGACGTCGCGCGCTTCGCGGCATTCGGCATCCCCGCCGTGAACTACGGCCCCGGCGACCCGCAGCTCGCGCACACCCGTGAGGAACACGTGCTCGTCGACCGCCTCCAGCCGGCCGAGGACGCCCTGATCGCCTACCTGTCCGGGAGCAGCGCATGACCGTGGAGAAGCCCGACCCCGCGCCGGACGGCCGCCGGCCCCGGCCGACCCGCCACCGCGGCCCGATCATGCTGCGCGGCGGCGAGCCCGATCCCCAGACGCAGGGGTCCACCACCGACCAGCGGTTGCTCGACCGCCGCGGACCGAGCGACTGGGTGCACACCGACCCGTGGCGGGTGCTGCGGATCCAGTCCGAGTTCGTCGAGGGCTTCGGGCTCCTGGCGGAGCTGCCGCGGGCGGTCAGCGTCTTCGGCAGCGCGCGGACCCCGCGCGACCACCCGCACTACGCCGCCGGGGTGCAGATCGGCGCCGCGCTCACCCAGGCCGGGTACGCGGTCATCACCGGCGGCGGGCCCGGGGCCATGGAAGCGGCCAACCGCGGCGCGTCGGAGGCCGGCGGCCTGTCCGTCGGGCTCGGTATCGAGCTGCCGTTCGAGCAGGAGCTCAACGAGTGGGTCGACGTCGGCATCTCGTTCCGCTACTTCTTCGTCCGCAAGACGATGTTCGTGAAGTACGCGCAGGCCTTCGTGATCCTGCCGGGGGGCTTCGGCACGCTGGACGAGCTGTTCGAGGCGCTCACCCTCGTGCAGACCCGCAAGGTCACCCGCTTCCCGGTGATCCTCTTCGGCAGCGACTACTGGGCCGGGCTCGTGCACTGGATCCGCACCACGCTCGCGGGCACGGGCACGATCAACGCCACCGACCTCGACCTGATCACCGTCACCGACGACATCGACGAGGTGCTGTCGGTCATCCAGGCGGCCGACGCCGCGCGGCGGGCGGGGGACGGCGGCGGCGGGATGCAGCACGTCCCGGTCGACCAGGGTCCCGTCGAGGGCTGATGCTGTCCTTCGTCGCCTTCGTCGTGGGCGTCCTCGTCGTCGGCGCGCTGCTGTTCCTCGGGGCGTCGCTGCTCCTCGGCCGGGCGGAGACCCGGCCGCCGGCCGAGCCGGACCGCTCCCCGCTGGCGCTGCCCGCGGCCCGGCCGGTCACCGCGGACGACGTCCGGACCGTCCAGCTCTCCGTGACCGCGCGGGGGTACCGGATGACCGAGGTCGACTGGCTGATCGAGCAGCTCGCCCTCGTCCTCGAGGAGCGGGACGCCGAGATCGCCGCCCTGCGCGCCCGCCTGCCGGCGCATCCGGACCTGGCCGCCGCGCCGAAGGGCGGGCAGGAGCCGGCGCCCGACGACGCCGCCGACGACGAGGAGCCGCCGTATGCCTGATCTGGTCGAGCGCATCGAGGTGGACGCCCCACCGGAGCGGGTCTGGGACGTGCTCACCGACTGGGAGCGCCAGGGCGAGTGGATGCTGGCCACCGACGTCGAGACGGTCGGGGGACCGGCGCAGCAGCTGCACGGCCGGCTCGCCGCGCGGACCGGCCTGCCGCTGCCGGGAGGGCGGCACGTCGGCATCCTCGACACGATGATCATCACGGCGTGGGACCCGCCACGGCTGGTCGAGGTGCAGCACACCGGCCGGCTCGTCCGTGGGCCGGGGATCTTCCGGATCGAGCCGCGCGGGCAGCACGCCACCCTGGTCTGGACCGAGCGGCTCCACCTGCCCTACGGCTACCTCGGAGAGCTCGGCTGGTTCCTCGTGCGGCCCTTCGCGCTGTGGGGCATCCGCCGCTCGCTGCGGCGTTTCGCCGCCGTCGCCGCCGGCCGCTGACGTCCGGCGCTGGTCACGGCCGGGCGGAGCGCGACCGGACGTGCTCGAGCGCCTCGCGGGCCAGGGTCAGGTCGGCTCCGTCGTCGCCGCCGGTCAGCACCGCCCACTCCCGCATCACCCGGCCGGCGCCGTTGGAGAAGGGGGTCGCGGCTCCCGACCCGACCAGCGCGGCCACCCGACCGGCCGGGAGCTTGAGGACCAGTCCTCCCCGTACCAACATCGCGAAGATCGAGCCGTCGACCTTCAGCGCGTCGGCGCCGAAGCCGCGGTGCCCCGGCTCGCCCGGCAGCGTCACCCCCGGCTCGCCCGCGAAGGCGCCGACCAGGGCCGCGAACCGATCCCCGGTGTCCATGCGGGGATTCCAGCGGCCCGGGCCGTCGGCGCACAAGGGTCTTCCCGCCGACCGTCGTGCCGTCCATGGCCGTACCGCCGACGGTCGTGCCGTCCAGGGCCGTACCGCTGCGGGGCGTGCCGCTGCGGGTCACCGGCGGGGCGTGGGCGAGGATGCGCCGGTGACGACGGTGCGGAGGACGCGAGGGGAGCGGGTGTGAGCCGGCGCGGCTGGGCGCTGTTCCTCACGATGTCGGTGATCTGGGGCATCCCGTACCTGCTGATCAAGGTCGCCGTCGGCGAGGTCTCCCCGGTGATGGTGGTCTTCGCGCGCTGCGTGGTCGGTGCGGCGATCCTGCTGCCGTGGACCGTCGCGACGGGGCAGCTGCGTCCGGCGCTGCGGCACTGGCGGGCGCTGTTGCTGTTCACGGTGCTGGAGATGGCCGGACCTTGGCTGCTGCTGTCCTACGCCGAGCAGTCGCTGTCGAGCTCCCTGACCGGGCTGCTCGTCGCCACCGTGCCGTTCGTGGCGGCGCTGGCCGGCTGGCTGGCCGGCGAGGAGGAGCGGCTGACCCCCGTGCGGCTGCTCGGCATGGGGATCGGCGTCGTCGGCATCGCGGTGCTGCTCGGTCTGGACGTGGGCGGCGCCCAGCTGCTGCCGCTCCTGGCGGTCGCGCTCACCGTGGTCGGGTACGCGACGGGCCCGCTCGTCGTGAGCCGGTCGCTGCCGGAGGTGTCGGGGGTGGCGGCCAGCTCGATCGCCCTGTTCGTCACCGCCGTCGCCTACGCGCCGTTCGCACTGCCGCAGCTGGACCGGGCGGCCGCGGCGTCGGCTCCGGCGCTGCTGTCCCTCGGTGCCCTGGGGGCGGTCTGCACCGCACTGGCGCTCGCGCTCTTCTTCTCGCTCATCCGCGAGGTGGGCCCGCAGCGGGCATTGGTGATCACCTTCGTCAACCCCGCGGTCGCCGTCCTGCTCGGGGTGGCCCTGCTGGACGAGCCGTTCACCCTGGGGATCGCCGTGGGGCTGCCGCTGGTGCTGGTCGGCTGCGTGCTGGCCACCCGGCGCAGCCCGGTCCGCACCCAGCCGTCGGAGCTGTGCGAGGTCGACTCCGCGGTGCCCTGACCTCAGGCCAGGCGGCGCAGCTCCGGCCAGATCTCCGACCACGGGAGCCGGCGTCCGGTGGCGGTGAGGATCTCGGTGCCCTGCTCGTCGTTGTCCAGGCCGACGCCGTTGTCGACGCGGCCGGCGACCCGCACCTCGCCGAACCAGCGCGCGAGCCGGTCCTCGGGGACCCCGACGGCGACGACGGCGTCGGCCTCCTCGGGCGGTGGTCCCCACGTCCAGTAGGAGTTGTGGCCGCTGTAGGCCGGGCCGAGGCCGGGGGTGTAGCGGTCGACCGCCCCCGCCTCCCCGTAGTTGCCGGCCAGGACGACGACGCGGGCGTCGGCGGGCAGCTCGTCGCGCGCCCGCTCGACAGCGGCGGCGAGCGCGGGCCACCCGACCTGCTCGCCGGCGTCGTAGCTGATGTCCGTCACCGGCGTGTCGGCCAGCCGCTCCACCGGGACCAGCGGCAGGCCCAGCGTCGCGTCGATCCCCAGGCTGAGCGCCAGCGCGGCGGCCAGCAGCCCGGCGCGCAGCCGGCCGGCCCCGCGCCGCACCCAGGCGAGCACCGGCTGCGCGCCGGCGGCGAGCAGCACGGGGTAGAGGCCCGCGATGTAGTACGGCTTGCCGCCGGTCAGCACGAACACCACCACGAGGACGGCGTACGCGACGGCGAAGACCCGCCAGGTCCGCAGCTCGGGGTCGCGGGCCAGCCGCCACCAGCCGACCGCCCACACCGGCACCAGCAGCGGGCTGACCAACACCAGCTGGAAGGGGACGAACAGGTACCAGGGCTCGCTGGTGCCCGAGCTGCCCGCGGCGATCGCCTCGGCCAGCTCCAGCTGGGGCCAGCCGTTGGCGGCCTGCCAGACCAGGTTGGGTGCCCACACGGCCAGGGCCAGCAGCCCTCCGAGCCACGGCCAGCGGGAGCGCAGCGCCGTCCGGGGGCCGACCACCAGGAGGCCGAGGACGACGGCACCGAGGAGGAACGCCGGCTGGACCTTGTTCTGCAGCGCGATCCCCGCGACCGCCCCGGCCAGGAGCCAGACCGGCCCGCCGTCGCGCAGGGCCCGGACGAGCAGCAGGGACAGCGCCGTCCACGCCAGCAGGTCGAAGGTCGTCGTCGACAGCAGATGGCCGGTGATCAGCAGGATCCCGGAGACGGCCATGCACCCGGCGGCGAGCAGCTGGCCGCCCCGCCCGGCACCGAACTCCCGCGCCAGCAGACCGGTGAGGAGCACGGTGAGCCCGGCGGCCAGCGCCGACGGCACGCGCAGCGCGACCAGCGAGCCCGGCGCGAGGGCATCCATGGCGCGGGCCAGCAGCGGCGTGAGAGGGGGCTGGTCGACGTAGCCGAAGGCCAGTTCCCGCCCGGCGCGCAGGAAGTACAGCTCGTCGCGGTGGTAGCCGTAGCGCCCGGCGAAGGCGACCAGCAGCAGGGCCAGCCCTCCGGCCAGCGCGGCCAGGGCCGCGGAGGCGAGCGGTGGCCGGCGGGCCGGTGCGGGAGCGACGACGTCCAGGAGCCGGGCCACGACCGGACCGTAGTGCAGCCGGCCGCCCGCGCGGCCGGTCCGCCACTCGTCCGGGTCGGTGGGCTCAAGGGGGGTGCTCGGCCTGCCGACAAGGAGTGCGGCGCCACGGGCCGGGTGCCAGGAGGAGAGGGCACCGGTGCACCCGACCGAGGTAGCAGCCGCCGCCCCCGGGCGGCGCGCCCGGCGGCGTGCGTGGATCCTCCGCGCGCTGTCGTTCCTCGTGGTGCCCGCGACCGTCGCGCTGGCCGGCGGCACGTCCCCGTTCCCGGCGCCGACGCTGCAACTGGCCAGCGCCGGCGACCCCGTGCCGCCGACCAACGTCACGGCGGCGTCGGCCGACCGGGCGCTGAATGTGTCGTGGACCGCTTCCACCGAGCCGCTCGCCAGCAGCTACAACGTGTACGTCGACGGCGTCCTCAGCGCCAGCGTCGCGACGACGTCGGCCACCGTCGGTGGCCTGGTCAACGGCCGGAGCTACGTCGTCACGGTCCGGACCCTGGTGACGATCACCGAGGGGAAGGTCGGGAGCGCCCCGGTCACGGGAGTTCCGCGGGACACCGTGGCGCCGACGGCACCGACCGGGGTGACCGCCCTCCGGGGCGACGGCCGGGTCACCGTGTCGTGGACGGCCAACACCGCGGACTACGACGCGGACGGCTACCGGGTGCTGCGGAACGGGACGGCGGTCAGCGGCCTCCTCGCCGGCCGCGACACCACCACCTGGACCGACACGGCGGTCGTGAACGACACGACCTACGGCTACACCGTCCAGACCCACGACACATCGGGCAACTGGTCGGCCGCCTCCACGCCGGTTGCCAGCGCCACACCGACGGACCTGACCGCACCGGCGGCGCCGACCGGCCTGGTGGGCGGCCGCGGCGACGGGACCGCGGGGCTGGCCTGGAACCCGAGTCCCGAGCCCGACGTCGCCGCGTACCGGATCCTCCGGGACGGGACGGTGGTGGCCACGGTGACCGCCACCGAGTACATCGACCCGGGGCTGACCAACGACACGACCTACGTCTACACGCTGGTCGCGGTCGACACCCACGGCAACGCATCGGCGCCGTCCGCCCCGGTCTCGGTGACGCCGACGGACCTCACGCCGCCGGCCGCACCCACCGGACTCGTCGCCGTCCGCGGGGACGGCCGCGTGGACCTCTCCTGGACGGCGAACACCGAACCGGATGTCGCCTACTACCTCCTGCGCCGCGACGGCGTGGAGATCGCCACCGTCACGGGCGCCACCAGCTACGCCGACTCCGGCCTGGCCAACGACA
>NZ_JBHUHP010000010.1:0-103290 GCF_042682525.1 Blastococcus deserti
CACCGACCGAACCGCCGCGGCAGCCCTGCCGCAGGCGGCTTGACATAGGAGCAACGCATGCCGACCCGCCCGATGCCCGACGACTGGGAGCGTGCCCTCGTCGTCGCCGCCCATCCCGACGACATCGAGTACGGCATCGCGGCCGCCGTCGCGGTGTGGACCGCGGCCGGCAAGGACGTCCGTTACCTCCTGGCCACGCGCGGCGAGGCCGGGATGGCGGGGGTCGCCCCGGATGTCGCCGGCCCGCTGAGGGAGGAGGAGGAGCGGCGGTCGGCCGCCGTCGTCGGTGTGACGGAGGTGGAATTCCTCGGCCTCCGCGACGGCGTCCTCGTGGAGGGACCCGATCTGCGCCGTGAGCTGGCCGCGGCCATCCGGCGGCACCAGCCGCAGCTCGTCGTCACCGGGTACTTCGGCGCCACGTGGACGCCGCCGGGTGTGTCGCCGGCCTACGTGAACTCCGCCGATCACCGGGCGCTGGGCCAGTGCGTCGTGGACGCGGTCGCGGACGCGGGGAACGAGTGGATCTTCGCGGACCTGACGGAGCCGCGGTGGTCGGGCGTGCAGTACATCGCGGTGCAGGAGATGACCGACCCTCCGCACGAGGTGGACGTGAGCGCGACGGTGGAGACGGCGGTGGCGTCCTTGGCCGAGCACCGCCGGTACCTCGAGCTGCTGTCCGACGTCCCGGTCGAGGAGCAGGCGCAGCAGGTCATCGACATGTCGACCATGACCGAGGACGGCGGCCGTCGCGTGGGCTTCCGGCTCTACTGGGGGTGATCACCTACTAGACTGGCCGGCACGACGGACGAGTCGGCTGGGCGGTCGCGTCGGCGGGGGAGACCCCGTCGCCGAGGAACGTCCGGGCTCCACAGGGCAGGGTGGTCGCCAACAGCGACCCGGGGTGACCCGCGGGACAGTGCCACAGAGAACAGACCGCCAGCGGTCCTGCTCCGGCAGGGCGGCTGGTAAGGGTGAAACGGCGGTGTAAGAGACCACCGCACACCGGGTGACCGGTGTGGCTCGGTAAACCCCACCCGGAGCAAGGTCGAGAAGGGACGGCGGACTGGATCCCCAGGACGCCGTCTCGCGCAGGCGTTCGAGGGCGGCCCGCCCGATGCCTGCGGGTAGACCGCTCGAGCCTGCCGGCAACGGCAGGCCTAGATGGATGACCGCCCATCGGGAGGCCGTGAGGCACCCGTGGACAGAACCCGGCGTACAGGCCGACTCGTCCGTCGCACCCGCCCGGCCGCTGGGGTTGCGACCGCTGCGCGGACCTGATCACGTTGACCGCAGTGGGTCCGGGCCGCCCGCGCCGCCCGGATCCGTGGATCAGCGCGCCGTGCGACGTGCACGGGGAAGGGGGACGACGTGCCCGCGGACATCCCGCTCGCTCCGATCTCGACCGCGCGGCAGATCCCGCGCTGGTCCGAGCTCCGTGAGGTCGTGCAGTTCCGGAGGCCCCAGGCGGGGCGGACTGCGCGGAGGCTCAGCCGCGCACTCACGGTCGAGGACCTGCGGGCGGCGGCCCGGCGCACCACGCCGCGCGCGGTCTTCGACTACGTGGACGGCGCCGCCGAGGAGGAAATCACGGCGGCCCGCAACCTCGCAGCGTTCCGGCGGGTGGTCTTCCGCCCGGACGCGCTGCGGTCCGTGGCCGACCCCGACACGAGCGTGGAGGTGCTCGGCAAGCGCCTCCCACTGCCGGTGATCTTCGGGCCGACGGGCTACACGCGGATGATGCACCACCACGGGGAGGCGGCGGTGGCGCGCGTCGCCGAGCACTTCGGCGTGCCCTACGCCCTCTCCACGGTCGGCTCCACGTCCATCGAGGACGTCCGCTCCGCGGCGCCCGGGGCCGACCTCTGGTTCCAGGTCTACTACACGACGGACGAGAAGCTGAACCAGCAGCTCCTCGCGCGGGCCGAGGAGCAGGGCTACTCGACGCTCGTGCTCACCGTCGACACGTCGGTCTCCGGGATGCGCCTCCGGGACGTCGTCAACGGCCTGACCATCCCACCGACGCTGACGGCGAAGACGTTCCTGAACATGTCGAGATTTCCGGGCTGGTGGTTCCACAAGCTGACCACCGGCGGCATCGGCTTCGCGTCCCTGGACGCCCTCCCGGGCAACCCGACGCCGGGCGAGGTGGCGAGCATGGTGTTCGACGCGGGGCTGGACTTCACCTCGCTGGACTGGCTGCGCCGGCACTGGACGGGCCGGTTGCTGGTCAAGGGCGTGACGACGGCGGGATCGGCGCGCGAGATCATGGAGCGCGGCGCCGACGGTGTGGTGGTCTCCAACCACGGCGGACGTCAGCTGGACCGCACCGCCGCGACGCTGGACGTGCTGCCCGCCATCCGGGAGGCGGTGGGGCAACAGGCCGCGGTGCTCATCGACAGCGGGATCCGCCACGGGCAGGACATCGTCGCGGCCCGTGCGCTGGGGGCGGACGCCGTGATGCTGGGCCGCGCCTACCTCTACGGGATCATGGCCGGCGGGCAGGACGGCGTCGTCCGTACCTACGAGATCCTCGCCGAGGAGTACCAGCGGTGCATGCAGCTGCTCGGCGTGCGGCGCAGCGAGGACCTCTCCGAGCGCCACGTCGGCTTCGATCCGCCCGGTGCGGGCGCGCCCGCCTGAGCCGTCCCGGCTTGCGGGGGGTCGTCAGGGGTGGGATGTATTGACATCCACGAGTACCGCCTGACGTCCGGAGGCTAGACATGGTCACCACCCGCAGGCCCGGCGATCGCCCCAGGTCCGTCCTGGAGCTCTTCCCGACCAAGCACCTGGAAGCACCGAAGGTGCGGGAGCTGCCCGACCCGCCGAGGAGCTTCCGCCACGTCATCGGGCCGGGGATCATCGCAGCCGGTGTGGGACTGGCCAGCGGCGAGTTCATCCTCTACCCCTACATCGCCTCGCAGGTGGGGCTGGTCTTCGTCTGGGCGGCGTTCGTCGGGCTGGCCACGCAGTACTTCCTCAACATGGAGATCGAGCGCTACACGCTCGCCACGGGGGAGACCGCGCTCACCGGCTTCAGCCGGTACTGGCGCCACTGGGGGCTGGTGTTCGCGCTGCTCGCCTACTTCGCGAACCTCTGGCCGGGGTGGGTGACCAGCTCGGCCACGCTCGTCACCTACCTGGTCGGCGGCAGCGTGGTGCCCATCGCGATCGGCATGCTCCTGCTCATCGGCGTCACCCTGACCCTGTCGCCGGTGGTGTACCAGGCGCTGGAGAAGATCGAGTGGTTCAAGGTCGCCGCCGTCCTGCTGCTGCTCGTCGTCGCCTCGGTCTTCGCCATCGGCGCGGACGCCTGGGCCGATGCGCCGCAGATCGTCACCAACCCGGGGATCCCCTCGGAACTCGGCTTCGCGCTGCTGATGGGCGCGCTGGCCTTCGCCGGTGCCGGCGGCGGGCAGAACCTGTGCCAGAGCAACTGGATCCGGGACAAGGGCTTCGGCATGGGCAGCTACGTCCCGAAGATCGTCAGTCCGGTGACCGGCCACCCCGAGGCCGCGCCGTCGACCGGGTTCGTCTTCGAGCCCACCCCGGAGAACCTCGGCAGGTGGAACCGCTGGTGGAGGTTCGCCAATGTCGAGCAGCTGACGACGTTCGTGCTCATCACCTTCATCACGATCACCTTCACCTCGCTGCTCGCCTATGCCACCGTGTTCGGCCGGGAAGACCTGGCCAGCGACATCTCGTTCATCCAGGCCGAGGGTGAGGCCCTCAACGAGACGGTCGGCGGCTGGTTCGGCACGTTCTTCTGGGTGATCGGTGCGATCTCCCTGTTCGCCGCCGCCCTCGGCATCGTCGACTACACCAGCCGGCTGGCCGCCGACGTGCTCAAGACCGCCTACCTCAAGGGCTGGAACGAGAGCAAGCTCTACTTCGGGCTGGTGTGGGGCCTGGTCCTCATCGGCTGCGTCGTGCTGCTGTCGGGGCTGTCCCAGCCGCTGATCCTGCTCGTCATCTCCGCAGTCACCGGCGGCCTGATGATGTTCATCTACTCGGCGCTGCTGCTGCTGGTCAACAAGCGGACGCTGCCCAAGGAGATCCAGCCCGGAGCCGGCCGCGTCGCGGCGCTGATCTGGGCCTTCCTCCTCTTCGGCTTCCTCTCGGTGCTGACCTTCAACCAGCAGCTGCAGAACCTCTTCGGCGGGTGAGTGCGGCGACGACCGGATCCGGGCACGGCGCCGTCGGCCGGGTGGTGACGGCGGGGGAGACGATGCTGCTCGTCGTCCCGTCGTCGCCCGGCCGGCTGCGGCACGCCACCGACGTCACGCTGTCGATCGGCGGGGCGGAGAGCAACGTGGCCATCGGCCTGTCGCGGCTCGGCGTCCCGGCGAGCTGGCTGAGCCTGCTCGGCGACGACGAGCCGGGCGAGCTCGTCCTCCACCGGGTTCGCGCCGAGGGCGTCGACGCGAGCGCGGTCCGCCGGGTGCCGGACCGGCCGACCGGCCTCTACCTCCGCGAGGAAGTGGCCGGGGCCCTGCGCGTCTACTACTACCGCCGGGGGTCCGCGGCCTCGACGCTGGCGCCCGGCGCCTTCGACGCCTCCGTGTTCGACGGGGCGTCCTTCCTGCACCTCACCGGGATCACCGGCGCCCTGTCCCCGGAGGCGGCCGAGTTCCTCGTGTGGGCGGCGAAGACGGCCCGCGCGGCGGGGGCGCAGGTCAGCTACGACGTGAACTACCGCAGCCGGTTGTGGGAGCCGGCCGCCGCCCGGGCCGCCACCGAGGCCCTGCTGCCCCAGGTCGACGTGCTCCTGGTCGGCGACGAGGAGGCGGCGGCGCTGTGGGGGTGGGACGAGGCTGCCTGCCTGGAGCGGCTGGCCGACGCCGGGCCCCGCGAGGTCGTCGTGAAGCTCGGTGCGCGGGGGTGCGCGGCGATCGTCGACGGCGAGCGGCTGACCGCCCCGGGCTTCCCCGTGCGCCAGGTGGACCCGATCGGTGCAGGGGACGCCTTCGCGGCCGGGTACCTGGCCGCGACCCTGTGGGGCAGCGATCCCGCGGAGCGGCTGCGGACGGCGAACGCCATGGGCGCGTTCTGCGTCCAGAACCTCGGCGACTACGAGGGGCTGCCCAGCCGGCGGGAGCTCACCGCCTTCCTCGACCAGACCATCGACCTCGGGAGATGACCATGCCGAGTGCTCCGGGAACGCTCGGCGGCGTCTACGTCGCCAACGTGACCCCGTTCCGCGACGACGACCGCTGCACCCTGGATCTGGAGTCCTACCTCGGCCACGTGCGCTGGCTCGCCGGTCACGGGGTGGCCGGCGTCATCCCGTTCGGCACCAACGGGGAAGGCCCCTCGGTCAGCGTGGCCGAGAAACGGGCCGTCTTGGACGCGCTCATGCCGGAGGCCGGCTCGCTGCAGGTCGTCCCGACGGTCGCGGAGGGGAACCTGCCCGACACCCTCGATCAGCTCGCCTACCTCGACGACCTGCCGGTGGCGGCCGTCATGGTGCTGCCGCCGTACTACTTCAAGCCCGTGGAGGCCGAGGGGCTGCGGCTGTTCTACGAGCGGGTCCTGAAGGCGACCCGGCACCCGGTGGTGATCTACCACATCCCCAAGTACGCCATCCCGGTCCCGGCCGAGCTGGTGACGGCACTGCCGGTGTGGGGCGTCAAGGACTCCGGCGGGGAGGCCGGCTACTCCGAGACCGTGCACGGTGCGGGCAAGGGGGTGCTCCTCGGCACGGAGGACGACCTGCCGACCCGCCTGCTCACCGCGGACGGCTCGATCTCCGCCCTCGCCAACATCGTCCCCGAGCAGGTGGTCGCTCTCTACGACCACGTGCGGGCCGGCCGGGCCGACGAGGCGGCGAGCCTGTCGGCGCACCTCCAGCGGGTGCGCGCGATGACGAAGGAGTACGTCTCGGCCGGTGTCCTCAAGCGGGTGGCCGAGCAGCGGCACGGGCATCCGATGGGCACCGTGCGACCGCCGCTCGTGCCGGTCCCGTCGTCCTTCGACGCCGCCGCGGCGGCCGAGCGCGCGGTCGCGGGGCCGACGGGCGACTGAACGGGCGCCCTCGCTACGCTCGCCGGCAGCATGAGGGCGGCGCAGCGGGGACGACGGGGACGGCTGCCGTGATCCTCGGCGGACCCCGGCGGGTGCTCGTGCTCGGCGGTGCGCGCTCGGGCAAGTCCTCCTACGCCGAGGGCCTGCTGGGCAGGGCGCGGTCGGTCGAGTACGTCGCCTGCGGCGCGCCTCCTGACGGCGGCGACGCGGAGTGGGCCGACCGGGTCGCGCTGCACCGCGCCCGCCGGCCGGTGTCCTGGACCACGGTCGAGACCGTCGACCTCGCCGCCGTCCTGGGAAGGACCGGACTCCCCGTCCTCGTCGACTGCCTGACCACCTGGCTCGCCCGGGTGATGGACGACTGCGGCATCTGGACGGACGAGCCGGGGGCCGACGCGCGCCTCGTGGCGGCGGTGGACGAGGTCGTCGACGCCTGGACCGGCGCCCGCCGGCGGGTGGTCGGCGTCAGCAACGAGGTCGGGTCGGGCATCGTCCCGGCCACGCCGTCCGGACGGCGGTTCCGCGACGAGCTGGGCGTGCTCAACGCGCGCATCGCCGCCGCGTCGGACCGCGTCTGGCTCGTGACCGCCGGTCTGCCGCAGCGGCTCCGCTGACCGTCAGCCGCTGAACCTGACGACGCCGCCGTCCGTGGCGCTCAGCCGGGCGGCGTCGAGCACGGTCGTCGAGGCGATCGCGTCGCGCGGCTCGACCGGCACGGGTCCCAGACCCCTGACCGCGCGGGCGAACGCCGGGTAGAACGTGTCCCATGCGCCGTTCTCGGTGGGCACCGCATCGCCGTCGTCCCCCCGGTGCACGCGGCCCCAGCGCAGCGACGGTTCGGCGCCCCAGGCGGGGCCCAGCGACCTCGGCGTGTGGCCGCCGAGCAGCAGGTCCTCCTGGCCGTCCATGAGCGTCCGGTTGACGTAGCTGGCGGTGGTCCCGGTGACCCGGAAGCGCGGCCCGGGCGCGCCCTGGCTCCAACTGCCCCACAGGTGCGACCGGGCGCCGCTGGTGTGCGTGAGCGCCACGAAGACGTCGTCGTCCAGGCCGCTGTCGCGCAGCCGCCACTCGGCGTAGACCGACGCCACCGGCCCGAGGAGCACGAGCGCCTGGTCGACGAGGTGGCTGCCGAAGTCCAGGAGGGTCCCGCCCCCCGCGTGCCCGGGGCCGACGTCGGGAGCCAGCCGCTCGAAGCGGGACTCGAACCGGACGACGTCGCCCAGCGTGCCGTCGGCCACCAGCTTCCGGACGGTCAGGAAGTCGGAGTCCCACCGCCGGTTCTGGTAGGGCGACAGCGGCAGGCCGAGCCGTTCGGCCAGCTCCACCGACCGCGTCGCCGCAGCCGCGTCGAGGGCGAACGGCTTGTCGCAGACGACCGCCAGGCCCAGCTCGAGCGCCCGGTCGGTCAGCTCGCTGTGCGTGGCGGCCGGCGTCGAGATCGCCACCGCCTCCGCGCCGGCGGACGCCAGCTCCTCCAGCGACCCGAACGTCCGGCGGCCGGGGGAGTCCTGCTGGACCAGCGTGCGGCGTCCGGCCGACGACGTCACGACACCGAGAAAGTCGCACTCCGGCGCGGAGCCGAGGAGGGGCGCGTGGAAGTAGCGGCCGCCGAAGCCGTACCCCACCAGGCCGAAGCGGACAGGCATGATCGCCGCGGACGGCGGCTGGCTCGTGGTCATCGGGCGATGATGCCCGGAAAGCGCCAGGCGTCGAGGGCCGACGTCGTGACCCACCCGGCCGGCTCCCGGGTGAGTCGACGACGCAGGCGATCCCGCCGTCGCGTCCACGGGGCACCCACCCCTCGACATCGCCATGCAACCGTGGTTGCATTCCTCCGTGGCGACCGGGGAGTGGGTCATGCTCAGCTACCGGCTGCCGCGCGAGCCGTCCGGCCCGAGGACGACGCTGTGGCGGCGCCTCAGGCGGCTGGGCGTGGCGCAGCTGGCAGACGGTCTCGTGGCCCTGCCCGCCGATGCCCGCACCCGGGAGCAGCTCGAATGGCTCGCCGAGGACGTGCTGGCGGCCGGCGGGACGGCCGGGGTGTGGCTGGCGCGGCCGACCACCAGCGCCCAGGAACGCGACCTCGCCGCGTCCATGGCCACTGCCCGGGCCGCCGAGTACCGGGACCTGATGGAGCAGTGCCGGCGCGCAGCCGACGGAGATCGGTCGGAGCGAGCCCGGGCACTGCGCCGGCTGCGGGGCGAGTGGCGGGCCGTCGACCGGCGCGACTTCTTCCCGCCGCCGGAGCGCGAGCAGGCCGCCGCCGCTCTCCGGGAGCTGGAGGCCGGCACGCGGGCGGAGCCGGTCCGTTGAGGTGGGCGACGCGCGCCGGGATCCACATCGACCGGGCCGCGTGCGCCTGGGTGATCCGCCGATTCGTCGACCCGGACGCCGAGTTCGTGTTCGTCGGGGACCCCGCGGACGTTCCCCCCGACGCGACGCCCTTCGACATGCGCGGCGTCGCCCTCGGCCACGTCGGTGGCGACTGCTCCTTCGAGACGGTGCTGCGGCACTTCGACCTCACCGACCCGGTCCTGTGGCGGATCGCCGAGATCGTGCACGTCGCCGATCTCGACGACGACCGCTTCGACGCGCCCGAGGCCGCGGGCCTCGACGTCCTGCTCCGCGGGCTGTCCATGACCGGCACCGACGAGCAGACGCTCGCCGTCTCGGGGCCGATGTTCGACGCCCTCTACGAGTACCACCGCCGTCGGACGCTGCTCGGCCGCGAGCCGGCCTGACCCGAGGAGTCCCGTGACCAGCGAAACCCAACCCCGGAACGAGTCGGTCGCGATCCCGTTCGGCACGGCGGTGCGCACCTGGTTCGCCATCTCGCTCCAGACCTTCGGCGGCCCGGCCGGCCAGATCGCCGTCATGCAGCGGACGCTGGTGGACGAGAAGCGGTGGATCGGGCAGCGCCGGTTCCTGCACGCCATGAACTACTGCATGCTGCTGCCCGGCCCCGAGGCCCAGCAGCTGGCCACCTACGTGGGCTGGCTGCTGCACGGCACCCGCGGCGGGCTGGTCGCCGGCGGGCTGTTCGTGCTGCCGGGTGTGGTGGCGCTCCTGGCGCTCTCGGCCATCTACGTCGCGTTCGGCACCACCACCGCCGTCCTCGCACTGTTCGCGGGGCTCGCACCGGCCGTCCTGGCGATCGTCGCCCAGGCCGTCGTGCGGGTCGCGACGAAGTCGCTGAACAGCCCCGCTCTGGTGGTCATCGCGGTGGCGGCCTTCCTCGCCCTCGCCCTGTTCGGGGTGCCCTTCCCGTTCGTGGTCCTGGCCGCCGGCCTGGTGGGATGGGTGCTCGCGCGGTGGCGGCCCTCCGCCGTGCCCGAGAAGGCCAGGGCCGAGGCCGCCGACGCCGGCCCGGCCCCGGTCATCCCGGACGACGTCCTGCACTCCGAGCGGCCCTCGACGCGCCGGACGCTGCGGGTCCTGCTCGTGGGCCTCGTCGTCTGGGGGGTGCCGGTGGCCGCCGTCGCGCTGCTCACCGGCGCGCACAGCGTCTTCACCGAGCAGGGACTGTTCTTCTCGGGGGCCGCGGTCGTCACGTTCGGCGGGGCCTACGCCGTCCTCGCCTACGTCGCCCAGCAGGCCGTCCAGGTCTACGGCTGGCTGGCACCGGGGGAGATGGTGCGCGGGCTGGCGCTGGCCGAGACCACCCCGGGACCGCTGATCATGGTCGTCCAGTTCGTGGCGTTCCTGGGCGCCTACCGGGCGCCGGGGGAACTCGATCCGTGGGTCGCGGCGGTGCTGGCCTCGCTGCTGGTCACGTGGGTGACCTTCGTGCCGAGCTTCCTCTTCGTGCTCCTCGGGGCCCCGTACATGGAACGCCTGCGCGGCAACCGCTCGCTGTCGGCCGCGCTCACCGGCATCACCGCCGCGGTGGTGGGGGTCATCGCCAACCTGGGCGTCTACTTCGCGGTGCACACCCTGTTCCGGGAGACGCGGGCCGTCGACCGTCTCGGGCTGTCGATCGAGCTGCCCGACCTCACCACACTGCGTCCGGTGGCCCTGGCGATCGCCGTCGTGGCCGCGGTGCTCATCTTCCGGGTCAAGTGGTCGATCCTCCGGACGCTCGGCGTCTGCGCCGTCCTGGGACTGGCCGCCGGCTCGGCGGGACTGCCGGTGTCGTGACCGGTCCCGGCCGGGACGCCGTGCGAAGGTGACCGCCGTGCCCGCCACCGTGTCCCGCTCGTCGAGGTGACCGCGCTGCTCGCCGTGCTCGCGGGCGCCCTCGGACTCGTCACCGGGCACCTGGTCAACCGTGCCGCGGGCCGGTTCCCGTGGGCGGAACGGCGCAACAGCGAGCCGGCGGTGCGGCGACCGGTGGTCGAGGTGGCCACGGCGGTCCTCTTCGCGCTCGTCGCGCTGCGGTTCGGTGCGTCGCCGGAACTGCCCGCCTTCCTCTTCCTCGCCGGGGCCGGCGTGCTGCTCGCCGTCATCGACCTGCGGCACCGGCTGCTGCCCAACCGCGTCGTGGTGCCCTCGATCGGGATCGGCGCGGGGCTCCTGATCGTCGCCGCGGCGGTGGAGGCCTCGTGGCCCGCGCTCTTGAGGGGCGGCCTGGGAGCCGTCGTCCTCTTCGCGGTCTTCCTCGTCCTCGCCCTGATCTCGCCCAGCGGCCTGGGCATGGGTGACGTCAAGCTCGCCGCCCTGCTCGGCCTCTACCTCGGCTGGCTGGGCTGGGGCGTGCTCGTCATCGGTGCCGCGGCCGGCTTCGTCGCCCAGGCGGTCGTCGCCCTGGCGCTCCTGGCCGGACGGCGGATCGGCCTGCGCGGGGAGCTGCCCTTCGGGCCCGCCATGCTGGCCGGCGCGGCGCTCGCCATCGGCTGGAGCGACGCGCTCCTCGGCTGAAGCACCCTTTCGGGTGAAGGGCTCTCAAGCCCCGTCGCCCTGGCGACGACAACGCCTCCAGAAGCCGCAACGACGGGTCACCCGACCCGGCCTGGCCGGCCGACACCACTCTGGAGTGCACGTGCTGAACCCGTACGCCACCCTGGTCAGCCTGGTCGCCTTCGCCCAGGACCGCCTCAAGCGCGAGGAGAAGGGCGCGACCGCCGTCGAGTACGGCCTCATGGTCGGCCTGATCGCCGTCGTGATCATCGCCGCCGTGACCCTGCTCGGCAACGACCTGCGCGCCCTGTTCGAGCGCATCGCCGGCGCGCTCTGACCCTGCCTGCGGCTGCCCGGCGCAGCGGTCCCCGTCGCGGGGCCGCTGCGCCGTTGCACGTATCAGGCCACACGACCCGCTGCTGCGGATCGAGAGGAGGTGAGCGGCGATGCGGGACCGACTGCGTAGCGAGAGCGGCGCCACAGCCGTGGAGTTCGCCCTGATCGTGCCGCTGCTCATCGCGCTCGTGATCGGCATCGCCGAGTTCGGCCGGGCCTTCCAGGTGCAGGGCACGCTGTCGGCCGCCGCCCGTGAGGGCGTGCGACTGATGGCGCTGCAGAACGACCAGGCCGCGGCCCGCGCCGCGGTGCGCGCGGCCGCGTCCTCGCTGGACCCCGCCATCACCGACGGGCAGATCACGATCACGCCGTCGTCGTGCCCGCAGCTCAACGGGGGCAGCACGTCGGTGCGCCTCACCATCGACTACCCGATGCCCTACATCACCGGGTTCTTCGGCACCGGCCTCGACCTGACCGGGACCGGGGTCATGCGATGCAACGGCTGACCGCCCGCCTCCGCCGGGTCGACGGCGAGCGCGGCGCCACGGCCGTCCTGTTCGCCCTCCTGCTCGTGCCCGTGCTGGGATTCACCGCCGTCGCCGTCGACATCGGCGCCCTGTACGCCGAGCGCGCCCGCTTGCAGGTCGGTGCGGACGCCGCGGCCATCGCCGTCGCCCAGGACTGCTCCCGCGGCAACTGCGGCGACATGCAGGCCACGGCGCAGGCGCTCATCAGCGCCAACGACAGCCAGGGAACCGCCGGAGCGCCGGTCCTCAGCAGCGATCCCCTGAGCGTCACCGTCACCGGCGGCACCCCCATGGAGCACTGGTTCGCGCCCGTCCTCGGCATCGACTCCACCCGGGTCTCGGCGACGGCGACCGTCGGCTGGGGCTCTCCGGTCCGGGGCACGGCGGTGCTGCCGCTGACCTTCTCCTGGTGCGAGTTCGAGGAGCAGACCGGGGGTGCACTGCCGTCCGGCGAGACCGTCCACACCATCTACTTCGCCAAGACGTCGCAGACGACGAGCTGCCCCGGTCCCTCGGGCAACGTCGTGCCCGGCGGCTTCGCCTATCTCGACACCGATCCAGGCACCTGCGACACGACGACCGAGATGGACGGGCGGTGGTACTCCAAGACCGGTAACAGTGTGCCGTCGGACTGCTCGACCGGGGACTTCTCGGCATGGCTCGACCGCACCGTGCTCCTGCCGCTGTTCGACGACGCCGGCTCGACCGGGAACAACGCCTGGTACCGCGTGTACGGCTACGCCGCGTTCCGGCTCACCGGCTACCACCTCGGCGGGCAGTACAGCACCAGCCCCAAGCCGTGCGGCGGCAACGACCGCTGCGTCGCCGGTTACTTCACCCGCTTCGTCGAGCTGTCCGACGCGTGGGACTACGACCCGACGGCCCCCGAGCTGGGGTCCTCCGTCCTCCGACTGATCCGATAGGGGCGCCCACTCGTGAGACGTCGACTCCTGGCCGCCATCGCGGCCCTCGTCCTCCTCGTCGCCGGCACCATGGTCCTCCTGGCCTACGTGCGCGGCGCTGACGAACGTGCCCTGGCCGGCGCCCGCACCGTCGAGGTGCTGGTTGCCGACGAGCTGATCCCCCGGGGCACGCCGGGCAGCGAGCTGGCCGGCCTGGTCCGCACCGAGCTCCTGCCCGCCAAGGCCGCCCTGGACGGGCGGGTCACCGACCTGGCGAGCCTCGCCGAGCAGGTGGTGAACGTCGACCTCCAGCCCGGCGAGCAGCTGCTGCCCGGCCGCTTCTCCCGTGCCGAGGAGCTCACGGCGCCGGGCACCGTCGCGGTGCCGGCCGGTCTGCAGGAGGTGAGCCTCCTCCTCGAGCCCCAGCGCGTCGTCGGCGGGCGGGTGACGGCCGGTGACACCGTGGGCGTCTACCTGTCCCAGGTCCTGCCGGACGGCACGGGCCAGACCTCGGCCGTCCTCCACCGCGTCCTGGTCACCCAGGTGCAGGGCGCGCCGGCGGCCGCCGAGGCGGACGCCGAGGGCGGCACGGAGACGGCGGCCGCGGGCACGTCCGCCGCGAGCCTGATGCTGACCCTCGCGGTCAGCTCGAAGGACGCGGAGACGGTGGTCTTCGGCATGGAGCACGGGACCCTCTGGCTGTCCCTGGAGACCGAGGGCGACGAGACGGGCGGCACGCGCGTGCTCGACCCCGGGACAATCTACGGAGGGGTGCCGCGATGAGCCGCGTCGTACTGGCCGGAGCCGGGGAGGAGCTGGTCCTCCGGGTCAAGGAGGCGACCGACGGCGACGTCACCGTGCTGCCGCCGGGCCGTCTGCCGAGCGACCCCGCCCGGCTGTTCGAGCAGCTCCTCGACGGAGAGCTGCCCGACGTGCTGTTCGTGGGCCCGCACGCGCCGGCGCCCGAGGTGCTGACGCTCGCCTCGCGGCTGGACGTGCAGAGCCCCGGCATCGCCGTCGTCCTCATGGCCGAGCCGTCCCCGGAGATGTGGCAGGCCGCGATGCGCGCCGGCATCCGGGACCTCCTCGCGCCCACGGCGGAGGCGGCCGAGATCCGGGCCGCCGTGGAGCGGGCCGGCCACGCGGCCGCCAACCGGCGGCGGGTGCTGCGCCCGGCGAGCGAGACCGAGCGGTACGCGGGCCGCGTCATCACGGTGGCCTCCCCGAAGGGCGGGGTCGGCAAGACCACCGTGTCCACCAACCTGGCGATCGGGCTGACCGCCGCGGCTCCGCAGTCGACGGTGCTGGTCGACCTCGACGTCCAGTTCGGTGACGTCGCGTCGGCACTGGGCCTGGTGCCCGAGTACACGCTGCCCGACGTCGTCCGCGGCCCGGCCAGCGAGGACACGATGGTGCTCAAGACCTTCCTCACCCAGCACCCCAGCGGGATGTACGCGGTGTGCGGGTCGGAGAACCCGGCGGCGGGGGACACCGTCACCGGCGAGGACGTCACCCGGTTGCTGGCCTCGCTGGCGCGGGAGTTCCGTTACGTCGTCGTCGACACCGCTCCCGGGCTGTCGGAGCAGACGCTCGCCGCGCTGGACCGGGCCTCCGACGTCGTGATGCTCACCAGCATGGACGTGCCCGGCGTGCGCGGACTGCGCAAGGAGCTCGACGTCCTCCGCGAGCTGGCCATGATCCCGGCCGGCCGGCACATCGTCATGAACTTCGCCGATCCCAGGGGCGGGCTGTCGGTGCGCGACGTCGAGACGACGATCGGCACCGGTGTCGACGTCGTCCTGCCGCGCTCGAAGGGGGTTCCGGCGTCCACCAACCAGGGTGTGCCCATCCTGCAGAGCAGCAAGCGGGACCCGATGGCCAAGGAGATGCGCCGCCTGGTGGCCCGCTTCGCCGCCACCCCGCTGATGAAGCCCGGCAAGTACCGGGCCAAGCACCGGGCGGCCGGCTGATGAACCTCGCGTCCCGTCTCGAGGCGGCCCGCGGCGGCCCCGCGGCTTCGCCCGCGGCGCCCGCCCCCGGCGTGCCCGTGCCGACCCCGGGCGTTCCCGTGCCGCGCCCGGCGGCGGCACCGGCCCCCCCGCCCCCGACCGATGCCCTGGCCCGGCTGAAGGACCGCGTCGGCAAGGCCCTGTTCGAGCGCATGGGCAGCCGGATGAACGATCCGAGCCTCGGTGAGGACCAGCTGCGCTCCATCGTGCTCGGCGAGCTCGACGAGGTCGTCGAGGAGGAGAACGTCCCGCTCAGCACCGAGGAGCGCCAGCGCCTCACCGCCGAGCTGGCCGACGACGTGCTCGGCTACGGCCCGCTGCAGCGGCTGCTCGACGACCCCGCGGTCAGCGAGATCATGGTCAACGGGCCGGACGCCATCTACGTCGAGCGCGGCGGCCGCCTGGAGCGCACCGCCACGCGGTTCACCTCCGAGGAGCACCTGCGCCGGGTGATCGACCGGATCGTCTCCCGCGTGGGACGGCGGATCGACGAGTCCTCGCCTCTCGTGGACGCCCGCCTCGCCGACGGCTCCCGCGTGAACGCGATCATCCCGCCGCTGGCCTTCAGCGGCTCCACGCTCACCATCCGGAAGTTCTCCAAGGACCCGTTCACCGTCGACGACCTCATCGGCTTCGGCACGCTCTCGCCCGAGATGGCCGAGCTGCTCAACGCCTGCGTCGAGGCGCGGCTCAACGTGATCGTCTCCGGCGGTACCGGTACCGGTAAGACGACGCTGCTCAACGTGCTGTCCTCCTTCATCCCGGAGGGCGAGCGCATCGTGACCATCGAGGACGCCGTCGAGCTGCAGCTGCAGCAGGAGCACGTGGTCCGGCTCGAGTCCCGGCCGCCCAACATCGAGGGCAAGGGCGCGATCACCATCCGCGACCTGGTGCGCAACTCGCTGCGCATGCGCCCCGACCGGATCGTCGTCGGTGAGTGCCGTGGCGGCGAGAGCCTCGACATGCTCCAGGCGATGAACACCGGCCACGACGGCTCGCTGTCCACGGTGCACGCCAACTCCCCGCGTGACGCGATCGCACGCCTGGAGACGCTGGTGCTCATGGCGGGCATGGACCTGCCGCTGCGGGCCATCCGCGAGCAGATCGCCTCCGCCGTCGACGTCGTGGTCCAGCTGACCCGGCTGCGCGACGGGACCCGGCGGGTCACCCACGTGACCGAGGTCCAGGGCATGGAGGGGGAGACCGTCACCCTGCAGGACGCCTTCCTGTTCGACTACTCCGCAGGCGTCGACGCCCACGGCAAGTTCCTCGGCAAGCCGGTGCCGACCGGCGTCCGGCCCCGGTTCACCGAGAAGTTCGACGACCTCGGCATCAAGCTGTCCCCCCGCGTGTTCGGCGTCGCCGAGCCGGCCGCCGGACGGGGCTGGTGACCGTGTCCCCGCTGCTGCTCGTCGCCGGCCTGGCCGCCGTCGCCGCCGCGCTGCTGCTCCTTGCGCTGATCGTGCTGCCGGCCGGTCCCGCGCGGGTGCCGCTGAACCGGCTGGACCCGTCGGTCGCCCCCTCGACGTCCACGCTCGCGGGCGCGGGAGCCGCGGCCGGTGCGGCGGTGGAGAAGGTGCTGGTCAAGCGCGGGCGGCTCGCCTCGGGCGCCGCCGCGCTGGAGCGCGCCGGGATGTCGATGAGCTTTCCGGACTTCGTGCTGGTCGTGGCGCTGGCCACGATCGTCGGCGGGGGGCTCGGTGTCGTGCTGGGCGGGCTCCTCCCGGGCCTGGTGCTGCTGGTCGGCGTGCCGTTCGGCGCCAGGCTGTTCCTGAGGTTCCGGGCCGCGCGCCGGCAGGCGGCCTTCGCCGACCAGCTCGACGACTCGCTGCAGCTGATGGCGGGGAGCCTGCGTGCGGGCCACAGTCTGCTGCGCGCGGTCGACTCGGTGGCCTCGGAGGCCGACGCGCCGACCTCGGAGGAGTTCGCGCGGATCGTCAACGAGACCCGCGTCGGGCGCGACCTCAACGACGCCCTGGACGAGGTCGCCGAGCGCATGGGCAGCGACGACTTCACCTGGGTCGCCCAGGCCATCGCGATCCACCGCGAGGTGGGCGGCAACCTCGCCGAGGTGCTCGACGCGGTCGGTCACACCATCCGCGAGCGCAACGCCATCCGCCGCCAGGTGAAGGCCCTGTCGGCCGAGGGGAAGCTGTCGGCGATCGTGCTGATGGCCCTGCCCTTCGGGGTCTTCGGGTTCATCTCGCTGAGCAATCCTGCCTACGTCGCCAAGTTCACCCAGAGCGTGGCCGGCTACGGCATGCTCGCCGCGGCCGTGGTGATGCTCCTGGTCGGCGGGCTGTGGCTCAAGAGCACCGTGAAGATCAAGTTCTGATGGGCGCCGTGTTCGCCACGGTGCCCGGCTCCGTGCTGGCCGCCGCCGTGGTCGTCGCCTCCGCCGTTCCGCTGCTGGGGTGGGCGCTGCTCGCGCGACCCGACGCCGGAGCGGTGCAGGCCCGCGACAACCTGCTGCGCGGTGTGGGCGCCGCCGATCCCCGCGCTGCCGCGGCGGAGCGTTCCGGACCCGGGCTGCTCGCGCGGCTCGCCGGGAGCCTGACCCCGCGCGGCACCGTGGACCGGCTGAACCGGCTCGCTGGGACCGCCGGACGGCCGGCCGCGTGGCCGGTGCCCAGGCTGGTGGCCGCCAAGTTGGTGCTCGTGGTCGTGGCGGGCACCCTGGGCCTGCTCGTGGTGACCGGCGGACCCAGCGTCCTCACCGTGATCACAGCGGTCGCCGGCACCGCCGTCGCCTGGTTCCTGCCCGAGCTGCTGCTCTTCAGCCGCGGCCAGGAGCGGCAGGAGGCGATCGCCCTGGAGCTGCCCGACACCCTCGACCAGATGACGATCGCCGTCGAGGCCGGGCTCGGCTTCGAGTCGGCCATGGCCCGCGCGGGCAGCAACGGGAAGGGCCCGCTGGCCGAGGAGCTGGTCCGCACGCTGCAGGACATCGCCGTCGGCCAGCCGCGCCGCGAGGCCTACCTGGCCCTGGCCGAGCGGACCGGGGTCACCGACCTGCGGCGCTTCATCCGGGCCGTCGTGCAGGCCGACCAGTACGGCGTCTCCATCGCCGACGTGCTGCGCACCCAGGCGCAGGAGATGCGGCTCAAGCGCCGGCAGCGAGCCGAGGAGAAGGCGATGCAGATCCCGGTCAAGGTGATCTTCCCGCTGATCCTCTGCATCCTCCCGACGCTGTTCATCGTGCTGCTCGGCCCGGCGATCATGGACATCGCGGCCACGTTCGGCGGCTGAGCGCGGGTGCGACGGACAGTGGCATCGGTGCCGACCACGTCCTGACCACGTCCGCCGCACCCGGCTCGATCGAGGGGTCAGCCGGACTTCTTGTGCGATCCGCTTCCCCGGGGCTGGCCCGGGTTGGTCGGGTCGCCGTGGGACGGCGGGTTCACCGGCGGCCCGGTCGTCGCCGCGGAGACCGGCGACCCACCGGCCGCCGACGGCGGTGCGTCCGCGCCCACAGCCGCCGGGTCACCGCCCGAGGGCTGCGCGCCCTCCTGCAGCCCCTTCAGCCGGTTCTGCATCGCCGACACGACCTGCACCCGGTTGGCGTGCCCCTGCTCGTAGTCGAGAAGCGTCTGCAGTCCACCCCTGTCGAGGGTGCGGATGCGGGAGATGAGCGAACCCACGGGCAGGTGGTCGTAGTCGGGCAGCGGCAGGTCGTCGCGCTCGGTCAAGGTTCCTCCTCATGGTGGCCTGCGTCGGGGTGCGGCCTACCCGCTCCGGCGGATCCGACACCGGGTGTGAGGACCGGGTCGATGGGTAGGCGGGCGACAGCGGAGGTGCCCGACGCGCGGGCGCCCACCGATCGACCGAGGAGTTGCCCCACCGTCATGGACGTGTCCTTCCTGCAGCCGGTCTTCGCAGCCACCGGGCCCTTCGCCACGGTCTGCGCGGACGTCACGCACACCACCGAGAACGCCGACACCGAACTCGAGCTGCGGGTGCGAGCGATCGCCGAGCGGCTGAGCGAGCAGGGCGCGCCCGAGGCCGTCGTCGAGGTCCTGCGGAGCCGGCTGCTGGAGGGCAACGACGGCGGCGAGGCAGGAACGCTCCGGGGCCGCGCGGTCGTCGTCGCCGCCGACGGCTCCGTGGTCCTCGACCAGGCACTGCGCGATGCGCCGGCGCGCGAGATCGCGGAGTGGAGCCCCCAGGCGAACCTGCTGCCGATCCTCCGCCAGCTGCCGGGTCGGGTGCCGCACATCGTCGTCCTCACCGACCGCACCGGGGCCGACATCACCTACCTGGGGATGCCGGGCCAGGTCGAGGAGGAGGAGACGGTCAAGGGCGACACCTTCCAGATCCGCAAGTTCCAGGGCGGCGGCTGGGCGCACCACCGCTATCAGCACAACGCCGAGAACAAGTGGATCCAGAACGCCGAGGACGTCGCGGGGCACATCTCGTCGATGGTCCGGCGGCTGTCCCCGCGGTTCGTCCTGATGGCCGGCGACATGCGCGCCCGCCAGATCCTCCACGACCGGGCGAGCGACCTGTGGTCGGACCTGATCGTCTCGATGGACGAGGGCGGCCGGGCCGCCGGCGCCGACCGGGAGCCGGTCGACCGGCGGACGGAGGAGCTCGTCGCCGAGCACGAGGCGCGCGAGTGCGCCGAGGTGCTCGAGCAGATCCAGGCCGCCGGCGCCCACGGGCTGGCAGTCACGGGCAAGGAGCGGGTTGTCGAGGCGCTGCGCAAGGGCCAGGTGGAGACGCTGGTGCTCGCCGACGAGCCCGGCGACGACACCCTCCTGGTCGGCAGCTCTCCGCTGGAGCTCGGCGTCAACCAGCACGACATGGACGCGCTCGCCATCCACGGCGAGATCGTCCCGGCCGACCGCGCCCTGCTCGCCGCCGCCGTCGCCAACAGCGCCGGGGTCGTGGTGGTGCCGCGCTCGGCGATGCCCGACGACGCCCCCGTGGCCGCCGTCCTGCGCTACACCGACGCCTCCACGGCGTCCGGTTCCTGATCCGCGTTCCGACCGAAGGAGAACGTTCCCCGTGAGCGACCCGCACCAGCCCGCCACCTCGCCCGGCACCGACCAGGGCGACATCGAGCGCCGCGCCGCGCTCGCCGAGGCCCTGGGCAAGGAGGTGTGGCCCGCCGACCGGGACACCCTCGTGGCCAAGGCGCAGGAGGGCAACGCGCCGGACGCCGTCCTCGGGCAGCTGCGCCGGCTGCCCGAGGGCCGGCAGTTCCAGAACGTGCAGGACGTCGCCCAGGCGCTGGGTCTGGGCACCGAGCAGCAGCGGTTCTGACATGCCGTCGATGAAGGACCCTTCGCCCGAGGCCATTGCGAACGTCACCGAGCACAACGTGCGGACCCGCGCCCAGCTGCTGCCGGAGGAGGTGGCGGTGGAGGGGCACCCGGACCCGGCGAAGGGCGACCTCGACCCCGAGGTCCAGGCGGCGGTGATCCTCGCCGAGTCCGAGGAACGCACGGTCAACACCGATCCGGACGACGCCCAGGGCGCTCACCGCCAGTCGGCGGAGACCGCCGACCAGCCCTGACGTGCGGCACGAGCACCCGGTCCAGCTGCGCTGGTCCGATCCCGACTCGCTCGGGCACGTCAACCACGCCCGCGCGCTGAGCCTCCTCGAGGACGCCCGGCTCGCGATGGTCGAGGGCCCGGGCGCGTCGATGATCCTGGCGCGGCTGGAGGTGGACTACCTGCGGCAGCTGTACTACCGGGTCGGCGAGCGGCCGTGCGTGACCAGCTGGGTGACGCACCTGGGCACGAAGTCCCTCACGCTGCGGCAGGAGCTGGTGCAGGACGGCGAGGTGGCCATCCGTGCCGACGTCGTCCTCGTGATGTTCGACTTCGCCACCGACGCGAGCCGCGCGCTGACCGAGGACGAGCGCGTGCACTGGTCGAGGTACCTGGACGCGGAGGTCTGAGCGGCCCGGCGCTTCACCCACAGCTGCGGAAGCGGGCAGCGAACCGCTGGGTGGCGGTTGCACCAGCCCGACCGTCGCGGCTGACCCGCGAACAGCGGCCGCCGGCTCCCGGGGAACGTCACGGGAGCCGGCCGGCTGTCCGTTCGGCGGCGGGCGCCGCCGGGGATCTCAGGCGCGGATCTCCAGCGTGCAGCACTTGACGCTGCCGCCCGCCTTGAGCAGCTCCGACAGGTCCACGCCCACGGGCTCGTAACCGCGCTCCCGCAGCTGGGCGGCCAGGTCGGTGGCCGCGGCGGGCAGGACGACGTGCCGGCCGTCGGACACCGCGTTGAGGCCGAGCACCACGGCGTCGCCCTCGGTGGCCAGGACCGCGTCCGGGAACAGCCGCTGCAGGACGCCGCGGCTGCCCGGGCTGAAGGCCTCGGGGAAGTAGGCGACGTTGCTGTCGTCCAGCACGGCCAGCGCCGTGTCGAGGTGGTAGAAGCGCGGGTCGACCAGCTGGAGCGACACGACGGGGATGCCGAAGAGCTCCTGCACCTCGGCGTGCGCGCGGGGGTCGGTGCGGAAGCCGGTGCCCGCGAGCACGAGGTCCCCGAGGGTGAGGAAGTCGCCCTCGCCCTCGTTGACCGCTACCGGTGCCGTGACCTCCTTGAGGCCCAGCGTCTCCAGCCGGCGCAGGTAGGCCGGGCCCTCCGGGACCCGCTCGTCGTGGGTGAACCGGGCGCCCAGGGCCTGACCCTCGATCACCAGGCCGCCGTTGGCGGCGAACACCATGTCGGGCAGCCCCGGCACGGGGTCGATGAGCTCCACCTCGTGCCCGAGGTCCAGGTAGGTCTGCCGCAGGGTCTCCCACTGGCGCAGGGCCAGCTCCCGGTCGACGCCGAGCGTGACGTCCATCCACGGGTTGATGGCGTAGCTGACCTCGAAGTGGTCGGGGCGGCACATCAGGTAGCGCCGCGGCCGGGCGACCCGCTCGGTGCCGACGCGCGGGCGGGGGAGGACAGCCGTCACCGGAACTCCTCGGGGGAAGTCGAGGCGCCGGGGTCGGCGCGTCCGCTGGAACGGTAGACGCGGCCCGGACCGTCGACAACCGCCATCCATTGCGCTATCACCCGCGAACCGTTGCAGCGTCGAGCCGCAAACGACGGATCGTTGCGGACAGTAGGGCGTCCACGTCCGCCGCCCTCGCCGGCAGCCGGGGTCTCCCATGCGAACGCGCGTCGGCCTCGGCACGATGCGCGGATGGCAGGTTTCTTCGACGGCTTCGCGGAGTCGACGGTCGAGGTCGGGGACGGCGTCGAGCTGCGGGTGCGGACCGGCGGCAGCGGCCCCCCGGTGGTCCTGCTCCACGGGCACCCCCGCACGCACACCACCTGGCACCGGGTGGCTCCCCGTCTGGCGGCGGCGAGCCGATCGGTCGTCTGCCCGGACCTGCGCGGCTACGGCCGCTCGTCCAAGCCGCCGACGACCGAGGATCACGCCCCGTACTCGAAGCGGGCGATGGCCGGTGACGTCGTCTCCCTCATGCAGGCACTGGGGCACGACCGGTTCGCCGTCGTCGGCCACGACCGTGGCAGCTACGTGGCGATGCGGACGGCGCTGGACCATCCCGAGCGGGTCAGCCACCTCGCCGTCCTGGACAGCATCCCCATCGCCGAGGCGCTCGACCGCGCCGACGCCCGGTTCGCCGCCGCCTGGTGGCACTGGTTCTTCTTCGCCCAGCCGGACAAGCCCGAGCGGGCCATCACGTCCGATCCCGACGCCTGGTACGGCACCAGCGCACCGGGCAGGTCGGCAGCGATGGGGGAGGAGAACCACGCGGACTTCGTGGCCGCCGTCCACGACCCCGCGACGGTGCGGGCCATGCTGGAGGACTACCGCGCCGGCCTGGGCGTCGACCGCGCCGCCGACGAGGCCGACCGCGCCGCCGGACGGCGGATCACCTGCCCGACCCTCGTCCTCTGGTCGAGCCGCGACGATCTCGAGGAGCTGTTCGGCGATCCGCGAGCCATCTGGGCCGGCTGGACGACGGACCCCCGCGGCGGCGGGCCCGTCGACAGCGGCCATCACATGGCCGAGGAGGCGCCTGACGAGCTCGTCGCCGCGCTGGTCCCGTTCCTCCGGATGTGATCATGTCCGGGCACCTGGGTATGGGCGGGTCCGACGACCCGGGAGGAGACCCATGCCGAAGACCACCAGGGGCGGCAAGGCGAAGAAGGAAGAGCTGCCGAGCACCATCGCGCGCTCCGACGAGAAGGCCCAGCGCACCTACGCCAAGGCGCACGACTCGGCCGTGGAGTCCTACGGCGAAGGACGACGGGCCCATCAGACCGCCTACTCCGCCCTCAAGCACACCCACGAGAAGGTCGGCGACCACTGGGAGCCCAAGGAGGGCGGGAGGAAGGGCCCCAGCGACGAGCAGGCCCAGGGCGGCCGCGGCACGAACCGGAAGACGGCCGGCGGGGTGGACGCCAACGCGTCCAAGGACCACCTGCTCGAGGTCGCCAAGAAGCTCGACATCTCGGGGCGCTCCAGGATGAAGAAGGAGGAACTGGTCGAGGCCATCCAGAAGGCGAACGACAAGAAGACCGCCGACGCCCGCAAGACGTGATCCCGCGGCGCCGCCCGGGTTCCGCCGGGCGGTGCGGGGTAGGGCCGAGGGCATGACGCAGCCACGACCACTGTCCGAGCAGGCCGTCGTCGTCCTCGGTGCCTCCAGCGGCATCGGCCGGGCGACCGCCCTGGAGTTCGCCGGTCGCGGCGTCCGCCGGATCGCCGTGGCCTCACGTGGCGTCGAGGCGCTGGACACCCTCGTCGTCGACCTGGAGGCAGCCGGTGCCGAGGCGCTGGCCGTGCCGACCGACATCACCGACGAGGCGGCGGTCACCGCGCTGGCCCGGACCGCGGAGGAGCGCTTCGGCCGCATCGACACGTGGGTGACCGTGCCCGGGGTCGGCATCTGGGGCGCGGTGCAGGACATCTCGCTCGACGAGTGGCGCCGCGTCCTGGAGGTCAACTTCATCGGGCACGTGGCGGCGGCGCAGGTCGCCGTCCCGGCCCTGCAGCGGGCGGGAGCCGGTGTGCTCATCGGCATCGGTTCGGTCGAGGGCTACCGCTCGATGCCGTTCCACGCCCCCTACTCGGCCAGCAAGTTCGCCCTGCGGGCCTTCTACGACGCGCTGCGCATGGAGCTGGCCGACGCGGGCTCGCCGGTGTCGGTGAGCACGATCCTCCCGGCGGGCATCGGCACGCCGTTCTTCGAGCACGCCCGCACGAAGCTCGGGGCGATGCCCAAGCCGCCGCCGCCGGTCTACGCGCCCGAGCTGGTGGCCGAGGCGATCGTGCGTGCCTCCGAGCACCCACGCCGCGAGATCCCCGTGGGCGACGCCGCGCTGGGTTTCCTCGCCGGTCAGCGGTTCAGCCCCGCCCTGACCGACGCCTTCCTGTCGCTGGCCGGGCGGCAGCTGCAGACCACCGACCGTCCCGACGACGGCACCGACATCCTCGACTCGCCGACGCCGGGTCCCGGCGCCGTGCGCGGCGCGTTCGCCGACCAGCTGCTGACCACCAGCCCCCTCACCCGGGCCGCCGGGGCGGTGGTGCGGCCGGGGGAGCTCCTCCTGAAGGCCAGGCGGTTCCTGGCCAACCGGTGACCCGTCAGCCTGCCGGGACGAGGATGAGCTCGGTCTGCCGGCCGTCGAGGTATTCCACGCCGTCGTCGGTGAGGGCGATGCCCTGCTCGAGTGCCATCCGCACGCACTGCCCGCCCCACTCGGGCACCGGCCTGCGCACCGCGAGCTCGAGCGCGTACACGGTGTCGGGGTGGACCGGATAGTCGCCCGCGCCGGGGACGCCGCCCTGCTCGTCCCACAACCCGATCGCCGGACCCGCCCCGTGGCCGTGGAAGCCGACCGGGTGCGAGTAGACGTCGGCCTCGATCCCCTCGGCGGCGGCCGCCGCACGGGCCCGCGCGAGCACCTCGTTGCCGGTCCGCCCGGGGATGAGCGCTGCCGTGGTCAGGTCCTGCATCCGGTTGCCCACGCGCAGCGCCTCCCGCAGCCCGGCCGGGGCGCCGGTCTCACCGGGCCGCAGCACGTAGCCGTTGCGCTGGGTGTCGGTCCGCAGCCCCAGGCTGGACAGGCCGACGTCGCAGTGCACGAGGTCGCCGGGCTCGATCACGGAGTCGTACGGGACGGCGGGCAGCAGGGTGCCGCGCTCCTCGGCCAGCGGCACCCCCGCGCGCTGCAGCGAGACGGTGGGCTGAAACCACGGCTCGACGCCCAGGTCGTGGAGGCGCTGGCGGATCCACCACGCGAGGTCGAGCGCCGTCGTCGTCCCGGCGACGAGGACGGCGGGCGAGTACGCCTCGTCGATGACCGCGTGCACGAGTCGGTTCAGGGCGTGCAGTGCCCGGATCTCCTCCGGCAGCCGTGTCTCGAGCCAGCCGACGACCAGGTCCTCCGCGGAGACCAGGCGATGGGCGTAGGCGCCGAGGGCCTCGGTCACCAGCCGGTGGTCGGTGTGCGACAGCCCGTCGGCCAGCCCGAAGGTCCCGGAGACGTCGATGCCGATGCGCGCGGGGTCGGCCTGCTCCACGATCCGCCGGACCGCGGCCCACTGGGACCGCTCGGCGGGCACGCCCGGAGCGTCGTCCGGGGACCACGCGGCCAGGAACTGGCCCACCGGATAGCGGGACACCGCGGCCGCGGTGACGCCGTCGTCGCTGCGGTGCAGCACGAGGATCGTGCGGCGGCGGGCGGACAGCCAGGTCGCCGGGAGCAGCGTCGCGAGCACCGGGTCCTCGTTGTACTCGCGGCCGATGACGAGCCACAGGTCGACGCCGGCGCGGTCCATCAGGCCGGGCAGGACGTCGAGCAGGCGTTGGGTGAGCCAGCGGTCGCGCACGTCGGCCTGCTCGCGCAGCGGCAACGGAACCGCGCGGGTGGGGTCCGGCGCCACCAGCGTCATGGGTCCAGCGAAGCAGAAAGAGGACCTTCCTGCCCCCCGGCACTCGCAGGCTCGCGCCGGGCCCCTGCAGGAAGGCCGGGCGTGCGGGGGTCCTCTTTCAGGCGACGTCTTTCAGGCGACGTCTTTCAGGCGACGTCGCTGGTGGGGGAGCCGGCTCCGACGGCGACCTCCCCGGACATCAGGGGAGCCAGCTCCTCGGGTACGGGTGGCCGTGCACGCGGTACCGACACGGCGACGACGCGGTCCCGGCCACGCTGCTTGGCCTCGTACATGGCGGCGTCTGCGCGGTCGATCAGCCGCCACAGCGCGTCGGCCGGGTGCTCGCCGTCGGCCGGCCGCGCCACGGCGACCCCGACCGACGCGGTCACCGCGTGACCGTCCGCGCTGCGCCCGGACGCCACGGCCGACCGGAGCCGCTCGGCGAGGTGCTCGGCCTCGTCCTGGTCGCCGACCAGCCCCAGGACGACCAGTTCCTCGCCGCCGGTCCGGGCCAGGATGTCGCTGGGGCGGACGGCGTCCGAGAGCGAGCCGGCGACCGTCCGCAGGACGGCGTCCCCGGCGGCGTGCCCGTAGGCGTCGTTGAGCCGTTTGAAGTGGTCGAGGTCGAGGACCAGCGCGGTCACGCGGGTGCCGTCGCGACGCGCCTGGCGCCACAGTCGCGGTGCCTGCTCGACGAGGAACCGGCGGTTGAACAGCCCGGTGAGGGGATCCAGCCGGGTCAGGTCCTGCGTGGCGACCAGGAGCCGCTGCACCCGCCGGCGCAGGACGAAGACACCCAGGGCCCCGCCGTTCAGCACCCCGGCGCTGACGCCCACCTGCACGAGCAGCCCGGCGGCGTTGTCGTAGCTGGGCCACAGCGCGACCAGGCAGGCGGCCGTCGTCGCCACCATGTTGGTGCCCAGCTCCCAGGGGCCGAGGAACCAGGCCGCGACGAACGCCGGGAACAGCAGCATGAGCGGACTGGCGTAGCGGACCGGGTCCTGGATGCAGAGCGCGACGACGACGTAGATCAGGTCGCCGAGGAGCACCAGCCCGAACATGTGCCAGCGGCCGGCCCGCCGCCGCACGGCGAGGGGCACCGCCATCGCCAGTAGCATCGCCATCGTGGCGGCGTAGACCCAGCGCGGGCCGCCGGCCCGGAGCACTCCGTCGACGAGCAGGTTGACCGAGCCCATGACGGCGCCCAGGACGAGCATCACCGCCAGGGTGTAGGCCGCTATCCGGTGCTCCGGTCCCCGGCTGATCGCCGTGGCGCCCGGAACGAGGGCACCACCGTCCAGATCGGGCTGCCACCGGCCGGTCATGACAGAAGGATGCCGTACCGGAGCCGTTCTGTAACGGCCACGCCGCCGCATTTCTGTGTCGCGGCGGTACATCGCCGTCGCACCGGGTGCCCAGGAGGGCGCCGGACTGCCAGGGTGAGGCGCATGTCCCATGTCGATCCCGCGCTCGTCGACGTCCGAACGCTCGCCGACCACCCCCTGGTCTCCAACGGCGAGACCAGCAAGCTGCGCATGGTGGCGCCCGGGTCGGTGACGGCCGGCCGCTACGGGCTGGTCGAGTACCACGTCGCGCCGCACAGCCCGGGCGCCATGCCGCACTACCACCAGACGTTCTCGGAGTCCTTCTACGTGCTGTCGGGTCGGCTGACCGTCTACCACGCAGGGTCGTGGAACCCCTTCGGGCCCGGCGACTACGCGCTCGTGCACGAGCGCGGTGCCCACGGCTTCCGCAACGACGGCGACGAGTGGGCCTCGTTCCTCATCCTGTTCGCGCCCGGCATCGCCCGGGAGAACTTCTTCCTCGAGATGGCCGAGCTGCGGCGCAGTGGCCGCACCCTCAGCGCCGAGGAGATGACGGCCTTCTACGCCCGCCACGACCAGGTGATGGTCGACGCCTGAGCAGCCGCTCCCGGCCGGTGGGAGGGTGGACGCCGGCGGGAGCACCGCCCGTGCCACCCGAGGAGGCGCACATGGCCGGAGGACCCTGGTTCTTCTGTCTCAAGCACCACACCGTGGAGCCCCGGGACGGCTGCGCCGAACGGCACCGGCTGGGGCCGTACGAGACGCGCGAAGAGGCCGAGCACGCCCTCCAGTCCGTCGCCGAGCGCAACGCCCGGCTCGACGAGGAGGACCGGAGATGGCAGGGCGACTGAGGTCCGGCCTGGCCAACTGAGGAGCACCGGGCCGGTTCGGGGATGATTCGGCGCGGAGCACCGGGCTGTCCGGGGCCGAGCGAGGAGGTCGCGTGACGGACGGGCGCGCTGTGGAGGATCTGGTCGTCGGTGTGCTGGGCGGCACCGGCCCGCAGGGACGCGGTCTCGCCGTCCGGCTGGCCGCCGTCGGGCAGCGCGTCCTGCTGGGCAGCCGGGACGCCGAACGCGCCTCCGAGGTGGCTGCCGACGTCGCGGGCCGGGCCGCCGCTGCGGCCGGCGGCAGCGAGGTCTCGGTCCAGGGCGGTTCGAACGTCGACGTCGCGGGTGCCGCGGACGTCGTGATCGTCGCGGTCCCGTTCGCCGGGCACGCCGCCACGCTGGCCGAGCTGGCCACCCCGCTGGCCGGCAAGATCGTCGTCGACTGCGTGGTCCCGATGGGCTTCGACGAACTGGGCGCCTACGTCCTCGACGTCGAGGAGGGGAGCGCCGCCCAGCAGGCGGCGGCCCTCCTGCCCGACAGCCACGTCGTCGGCGCGTTCCACCACCTCTCCGCCGTCCTGCTCGAGGACCTGTCCCGGCCGACCCTCGACGGCGACGTCATGGTGGTGGGCGACGACCGGGCCTCGATGGACACGGTGCAGGCGCTGGCCGGCCGGCTGCCGGGCATGCGCGGCATCTACGCCGGGCGCCTGCGCAACGCCCGCCAGGTGGAGGCGCTGACGATCAACCTGGTGTCGGTGAACCGCCGGTACAAGGTCCACGCCGGCATCCGGGTCACCGACGTCTGAGCAAGGACCCCGTCCTCCTCATCCCTCGCAGGCTCGGGACGAGCCTCTGGACGGGGCCAGCGGCGGGGCTCTGCAGGGGGCCGTGACCCCTGTGTGGACCGACGACCGGGGGACGGCGTACACCGGTCCTCCGCCCCGGCGGGTCGTCTCCCTGGTGCCGTCGCTGACCGAGGCGATCGCCGCCACCGACGCCGGGCTGCTGGCCGGCGCCACCGACTGGTGCACCCATCCGGCGGGCCTGGACGTGCCCCGGGTGGGCGGCACGAAGTGGCCGGACCTCGCGCGGGTGCTGGGCCTGCGGCCCGACCTCGTCGTGGCCAACGCCGAGGAGAACCGGGCGGAGGACGTCGAGGCACTGCGGGTCGCCGGCATCCCGGTCTGGGTGACCGCGCCGGCCACGGTCGACCAGGCGCTGGACTCGCTGGAGCGGCTCTGCTCGGTCCTCGACCGCCCCCGGCCGGGGTGGCTGGCCAGAGCCCGCGAGGTCTGGGCGGAGCCGCCGACCGTGCCCGACGTGCGTGCCGTCGTCCCGATCTGGCGGCGCCCGTGGATGGTGCTGGGGCGGAACACCTTCGCCGGCGACCTTCTGGGCCGGCTCGGCGTCCACAACGTGTTCGCGCAGGCCGCGGACCGGTACCCGCGGCTGGCGAAGGACGAGCCGGCCCGCGTCGACGCGGAGCTGGTGGTGTTCCCCGACGAGCCCTACGCCTTCACCCCGGAGGACGGGCCGGAGGCCTGGCCGCAGGCGCGGGCGGTGTTCGTCAGCGGCCGGCACCTCACCTGGTACGGGCCGTCGCTGGTGGAGGCACCGGAGGTGCTGGTCTCCCAGCTCAGCCGCTGACCTCCGGACCCGGGGCGTCCGGGCCGGCGCTGCCACTGCCGAGGGCGTCGACGGCCAGGACCGCGGGCAGGATGCCCAGGCTGGTGCGCTGACGCACCAGCCGCACCGCCTCGGTCCGCCGGCCCTCGGCCAGCAGGGGACGGACCTCGTCAGCCAGCGCGTCCGGCAGGATGACGGGCATCGGGGGATCGTCGAACGCCCAGTTCCGCCACCAGCGCACGGACGGCACGGTACGGAGCCTCGGACGGGGCCGGCGCGATCCGCGCCGGCGACGCAGGATCCTGGTCCCCGTGCCGGTCCGCTGGGAGACTGGGCCCGTGGTGCTCGCCGCCCTGGTCGCGGTCCTGCACGGGGCCGTGGTCGTCCTCGTGCTCACCGGCTCGCTGCTGGCGCTGCGGTGGCCCCGCGTGCTGTGGGCCCACCTGCCGGTGACCCTGGCGGTCCTCGCGCTGTACCTCACGAACTCCCCCTGCCCGCTGACGACCTGGGAGCTCGAGCTGCGGGAGGCGGCGGGGGAGCCGCGCTATCGCGGCGGGTTCATCGGGCACTACATCACCGAGCCGATGGGCATCCCGATCGAGGCGACGGCGACCCAGGTCGCGATCTACCTCCTCGCTCTCTCGGTCAACGTCGTCGGCTACGGGCTGCTGATCGGTCGACACCAGCGCGCCAGGACCAGGGCGCGCACGGCCGCCTGAGCGCGACCGTGCAGTCGCCGGTGCTCGTGCCGGCCGCGAGCGCTCACCCGGCGGCGCGGTCACGACCGGCCAGGGCGGCCAGCGGCTCGACCAGTTCCGCCGGCGCCGGCATCGCGGCGATCTCGGCGGCCACCTCCCGCGCGGCCTCGGCGAGGGACGGGTCGCTGACCAGCCGCTCCAGGGTCGCGGCGGTGATCTCCTTGTCCGGAACCGCCAGGCCGGCGCCCCGGGCGGCCACCAGGCGGGCGTGCAGGGTCCGGTCACCGGCGCCGGGGACGACGACCTGCGGCACGCCCGCGGCGAGCGCGGTCATCACCGTGCCGGAGCCGCCGTGGTGGACGACGCCCGCGACATGCGGCATGACGGCGGCGAAGGGCAGCCAGTCGGTGGTCGTGACGTTCGGCGGCAGCGGACGCCGGACCGCCGCGCGGTCGGGCCGGACCAGGACGACGTCGACGTCGGCGTTCCCGGCCGCCTGCACGACCCGGGACATCATCCGGTCGGGACGCGGGTCGGCCACGGTCGACCGGCTGACCAGGACCACCGGGCGGGATCGGGGCCGGGCGAGGTGCTCGGGCACGTCGCCGTGCCCGGTCGCGGGCACGTAGCGCATCGGCCGTCCCCGGCGCTCTCCGGCGAGGCTCGGCGGCACGGCGACCACCGTGTCGGCCGGGTCGGGCAGCGGGTCGACCCCGAGACGGCGGGCGAGCCGGTCGAGGTGCGAGGTGACCGCGGTGTACAGCCTCCACCCGTCGTAGATGAGGGCGTCGACCAGCACCGACGGCACCGCCCGGCGTGCGGCCGCCAGAGCCCCCACCGGGGCGAGGCCCTCGTGCAGCACCAGGTCCGGCCGCCACTCGTCGGCCAGTGCCATCGTGCCGCCGGCCAACCGGGCGGTCATCGCGGCGAACATGAGACCGACGCCCTCCGTGCCGGTGTCCCCGGCGACCATCCGCAGGATCGGGACGGGATGCCGCAGCAGGGGGCCGGCGAAGACCCGCGCCGGCCGCACCCCGGGGGCGACGTCGTGGACCGGCACGCCCGCCTTCCGTGCGGCGTCCGCGCCCTCGGCCGCGGTGGCGACGACGACGTCGTGGCCGGCGTCCCGGAAGGCCTCGGCCAGCGGGACCAGTGGCAGCACGTGCCCCACCATGGGCGAGGCCACGAAGAGGACTCTCATGGGGCAAGGGTGCCGCCCCCGGCCGGTCCGCGGCAGGTCCCTGGTCGTGGCGGCCCGCGGGGCCGGCGGTGTCCCGGGAGGCCGGTGACCCCTACTCGAAGGAGTGCTCGGGACCGGGGAAGACGCCGCCCCGGACCTCGTCGGCGTACTCCCGAGCCGCCCGCAGCAACTCGCCGCGCAGGTCGGCGTACTTCTTCACGAACTTCGGCACCCGGCCGCCGTTGAGCCCGGCCATGTCCGGCCACACCAGCACCTGGGCATCGCAGTCGGCGCCCGCCCCGATGCCGATCGTCGGGATCGACAGCTCCTTGGTCACCTGGCCGGCGATCTCCGCCGGCACCATCTCCAGCACGACGGCGAACGCACCGGCCTCCTGGACGGCGTGCGCGTCGGCGAGCAGCTGCTCGGCCCCCGCACCGCGGCCCTGCACCCGGAAGCCGCCGAGGGCGTGCTCGCTCTGCGGCGTGAAGCCGATGTGCGCCATGACCGGGATGCCGGAGTCGTGCAGGAGCCTGATCTGCGGCGCGACACGGACGCCGCCCTCGAGCTTGACCGCCTGCGCACCGCCGTCCTTCATCAGCCGCACGGCGCTGGCGAAGGCCTGCTGCGGCCCGGCCTCGTAGCTGCCGAACGGCAGGTCGGCGACGATCAGCGCCCGCTTCGTCGACCGGGTGACCGCCCGGGTCATGAACAGGATGTCCTCGAGCGTCACGGGGACGGTGCTGTTCAGTCCCATCACGACGTTGCCGCCGGAGTCCCCGACCAGCATCACCGGGATGCCGGCCTCCTCGAAGATCTGCGCGCTGTAGGTGTCGTAGGCGGTCAGCATCGCCCACTTCTCGCCGCGCTCCTTGGCCTGCTGGAGGTGGTGGATGCGCACCCGGGCGGACGAGGTGCCGCCGTAGAGGACCGACTCGCTCATTTCCCCGCTCCTTCGCGGACCGTGGGCAGGCTCTCCCGCCACCGGTTGGTGATGGGCAGCCGCCGATCACGTCCGAACGCCTTGAGGCTGATCTTCGTTCCGGGGGCGGACTGCCTCCGCTTGAACTCGGCGGCGTCCACCAGGCGGAGCACCCGCGCCACCACGTCGGGATCGTGGCCGCGCTCGAGCAGCTGCGCCATGCCGAGGTCGCGGTCGACGTAGTCGGCGATGACCGCGTCGAGCTCCTCGTACGAGGGCAGCGAGTCGGTGTCGACCTGACCGGGCGCGAGTTCGGCCGACGGGGGCTTGTCGATCGAGTTCTGCGGGATCGGTTCGGTCTCGCCGCGGCGGCGCGCCTCCGCGTTGCGCCACCGCGCCAGCTCCCACACCAGCGTCTTCGGCACGTCCTTGATGGGCGCGAAGCCGCCCGCGGCGTCCCCGTAGAGCGTCGAGTAGCCGACGGCCACCTCGCTCTTGTTGCTGGTGGCCAGGAGCAGGTGCCCGTGCTGGTTGGACAGGGCCATGAGCAGGGTGCCGCGCACGCGGGCCTGCAGGTTCTCCGCGGCGACGCCGGAGAGCTCCACCGACTTCTCGTAGGCCTCGACCATCGGGGCGATCGGGACGACGGAGTAGTGCAGGCCCAGTCGCTGCGCGGAGTCCGCGGCGTCGGACAGCGAGTGCTCCGTGGACCACTTCGACGGCAGCCCCACGCCGTGCACGCGGTCGGCGCCCAGGGCGTCGACCGCGATGGCGGCGACCAGCGCCGAGTCGATGCCGCCGGACAGGCCCAGCACCACCGACGGCATCCCGTTCTTGTCGATGAAGTCGCGCAGCCCCAGGACCAGGGCGCGCCAGACCTCCTCGCAGTCGGTCAGCGGCTCGGCCACCGCGCCCGGCCGCGCCGCGAACGCCGGCACCGGCTGCTCGGAGAGCACGTGGCGGGTGACGGTCATGGGACCGACCCGCCCCTCGGTGCGCTCGGGCACCGAGGCGGGGTCGATGGTGAGGTCGACGGTGAGCAGGTGCTCGACGAACTGGGGTGCACGGGCGAGCAGCTCGCCGTCCGGCGCGACCGCCAGCGAGTCGCCGTCGAAGACGAGCTCGTCCTGCCCGCCCACCTGGTTGCAGTACAGGACGGTGGCTCGCGCCTCGTGGGCGCGGCGGCGGACCAGCGGCAGCCGCAGGTCGTCCTTGGCGCGCTCGTACGGCGAGGCGTTGGGGGAGACGACGAGGTCGGCACCGGCCGCGCCGATGACGCCGCACGGCCCGCCCTCCACCCAGAGGTCCTCGCACACGGTGAGGGCGACGTCGATGCCGTGCAGCCGCACGATCGGCATCTCGGTGCCGGGCACGAAGTAGCGGGCCTCGTCGAAGACGCCGTAGTTGGGCAGGTGCCGCTTGTAGTAGCGGACCACGACCTCGCCCCGGTACAGCAGCGCGGCGGCGTTGCGCGGGGCCCCGCGGCGGGGGTTGGCGTCGGCCGGCCGGTCGTCGTCGGTCGGGGGCTCGTCGATCGGTGCCGGGCCGCTGCCCTCCGTGTGGGCCAGGTACCCGACGACGACGGCGACGTCCCCGAGCCCCTGCTCGGCGAGCGTGCCGGCCAGGTCGACCACGGCCTGCTCGCTGGCGTGCGCGAACGACTCGCGCAGCACCAGGTCCTCGGGCGGATAGCCGGTCAGCGTCATCTCGGGGAAGACCACGAGATGCACCCCGTCGTCGGCGGCCCTGGCCGTCCACGTGGTCACCAGCTCGGCGTTCCCCGCCAGGTCGCCGACGCGGGTGTCGACCTGGGCCAGGCCCACCCGCAGCTGCACCGGTCGCTGATCGTTCACGGCCCCATCCTCGTCTCGGCCCGGTGCGCCCGGCGAGGCGGGGCACCGGACCGAGAGGGCCGCCGAGGCGTCAGCGGCCGTCGGCCGTCGCCGGTGCGACTCCGCCGGTGCGGTCCCGCGGTCCCGGGATCCCGGGAGCAGCGGAGGCGGCGGGTGCGGACGCGGTCTCCGGCGGCGTGGCGCGCTCGAGGAAGCGGAGGAGCTCCACGGGGAACGGCAGGACCAGCGTCGAGTTCTTCTCCGCGGCCACCTCGACGACGGTCTGCAGCAGCCGGAGCTGGAGTGCGGCCGGGTGCGCCGCCATCACCTCCGCCGCCTGGGCCAACTTCTCCGAGGCCTGCAGTTCCCCCTCGGCGGTGATGACCCGCGACCGGCGCTCCCGCTCCGCCTCCGCCTGGCGCGACATCGACCGCTTCATCGACTCGGGCAGCGCGACGTCCTTGATGTCCACGCGGTCGATGTGGACGCCCCAGTCGACGGCCGGGCTGTCCAGCATCAGCTCCAGGCCCTGGTTGAGCCGCTCGCGGTTGGACAACAGGTCGTCGAGGTCGCTCTTGCCGATGATCGAGCGCAGCGACGCCTGCGCGACCTGGCCGATCGCGGCCTGGTAGTTCTGCACGTCCACCACGACGCGGACGGGGTCGAACACCCGGTAGTAGACGACCGCGTCCACCTTCACGGTCACGTTGTCGCGGGTGATCCCCTCCTGGGCCGGGACCGGCATGGTGACGACCTGCATGTTGACCTTGTGCAGACGGTCCGCCACCGGGGCGATCAGCGTCAGCCCCGGGGGCCGCGGATCACCGCGCAACTGCCCGAAGCGCAGGACCACGCCCCGCTCGAACTGCGTGACGACGCGGACGCTCGTCCCGACCAGGAGGAGCAGACCCGCGAGCACGATCGCCAGGGTCACCAGGATGGCGTCCATCTCGGCCTCCGTCGTCCCGTCGGATGCGGTGCGGGCACGGGGACGACGTGCCCAGCGTAGGACCTCCCGGCCCCGGCGACGGGCCGGAGATCCCGCCTTCGCCGGCCCAGGGTTCTTCCACCCGCCCGGCATCGTGTCCACGCTGGGCGCCGGCGGACCGGCCACGGTCCCCGCTGCTGCCGGAGAACCGACGGAGGCCCGAGTGGGCGCCATCCACGTGGCTCGCGTCTACGACCGGGATGCGCTGCCCCCGGGCCGGCGCTTCCTCGTGGAGCGCCTGTGGCCGCGCGGGGTCCGCCGCGAGGACCTCGGGATCGAGGACTGGTTGCGCGACGTCGCGCCGAGCACGGAGCTGCGCCGCTGGTTCGGTCACGACCCCGACCGCTGGGAGGAGTTCCGACGGCGCTACGCCGCCGAGCTGGACGCCTCGCCCGAGGCCTGGCAGCCCCTGGTCGCCGCCGCCCGCAGGGGTCCGGTCGTCCTGCTGTTCGGCGCCCGCGACGGGGAGCGCAACAGCGCGGTGGCGCTGCGCGACTACCTGGCTGCCCACCGGTGAACCTCCGGTGCGGAGGGCTGGGTCCCGCGGCGCACCACGGCGACGGGACCCGCGGCCCCCTCGAGGAGGGCGCGGCTCACCGAGCGCACCAGGGGGCCGAGCCGCGCCCTCCGTCCGCGTGCGCCCACGACGACGAGCGCGGCACCGGCCGAGGCGCCGATCAGCGCGGAGCACGGGTCGCGCCGCACGACCGCGGTGCAGAGCCGGACCTCCGGGTACACCTGGCGCCAGCCGGCCACGGCGCCGTCGACGAGCGCGTACGCCGCGGCCTCGGTGGTGACCAGGGGAGCGGTCACCGCCTCGAGGTCGGCTGGGCAGTCGGCGGCCCAGGCGTGGAGCGCGGTGAGGGGGAGGCCGCGCTCGAACGCGGTGCGGAAGGCGAAGCCGACGGCGCCGTCGGAGTGCGGCAGGCCGTCGATCCCCACGATCACCCGCGAGAGGACGACCCGTGGGAGCGCGCGCTCCGGGACGGCGTCCCCCGACGGGCGGATCACCACGACGGGGCAGCCGGCGGAGGCCGTCACCCGCAGGCGGACCGATCCCGGTACCAGGCGCGGCACGCCCGGCCGGGGTCGCCGCCGGGACCCCAGGACGAGCAGGTGGGCGTCCCTGCTCTCCCGCAGGAGCACGCGCCGGGGCGAACCCCGGACGCCGTACGCGGAGGCGTCGACGCCCGGTGCGATCGACCGGGCCCGTGCCAGTTCGGCGTCGAGGAGCCGGGTGGCCGCGGCGAGCTGCACCGGCAGGCTGTCGGCCGCGGGGACGACACCCAGCGGATCCAGCACCAGCGGCGCGGGGAACGAGTGCACGATCCGCAGCCGCCGCTGCTGGGCGGCCGCTGCCGTGGCCGCCCACTCGACGGCCGCGGCAGAGCTGCCGTCGGCCGTGACGCCGACGACGAGGGGGGCCGCGAGCCGGTCGATCCGGCGGGTGATGGGCAGCACCGCGCGGGCGAAGGCAGGGTCCGCCATTAGCGCGGAGTCGAGCTCCTGCACGTTCCGACGTTCGTCGTCACTGAGCACGAGCCCTCCTCAGGGCGATGCGCACCGGCATTTGCATCGTAACGCGATACGTCCGGTGGAGGCAGCTCCCGGCGCCCCGTTCCCGTGGTCGAATGGCCCCGTGGCCCCGGTGGACGACGCATCGCCCGGCGCGCCGCTGACCAAGCGGGAGTTCGAGGCCCTCGCGCGGTTCCGGTTCGGCATCCGCCGCTACCTGCGCTTCAGCGAGGAGACCGTGCGCAGGCACGGGCTCACCCCGCAGCAGTACCAGTTGCTGCTCGCCCTGAAGGGGTTTCCCGATCGCGAGTGGGCGACGGTCCGCGAGCTGGCCGAGCGGTTGCAGCTGCGGCACCACAGCGTCGTGGAGCTGGTCGACCGCGCCCAGGGGCAGGATCTCGTCACCCGCGCCGCCAATCCCGACGACGCCCGCTCCGTCCGGATCCTCCTGACCGCGGCGGGGGAGGAGGTGCTGGGCCGGCTCAGCGCGCTGCACCGGGACGAGCTGCGCCGCCTGGATGCGACGCTGACCCCGCCCACCTGGGGGGATTCGGCGTTCCCGGCCGGCGGCGAACCTGTTTGACCAACGTCGATTGCTTCTAGAATCGTCGCGTGGACACCCGCGCCGCTCACGTCGCCGCCGTCGCCGCGCTGGCCGAGCCGACCCGGCGCCGGCTGTACGACCACGTCGTCCGGCAGCCGGCGCCGGTCGGACGTGACGAGGTAGCCGCCGCCGTCGGCGTCCCGCGGGCGACCGTGGCCTTCCACCTGGACCGCCTGGTGGACGACGGGCTGCTCGACGTGCACTACGAGCGCCGGAGCGGGAGGAGCGGCCCGGGTGCCGGCCGGCCCGCGAAGCTCTACCGGCGGTCGGACTGCTCGGTGGCCGTCTCGTTCCCGGAGCGGCACTACGACCTGGCCGGTGACCTCCTGGCCGCCGCCGTGACCGACGCCGAGCGGCAGGGAGAGCGGCCGGCCGTCGCCCTCGACCGGCGCGCGTACGCGCGAGGCCGCGAACTCGCCTCGCCCGTCGGCGGGCCCGCGGGCCGGGAGGCCGTGCTGCGCGTGCTGGAGGCGCACGGGTACGAGCCGCGCGTCGAGGAGGGCGGCATCACCCTCGCCAACTGCCCGTTCCACGCCCTCGCGCGGGAGCACACCCAGCTCGTGTGCGGCATGAACCTGCGGTTGCTCGAGGGGCTCCTGGACGGCGTCGCGTCCAGCGGGCTCACCGCTCGTCTGCGGCCGGCTCCGGGGGCCTGCTGCGTGCGCATGGACCGGGACGTCTCGCCGGGGAGCGGCTCGCCGAACGGTTGACAGCCGTGGAACGCAGGTCTCTACTGATAACCGTCATTGGTTTTAGAGGAGACCTCCATGACCGTCCACCTGACCCGTGCCCACCCCCTGCTCGCCACCGACCCCGGCCGGCAGGCGTTCCTGCTGCTCCGAAGCCTGTTCAGCGTCGCGCCCATCGCCTTCGGCCTGGACAAGTTCGCCAACCTCCTCACCGACTGGCCGGCCTACCTGGCGCCGTGGATCGACGACCTCGTCCCGGGCACCGCGCAGCAGGCGATGTACGCGGTCGGGGTCGTGGAGGTGCTGGCCGGCGTCGTGGTCGCGGTCGCCCCGCGGTTCGGCGGCTGGCTGGTCGCGGCCTGGCTCGGCGGGATCATCGTCGACCTGCTCACCATCCCCGGCTTCTACGACGTGGCCCTGCGGGACTTCGGCCTCCTGGTCGCCGCCGTCGCCCTCGCCCGGCTCGCCGTGCGCTACGCGCCGGGCCGCGATGTCAGGACCCGGTCATGACCGCGCCCCGGCCGGTCACCGGGCCCGAACTGCTGCCCGCGACCGCGGAACGTTCCCGGGCCCTCCGTGTCCTCCGCGCGAGCCGCCGCGCGGTGGACCTGCCGGCCACCGAGCAGGCGGTCGACCAGCTCCTCCGGGCGCTGGGGCGCGACCCGTCCCATCCGCACCTGGCCGACACGCCGCGCCGCGTGGCCGCGACCTACGCCGAGCTGCTGGCCGCTCCCGAGTTCGACCTGACGACCTTTCCCAACGAGGAGGGCTACAACGAGCTGGTGCTCGCCACGGACATCCCGGTCCGGTCGCTGTGCGAGCACCACCTGCTGCCCTTCTCCGGTGTGGCCGCCATCGGCTACCTCCCCGGCGACCGGATCCTCGGGCTGTCGAAGCTGGCCCGCGTGCTCGACCTCTTCGCGCGGGATCTCCAGGTGCAGGAGCGGCTCACCCAGCAGGTGGCGGACTGGCTGCAGGACAACCTCGCCCCGCGGGGGGTCGGGGTGGTGGTCCAGGCCGAGCACCTCTGCATGTCCCTGCGCGGTGTCCGCGCCGCCGGATCGCGCACGATCACCTCCGCGCTGCACGGGCTGATGCGGGACGATGCGCGGACCCGGCAGGAGTTCTTCGCCCTGTCGGGCACGGCGGCCGATCGTCGGAGGGGCTGATCCCCATGACCGCGCAGGAGAAGACGTACGTGCTGGTCGGTGCCGGACTGGCCGGCGCCAAGGCCGCGGAGACCCTGCGTGCCGAGGGCTTCGACGGCCGGGTGGTCCTCGTCGGCTCGGAGCCCGAGCTGCCCTACGAGCGGCCGCCCTTGTCGAAGGGGTACCTCCTGGGCACGGCCGGACGCGACAGCGCCCACGTGCACGCCCAGGACTGGTACGCGGCCCACGGGGTGGAGCTGCGCACCGGCACGCGGGTGACCCGGCTGGACGTGGCCGGCCACCGGCTCGCGCTCGACGACGGGGAGGAGCTGCCCTACGCGAAGGTCCTGCTGGCCACCGGGTCCTCGGCCCGGCGGCTGCCCGTCCCGGGCGCCGAGCTCGAGGGCGTCCGGTACCTGCGGACGCTGGCCGACGCCGACCGGCTGAAGGCAGACCTCGCCGAGGGGGGACGGCGGATCGTGATCGTCGGCGCGGGCTGGATCGGCCTGGAGGTCGCGGCGGCCGCCCGCTCCCACGGCAACGCGGTGACCGTGGTCGAGCCGCAGCCCACGCCCCTGCACGCCGTGCTGGGTCCGCAGATGGGCGGGGTCTTCGCGCGGCTGCACCGGCGGCACGGCGTGGACCTGTTCACCGACACGACCGTGCGGGAGATCCGCGGAGCGGGCGGGCGGGTGGCGTCGGTGGTCACCGACGGTCGCGCCGGCCTCCCCACCGACCTCGTCGTCGTCGGCATCGGCGCCGTCCCGAACACGGAGCTGGCGGCGACGGCCGGGCTGGCGGTGGACAACGGGGTCGTCACCGACCACGCGCTGCGCGCCTCGGCGCCGGACGTGTACGCCGCCGGCGACGTGGCGGCGTCGTTCCATCCGCTCTACGGCCGGCACGTGCGGGTGGAGCACTGGGCCAACGCGCTCAACGGTGGGCCGGCCGCCGCACGGTCGATGCTCGGGCACGACGTCGTGTACGACCGGGTGCCCTACTTCTACACCGACCAGTACGACCTGGGCATGGAGTACTCCGGTCTGGGCGGCCCCGGTGACACGGTGGTCTGCCGCGGCAACCCCGAGGACGGCGGCTTCATCGCGTTCTGGACGGCAGACGGCCGCGTCACGGCCGCGATGAACGTGAACGTCTGGGACGTCACCGCGCCCCTCCAGGAGCTCATCCGCAGTCGCCGGCGGGTGCCGGTCGCCGCGCTCACCGATCCCGACACGCCCCTGGAACGGCTGGTGGGCTGACCCTCGCGTCGATCATCGTCTCCGGGCCCGGGACACGGGGGGACACGTCGATCGGGCGTGCACCGGGACGATGATCGACGCGGAGCGCGCCCCCGTGTGCCGATCGCCCGGAGGGGGCAGGCTGGGGGTGACGTCACACCCCGGAAACGAGCGGACGCGATCATGCCCAACATGGACCGACAGCAGGAGTTCGTCCTGCGGACCCTCGAAGAGCGCGACATCCGGTTCGTCCGGCTGTGGTTCACCGACGTGTCGGGCTACCTCAAGGCGGTCGCGGTGGCCCCGGCCGAGATCGAGGCGGCCTTCGCCGAGGGGATCGGCTTCGACGGCTCGGCGATCGAGGGCTTCGCGCGCGTCTACGAGTCCGACATGCTCGCCAAGCCCGACCCCGGCACGTTCCAGGTGATGCCGGCGAGCGAGGGCCGGCCCAGCGACACGGCGCGGATGTTCTGCGACATCACGCTGCCCGACGGGTCACCCGCCTGGGCCGATCCGCGCCACGTGCTGCGCCGGACGCTGGCCAAGGCCGCCGACATGGGCTTCACCTTCTACACCCACCCCGAGATCGAGTTCTTCCTGCTGAAGGACCTGCCGACCGACGGCAGCCCGCCCGAGCCGGCCGACACCGGCGGCTACTTCGACCTGTCGACGCACAACGTGGCGCACGACTTCCGCCGGGAGGCGGTCTTCGCGCTGGAGGCCATGGGCATCTCGGTGGAGTTCAGCCACCACGAGGTCGCGCCCGGCCAGCAGGAGATCGACCTGCGCTACGCCGACGCCCTGTCGATGGCCGACAACATCATGACGCTGCGCCACGTGGTGCGGGAGGTCGCGCTCGCGCAGGGCGTGCACGCCACGTTCATGCCCAAGCCGTTCACCGACCTGGCCGGCTCGGCCATGCACACCCACGTCTCGCTGTTCGAGGGCGACCGCAACGCCTTCCACGACGCGGCGGACCCGATGCGGCTGTCGACGACCGGCAAGCAGTTCATCGCCGGCCTGCTGATCCACGCCCGCGAGTACACCGCCGTCACCAACCAGACGGTGAACTCCTACCGGCGCCTGCTGGCCGGGACCGAGGCCCCGACGGCGGCCACGTGGGGGCGGGCCAACCGCTCGGCGCTGGTGCGGCTGCCCTCGTACAAGCCGAGCAAGGCGCAGTCGGCCCGCGTCGAGGTCCGCTCCCCGGACTCCGCCTGCAACCCGTACCTCACCTTCGCCGTCCTGCTGGCCGCCGGGCTGCGCGGGATCGAGAAGGGCTACGAGCTGCCGCCCGAGGCGGAGGACGACGTCTGGTCGCTCACCGACACCGAACGGCGCGCGGCCGGCTACGAGGACCTGCCGGTCTCCCTCGGCGAGGCGCTGACCGCGATGCAGGGCAGCGAGCTGGTGGCCGAGACGCTGGGGGAGCACGTCTTCGAGTTCTTCCTGCGCAACAAGTGGGAGGAGTTCAACTCCTACCGGCAGAACGTCACCCCGTTCGAGCTCCGCCGCTACCTCCCCGGCCTCTGAATGGCCTCGTCGCAGGGGTCCGGGCCGAGCCTGCGAGGCCCGGGAGGCGACGAGGTCCTTAGGCTCGACGGCGTGAACCGTCTGCTCGCCGTCGTCCCCAGTGAGAGCGATCCGCCGGCCCGGCTCGGCGACTGGCTGCGGGCGGCCGGGCTGGAGCTCGACGAGCGTCACCTCGGGATCGGCGATCCGCTCCCCGGGAGCCTCGAGGACCACGACGGGCTGGTGGTCCTCGGCGGCCCGCAGTCGGCCACGGACGACGACGCGACCAGCCCCGAGCTGGTCGGCGTCCGGTCGCTGCTGCGGCAGGCCCTGGACGCCGACGTCCCGACGCTCGCCATCTGCCTCGGTGCCCAGTTGCTGGCGGGCGTCGGTGGCGGCCGCGTGCGCACCGGCGTCGACGGGCCCGAGGTGGGGGCGACGCTGGTCGCCAAGCGGGACGCCGCGGACGCCGATCCGCTGTTCGGGCCGCTGCCGCTCTCGCCCGACGTCCTCCAGTGGCACCACGACGAGATCGCCGAGCTGCCCACCGGGGCCACGCTGCTGGCGAGCAATCCGCACTACCCGCACCAGGCGTACCGGGTCGGGCGGCACGTGTACGGCCTCCAGTTCCACATCGAGACGACGCCGGGGATGGTGCGGGAGTGGGCCGGCTCCGACCCGGTCGGCGTGGCCGCGAGCCCCCACGACCTCGAGACGCTCTGTGCCCGGGCCGCGGCCGCCCACCCCGACATCGAAGAGGTCTGGGCGCCGTTCGCCGGCCGGTTCGCCGACCTCGTGCGGGCCCGCGCCCACCAGGCGGCCTGAGCCTGCGATGACGCTGGCCGAGGAGGAGATCCCGCGGCGCGCGGTGGTACGCCTGGTCCGGTTCGGGTTCGAGGACGGCGCCCGCGCGGCGCGGCTCCTGTCCGACCCGGCGCTGGGGCTCTGGGACCTCGAGCGCAACGAGCCGGCCGACCCCGAGGCCGGGCCGGTGGTCGCCGCGCTGGCCAGGGCCGGTGATCCCGACCTGGCGCTCCGGTCCCTGCACCGGCTGGTCGAGGCCCTGGACGCGTCGGACGTCTCCGGTGGCTCGGCGGCGGCGCTGCTGGCGGGGCTGCGCGGCTCGGCCCTGCTGCGCGGCCGCCTGCTCGCCGTCCTGGGCGCCAGTTCCGGGCTCGCCGACCACCTCGCCGCGCACCCGGCCGACTGGACCGTCCTGGACGACGACGCCGACGGCAGGCCGCGGGGCTCCGACCGGCCGAGCCCCGAGGAGCTTCGCCGCGACATGCTGGCCGCGGTCGGCGCCGACCCCGACGACCCGCCGTGGGGCGTGCGCCTCGGCCGGGCGGCGCCCGACGCGTCCCCGGAGCGGATACGGGAGCTGCGGCTGGCCTACCGCCGGGCGATCCTGTCGGTCGCCGGCCGGGACCTGGGCGACGGCCTCCCGGCCGAGGAGGTCGCCGCCGAGCTGGCCGACATCGCCGCCGCCGTGCTCACCGCGGGCCTCGCCCTGGCCGTGGCCGAGCAGCCGGCCACGGCCGCGCCCTGCCGGCTGGCGGTCATCGCGCTGGGCAAGGCGGGGGGTCGGGAGCTCAACTACGTCAGCGACGTGGACGTCGTGTTCGTGGCCGAGCCGGTCGACCCGGACGAGTCCGAGAGCGCGGCCCTGTCCAGCGCGACCCGGGTCGCCGCCGCGCTCATGCGGATCTGCCACGAGGCCGCCTGGGAGGTCGACGCCGCGCTGCGCCCGGAGGGGAAAGCGGGCGCGCTGGTCCGGACCGTGGCCGGGCACGAGGCCTACTACCAGCAGTGGGCCAGCACCTGGGAGTTCCAGGCCCTGCTGAAGATGCGCCCCGTCGCCGGCGACCCCGACCTCGGCCGCGCCTACGTCGAGGCGCTGTGGCCGCTGGTGTGGAAGGCGGGGGACCGGCCGGGGTTCGTCGGCGAGGTCCAGGCCATGCGCCGGCGGGTCGAGGCCAACATCCCTCCTGCCCAGGCCGAGCGGGAGCTCAAGCTGGGCCGCGGCGGGCTGCGCGACGTCGAGTTCGCCGTCCAGCTGCTGCAGATGGTGCACGGGCGCATCGATACGTCGCTGCGGGTGGGGGGCACCCTGCCGGCGCTCATGGCCCTGTCGGCCGGCGGCTACGTGGGCCGCGACGACGCCGCGACCCTCATCGCCTCCTACCGGTTCCTGCGCACGGTCGAGCACCGGCTGCAGCTCCTGCGCCTGCGGCGCACCCACCTGCTGCCCACGGACGAGCAGCAGCTGCGCTGGCTCGCGCGCTCGCTGGGCTACAAGCCCGACGCCCGGGGCAGCGCCGTCGACGTCCTGGACGCCGAGCTGACCCTGCACACCCGCGAGGTGCGCCGGCTGCACGAGAAGCTCTTCTACCGGCCGCTGCTGTCGGCGGTCGCCCGAGTTCCGGGGGAGCACCTGCACCTCGGGTCGAAGGCAGCGGGCGACTGGCTGCGGGCACTCGGGTTCGCCGACCCCGACGGCGCGCTGCGGCACCTGGCCGCGCTCACCGGCGGGGTGTCCCGCTCGGCGTCGATGCAGAAGTACCTGCTGCCGGTCCTCCTGCAGACCTTCGCCTCGTGCCCCAACCCCGACGCGGGTCTGCTGGCCTACCGGCAGGTCAGCGAGGCGCTGGGCGGGAACCAGTGGTACCTGCGGCTGCTGCGCGACGAGGGGCAGGTGGCCGAGCGGCTGGCCCAGCTGCTCGGGTCCAGCCAGTACGTCGCCTCGCTGCTGACGCGCACCCCGGAGGCGCTGCGGCTGCTGGCCGACGACGAGCAGCTGGAGCCGCGGGGCGTCGGCGCCCTCGCCGGTGCGTGGCGGCAGGCGGCCGGGCGGGCACCGGACCCGCAGGCCGGCATCCGGGTGCTGCGGGGGCTGCGCCGCCAGGAGCTGCTCCGGGTCGCCTCGGCCGACCTGCTCGGCCGGCTGGACGTCGTCCGGCTGGGGCAGGCGCTCACCGACATCGCGGCCGCCACGCTGCAGGTCGGCCTGGACGTCGCGGTGCGCGCGCACGGTCTCGAGGCCGGGATCGACCCGGCGGACATGCCGATGGACATGGCGGTCATCGGCATGGGCCGGCTCGGCGGGGCCGAGATGGGGTTCGGCTCCGACGCCGACGTGCTCTTCGTGCACCGCCCCCGGGAGGGCGCCGACGAGGGGAAGGCCACCGCGGCGGCCAACGCCGTCGCCCACACGCTGCGCCGGTTGCTCGCCGAGCCGGCCCCCGATCCCGCGTTCGAGGTCGACGCCGACCTGCGTCCCGAGGGTCGCCAGGGCGCGCTGGTCCGCAGCCTGCCGGCCTTCCGCGAGTACTACGAGCGCTGGGTGTCGGTCTGGGAGGTGCAGTCGCTCCTGCGGGCCGCCCCGGTCGCCGGCGACGAGCAGCTCGGCGCGGACTTCGTGGCGATGATCGACCCGATCCGGTACCCGGACGGTGGCCTGGCCGACGAGCAGGTGGCGGAGATCCGCCGGATCAAGGCACGGGTGGAGCGGGAGCGGCTGCCCCGCGGCGCCGATCCGGCGACGCACACCAAGCTCGGCCGGGGCGGCCTGGCCGACGTCGAGTGGACCGTGCAGCTGCTCCAGCTGCAGCACGCCGCCGAGGTGCCGGCCCTGCGGGTGCAGCCGACGGTCGATGCCCTCGACGCCCTGGGGGACGCGGGGTTGCTCGACCGGGAGCAGGCCGACGCCCTGCGGGCGGCCTGGGAGCTGGCCACCCGCGCCCGCAACGCGATCTTCCTGGTGCGGGGCCGACCGAGCGACCAGCTCCCGCGGCCGGGGCTGGAGCTGGCCGGCGTCGCGCGGGCGTGCGGCTACGGGCCCGACACCGACCCGGGTCAGTTCCTCGACGACTACCGCCGCACGTCCCGGCACGCCCGCGCCGTGGTGGAGCAGGTCTTCTACGGCCGGCCCGCCGACGCCTGACATCCCTCATCGGGTGACCGCGTGTGTGCCGGGCGGTCCCGTCGGGCAGGGGAGGGTCGTGTCGCGCTCCGTGTCGGTCGAACCCGAGCTGCCCGAGGACGCCGACGCCGCCGGGACGCACGACGGCATCGACGACCGGGCCACGATCACTCCGTACCGCGACGGACCCCTGATCGTCCGCGGGAACTTCCGGCTGGTCGACCAGGACGGGAACGAGATCGACCCCGGGCGGCAGACGATCGCCCTGTGCCGGTGCGGCAAGTCGGGCATCAAGCCGTTCTGCGACGGTGCCCACAAGCGGTCGGGCTTCTCCGCCCCGAGCGCGCCCAGCCGCCCCCGCCCCGCGGCGCGGATCCTGCGGGAGGCCCGGGAGCCGGCGGGGGAGGGCTGAGCCGGATCGGGAGCCGGCCCGGTCAGGCGGCGAGGCCGCGTTCCCCCCGCAGGGCGGAGCGGCCGGTCTCCCAGGCGCCGAGCAGGTGCGTGGCGGCTACGCCGTCCATCGCCAGGGAGCAGGCGGCGCCGAAGAGGACGTCGGACGCGAGTTCCGGCTCGTCGGCCACCAGGGAACCGCACATGTCGACCGACGCGATCTGCTCGTGCACGGCGTCGGCCTCCACGTGCTCGTCGTAGAAGACGGTCACCCGCTCGTCGAAGCCCAGGCGGCGCAGGCCGGCCGAGTACCGGCGGCTCGGCTCCGACGAGGTCATCTCCACCGCCGCCAGATGGCCGAGCGCCGCACCGCGCCACCGCCGGTGCAGCCCGAACAGCGACATCGTGTTCACCGACGCGAACGCCACGGCGGGCGCCTCGTCCCACAGTGCCCCGTAGGCCGGGTCCAGACCCAGGTCGCGCATCAGGCCGGCGAACAGCTCGCTGTGCATCCGCGCGGGGGCACCGCCGCCGTACTCATCGGCCTGGATCTCCACCATCGCCGCCTTCGCCCGGCCGGACAGCCGGGGGATGGCGAAGGTGTGCGGATCGGCCTCCTTGAGGTGGTAGACCGACCGGAGGGTGAGGTACTCCCGCCACTGGTCGAGCGTCCCGTGCTTGGCCATGAACGCGGAGAGGGACGGTCCGTCGTCCGCGGCGATCAGCGCGGCCAGCTGGCGATCGATCGGCTCGTCGGTGACCGCGATCGGGCCCACCAGGTGACGGAGCCCGGCAAGGTGGCGGCGCTCCAGCCCGGCGCGCACCCGCAGCAGCGCCGGGTCCCACTCCCAGTCGTCGGCGACGCCGTCGAACCCGCGGTAGTGCAGCTCGTACAGGACGGCGAGGCCGATCTGCAGGTCCTCGTCGGTCAGCGCGCACGCCCCTCCGGCCGCGACACGGTCGGCGCGCTCGATCGTCGTCGCCGACAGCGCGGTGCGGGTGGCCAGGTCGCGGCACAGGGTCTCGCTCAGCGGACCCCGGGGCTCGGGCAGGTGCATGCGGAGGCCATTCCCCCACCTGCGGGATCGATGCGCCCGGCACATGTGATGTCCCCCAGGGGTAGTACGCCCCCATGCCCTCTCCGTGGAGCCGCGTCGTCCTCGTCACTGGCGGTAGTGCCGGCATCGGCCGGGCCACCGTCTCCCGGCTCGTGCGGGAGGGAGCCCTGGTGGTCACCTGCGCCCGCCACGGGGAGCGGCTCGACGAGGCGATCGGCGACGTGCCCGGCGTCACCGGCGTGGTCGCCGACGTGGCCCATGCCGACGACCGGGCGATGCTGGTCGACCGGGTCCTGGACCGGCACGGTCGGCTGGACGCGGTGGTGCACAACGCCGGGCTCGGCTGGGCCGGGCTGCTCGAGGACATGCCCGGGGAGGTGGTCGAGGGCATCGTCGCGCTCAACCTCACCGGGGTCATCGAGCTCACCCGGCTGACGCTGCCGCACCTGCTGACCGCGGCCGAGCGAACCGGCCGGGCCGACGTGGTGGCCGTCTCGTCGGTGGCCGCGTGGTCGCAGATCCCTCCGTTGACGGTCTACTCGGCGACGAAGGCGGGGGTGCACGGCTTCGTGAAGGGCCTGCGGCGCGAGGTGACCGCCCGGGGCGTGCGGGTGCACACGGTCAACCCGTTCTTCGTCGAGACCGAGTGGCTCGCCCGCGGCCACGGCCATCCGCCGCTGTCCGACGCCGACGCCCGGGGGCGGCTGTCGCGCGGGATCGACCCGGCGCGGGTCGCCGAGCAGATCACCCGCTGCCTGGACGCACGAGGTGGGCGCACCGTCGCCGTCCCGCGGTGGTCGGGGCTGGCCCGGCTCGGGGAGCTGCCGCCGGTCGGTCGCACCCTGGATCGCGTGCTGTCGACCCGCGCCGACGGCATCCGCCGGTTGGCCGCTCGCGCCGTGGAGCGGCGGACCCGCTGAGCTGCCCGCGTGGCGGGTCGGTCGTCGGTCCGGTGACGGGAGCGCCGGCAACCCTTGCCACGCCGGGCCCGGAGCGGTTGTCTCCAGGAGGACTTCCCGTGGACGGCGAGAGGCTTCGATGGACTTCCTGCAGCCGACGTCATGGGCCGAGGCCCTGGCGGTGCGTGCCCAGCGCGCCGACGCCGTCCCGATCGCGGGCGGCACCGACGTCATGGTCGACCTCAACTTCGACCGCCGCCGGCCGGGCGCGCTGCTGGACCTGGGTCGGGTCGCCGAGCTGGGGGAGTGGGCGGTCGAGGACGGCTGGGTGCGGCTCGGGGCCGGCGTGCCCTACGCCCGGATCATCGACGAGCTCGGCGCGGAGTTGCCCGGCCTCGCCATGGCCGCGCGCACGGTGGGCTCGCCGCAGATCCGCGCCCGCGGCACGGTCGGCGGCAACCTCGGGTCGGCGTCCCCGGCCGGCGACGCCCACCCTCCGCTGCTGGCCGCCGGCGCCGTGGTCGAGGTCGCGTCCGCGGCCCGCGGCCCGCGGCGCATCCCGGCGGCGGAGTTCTACACCGGCGTGAAGCGCAACGCGCTCGCGCCGGACGAGCTGATCGCCGCCGTCCTCGTGCCCGCGGCCGCGGGGCCGCAGCAGTTCTGCAAGGTGGGCACGCGCAACGCCATGGTCATCGCGGTGTCCGCCTTCGCCTGCGCGCTGCACCCCGACCGCAGGGCGGTGGGCACCGGCATCGGCTCGGCCGCCCCGACCCCGCGCCGGGCCCCGGAGGCCGAGGCGTTCCTGGCCGGGGAACTCGACGCCGCCGGGCTCTGGGAGTCGCGCGGCGAGCTGCCCGACGCGTTGGCGCGGGCCTTCGGCGAGCGGGTCGCCGCCGCCGCGTCGCCCATCGACGACGTCCGGGGGAGCGCGGCCTACCGGCGGCACTCCCTGGCGGTGATGGCGCGGCGCGCCGCCCGCTGGGCCTGGGACGATCTGCGGAAGGCGGCCTGACATGCGCATCACCACCACCGTCAACGGGACCGAGCACGAGGTCGACGACGTCTGGGCCGGGGAGAGCCTGCTCTACGTGCTGCGCGAGCGTCTGGGCCTGCCCGGGTCGAAGAACGCCTGCGAACAGGGCGAGTGCGGCTCCTGCACCGTGTACCTGGACGGAGAGCCGGTCTGCTCGTGCCTCGTCGCGGCGGGCCAGGCGATCGGCCGCGAGGTGACCACGGTCGAGGGCCTCGCCGAGGGCGACAGGCTGCATCCGGTGCAGGTGGCCTTCGTGGAGGCCGGCGCCGTCCAGTGCGGGTTCTGCACCCCGGGGCTGGTGGTCGCCGCGCACGACCTGCTCGCCCGCGTGCCGGTCCCCTCCGACCTGGAGATCCGCGAGGCGCTGGCCGGCAACCTCTGCCGCTGCACCGGCTACGAGAAGATCCTGGACGCCGTCCGGCTGGCGGCGCAGCGGCAGGCGCAGGCATGAGCACCGACGCCGGCACGCGGACGACGACCACCGCCACGACCTCGCCGGGGCGGATCGGCGACAGCCCGCTCCGGCCCGACGGAACGCTCAAGGTCACCGGCGAGTTCGCCTACGCCAGCGACCTGTGGCACGACGACATGGTCTGGGGCGTGACCCTGCGCAGCCCGCACCCGCACGCCCGCATCAGGGGCATCGACCTCACCGAGGCCCTGACCGTCCCCGGCGTGACCGCCGTGCTGGCCGCGGAGGACGTCCCGGGCGAGAACACCTTCGGCCTGGAGCACGCCGACCAGCCGGTGCTGGCCTCGGAGTTCGTCCGCTACGAGGGGGAACCGGTCGCCCTGGTGGCCGCCGACCACCCGGAGACCGCGCGCCGGGCCGCCCGACGGATCCGCGTCGACTACGAGGTGCTGCCCGCGGTCACCGACCCACGGCGGGCGATGGACCCCGACGCGCCGCCGGTGCACCGGCCCGGCAACCTGGTGCGGCACCTGAAGCTGCGCCGCGGGAACCCCGACGCCACGGCGCCGGTCGTCGTGTCGCTGGACTTCGAGGTCGGCATGCAGGACCAGGCCTTCCTGGGGCCCGAGTCCGGGCTCGCCGTCCCGGCCGAGGACGGCGGCGTCGACCTCTACGTCGCCACCCAGTGGCTGCACGTCGACCAGCGGCAGATGTGCCTCGCGCTCGGGATGCCTCCCGAGAAGGTGCGGCTGCACCTGGCCGGGGTCGGTGGCGCCTTCGGCGGCCGCGAGGACCTGTCGGTCCACATCCACGCCTGCCTGCTGGCGCTGCGCACCGGCCGGCCGGTGAAGATGTCCTACGGCCGGGAGGAGTCCTTCTACGGCCACGTCCACCGGCACCCCGCCTGGCTGACCTACGAGTTCGGCGCCGAGCGGGACGGCACCCTCGTCTACGCCCGGGCCCGCACCATCCTCGACGGCGGCGCCTACGCCTCCTCCACGGCCGCCGTCGTCGGCAACGCCGGCACGCTGGGGCTGGGCCCCTACCGCATACCGAACGTGGCGGTCGACGCCTACGGGGTGTTCACGAACAATCCGCCGTGCGGGGCCATGCGCGGTTTCGGCTGCGTGCAGGCGGCGTTCGCCCACGAGGCGCTGATGGACGAGCTGGCCGCCGCCGTCGGGCTGGACCCGGTGGCGATCCGGCAGCTCAACGGCATGCGGGAAGGTGACACGAACATCACCGGCCAGGTCATCGACTCCGCGGCGCCGGTGGCCGAGCTGGTGCAGATCGTCGCGGACCTGCCCCTGCCGCCCGAGCGCGGCGACGATCCCGATCTGCGGTCGCTGCCCGGCTCGGTGGGCAACACGACCCACGGCGAGGGCGTCGTCCGCGGCATCGGCTACGCGGTCACCTACAAGAACGTCGGGTTCTCCGAGGGGTTCGACGACTACTCGACCGCCCGGGTGCGGCTGGAGATGACCGGTGGCGAGGCGGTGGCCACGGTGCACACGGCGGCCGCCGAGGTGGGGCAGGGGCTGATCACCGTCGAGCAGCAGATCTGCCGCACCGAGCTCGGTGTCGAGCGGGTCGTCGTCCATCCCAAGAACACGGCCGTCGGCTCCGGCGGCTCCACGTCGGCGTCCCGGCAGACCTACGTGACCGGTGGGGCGGTGAAGGCGGCGTGCGAGGCGGTGCGCGCCGTCGTCCTGGAGCGGGCGGCCCTGTCGCTCGGACGCGATGCCTCCCAGCTGTGGCTGGACGGCGGCAAGATCGTGGGCGCGTCGGGCGAGGTGCTGGCCGGGCTCGAGGAGGTCCTCGGCCACGACGCGGTCGAGGAGACCGTCGAGTGGCGCCACCGGCCCACCCACGCCGTCGATCCGGAGACCGGGCAGGGCGACGCGCACGTGCAGTTCGCGTTCTCCGCGCACCGGGCCGTCGTGGACGTCGACGTGGAGCTGGGGCTGGTCAAGGTGGTCGCCCTGGACACCGCCCAGGACGTCGGGAAGGCCATCAATCCCGACGCCGTCGTCGGCCAGATCCACGGCGGGTCGGCGCAGGGCATGGGCCTGGCACTGATGGAGGAGATCGTGGTGACCGACGGGCACGTGCGGAACCCGTCGTTCACCGACTACCTGATCCCGACGATCCTCGACATGCCGCCGATGCGGGTCACGGTGCTCGAGTACGCCGATCCGCACGCGCCGTACGGGGTGCGCGGAGTGGGGGAGCCGCCGACGATCTCGTCCGGTCCCGCGGTCGCCGCCGCCGTGCGGGCCGCGTGCGGCAGGCCGCTGCGCCGGGTGCCCATCCGCCCGGAGCACATCACCGGCACCTGACCCGTCGGTGGTCGTGCTGATCGGCCCCGGCGCCTGGACCGCCGGCCGGCTGGTCACCGGACTGTGCTGACCCGGCGGGTCGACGGGCGGGATCGGGCCGGCCGTCGGAGAGTGAGCCGTGCCGTTCGAACCGGGGTCGCTGACCGTCAGCAGGGTCGATGCCGACACGTGGGCGCTCGTCGACGAGCTGGTGTACCGGGGCAGGTGGGAGCGGTTCGTCGTCCCCGCCGGCTTCCGCACCGACTTCGCGTCGGTGCCGCGCGTGGTCACCTGGCTGATCCCGCGGTTCGGCGCGTACACACTGGCCGCAATCCTGCACGACTGGTTGTGCACCGAGGGCATCCGGTCCGGGGCGGTGACCTCCCGCCAGGCCGACGGGATCTTCCGGCGGGTCATGCGGGAGAGCGGAGTGCCGGTGCTGCGGCGCTGGCTCATGTGGGCGGGCGTGCGCTGGGGCGCGCTGACCGACGAGGAGCGGCGGGCCGGCTGGCTGTTCAGCGCCCCGGGGGTGCTGGCGATCTCGCTGCTCGCGGCGCCGCTGGTCGTCCCACCCGTCCTCGTCATCCTGCCGGGGCTGATGGTCTACGCGGTGGCCGAGGGGGTCGTGGCACTCGTGGTCCCGCCACGGCAGCAGCTGGTGCTGCGGACGCCCGGTTCACGGGCCGTCGACGGCCGGCCGGTGTGACAGGTGGGGCGTGGGCGACGCTTCGCGATGGTCCGGCTCCTTTCCGTCAGATCGCTCCGTCGGGCCAACGGACGGCGGAGTTAGCCTCGCGGTGCCTCGTCGTTCACCTGCCGCCCTCCGCTCGGACCTGCCGGTGGCGGTGAATGGGCGCCGTTCCGTGCAGGCATCCGTCAGGAGGATCGATGAACCGCACTGCCCTGCGCCGACTCGCCGCGGGAGCGGCGCTGAGCGCCCTCACGCTGGCCGGCGCCACCGCCGTCGCCCACGCGGCGCCCGGTCAGCCGTCCGGACCGAAGCCGGTGGAGGTGCAGCTCCTGGCCCTCAACGACTTCCACGGTCAGCTGGAGGCCGTTCCCGAGACCAGCTCCAGCGGTCGGATCCAGACCGGGGTGGACGCCGCCGGCAAGCCGGTGAACGTTCCTGCCGGCGGGGTGGAGTACCTCGCCACGCAGCTGGCCCAGCTCGCCGAGGAGCAGAAGAAGCACAACACCATCACGGTGGCGGCGGGTGACCTGATCGGCGCGTCCCCGCTGCTGTCGGCCGCCTTCCACGACGAGCCCGCGATCGAGGCGCTCGGTCTGGCCGGTCTCGACTACGCCAGCGTGGGCAACCACGAGTTCGACGAGGGCGCGGCCGAACTCCTCCGCATCCAGAACGGTGGCTGCCACCCGGTCGACGGCTGTCTCGACGGAACGCCCTACGAGGGGGCCGACTTCCAGTACCTGTCGGCCAATGCGTTCGTGACCGACACCGGTGAACCGTTGCTCGCGCCGTACGCCATCGACAACGTGCAGGGCGTCAAGGTCGGCTTCATCGGCATGACCCTCGAGGACACGAAGGCGATCGTCAGCCAGCAGGGTGTCGCCGGGCTGGACTTCGCCGACGAGGTGGAGACCGCCAACCGGTACGCCGCCGAACTCCAGGCCAAGGGCGTGGAGACCATCGTGGTGCTGCTGCACCAGGGGGGTAACCAGACCGGCCCCGATGCGTGGGACGTGAACGGCTGCAACGGCATGAGCGGCCCCATCGTCGACATCGCCAACGGGATGTCGGACGCGATCGACGTCGTCGTCAGCGGCCACACCCACCAGGCCTACAACTGCGACCTCGACGGGAAGCTGGTCACGAGCGCCAGCTCGCTCGGCCGGCTGGTCACCGACATCGGCTTGTCGATCGACCGCCGTACCGGGGACGTCCTGACCGCCTCGGCGAACAACGTCGTCGTGACCCGGGACGTGGCCAAGGACCCGGCGCAGACCGCGCTCACCACCCGCTACAACACGGCGCTCGGCCCTACGGCCGACCGCGTCGTCGGGTCGACGGCCGTGGCCCTGACCCGGAGCCAGGAGGCTCTGGGCTTCCCCACGTCGGTGACCGACGCCACCACCGGGACACTTCGTCCCGCCCTCGGCGAATCCCACCTCGGCAACGTCATCGCCGACGCCCAGCTCGCGGCGACCGACGACGAGGCCGGCGCCGTCGCCGCGTTCATGAACCCGGGTGGTGTACGAACCGATCTGGACGCCGGTCCGGTCTCCTACCGGGAAGCCTTCGCGGTCCAGCCGTTCACCAACAACCTGGTGACGCTCGACCTCACCGGTGCACAGCTCTACTGCATGCTGGAACAGCAGTTCGCGGTGGGCCACACGCTGTACGTCTCGAAGTCGGTCTCCTACGTGGTCGACCCGAACGGGACCAGCGCGCCGTCCAAGGAGGCCGCCTGCACCGGCACCCGGGTCGTCGACGGCAGCCTCACGATCGCCGGCGTCCCCGTGGCCGAGGCCACGACCTACCGCGTCACCGTGAACAACTTCCTCGCCGGGGGCGGGGACAACTTCTCGGTGATCACCCAGGGCACCAACCCGGTGACCGGGCCGGTGGACCTCGATGCGTTCACCGCTTACCTGGGTGGCAACTCCCCGGTTCCCGCCCCCACCCTCGACCGGATCAGGACCACCGCGGAGATCGCGGCGGGCTGATCCACCGAGCCCGTCGTACGCCTGTGGCCCCCGATCTCGCTCGAGGTCGGGGGCCGCAGGCAGTCGTGGACCTAGGATCCGCCCGTGCGGCCCTTCCTCCTGCTGTCCTCCCGCGGTGAGGACGTGGCCGCAGACGGCGAGTACGACGCCTTTCTCCGCTTCAGCGGACTGCCGCCCGAGCGGCTCCGGCGTATCCGCATGGAGGCCGGACCGCTGCCCGAGCTCGACCTGGACGACTACGCGGGCGTCCTCGTCGGGGGAGGGCCGTTCAACTCCAGTGACAGGCCCGAGGTCAAGTCCGCCGTCCAGCAGCGGGTCGAGCGGGAGCTGTCGGCGCTGCTCGACGAGATCGTGGCCCGCGACTTCCCGTTCTTCGGGGCCTGCTACGGGGTGGGCACGCTCGGCGTCCACCAGGGCGGCGTCATCGACAGCACGTACGCCGAACCGGTGTCCGCGGTGCGGATCCAGCTGACCGACGCGGGGCGGGAGGATCCGGTCCTCACCGGCATGGCCCCGGAGTTCGACGCGTTCGTCGGGCACAAGGAGGCCTGCAGCGTCCTGCCGCCCGGCGCTGTGCTCCTGGCGACCAGCGATGCGTGCCCGGTCCAGATGTTCCGGATGAAGCGCAACCTGTACGCGACCCAGTTCCACCCCGAGCTGGATGTCGAGGGCATCGTGACCCGGGTCCACGTCTACCAGCACGCGGGCTACTTCCCGCCGTCGGAGGTCGAGGCGCTGATCGCCCGTCTGCGTCCGGCCCGCGTCACGGAGCCGGGCCGGATGCTGGCCAACTTCGTCGCCCGGTACGGCTGACGGCGCCGAGGAGGGGCCGCTGGACCCCGGTACGTTCCGACCGAGGCGGCACACCGCGCAGCTCCCGGAGGTGAGCGGGTGAGCGATCCGTACGGCGGACGGCCCTGGCCACCGCCGGGCTGGGCCGGCGGGCCGCCGTCCGCCCAGGCGCCGTCCGCCCAGGCGCCGTCCGCCCAGCCGCCGTCCGCCCAGCCGCCCCGGTGGACCACCGTCGGGCTCCCGGTGGGGTTGATCGGGCTGGTCGTCGCCCTGCTCGCGGCCTACCTGGTGGTCGATGCTCGGCGCGGCGTCGACCCGCGCCTGCCCACGATGCCGGCGGCCGGTAGTGCGCTGCCGTCGTCCGAGCTGGACGGGCAGTGGTCCGGCGAGGGATCGCTCACCCGCTGCGCCGGGTTCGACGACCAGGACTGCCCCGAGACGCGCTCGATCACCCTCACCATCGACTGCTCGCAGGACCCCTGCGCCGTCACCCCGTTCCGGCGGGGTTACGGCAGCCCGCCGCTGCCGTTCGAGGACGGGGAGTACCAGGCCGCGGGCCCCGTGCCGCCGGAGGTCGCCCCCACCTGTGGCGGGACCCCCACCCGCAGCGCCCTGTGGCGGCTGCACCTCGTCGCCCGGGACGGGCGGCTGGGCGGCACCTACTCGGAGTCCACGGTCCAGGGGTTCGACTGCGGCGCGACGGGAGTGGAGTGGCAGGTCGTCCTCGAGCGCACGTGACCGCCCCCGCGCGTGGCCCTCACGGCGCGCTCCGACGCCGCCCGTCCCGCCCGCGGTCGGTCGCGTGCCTCGCTCGGGGCATCCGGGTGGCGACCACGCGCGGTCAGCGGCTGCGGACCAGCGTGAACTCGAACTTGTCCTCGACGAAGAACGTCCGCGACCAGCTGACGGCCTGCCCGTCCGGCAGGTACTGCACCTGGTCGAGGCAGACGTAGAGCGGTCGCTCCGGCCGGCGAGGTCCCCAACCGACGGACGTGTCGTGCACCGCGCGGACGTGGGCCACGGCCTGGACCGGCAGCAGTCCCAGGGGCTCCATGAACTCGAACACCGAGCCGGTGATGTCACCGGCGTCGACGCCATCAGGGAGGACGGCGGCGTTGATCAGGTCGTGCTCGAAGGCGACGACCTCGTCGTCGGCGAGGAAACAGCGCTCGATGGCGATGACGGGCAGGCCGGGCGACCCCTCGAGCCGCTCGGCCTCGGCCACCGTCGCCGGGCGCAGCTCGCGGGACCGGTAGACGACCTCGCAGCTGTAGCCCTGTTCGGCGATGATCCGGCTGGTCGACCGCAGCTGCTGCAGGCCCGCCTGGATCGCGCCCTGGTGGGAGGTCACGAACGTGCCCGCGCCGTGGCGGACGCGCAGCATCCCGCTGTCGACCAGGCGGGCGACGGCGCTGCGCACCGTCGGGCGGCTGACGCCGTACTCCGAGGCCAGCTCCTGCTCGGAGGGGAGCCGGTGCCCGGGCTCCCAGTGGCCGTCGGCGATCCGCTGGCGCAACCTGTCCGCGAGCTGTGCGGGCAGGGGGCGGGCGTCCCGTAACGGAGTGCTCACACGTCCCCTTCCGCGTCCTCTTGACGCCCCGGTGGACCGGCCTCGATAGTCGCACCCTACTGGATGACAGACGTCAGACAACTTACGGGAGCGCTCATGCTCGGATGCCGGCCACACGTCCTCACGGCTCTGTCGGCGGCGCTGAGCGTCACCGTCCTGGCCGGCTGCAATGCCAGCTCGTCCGGCGGGGGTGGCGACGACGCGGACGCCGAGAGCGGCCCGAGCCTCATCCTCATCACACCGGAGCCGGTCGGCGTGAACCCGTTCCTCCAACTGGCGGTCGACGGTGTGGAGCAGGCGGCGGAGGAGAACGGCGGCGAGGCGCGGATCTTCGAGAGCCAGGATCCGACGAACATCCAGCAGCAGATGGACGCCGCCGTCGCCGATGCGCCCGACGTCCTCGCGGTCGTCGGCTTCGAGTTCGCCGACTCCGTCGCCGCGGCCGCCACGGCCAACCCCGAGCAGCAGTTCCTCTTCGTGGATGCCTGCACCGCGGAGGAGTTCGAGAACGTCACCTGTGCGGTCTTCCGCGAGCACGAGGCGGTGTACCTCGCAGGGGTCGAGGCCGGGCTGCTCAGCCAGTCCGGCCAGGTGGGCGCCGTCGTCGCCCTCGACACCCCGCAGATCCGCCGCTTCTCCGACCCGTTCGGCGCCGGGGCGCAGTCGGTGAATGCCGCCGTCGGGTTCACGCCCCTCTACGTCGGCGGCTCCTCGCCGTTCAACGACCCGGCCCGGGCCAAGGAACAGGCCCTCGCCCTGGTCGCCCGCGGCGCGGACCACGTCATGGCCGCCGCCGCAGCGGGCAATCTCGGCGTCTTCGACGCGGCCAAGGAGGGCGCCTTCAAGGCCTTCGGCGTCGACGTCAACCAGTGCCCCGATGCCCCCGGGGTCGTGGTCGACAACGTCATCAAGGAAGTCGACGTGGTCACCGCCGACAGCATCGGCGAGATCCTCGCCGGCAACGGCGGCGGTCTCGTCTCCTACGGCCTCGAAGAGGGGGGCGTCACGCTGACCGGGCTGCAGGACGGTGTGGAGGACTCCGGGTGCCTGATCGCCGACCACCCCGACGTCATCGCCGAGGTGGAATCGGTCCGCGACCGGATCGTGGCCGGCGAGGTGACCGTGGATGACCCCGCGGAGGGCTGAGCCCGACACGGCCGCCGGCCCCGCCCGGCAACCGGCGGGCCCACCCCGCGTCCGGATGACCGGGATCGTCAAGCGGTTCGGCGACGTCGTCGCCAACGACTCCGCCGATCTGGAGCTCGCGGCGGGTGAGATCCACGCGCTCGTGGGGGAGAACGGGGCCGGCAAGTCCACCCTGATGTCGGTGCTCTACGGACTGATCGCACCCGACAGCGGCGAGATCCGGGTCGAGGGCCGGCCGGTCACGTTCCGGTCACCGGTCGACGCCGTCGCGGCCGGGATGGGCATGGTCCACCAGGCGTTCCGGCTGTTCCCGTCGATGACCGTGGCCGAGAACGTCGTCTACCGGGCCGAGACCCGCGGGACGGCCGGCCTGCTCGACCGCCGCGCCGCGGTGCGCGCGGTGCAGGAACTGTCGGAGCGGTACGGCCTGCGCGTCGATCCCCGGGCGCGCGTCCGCAACCTGTCGGTCGGCGTCCTGCAGCGCGTGGAGATCCTCAAGGCGCTGCACCGCGAGGCGCAGGTGCTCATCCTCGACGAGCCGACAGCGGTGCTGACGCCGCAGGAGACCCGCCTGCTCTTCGACGTGCTGCGGGGACTGCGGGAGGCGGGGCGGACGGTCGTCATCGTCACCCACAAGCTCGGCGAGGTGCTCGAGCTCAGCGACAAGGTCACGGTGCTCCGGGACGGGCGCACCGTGGCCCGGCTGGTGACCGCGGAGACCGACGGGGCCGAGATCGCCCGGCACATGACCGGCCGTGCCGTCGACCTCGAGGGCCACTACGTGGCGGGTGCGCCCGGCCGACCGGCACTGCACGTCGAGGGCCTCACCGTCGGGCCACCCACCGGGCGCCCGGTCGTGGACGGCGTCTCCCTGTCGGTGCGCGCCGGCGAGATCGTCGGCATCGCGGGCGTCGCGGGCAACGGCCAGGTGGAACTCCTGGAGGCGATCGCCGGCCTGCGTGCCGCCCGATCGGGATCGGTCCGGATCGGCGACCACCGCCTCGACGGTCTCTCCGCCGGCCGCCGCCGGGAGGCCGGCGTCGCCTACGTCCCGGAGGACCGAGCGGCCACGGGCTCGGCCGTCGCCGCCTCGGTCACCGACAATCTCGCCATCGGCTTCCACCGGCGGCCACCGCTGCGCCGCGGCTGGCGGCTGGACGGCGGGGCGATGCGGTCGCACGCCCGCCAGATCATCGAGCACTTCGACATCAAGGTGAGCAGCCCCTCCGTGCCGGCCGGCACCCTGTCCGGGGGGAACCTGCAGAAGCTCGTCGTCGGCCGGGAGATGGCGCACGACGCCCCGGTACTCCTCGTCGACCAGCCCACCCGTGGGGTCGACATCGGCGCCATCGAGAACATCCACGCCCGGCTGCGTGGCTACCGCGACGCCGGGCACGCCGTGCTCCTGGCCTCGGCGGAGCTCGGTGAACTGATGGCGCTGGCCGACCGGCTGCTGGTCATGTTCGGCGGGCGCGTCGTGGCCGACCTCGCCCGCGGGGAGGCCACGGAGGAGAACGTGGGCCTGGCCATGGCCGGCCTCGCGGCGACGGCGACGGCCCGGGACACCGCATCATGACGGCGACGCAGGACGCGTCCGCCACCGCGACCCCGGCCGCGCGGGCCCGCGGGCTGCTGCGGTCGCCGATCGTGCTCTCGGTGCTGGGCGCGCTGGTGCTCGGCTCGGTCATGCTGCTGGGTGCCGGCGGCAACCCGATCGAGGCCTACGCGGCCATGATCACCGGCGCCTTCGGCCCGACGCAGTGGCGCAACACCCTGATCGTCGCCGTCCCGGTGGTGGGCATGGCGCTCGCCGTCGCCGTCCCCCTGCGCGCGGGGGTGGTCAACCTCGGTGGCGAGGGGCAGATCGTCCTCGGCGGGATCACCGCCGCGGTGGTCGCCGCCACGGTCGAGCTGGCGATGCCCCTGTCCCTCGTCGTGGCGCTGGCGGCCGGGGCGCTCGCGGGCGGCCTGCTGGGCACGGTCCCCGCCGTCCTCGAGAACCGGCTCGGCGTGCCCCTGCTGGTGAGCTCGCTGCTGATCTCCTATCCGGTCGTGGCCCTCGCCTCGTACGTCGTGCGGTTCCCACTGCGTGACCCTGGCACGGGCCTTCCGCAGAGCCGGGTGTTCGACGAGGCCTACCGGATGCCGGTGTTCTCCGGGGTCGGGCTGAGCGTCCTCGTCCTGGTGCTGGTCGTCGTGCTGATCTGGCAGGTCGACTCGCGGACGCCCTTCGGCTACGAGGTCCGGCTGACCGGGCAGAACCGGCGGTTCACCGAGTACGCCGGCGTCGCGGTGCCCCGCATGGTCACCCGGCTGATGTTCACCGGTGGGGGGATCGCGGGGCTGATCGGCGCGATGGTGGTCACCTCGGTGCCCTATCGGTACATCGACGGCGCCCTGGTGGTCCCCGGCTACACGTGGACCGGACTGCTGGCGGCCCTGCTGGCCCGCGCGCACCCGCTTGGCGCCGTCGCGGCCGGGATCTTCTTCGCCGCGCTGCAGGTGGGTGGGTTCGGCATGGAACGGGAGACCGAGGTGCCGCGGGAGCTGAGCTCCATCCTGCAGGCCACGGTCATCGTGATCCTCGCGGCGACGGTGGCCGCCACCGCCCGGCGGCCTCGGAAGGACAAGGCATGAGCGTCCTCGCCGATCTGCTGGACGCCTCGCTGATCCCGTCGGTCCTCCGGGCGCTCACCCCGGTGCTGCTCGCCGCCCTCGGCGGGGCGATCTGCGCCAAGGCCGGCGTCTTCAACGTCGGCCTCGAGGGCTTCATGCTCGTCGGCGCCTTCGCCGCGGTGGCCGGGAGCTGGTTCACCGGCTCGGCCTGGGTCGGCGTGCTCGCCGGCTCGCTGGCCGGCGCCGGGATGGCTGCTCTGCTCGCCATCGCCTCGGTGCGCTACGGCGGCGACGAGATCATCGTCGGGATCGCGCTGAACCTGCTCGCCGTGGGGCTGACCGCCTTCCTCCTGCGGACCGTCTTCGGCACGCAGGGCACCTTCACCGACCCGGACCTGCCGGGGCTGTCGACGGTCCTGGGGCAGACGCCGCTGACCTATGCCGCCTGGCTGCTCGTGCCGGTCCTGGCCGTCTTCCTCCGGCGGCACGTCTGGGGCTTTCGGCTCCAGGGCGTCGGCGAGGCGCCCGAGGCCGCTCGCAGTCTGGGCGTCGACACCGCGAAATACCGCTACGGCGCCGTCCTGGCCAGCGGCGTGCTGTGCGGGCTCGCCGGGGCACAGCTCTCGCTGGGCAACGTGGTCCTGTTCTCGCACAACATGACCGCCGGGCGCGGCTGGGTCGCCGTCGTGGCGGTGCTGCTCGCCCAGGCGGCACCGTTCGGCGTGCTGCTGGCTGCGCTGCTGTTCGCGACGGCGGAGGCGTTCGGCTTCCGGTTGCAGGGCGTCGGGCTGCCCAGCCAGCTGGCCTCGGCGACCCCGTACGTGCTGACCCTGGTGGCGCTGGTCGTGGCCAGCGTCCGCAGCCGGCGCGCCCTCAGGCGGGCCCCCACCGAACCGCCGCCGGACGACCGGCCGCCGGTGGCGAACCCGGCCGCGGCCGGCCACGTGTCGCGGGAGTGACCGTGGCCCCGCCCATGTCCCCGACCGACCCACCTCCGGAGCCACTGCCGTGACCGACCCCGTCGACGTGCCCGTCCCGACGATCATCAGCCAGAACGTGCTGATCGAGCCGGACGCGGTGCGCATCCTCGACCGCCGGGTCTTCCCGTTCGAGAAGACCTGGGTGACCTGCCGCAACCACGAGGAGGTCGCCAAGGCGATCGAGGACATGGTCACCCAGAGCAGCGGACCGCTGTTCGCCGCAGCCGGCGGGATGACCCTCGCGGCACGCGACGCCGACCGGCTGGCGGGCGCCGACGAGCGGCGGGAGTTCATGGCCGCCGCCGGCCGCCGGCTGGTGGACACCCGGAAGACGAACAACCAGATCCGCGACGTCGTCGCCCAGCTCCTCGAGGTGACCGGGACGGCGCTGGACACGGGCGAGCCGCTCGCCGAGGCCGTCGAGCGGGCGGCGGTGGCCGCCGGCGAGCGGTACCTCTCCCGGAGCCGGGTGATGGGCGAGCATGCCGCGGTGCTGATCCCGGACGGCGCCACGGTGCTGACCCACTGCTGGGCGGAGTCCTACATCACCGAGACCCTCGCCGCGGTACTGCGCTCGGGCAAGCGCGTGGAGGCGATCTGCACCGAGACCCGGCCCTATCTGCAGGGCGCCCGCCTCACGTCGGAGAGCCTGGCCGAGATGGGCGTGCCCACCCGCCTCATCACCGACGGGATGGCGGCGCACCTGATGAGCCGGGGTCAGATCACCCGGTTCGTCACAGCGGCCGACCGCATCACCATGGACGGGCACGTGGTCAACAAGGTCGGCACGTTGCAGATCGCCATCTCCGCGCACGCCTTCGACGTGCCCTACGTGGCGCTGGTGCAGGCACCCGACCGGCAGGCACCCAGCGCCGACGCCGTCGAGCTCGAGGACCGGGACGGCGACGAGGTGCTGCACACCCTCGGCCGCCGGACCGCCTCGCACCGGGTGACCGGCATCTATCCGGCGTTCGACATCACCCCGCCCCGCTACGTCCGGACCATCGTCACCGACCGGGGACGGTTCTCCCCGCAGGACCTGGAGTCCTACTACGCCGGGGAGAGGGCGTGAGCGACCTGTTGCCGGTCACGCGCATTCCGCGGACCGGCCTGCCGCCGCGTGCCGTCGTCGTCGGTGATCCCTTCCGCGCCGAGCGGATGGCGAAGCGGCTGACCGGTGCGGTGGAGGTGGCGCACGCGCGGGAATACCGGACCTTCCGGGGATCGTGGGACGGGACGGAGGTCGTGGTGTCCTCCCACGGGGTGGGTGGCCCGGGGGCGATCTGCCTCTTCCAAGAGCTCACCGAGGCGGGCGTCGACACGATGCTCCGGCTGGGCACGGCCGGCGCGATGCAGCCGGGCGTCCGGGACGGCGACCTGGTCATCGCCGAGGCCTGTGTCCGCGACGACGGCGTGACGCAGCAGCTCGTGCCGCCGGAGTATCCCGCCACCGCGAGCCCCGAGCTCGTCCTGGCGCTGGCCGCAGCAGCACGCGATCGCCAGGCCCCGCACCACCGTGGGCTGGTCTGGACCCGGGCCGCCTTCTACCCCGGGTTGCTGCCCGTGCCCATGCCGGCGTACGTGGCGGCGGGGGTGCTCGCCATCGAGATGGAGCTCTCGGCGCTGCTGGTGCACGGCTCGCTGCGCGGTCTCACCACGGGCGGGGTGCTGGTCATCGACGGGGTGGCGGCCGACGAGCTGGTGGGCACCACAGGGTACGACCCGCACCGGGACGTCGTGGCCGCAGGGGTGGAGCGGGGGATGGACGTCGCCCTGGACGCGCTCGTGCGCCTGTCGTGACCGTGGACCCGGAGGAGCGGCCGTGAGGACACCCGAGACCCGCGACGACCTGGTCGCCCAGCTGGCCGAGGTGGGACGAATGGCCGTCAGCAGGGGACTGGCCCTGGCCAGCGGTGGCAACCTGTCGGCCCGGCTGCCCGGCGCCGCGGAGTTCGTGGTGACCGGTGCCGGGACCTGGCTGGATCGCCTGACCCCGGACGACTTCACCGTCATGGACCTCGGCGGTGCGGTCACCGGGGGAGCGTCCCGCCCTTCGAGCGAGTGGAAGCTGCACCAGCGCACCTACCGGGTGCGCCCGGACGTCAACGCGGTCGTCCACCTGCATCCGCAGCACGCCGTCCTGGTGGACGCGCTGGGACACCGCATCCGGCTGATCACGCTCGACCACGCGTACTACGTCCGTTCGGTCGGCACCGTGCCCTACCACCCGAACGGCTCGGACGACCTGGCCGACGGTGCCGCCGAGCAGGCGCGCGAGCACGACTGCATCGTGCTGTCGCACCACGGGTGCTCGACCCTGGGCGCGGACATCGGCATGGCCTACCGCCGGGCGCTGAACCTCGAGGAGGCGGCGACCGCGACCTACCGCTGCCTGGCCGTCGGCAACACCGCGTGCACCTTCCCGCCGGAGGCGTTCGCCGAGCTGCACCACGCCTGACCCGTTCTCGTCCGCGGCGGCCGAGGTCCCCGGTGCGGCCCTCCGTCCGGTGTCCCCGGGCGGGGACGTGTCGTCAGCCGTCGGCGAGCTCGCGGAACGCGCGCCTGACCGTTGACGGATCGCGGTGGATGCCCAGCAGGGCGGCGAGGAGCATCCTCGCCTGCGAGGGGCGCAGGAGACCGCTCGGGACGGCTCCCGCACGCAGCAGGTCGGCGCCGCCGCCGTCGCCGTAGACCGGGGCGACGGGCCCGGCGGCCACGCGCGTCGACGTGACGACGACGACGCCGGCGGCCGTCAGCTCCTCCACCGCCGCGCAGACGGCGGGATTGGCGTTCCCCGCTCCAGTCGCCTCGAGCACGATGCCGCGGGCGCCGGCGGCGGCGTAGGCGCGCGGTGCGGTCGCGTCGGCGTCCGGATGGCAGGCGACCACGTCCACACGGAGGCCGGTCGGATCGAACGCGTCCAGGTCGAGAGCCGGTGTCCGGCGCGGCTGCGTCACGACACGGACTTCGCCGCCGTGCACCCAGCCCAGCGCGCCGCCGTAGGGATTGGTGAAGGTGTCCGTGGCCAGGGTGTGCGTCTTGCGGGTGCCACGAGCCGGGTAGAGCTGGCCGCCGAATCCGATGAGCACGCCGAGGCAGCGCGCGGCCGGGTCGGCGGCGACGGCGACGGCATCGCCGAGGTTGCGCGGGCCGTCGCTGTCGCGGGCGTCGGCGGCGCGCTGAGCCCCGGTGACGACGATCGGACGCGCGTCGTCGTGGAAGAGGTCGAGGAAGAACGCCGTCTCCTCGGCCGTGTCCGTCCCGTGGGTCACGACGACGCCGGTCAGCTCGGGGTCGCGCAGCTGGGCGGCGACCGCCCGGGCCAGGGTGTGCAGCCGGTCGAGCGTCATGCGGAAGCTGCCCACGCGCAACACGTCCTCGACGCGGACCGCGACACCGGCCGGCAGGGACAGCTGCGCCACCAGGTCGGCGCCGGCGTCCCGCGCGGTCGCCCCGCCCTGGCCGTCGGCGCGGCTGGCGATCGTTCCGCCGGTGGCCAGCACGGTCACGAGCGTCATGGGTACCTCTTCCTGCACGGGTCGCCCTGACCGTATCGGGGAGACCGGACCCGGCCGACCCAGGTCGCACGCCACCGTCGACGCCGTGGCCCGCGCCGCTGCAGGTCGCGCTGCGCTGAGCCGCCCCCCGGCGGACAGCCCGACCCGCCGGCCGGGTGCCGCAGGGGCAGCAGGGGGGCGGTCCTCGCGCGTCCCGGCGGCCGGGGAGCAACCGGCCGGCCCGGACGACCGGGCGGTCTTCGTCAGCCCGCGGGGGCGAGCGCCACGACGAGGGCGAGCACCTCGTCGAGCTGCATGCGCCGCCCCTGATCCTGCAGCTCGGTCCGCCGACCTCGCGGCAGCGCGGCCTCGACGACGCCGGCGACGCGGAGCCGGTCCCGTTCCTCCTCGGGGGTGGGCACCGACCCGCTCGCCTCGCGCCGCCGCCCGGCCGCGCCCTGCAGGATCGCCGCCTCGGCCCACCGCCCGGTGCCGGCCAGCGCGGCGGCGATGCCGTCGAAGCACTCCGCCAGCCCGGCGGCGTCGCCCAGCTCGACGCGCAGCCGTACCGCCTGGAGCAGGAGGGCCGTGCTGCGCGGCCACTCGCCCCGCGCGGCGGCGACGGCCCCGAGGTTCTTGTAGGTGGAGGCGGTGCACCGGCGGTCACCGATCCGGCGCAGCTCCTCGAAGGCCTCCTCGTAGAGCGCGGTCGCCCGGTCCAGGTCGCCGCGCTGCCTGGCCACGTCCGCCAGCGTGCTGCGGACGTGGGCGACCGCCGCGGGGTCGCCCAGCTCGTGCCAGATCCCGAGGGCGCGGTTGCAGAGGTGGTCGGCCTGCGCGAGATCGCCGAGGTTGCGGACGGCGGCCGCGATGTGCCGCAACGCCGTCGCCTCCCCGCGGCGGCTGCCGAGGCCCGTCCACGCCGCGAGCTCCTCGCGGGCGAAGCGTTCGGAGAGCGCGTGCTGTCCCCGCCGTCCGCTCACGAATGCCCGGCCCTGCCAGCAGCGGGCCGCGAGCCGCAGGTCCCCCGACTGCCGGGCGATCGCGGCCGCCTCGTCGAGAGCGGCCTCCGCCGCATCCAGGGAGCCCTCGTTGCCCAGCGCCGACCCGACGGCCACCTGTGCGGCGCCCAGACCTGCCGGGTCGCCCAGCCTGCGGAACAGCGCGACGGCCTCGCCGGCCCACCGCTGGGCGTCGCGAGCCTCTCCGGGGGCGGCGGCCAGGTCGGCCATGGCGGTCAGCGCCCATGCCCGCACCTCGGACGGGACGACGTCGTCCGCCGACCCGAGGGCCGAGGTGAAGTACGCGAGCGCGTATCCGCCACGCCAGGTCAGGTCCCAGTACGGCCACAGGGCCACGGCCAGGCGCAGGGCCTGGACGTGGTCCCGTTCCGCGGACCAGCCGAGGGCGGCGTGCAGGTTCGGCTCCTCGGCGGCGAGCCGGTCGCTCCAGGAACGCTCCTCCGGGCCCCACAAGCGGGCGCCGGCGCGCTCGGCTAGCTCCAGGTAGAACCGCGCGTGGGCCCCGCGCGCCGGCTCGGCGTCCCCTTCGGCGGCCAGCCGGTCGAGGGCGAACAGCCGCAGCGTGTCGAGCATCCGGTAGCGGGTCGGTGCGGCGGCCTCGCGCGCCAGCAGGGAGTGCTCCACCAGCGCGGCGACGTGCGGAAGGACGTCCTCGCCGCAGACCGCGGCCGCCGCGTCGAGTGCGAAGGTGCCGGCGAAGACACCGAGCCGCGCGAAGACCCTGCGCGTCGGTGCCGGCAGGAGGTCGTGGCTCCAGGCCACCATGTCGCCCAACGTCCGCTGCCGCGCCGGTGCGTCGAAGCGCCGGCTGGTGAAGCGCAACCGCTCCCCGAGGCGGTCGGCGAGCCCGCCGGGGCCCAGCACCCGCAGCTGGGCGGCAGCGAGCTCCAGGGCCAGCGGCAGGCCGTCCAGCGACCGGACGATGCCGGTCACCGCCGGGCCGGCCGCCTCCTCCGCCGGCGTCCCCGCCAGCCGGGCCCGATCGGTGAACAGGCGGCATGCGTCGTCCTCGGGCATCGGAGGGAGGGGGACGACGCACTCCCCGTCGACCCCGAGCGGGCGGCGACTGGTCGCGAGGATCCGCACCGGCGGGCAGCCCCGAATGATCCGGTCGGCCAGTCGCGCGCAGGCGGCCAGGAGGTGCTCGCAGTTGTCCAGTACGAGGAGCAGGGGGCCGCGGTGCTCCAGTGCGGACAGCAGCGTCTCCTCGTCGTCCTGCCCCGGCTGCTCCCCGACGGCGAGGGTCGCGGCCACCCGGTGGACGACGAGGAGCGGCTGGTCCAGCGCGGCCAGGTCCACCCACCACACGCCCGCGGGATGGTCGCCGGCCGCGGCGGCGCCCACCTCCGCCGCCAGTCGTGACTTGCCCACGCCGCCCGGACCGGTCAGGGTCACCAGCCGCGTCGTGCGGACCGCCTCCAGGACTCGGCGGCGCTCGTCCTCACGACCGACGAACGAGGAGACGGGGGGCCGGAGGTTGCCCTCGGCGAACGTCTCGCCCGAGGCGGCGAGGTGGAGGCCGGGGTCGTGCCGCAGGATCGCCTCCTCGAGGCGGGTGAGCTCGGCCGCAGGATCCAGCCCGGTCTCCTCGACCAGGCGATGCCGGTGGGCCGCGAAGACCTGCAGGGCCTCGACCTGCCGGCCGGACCGGTACAGGGCCAGCATCAGCAGCCCGCACAGCCGCTCCCGGAGAGGATGCTCCTCCACGAGCTGGCGGAGGGCCGGCACGGCCATCTCGTGGCGCCCGGCGCGGAGCTCGGCCTCGAACCGCCGCTCGAGGGCCACCGTGTGCAGCTCCGCCAGCCGGGCGCGCTCGACCTCGGCGAAGTGCAGGTCGGGCACGTCGGCGAGCGGTCGGCCTCGCCACAGCGCCAGCGCCCCCACGGGGTCGCCCGCGCGGAGCAGCCCCTCGAACCGGCGCGCGTCGACGGCGTGGTCGGGCAGGTCGAGGCTGTAACCGCGCCGCGACGTCCGCACCACCGCCGGACCGAGCACCCGGCGCAGCTGGTGCACGTACTTCTGCACGACCTTGGCCGCCGTCACCGGCGGCGCGCCGTCCCAGACGTCCTCGACGAGCGCGTCGACCGGCACGACGCGCCGCGGTTCGACGAGCAGGCGGGCCAGGACCGCCCGCTGCCGAGGGCCGCCGAGCCGCAGCGGCACCCCGTCGCGGACCGCCTGCAGCGGTCCGAGGATGCCGAGCTCCACGGTCACGGCGCGTCCCGGGTACGAGTCGGCGGACCGGTCCCGCCGCCGGGGCGGAGCCGGTCGTTCACCGGGTCGGGAACACAGCCTGGCACGGCCGGCCCGGCACGGGGAGAGGCCTGGGTGCCGCGCCTCGCGCGACCGGCGCCCAGGAGGCGACGACGATGCGCAACGCCACGCGCACCGCCGTGCGCACTCCCGTCCGGCGGGTCGGCATCGCGACGGTCGCCACGCCACGGTCGTCGGTCCGGTCGACCCCGCCCCGGCCATCCACCCGGCCATGCACCCGGCCATCGACCGGGACACCCGGCCGGGGCGACCTGGGCGGAACCGGACATCCACCGGTCCGGAACCACCGGTTGCCACTGTCGGACCGGGCGCCGGGAGGAGCCCGGCCCCATCGATCGAGGAGGCCGACATGACGACAGGAACGGCGGCACCGGCCCTGCGGCTCGGCGACGAGGCGCCGGACTTCACCGCCGAGACCACGGAGGGGACCATCCGGTTCCACGAATGGCTGGGCGGCGGGTGGGGGGTCTTGTTCTCGCACCCGCGCGACTTCACGCCGGTGTGCACCACCGAGCTGGGGGAGATGGCCCGGATCAGGTCCGAGTTCGACCGGCGGGGGGTCAAGGTGCTCGGCCTGAGCGTCGACCCGCTCGACGCCCACGAGCGGTGGGCCCGGGACATCGAGGAGACGCAGGGCTACGCGCCCAACTTCCCGCTCGTGGCGGATCCGCAGCGCGAGGTGGCCGACCTGTACGGGATGGTCCACCCGAACGCCGATGACACCGCCACCGTGCGGTCGGTGTTCGTCGTCGGGCCGGACAAGAAGATCAAGCTGACGCTCACCTACCCGATGAGCACCGGGCGCAACTTCGAGGAGATCCTGCGGGTCATCGACTCCCTCCAGCTGACGGCGGCCCATCGGGTCTCCACGCCGGCCAACTGGCGGCAGGGCGACGACGTGATCATCGTCCCGGCGGTCGACGACGACGAGGCCCGCCGGCGCTTCCCCGACGGCTGGGCCGCGCCGAAGCCCTACCTGCGGATCGTCCCGCAGCCCCGCTGACGGCGACGCCCGCGGCTGCCCGGCTACCCCGGCGGCCGCGGGCCCGCACGAGGAGCGCACCATGATCGAGATCGTTCCGCTGGACACGCCCTCCCTGGGCGACCGCAGCTACCTGGCCACCGACGGTGAGGTGGCCGTCGTCGTCGACCCCCAGCGCGACGTCGACCGCGTGCTGGAGCTGGCCGGGTCGCACGGTGTCCGGATCACCACCGTCGCCGAGACCCACGTGCACAACGACTACCTGTCCGGCGGGCTCGTGCTGGCCCGTCGGGTGGGGGCCCGCTACCTGGTCAGCGCCGAGGACGACGTCGCGTTCGAGCGGACGCCGGTCCGCGACGGCGACGTCGTCGAGAGCGGGCGGATCCGGCTGCGGGTGCTGCACACCCCCGGGCACACCTTCACCCACCTGTCCTACGCGCTCGAGGACGCCGACGACGGCGTCGTCGGGGTCTTCACCGGCGGGAGCCTGCTCTTCGGCACCACCGGCCGCCCGGACCTCTTCGGCGACCGGCACACCGTCGGCCTGGCCCGGCGGCAGTACGCCTCGGCGCACCGGCTGGTGGCCGAGCTGCCCGCCGGGACGCCGCTGTTCCCCACGCACGGGTTCGGCAGCTTCTGCTCGGTGACGCCGGCGTCGGGAACGTCGTCCACCCTCGGCCGCGAGGCCGCCCGCAACCCGGTGCTGACCCGCGACGAGGAGACCTACGTCGCCGAGCTCGTCGCCGGGCTGGGGGCCTACCCCGCCTACTACGCGCACATGGCCCCGTTGAACGCGGCCGGACCGGGGCCGGTGGACCTCACCCTGCCGGAGCCGGCCGAGCCGGAGGAGCTCCGGCGGCGGATCGACGCGGGGGAGTGGGTGGTGGACCTGCGCCAGCGCCGGCTCTTCGCGGCCGGGCACCTCCCGGGGACGCTGAACTTCGGCTTGGACGGCACCTTCCTGACGCACCTCGGTTGGCTTCTGCCCTGGGGCACGCCGGTGACCCTGCTGGGGCGGACGGCCGAGGACGTCGCGACCGCGCAGCGGGAGCTGACGCGGATCGGCATCGACCGGCCCGCGGCCGTGGCCGCCGGGACGCCGGAGCGGTGGGGGCCGGACCAGGCGCTGGCCAGCTTTCCCCGGGTGGGCTTCGCCGACCTCGCCCGGGTGATCGAGGCCGGAGGAGCGCCGGCGATCCTCGACGTCCGGCGTGCCGAGGAGCGGCGGGCCGCGGTCCTGGAGGGCAGTCTGCATCTCCCGCTGCACGAGCTGCCCGGCCGGCTGGACGAGGTCCCGGCGGGCCGACCGGTGTGGGTGCACTGCGCGGTCGGCTACCGGGCGGCGATCGCCGCCTCGCTGCTCGACCGGGCCGGCCGGGACGTCGTCCTGGTCGACGACGACCTCCACCGGGCTCGGCAGCTGGGGCTGCTCGCGGGCGGGATCCGGACCGCCGCCTGAGACCTGGGGCGATCCGGGTGCGCACCCGGTTCCCTCCGTGCTCCGGTGCAGCAGCCTTCCCCCACGGGCGCCCCCGGCGTGGGAAGGGCGTCCGGCTCGGCGACGGGCGGCACCGCCCTGGCGTGGCTCCCTCGCACCCCCTCGACGGAAGAGTCGCGCAGCACCGAGTCCGGCACGGAAACGGGAGGACGACGACGGACACCTACGGGGAACCGTCGGCCGGACAGCGACGGGCCCGCACGGGCCGCCGGCACCGGCGGCCCGTGCGGACCCGTGGGGGACTGCTGGCGCTCGTGACGGGTGAACCTGTCGGTCAGCGCGACGTTCGACTCAGATGTCGTAGTACATCGCGAACTCGTGCGGGTGCGGGCGGAGACGGATCGGGTCGATCTCGTTCTCCCGCTTGTACTCGATCCACGTCTCGATCAGGTCGGGCGTGAACACGCCGCCGTCGATCAGGTACTCGTGGTCGACCTCGAGCCGGTCGAGGACGGCGTCCAGCGACGCGGGCACCTTCTCGATGCCCAGGGCCTCCTCGGGCGGCAGCTCGTAGAGGTCCTTGTCGACCGGCGCGGGCGGCTCGATCTTGTTCTTCACGCCGTCGAGGCCGGCCATCAGCATCGCCGAGAAGGCGAGGTAGGGGTTGGCCGACGGGTCGGGCACGCGGAACTCGATGCGCTTTGCCTTCGGGTTGTCGCCCGAGATCGGGATCCGGGTGCAGGCCGAGCGGTTGCGGGCCGAGTACACGAGGTTGATCGGCGCCTCGTAGCCGGGGACCAGGCGGTGGTAGCTGTTCACCGTCGGGTTGGTGAAGGCCAGCAGCGACGGCGCGTGCTTGAGGAGGCCACCGATGTAGTGCCGCGCCATGTCGGACAGGCCCGCGTAGCCGGTCTCGGCGTGGAAGAGCGGCTCGCCGTCCATCCAGAGGCTCTGGTGGCAGTGCATGCCGGAGCCGTTGTCACCGAAGAGGGGCTTGGGCATGAACGTGACGCTCTTGCCCGCGGCCCAGGCGGTGTTCTTCACGATGTACTTGAACAGCATGAGGCTGTCCGCCGACCGCAGCAGCGTGTCGAACTTGTAGTTGATCTCCGCCTGGCCGCCGGTGCCGACCTCGTGGTGGCCGCGCTCGAGCTCGAGCCCGGCACTGATCAGGTTGGTCATCATCGTCGCGCGCAGATCGCTCTGCTGGTCGTAGGGCTCCACGGGGAAGTAGCCGCCCTTGAGCCGGGCCTTGTACCCGCGGTTGGCGGCGCCGTCGGGGTCGGTCGAGGAGCCGGAGTTCCAGACGCCCTCGGCGGAGTCGATGTGGTAGTAGCCCTCGTTGATCGAGGTGTTGTAGCGGACCGAGTCGAAGATGTAGAACTCCGCCTCGGCGCCGAAGTAGGCGGTGTCGGCGATGCCGCTGGAGGCGAGGTACGCCTCCGCCTTCTTCGCCACGTTGCGCGGGTCGCGGCTGTAGGCCTCGCGCGTGATCGGGTCGTGGATGAAGAAGTTGACGTTCAGCGTCTTGTGCCGGCGGAACGGGTCGAGGAAGGCGCTGTTGGCGTCGGGCAGCAGCAGCATGTCCGACTCGTTGATCGCCTGGAAGCCGCGGATCGACGAGCCGTCGAAGCCGAGGCCCTCGGAGAACGTGTCCTCGCCGAAGGTCGACGCCGGGATGGTGAAGTGCTGCATGACGCCGGGGAGGTCGCAGAAGCGGACGTCGACGTACTCGACGTCGTTGTCGCGGATGTAGGCGGCGACCTCGTCGGGGCTGGTGAACATCGATCCTCCGGAATTGGGCGAACTACCGGACAGCAAGTTACGAGCGGGGAGTTGCCCCCCGGTGTCCCGAGTGTTTCGGACCGGTAACAACGCTCCCGGCGTGTCGTCGTAACGCCGCGGCCCCGTGCAGCCCCCGTCGCGGGCGTGCGAGTGGCGGGGGGCGCGGGGCCCTCTCACTAGGCTGCCGTGCATGGTCGGTGATGTGCAGCCACCCTCTCAGGGCCGCGTCCGCGGCGCCTCCCTGGGGCTGCCCGGCGAGGGGCCCGGATCCCTGGCGGACTTCGGCACCCGGGTGCTGGCCTTCTGCGTCGACGCACTGGGAGCGGCCCTCGTCGCGGGCCTGTTCACCGCGCCGGAGCTGCCCGGCAACTGGGCGCTGGCCGCCTTCGCCGCGATCACCGTCGTCACGCTGGTCGTCTTCGGGCAGACGCCGGGCATGCGCCTGCTGAAGCTCCGCATCGCCCATCCGCGGCCGGGTCAGCGGCTGGCGCCGTGGCGGGCCGTCGTCCGCACCGCGCTACTGTGCCTGCTGGTGCCGGCGCTGCTGGTCGACGGCGACGGCCGCGGGCTGCACGACCGCCTCACCCAGACCGCCGTCGTCCGGGAGTGAGCCCGGACGCGACCGGGCCCCGTCCGGATCGGACGGGGCCCGGTCGCGAGTCACGGCTCAGCTGCGGCGGCGGACCTGGCGCTGGCTGATGGACATCTGGCGCCCGCCCGGCATCGGCCCTCCGGGGACCGGCATCTTCGGCCCGCCGAGCGCGCTCATCCGGCGGGCCAGGGCGTTGACCTCGGCCCCGCTGAGGTTGCGGGGCAGCTTCATCACGTGCGTGCTCAGCTTGCGGAGCGGGATCTGGCCCTCCTCGTCGCCCACGACGATGTCGTAGATCGGGGTGTCGCCGACGACCCGCGCGACCTTCTTCTTCTCCTGGGCCAGCAGTCCACGCACCCTCGCCGGTACGCCCTCGGCCACCAGGATCACGCCGGGCCGGCCCAGCACGCGGTGGACGGCGTCCATCTGCTGCGTGCCGGCCACGCCGGACGTGACCCGCCAGTCACCGCGCATACCCTCCAGCACCCACGCGGCCGCACCGGGCTGCCCCTCCACCTGGCGGTAGGCCGAGCCCTGCGCGCGCCGGCCGAACACGATCAGCGCGGCGAGGCCACCGCTGACCAGGGCCAGCGGCAGGAAGATGAACGGGGAGTCGAGCAGGATGCCGATCAGCTCGACCACCGCGGCCACCGCCACGAACCAGATCAGCATGATCCAGGGCAGCTTGGGGTCGTTCCGCCGCGTCAGCGAGTAGGCCTGCTTGATCATGCGGGCCTGGCCGCCGAGCTTCTTCAGCCGCTGCTTCTTCGGCTGACCCTTCCGGTTCAGCTTGACCGGCTGGGCGCCCGGAGCCGACCCGCCGGAGGCCGCAGCGCCCGACGTGCGGCCGCGCCCACCGTCCTTCGGGCCGCGGCCGGCCTTGCCGCTCGGAGCGGTCGCGTCTGTGGGCTTGCTGCGTGCCATGTCCCCAGGATAGGGGCGCGCCACGCCGCGCCGGCCGACCTGCCCGAAGTCAGGCCTGGCGAGCGAGCCCGCGAGCCTCGATCGCCTGCTGGTACAGCCGCCCGGCGCGGTAGGAGCTGCGCACCAGCGGCCCGGCGAGCACCCCGGGGAAGCCGATCCGCTCGGCCTCGGCCTGGAAGTCGACGAACTCGTCGGGCTTGACCCACCGGACGACGGGGTGGTGGCGCGGCGAGGGACGCAGGTACTGGGTGATGGTGAGCAGGTCGCAGCCGGCGTCGTGCAGGGCCTGCATGGTCTCGACGACCTCGTGCGGCTCCTCGCCCATGCCGAGGATCAGGTTGGACTTCGTCACCAGGCCGGCCTCCCGCGCGGCGGTGATCACCGACAGCGAGCGGTCGAAGCGGAAGCCGGGCCGGATGCGCTTGAAGATCCGGGGCACCGTCTCCACGTTGTGCGCCAGCACCTCCGGCCGGGAGGAGAAGACCTCGGCCAGCTGGGCGGGGTCGGCGTTGAAGTCCGGGATCAGCAGCTCGACCCCGCAGCCGGGCAGCTGGGCGTGGATCTGGCGGACCGTCTCGGCGTAGAGCCAGGCGCCGCCGTCGGGCAGGTCGTCGCGGGCCACACCGGTGACCGTGGCGTACTTCAGGCCCATCGTGGCGACGCTCTCGGCCACCCGGCGGGGCTCGTCCGCGTCGAACGCGGCCGGCTTGCCGGTGTCGATCTGGCAGAAGTCGCAGCGCCGGGTGCACTGGTCGCCGCCGATGAGGAAGGTGGCCTCGCGGTCCTCCCAGCACTCGTAGATGTTGGGGCAGCCGGCCTCTTCGCAGACGGTGTGCAGGCCCTCGCGGCGGACCAGCGACTTCAGCTCGGTGTACTCGGGGCCGGTCCTCAGCCGGGTCTTGATCCACTCCGGCTTGCGCTCGATCGGCACCTGGCTGTTGCGCACCTCCAGGCGGAGGAGCTTGCGGCCGGCCGGCTCGATCGTCGATCCCGTAGAGGTCATCGGAACGGCCGGCTCACTCATGATCTCCACGGTACTCCGGACGCACGACGCCCCCGTCGCGCGAGGCGACAGGGGCGTCGGATGTGACGAGGTGCTCAGACCTGGCGGTCGTCCGGACCCGCGGTCGGGCCCGCGTCCGCGCCGCCGGCCCCGGACGTGAAGGGCTGGGGCGCGTCACTGCCGTTGACGGTGGCCGTGTCGGGGCCGTCGCCGTCGACGAGCTGGGCATCGCGCACGCCCATGTCGGACTCGGCCGGTGCGGAGTCGCCCGTGGTGTCGGCGGTGGACAGGGTCTTGCCGGAGGTGCTGTCGGGTGTGGGCACGGGGTCCTCTCGGTAGCTGGGCACCGGACCGTCGCCGGCGGGCGCGGGGGTCCAGACGTCGTCCTTCTTGCGGCGCAGGAGGACGAACACGGCCGTACCCACGGCGAGGAAGACGAACACCCACGGCCAGCGGCGGGGCTCCGGCGCGGCTCCGGTCCTGCGCGTGACCTGGGTGGCGGTGGCGGCGACCTTCTTCTCGAGCTCGCGGTGCTTCCTGGCGGCGACCTTGCGCGCCTTCTTGGCCCTCCTGCGTGCCTTGCGGGTCGACGCGGCCGCGGCGGCGGCGACCTCGGCCCGGCGGGCCTCCAGCTCGCTGCGCGCGCTCTCGACGCCGGCGGCGAGGGCCTCCTTGGCGCTCTCCAGCGCCGGCGTCACGGCGTCGCGAGCGGCGACGGCGCGGGGGACGGCGTACGCCAGGGCGGCGGTCTGCGCCGCCTCGAGCCGCGGGACGACGTCGTCCTGGAGCGCCTTCTGCGCCGCCTTCTGGGCCGCCTCGACGTGCGGCGCCAGATCGGCCGCGGCCGTGGCGGCGGCCGCCTGGGCCGCGGTCAGCGCGGAGGCCACCCGCGGGGCGGCCGCGTCCCGGGCCGCCTCGATGCGCGGGGTGAGCACCTCCCGGGCCGCCTCCACCCGCTCCCTCGCCGCCTCGACCCGCGGCGCCACGGCTTCCCGGGCGGTCGCGACCGCCGGCGCGGCCACTGCCGCCGCGGCGGCCACCTTCGGCACCACCTTCAGCGCGGCGGCCTTCTGGGCGGCGTCGAGCGCCGGCCCGGCCGCCTCCCGGGCCGCGGCCACCCGCGGCGCCAGCTGCTCGGCCGCGAGGCGGCCGGCTTCGGTGGCCGCCACCCCGATGTGGGCGAGACCTTCCTGGAGCTCGGCGCCGATGACCTGACCACGCGTCTGCTTGCGGAACACGAGCTGCACCTCCGAGTTGATCGTCTCGCGATCATCCTGCCCGGTCCGGAGGACCAGCACACCCCGAGTCGGAGCCGGACGGCGGCTTCCGAGGAGAACTGGCTAGCGTCGGGACGTGCAGCTGCGGATCTTCACCGAACCCCAGATGGGCGCCACCTACGACGACCTGCTCGCGGTCGCCCGGCGCACCGAGGAGACCGGCTTCGACGCCTTCTTCCGGTCCGACCACTACTTGACCATGGGCGGGGACGGGCTGCCCGGCCCCACCGACGCCTGGGTGACGCTGGGCGCGCTGGCCCGCGAGACGACCCGGATCCGCCTGGGCACGCTGATGACCGCGGCCACGTTCCGGCTGCCCGGTCCGCTGGCCATCTCGGTGGCGCAGGTCGACCAGATGAGCGGTGGCCGGGTGGAGCTCGGGATCGGATCGGGCTGGTACGAGGCCGAGCACGCTGCCTACGGCATCCCGTTCCCGCCGCTGGGGGAGCGGTTCGACCGCTACGAGGAGCAGCTGGCGGTCATCACCGGGCTGTGGAGCACACCGGTCGGGGAGACCTTCGACTTCGAGGGCGCGCACTACCGGATCGCCGGCTCGCCGGCGCTGCCCAAGCCGGTGCAGGACGGCGGCATCCCGCTGATCGTCGGCGGCAAGGGTTCGAAGCGCACGCCACTGCTGGCCGCGCGCTACGCCGGCGAGTTCAACGTGCCCTTCTCGTCCGTGGCGGACAACGCCCGCCTGTTCGCCGGCGTCCGCCGGGCCTGCGAGGAGGCCGGCCGCGATCCCGGCGCCATGGTCCACAGCTCGGCGCTGGTGCTGTGCGTGGGCAAGGACGAGGAGGAGATCGCCCGCCGGGCCGCCGCGATCGGACGCGAGGTGGGCGAGCTGCGGGAGCACGGCGTCGCCGGCACGCCGGCCGAGGCGGTCGACATCCTGGGGCGGTACGCCGAGGCGGGCGCCCAGCGGGTCTACCTGCAGGTCCTGGACCTCTCCGACCTCGACCACCTGGACCTGGTCGCGAGCGAGGTGGCGCCCCAGCTCGCCTGAGGAACCGCCTCCGCCGCTCCCGGCCGGGTGCGCTCAGGGCCGGGCCTGCTCCAGCAGGAAGGGCCGCGGTGTGGCCAGCCAGGTGAGGAAGTCGTCGACCGGCATGGGACGGGCGATGGCGTAGCCCTGGGCGACGTCGCAGCCCAGCTCCGCCAGGACGGCCGCTGTCGGGGCGTCCTCCACGCCCTCCGCGACGAGGCTGAGGCCCAGGTCGTGGGCGAGTGCCACGGTGTGCCGCACGATCGCCGCGGCCCGCGGGTCCCGACCGACGTCCTGGGTCAGGCTGCGGTCGAGCTTGAGCTCGTCGGCCGGCAGGGACCGCAGGTAGGCCAGCGAGCTGTACCCGGTTCCGTAGTCGTCGATCGACGTGCGCACGCCCAGGCGGCGCAGCTGGCCGAGCACCGTCCGGCCCCGCTCGGGGTCGCCCATGAGGGTGTCCTCCACCAGCTCCAGGGTGAGGGCCTGGGCGGGCAGCCCGTAGCGCACGAGCGCCAGCGCCACCTTGCTGGGCAGGTCGAGGTCGGAGACGTTGGCCGCCGACAGGTTGACCGAGACGGGGACCCGGGCCGATTCCCACCAGCCGGCGACCGCCCGCAGCGAGAGCTCGAGGACCGTGTCGGTCAGCGGGCGCAGGAGGCCCGCCTGCTCGGCCGCCGGCAGCAGCTGCGCGGGGGAGAGCAGTCCGCGGGTCGGGTGGTTCCAGCGCACCAGCGCCTCGACGCCGACGACCCGCCCGTCGGTGAGGTCGACCTGCGGCTGCAGGTGCACCAGGAGCTCGTCGTCGCGGGTCAGCGCCGTCCGGAGCTCCTCCATGGTGCGCAGCCGGTCACCGGTGCCTCCGTGCGGATCGGGCACGTACACGTGGACGCCCTCGCGACCGGCCTTGGCGGCGTACATGGCGATGTCGGCGCAGCGGAGCAGCTCCTGCACCGTGGCGGCCGGCACGGGTGCGGTGGCGACGCCGATGCTCACGCCCACGTGCAGCCGGATGCCCTCGACCGTGAAGGGCTGCAGCAGCAGCTGGCGGAGCCGTTCCGCCCGGTCCTGCGCCTCGTCCAGGCCGGCCTCCTCCAGGAGGACGGCGAACTCGTCCCCGCCGAGCCGGGCGAGCAGGTCGCCCGAGCGCAGCGCCCCCCGCAGCCGGGGACCCACCTGGCGGAGCAGGTCGTCACCGGCGTGGTGCCCCAGGCTGTCGTTGACCTCCTTGAAGCCGTCCAGGTCGAGCAGCAGCAGCGCGGCCGGCCGGCGCGCGGTCGTGCCGCTGAGCACGCGGCCGGCGTGCTCCAGCAGCGCCCGCCGGTTGGGCATGCCGGTGAGCTCGTCGGTGAGGGCCTGCTGCCTGACCTCGTTGAACGCCCGGACCTCGCGGAAGGTGATCGCCGTGCGGGCGAGCGCGGCGAGCACGGTGCCGACGGCCGACCACCCGGCGATGGGGGAGACCTGGTCACCCCAGCCGACGGCCAGCACCAGGAGGGCCGCCACGTTGCACGCCAGCGGAACGGCGAGGACCCGCCAGCCGACCCGGGAGCTGGCGTCGCTGCCCGGCTCCGGGCGGTGGTCGGCGGGCCGGCTCACGTGCGCGGCGACCGCGGTGAGGGAGACACCGACCAGCCAGGTGAGGTCGAGGGGACCGCCCTCGACGTAGACGCCCTGCGTGGCCAGGTTCAGGTAGACGACGTCGCCGACCAGCGTGATCAGGATCCCGGCGCCCACGAGCTGGAGGGCGCGGTCACGGCGGATGCCGAAGATGGCGGTGCCGGCCACCAGCAGCGCCAGCAGGACGACGTCGGCCAGGGGGTAGGCCAGGCTGGTCACGACGGCGGCCATCGTGCCCTCGGTCAGCTCCAGGGCGGGACCGAGGAGCACCGCGGCGGCCACCGCGGCCGCTCCCAGGGCACCGATGAGGCCGTCGAGCCACATGCTCGGGTGGAACCTGGGGACGCGGGACCGGACGAGCCCGACCAGCATGACGTAGACCCCGCCGTAGTAGGCGAGGTAGAAGGCGTCGGCGATCGACGGGAAGGGCTCGTCGGGCATGCGGGCGATGACCGTCGTGTAGACGACGTTCGCTGCGATGCCCAGGACGAGGGCGGTCGCCATCCCGGCCCAGGCCACGCGTTCCGCGCGCCCTCGACGGGCGGCCTGCACGCACACGCCCAGGCCCCCGAGGTAGACGAGGTTGTACAGCACGAGGTCGTAGAAGACGCCCCACGCGTCGCCGTCTGGCCGGGCGAGGACCCCCGTCGCGAAGACGCCGAGGGCGAGGAGGGTCACGACGAGGTACAGCCGCGACCACGGCAGGCCACGCCTCACCGGCGGGTGTTCGTCGTGCACATGACGCTGATCGGCGGGAATCCAGCGCGATCGGAGCCGGTACCGCGGTGGCTCCCTCCTGAGGGTGAGGCCCGCGCACCGGAACGCGGCGGCGTCCGCGGGGCGCCTCGCGGTAGGCTCCGGACGTGACCGGCCGGCTGTCGCTTCCCCGGCCGTGCTGATCTGACCGATCGGACAGCACGGCTACCCCTCCATGCGTGAGGGGTTTTTTTCTGCCCGCCGCCGGTACGAGAGCCTCGAGGACCCAGGAGCACCAGCGATGAGCCAGACCGCCGACCAGCCCAACGCCGAGCAGGTGCCGGGTGACGTGCCCCCGTACCGCTACACGCCGGCGCTGGCCCAGCAGATCGAGCTGGCCTGGCAGGACCGCTGGGCGGCCGAGGGGACGTTCCACACGCCCAACCCGGTCGGCCGGCTGAGCGCGGGCTTCGAGCGGGTGGCCGACCGGCCCAAGTTCTTCGCGATGGACATGTTCCCCTATCCCTCGGGCGCCGGTCTGCACGTCGGGCACCCGCTGGGCTACCTGGGCACCGACGTCACCAGCCGGTTCCGCCGGATGGACGGCGACAACGTGCTGCACCCGATGGGCTACGACGCGTTCGGCCTGCCCGCCGAGCAGTACGCCGTCCAGACCGGGCAGCACCCACGGATCACGACCGAGCAGAACATCGCCGCCATCAGGGCGCAGCTGCGCCGGCTGGGCGTCGACCACGACGAGCGCCGCAGCTTCGCGACCATCGACCCGGGCTACTACAAGTGGACCCAGTGGATCTTCCTGCAGATCTTCGGCTCGTGGTTCGACGAGCAGGCCGGGAAGGCCCGCCGCATCGAAGAGCTGGTCGCCGAGCTGGACGCCGGCACCCGCGAGCCCGCCGCCGGCACCAATCCGTCCGGACGGCCCTGGGCCGAGCTGGACGACGTGGAGCGGCGCAAGGTCGTCGACGCGCACCGGCTGGCCTACCTGCACGAGGCGCCGGTCAACTGGTGCCCGGGCCTGGGCACGGTCCTGTCCAACGAGGAGGTCACGCCCGACGGGCGGTCCGAGCGCGGCAACTTCCCGGTGTTCCGGCGTCCGCTCACCCAGTGGATGATGCGGATCACCGCCTACGCCGACCGCCTGCTGGCCGACCTGGACCGTCTGGACTGGCCCGAGTCGCTGAAGCTGATGCAGCGCAACTGGATCGGCCGCTCGACGGGAGCGCGGATCCGGTTCGCCGTCGGGGCGGCGGGGCGGGGGGACGACGCAGCCGGCGAGACCATCGAGGTCTTCACCACCCGGCCCGACACCCTGTTCGGCGCCACCTACATGGTCCTGGCCCCCGAGCACCCGCTGGTCGAGACGCTGACCGCGGCCGCCTGGCCGGACGGCGCCGACCCGCGGTGGACCGGAGGTGCTGCCACTCCCGGGGAGGCGGTGCGGGCCTACCAGCGGCAGGCGTCCCGCCGCTCCGAGCTGGACCGCCAGAACGAGGCGCGGGAGAAGACCGGCGTCTGGCTGGGCGTCACCGCTGTTAATCCGGTCAACGGCCGCGAGCTGCCGGTGTTCATCGCCGACTACGTGCTGACCGGCTACGGCACCGGCGCGATCATGGCCGTGCCGGGCGAGGACGCCCGCGACTTCGAGTTCGCGGAGGTGTTCGGGCTGCCGGTGGTGCGCACCGTCCAGCCACCGGAGGGGTTCGAGGGCGGCGCGTACACCGGCGCCGGCCCGATGATCAACTCGGCGAACGAGGAGATCTCGCTGAACGGCCTGGACAAGGCCACCGCCATCGCCACCATCACCGACTGGCTGGTGGCCCACGGGCACGGCGAGGCGACGACCACCTACAAGCTGCGGGACTGGCTGTTCAGCCGGCAGCGCTACTGGGGCGAGCCGTTCCCGATCGTCTACGACGAGGACGACCTGCCCGTCGCCGTCCCGACGTCGATGCTGCCGGTGCTGCTGCCCGAGGTCGACGACTACTCGCCGAAGACCTTCGCCGACGACGACGCCGACTCCGCTCCGGAGCCGCCGCTGTCGCGGGCCACCGACTGGACGACGGTCGAGCTGGACCTGGGCGACGGCCCGCGGAAGTACCGCCGCGAGACCAACACGATGCCCAACTGGGCAGGGTCGTGCTGGTACTACCTGCGCTACCTGGACCCGGGCGACGACGCGCAGATGGTCGACCCGGAACTGGAGAGGTACTGGCTGGGCCCGCGCGGCGAGGGGGACGTCGGCGGCGTCGACCTGTACGTGGGTGGCGTCGAGCACGCCGTCCTGCACCTGCTGTACGCGCGCTTCTGGCACAAGGTGCTGCACGACCTGGGGCACGTCTCCAGCGAGGAGCCGTTCCGCCGGCTGGTCAACCAGGGCTACATCTCTGCCTACGCCTACACCGACGAGCGCGGCTTCTACGTGCCCGCGGCCGAGGTGGTGGAGAAGGACGGGAAGTTCTTCCACGACGGCAAGCCGGTCAACCGGGAGTACGGCAAGATCGGCAAGAGCCTGAAGAACATGGTCACCCCCGACGAGATGATCGGGGCGTACGGAGCCGACACGTTCCGGGTCTACGAGATGTCGACCGGCCCGCTGGACCAGTCGCGGCCGTGGGAGACCAAGGCCGTGGTCGGGTCGCAGCGGCTGCTGCAGCGGATCTGGCGCGTCGTCGTCGACGAGCGGACCGGTGTGGTGCGCGCCGTCGACGACGTCGAGCCCGGCGAGGACACCCTGCGTGCCCTGCACCGCACCGTCGCGGGGGTCCGCGACGGGTTCTCGACGCTGCGGTTCAACATCGCCATCGCGCGGATCACCGAGCTGACCAACCACCTGACCCAGACGTACGGGGCGGAGTCACCGGTCCCGCGCTCGGTCGTCGAGCCGTTGGTCCTGCTGGTGGCGCCGCTCGCCCCCCACATGGCCGACGAGCTGTGGTCGCGGCTGGGTCATGACGGATCCTGCGCCTGGCACCCGTTCCCGGTGGCCGACGAGCGGTGGCTGGTGGAGGACACCGTGCAGGTGGCGGTGCAGGTGAACGGCAAGGTGCGGTCGCAGGTCAGCGTGCCGGCCGACGCCGACGCGGCCGCCCTGGAGGCCGCCGCGCGCGCCGACGAGAAGATCGCCGGCTACCTCGCCGGCGCCACCGTTCGCCGCGTCGTCGCCGTCCCCGGCCGGCTGGTCAACTTCGTGCTCGGCTGAGCCGGCGCGGTCCGAGGCGCTCCGGCGCGACCGCGGCTCCCCGGTGCGGGGAGCCGCGGTCACCGGGCACGGACGGGGATCGTCCGGTGCCCTCGCGCGCTGCCTCGGGGATGACGTGCCGGAGGCCGCAGGGGGCGGTGCTGCCGCGCAGCGCCGCCGTCAGCGCGTGGCGGGCTCGGGCTCGAAGGCCAGGACCCTGCGCATGGCCGACTCCACCGGCTCCAGGGCCTGGGCCGTGGAGATGTCGCGGCCCAGCTCGGCCGACAGGGAGGTGACGCCCGCGTCGGGGATCCCGCAGGGGACGATCGCTCCGAAGGCGGCCAGGTCGGGGTCGCAGTTGAGCGCGAAGCCGTGCATCGTCACGCCGCGGGCCACCCGCACCCCGATCGCGGCGACCTTCCGCTCGGGCCGGAACCCGGTGCCCGGGGCGTCGGCGGCCACCCACACCCCGCTGCGCCCCTCGACGCGCCCGGTCGCCAGCCCGAAACCGGCGCAGACCTCGATCAGCGCCTCCTCGAGCCGGCGCACGTACGCGACGACGTCGACGGGGTCGGGCAGCGCGACGATCGGATAGCCGACCAGCTGACCGGGGCCGTGCCACGTGATCTTGCCGCCTCGGTCGACGTCGACGACGGGCGTGCCGTCGAGCGGCCGCTCGTGCGGCTCGGTGCGGCGCCCGGCCGTGTAGACGGAGGGGTGCTCGAGCAGCAGCAAGGTGTCGGGAACCTCGCGGGCGACCCGCTGCCCGTGCAGCTCGCGCTGCTGCGCCCACGCCTGCTCGTAGGGAACCGTGCCCGCCCGGATGATCTGCAGCTCCGACACGCCCCCAGCCTATAGAAGTGACCCCGTTCCCCTCACCGCGCGCAGGTTCGCGGCGAGCCTCTACACGGGGCCTCAGCCGAGCCGGCGCGGCTCCACCCGGATCTCGACCGCGGTGCCGCCGGGGCCGCGTTCGACACGGTATGCCGCCGCGTCGGCGCGGTCGGCCACCGCCTCGACCAGCTGCGTGCCCCGGTACACCAGTCCGACGCCGTCGTCGGTGGCGTGGCCCCCCGGGAGGGTGCCGTCGGCGACCAGGCGGTGGTACAGCGGGCGGCGCTGTTCCTCGGAGTCGTGGTGCACCCCGTTCGACGTCGGGATGAACCCCAGCCCGTCGGTGACCGGGCGCAGGTCGGGACCGTAGGAGTCGGTGGTGCCGCCGACGTGCCAGCACAGCGACCCGGCCGACACCCCACCCAGCACGACGCCGGCGCGCCAGCATTCGGCGAGCACCGGGTCCAGGCCGTGCACCCGCCACACGGCGAGCAGGTTGGCCACGCTGCCGCCACCGACCCAGACGACGTCCTGGGCCAGCAGGTGCGCCCGGACGTCGGCGACCGTCGGCATCGGGAAGAGACTGAGGTGGCTGACCTCGACCGCGCTGCCGGCGAAGGCCCCGTACACGCCGGCCAGCCGCACCGGGTCGTCGCCGGTGGCGGTGCCCAGGTAACAGAGCTTCGGGCGTGCCGGCGCGCCCGCGAGGTCGATGGCGAGGCCGAACACCGGCCCCGGCCGCCAGTCGTAGGGCCCCCGACCACGGGAGGCGAATCCCATGCTCGTGGCGAGGATCGTGGGCGCGGACGCGGGCATCGGCGGGCTCTCCGGTCGTCGGGGCGGGCGGGCGGACGGGCGCAGGGCGCGGAGGACGGCGCGGGCGGTGCGGGCGCCGCTGGCCATCGCGCCCTGGACGGCCCGCCGACGCCAGGCGGGTGGCCGCCGACAGCCCGGCAGCCCGGCCCCGCCGACGACCACCTCGGCCGCAGCGACATCGCCCGACGGTATCCGGGCGCGCAGGCCCGGCACCCACACCCACCCGACCTGGGAATCGTGTCGTCGGCTGTGGACAGCCGGAGCGGAACGTGGCCGGCGCCGCCTACGGTCGCCGACATGCCTGCCGCCGTCCCACCCGCGGAAGCGGACGCCGTCCCGCCGCCGCCCGTGCCGGGCTACACGCTCCAGGATCTGCTGGGTCGCGGCGGATCGGGAGAGGTGTGGCGGGCGGTGAGCCGCAGGGGCGGCGACGCCGTCGCCGTGAAGGTGCTGGTGGCCGGCGACCCCGAGCGGCAGGCCCGCGAGGCGGCGCTGCTCGGCGAGCTCGACCATCCTCATCTGGTCCGCCTGATCGAGGTGGTGCACCAGCCCCGGCGCGGCGGCGCTCCCCGCGTGGCTCTCGTCCTCGAGCTGCTCGGCGGCGGCAGCCTCGCGGCACTCCTGGCCCGGCGCGGACGCCTGCGGCCGGGGGAGGTGGTGACGGCGATCGCGCCGGTGGCCGCTGCCCTGGCCCACGCCCACGACCGCGGGATCGTCCACGGCGACCTCTCCCCGGGCAACATCGTCTTCACGGCGGAGGGCCGGCCGGTGCTGACCGACCTGGGGGTGGCCCGCGTGCTGGGGGAGGCGGCGGCCGCGGAGGTCACGCCTCCCTACGTCGACCCGACCGTGGCCCGCGGCGGTGCGCCCGGGCCCGCCTCCGACGTGTTCGGGATCGCGGCCGCCGCCTTCCACGCGCTGACCGGCGTCGCTCCCTGGAACGCGGCCACCACGGCCGAAACGCTCGCGGTGGCGGCGGCCGGCCAGCTCCCCGACCTGACCGAGCTGGCGCCGGACGCGCCACCGGAGCTGATCGCGGTGATCGGCCGCGGGCTCGCCGCCGATCCCCACGACCGTGGGTCCGCGGCGGCCTTCGCCCTCGACCTGCGGCACGCCTGCCGTCCGGAACCCGTGCGGTTGCCGGCCGACGGCGTGGCGACGAGGGAGCTCGCGCGGACCGGTCGGGGTCCCCGGACCGAGCTGACCCATCAGGTCCCGGGCCGTCGGCCGCGGCCGGCCCCCGTCGTCGCCGCTCCTCCCGGTCGGTGGGAGCGCTGGTCCACCGCAGTGCGCGAGGGGGCGGGCTCGCCGGCACGGACGGCCGCAGGCGCGTCAGTCGCGGTGGTCGTCGCGGCCCTGCTCGTCGTCGGCTGGCTGTGGCTCGGCGCGGAGCGGAGGAGCGGCGGAGCGCCGGACGACAGCCCGGTGACGACGGTCGCCGCGGAGGCCACGGCGGTGCCCCGAGCACAGCGCGGCACGGGGACGGCCGGCGGCGGTGCCGGGACGCCGCCCGCCGCGGAGACCACTCCCGGGGCCGACCGGCGGGTGACCCCTGACTCGGTCGAGGAATGGCGGGCGGTGGTCACGGACCTGTACGACCGCCGGGCGGCCGCTCTCACGGCCGCCTCCCCGGAGGGACTGGAAGAGGTGTACGCGCCGGGCAGCCCGCTGCGGGGCCCCGACGAGGAGCACGCCCGAGCACTGGCGGGGGCGGGGGCGGTGCTCCGGGGGTTCGCCCCGACGGTCCTCGCGGTGACCGCGGCCGAGGTGCGCGGCGATCGCGTCGAGCTGGACCTGGTGGACCGCTGGCGGAGCTACGACGTCGTCCCCGCTGCCGACCCCGACGGGGCCGCGGTGCGCACGCTGCCCGGTCGGCCGGCGGCCGGCGTGCGCATGGTGCTCGTGCGCAGCGGCGAGGGGTGGCGGATCGAGACCGCGCAGCGGCTGGCGTGAGTGCCGGCGGCCCGGGTCAGTTCCGGGCGAGGGCCACCCGGAGGGCCTCGCCGAGCTCGGTGTGCGTGAACCGGAAGCCGGACTCGAGCAGCTTCGCCGGAACGGCCCGCTGTCCGCCGAGGACGCTCGCCCGGCCGAACTCGCCCAGGCCCGCGGAGATCGCGAACGCCGGCACCGGCAGCACCGTCGGTCGGCGCAGCACCCGGCCGAGCTCGCGGGTGAACTCGGCGTTGGTCGCCGGGGTCGGTGCGGTCACGTTCACCGGGCCGGAGAGGTCGGTGGTGAGCACGTGCCGGATCGCGTCGATCTCGTCCCGCAGGCTGATCCACGGCCAGTACTGCCGGCCGGAGCCCAGTCGCCCCCCCAGCCCGAGGCGGAACACGAGGCCGAGGACCTTCACGAGCATGGCTTCCCGGCCCAGCACCAGACCCGTCCGCAGGAGCACCACTCGCACCCCCGACTCCGCGGCCGGTGCCGTCGCGCCCTCCCACTGCACGCACAGCCGGGCGAGGAAGTCCTGCCCCGGCGGCGCGTCCTCCCGGATCAGCGCGTCACCGGTGTCGCCGTAGTAGCCGATGCCGGAGGCGTTCACCAGTACCCGCGGACGGGCGGGGTCGGCCGCGGTGGCCGCGGCGAGTGCCTCCGCGATGGTGCTGGTGGCGTCGAGCCTGCTGGCGACCAGTTGCTCCCGGTACCCCCGCGTCCACGGGCGTGGCCGGATCGGCTTCCCCGCCAGGTTGACCACCGCGTCGACGTCGGCCAGCAGGGCGGGGTCGATCCGGCGGTGCTGCGGAGCCCACCGGTGCTCCTCCGCGGTGCGTGGCGTGCGCCGCACCAGTTGCATCACGTCGTGCCCGTCCGCACGCAGGGCCGGGACCAGGGCCGACCCGATGAGCCCGGAGGCCCCGGACACGGCGATCTTCAACGACTCTCCCGGGGGAGCGGGCGACGGCGGGCCCCCGGGAGGGGCCCGCCGTCACCGCGCGAGTGGCGGGGCAGGGGTCCTTGCTCAGGCGAGCCCGAGCTCGCCGTGGAACTGCCCGGCCTCCAGCCGCTCCCGGACCGTGGTGAGGAACCGCGCGGCGTCGGCGCCGTCGACGATCCGGTGGTCGTAGGTCAGCGCCAGGTACACCATCGAGCGCACGGCGATGACCTCGCCGAGGTCGGCGTCGTTGACGACCACCGGGCGCTTGACCACCGAGCCGGTGCCCAGGATCGCGACCTGGGGCTGGTTGATGATCGGGGTGTCGAACAGCGCGCCCCGGCTGCCGGTGTTGGTGATGGTGAAGGTGCCGCCGCCCAGCTCGTCGGGCGTGATCTTGTTCGTGCGGGTCCGCTCGGCGAGGTCGGCGATCTTCCGGGCGATCCCGCCGAGGCTGAGGTCGCCGGCGTCGTGGATGACCGGCACGAGCAGCCCGCGCTCGGTGTCGACGGCGACACCGAGGTTCTCGGTGTCGTGGTAGGTGACGGTGCCCGCCTCCTGGTCGATCGAGGAGTTCACGGACGGGTGCGCCTTCAGCGCCTCGACCGCGGCCTTGGCGAAGAACGGCAGGAAGGAGAGCTTGACCCCTTCACGTGCCTCGAAGTCCTTCTTGGCCTGCTGCCGCAGCTTCGCGATCCGGGTGACGTCGGCCTCGACCACCGTGGTCAGCTGTGCGCTGACCTGCAGGGACTCGACCATCCGCCGGGCGATGACCGCGCGGAGGCGGGACATCTTCTCGGTCCGGCCACGCACCGAGGTGTCCGGCGTCGACGCGGGAGAGGGGGTGCGAGCCGGCGCGGCAGCGGGTGCCGATGCGGGCGCGGCGGCCTTCTCGGCCGCGGCCAGCACGTCCTGCTTCCTGATCCGCCCGCCGACGCCGGTGCCGGAGACGGTGCTGAGGTCGACACCGCGCTCGGCCGCGAGCCGGCGGACCAGCGGGGTCACGTAGGCGCCGCCGCCGTCGCCCGACGGCGCGGCCTCCGGGGCGGACTCCTGCGGGGCGGGCCGTGCGGGGGCCTGCGGTGCCACGGCGGCGGCGGGAGCCGGCTCCGATGTCGGCGACTGGGTCGGCAGCCCTCCGCTGGAGCCGTAGTCGCCACCCGGCTGCTCGGACGCGGGACGGGCGTCCTGCGGCGCCGGCTGCTGGGGCGCGGGCGCCTCCTGCTTCGGGGCCTCCTGCTTCGGGGCCTCCTGCGTGGGGGCGGGCGCGGCCGGAGCTGCCGATCCACCGGCGGCGCCGGTGCCGATGAGGGCGAGCTGCGCGCCGACGTCGACCGTCTCGTCCTCGTTGACGGTGATCTCCAGCAGCGTGCCGCTGACCGGGGAGGGGATCTCGGTGTCGACCTTGTCGGTCGAGACCTCGAGCAGCGGCTCGTCCGCGGCCACCTCGTCGCCGACGGACTTCAGCCACCGGGTGACCGTGCCCTCCGTGACGCTCTCGCCCAGCGCCGGCATGGTGACCGGGGTGCCCTCGCCGCCGCCGCCACCCGCCGAGGCGGGTGCGGGCTCCTCCTGCTGCGGGGCCGCTTGCTCGTCCGCCGGCCCGGGGCCCGCGTCCTCCACCTGCTGGGCGGGGCTCTGCGGGGTCGTGTCGGCGTCCTCGGCCGAGGCCGGCGGGGCGCTGTCGCCACCACCGTCGCCGTCGCCACCGATGACGGCCAGCTCCGCGCCGACCTCCACGGTCTCGTCCTCGGCGACCAGGATCCTGGTCAGCACGCCCGCCGCGGGCGACGGGATCTCTGTGTCGACCTTGTCGGTCGAGACCTCGAGGAGGGGCTCGTCGGCCTCGACCTGCTCACCCTCCTGCTTGAGCCAGCGGGTGACCGTGCCCTCGGTGACGCTCTCGCCCAGGGCGGGCATGGTGACGGACGTCGGCATCGGGGCAGTGCTCCTTCTTGGCGCAGGGTGGGTGGGGGAGAAGCAGGTCAGCCGTGCACGTGGAGCGGCTTGCCGGCGAGCGCCAGGTGGGCCTCACCGAGCGCCTCGCTCTGCGTCGGGTGCGGGTGGATGAGGCCGGCGACGTCGTCCGCCTCGGCCTCCCAGTTGTAGATGAGCTGGGCCTCGGCGATGAGCTCGCCGACCCGGCTGCCGACCATGTGGATGCCGACGACCGGCCCGTCCGGCGCCTGCACGAGCTTGACGGCGCCGGTGGTCTTGAGGATCTGGCTGCGGCCGTTGCCGGCGAGGTCGTAGGTGAGGGTCTTCACCTCGCCGTAGCGCTCCTTCGCCTGGGCCTCGGTGAGGCCGACCGAGGCCACCTCGGGGTCGGAGTAGGTGATGCGGGGAACGCCGGCGTAGTCGATCGGCGCGGGATTCAGCCCCGCCACCCGCTCGGCGACGAGGATGCCCTCGGCGAACCCGACGTGGGCCAGCTGCAGGGTCGGGATCAGGTCGCCGACGGCGGAGATGGTCGGCACGTTCGTCTGGCAGTACTGGTCGACGAGGACGTAGCCGCGGTCCATGGCGACGCCCGCCTCCTCGTAGCCGAGCCCCTGGCTGACCGGGCCGCGGCCCACGGCCACGAGCAGCAGCTCGGCCTCGAACTCCTTGCCGTTCTCGAGCGACACCTTGACGCCGTTCTCGGTGTTCTGCACGCCGGAGAAGCGGCTGCCCAGCTCGAAGCCGATCTTGCGGCGGCGGAAGGCACGCTCCAGCAGCTTCGAGGACGCCTCGTCCTCCAGCGGGACCAGGTGCGGCAGGGCCTCGATGATGGTCACGTCGACGCCGAAGGACTTCCAGGCGCTGGCGAACTCGCAGCCGATCACGCCGCCGCCGAGCACGATCGCCGAGCTCGGTACGCGGTCCAGCTCGAGCGCGTCCTCGCTGGTGATGACCCTGGTGCCGTCGATCTCGAGGCCGGGCAGCGAACGCGGGTAGGAGCCGGTGGCCAGCAGGATGTGCCTGCCCTCGTAGCTCTGACCGTTCACCTCGACCGTGGTGGGGGAGGTCAGCCGCCCCTCCCCCTCGACGTAGGTGATCTTGCGGGCCTTCACCAGGCCCTGGAGGCCCTTGTAGAGCTTGGAGACGACGCCGTTCTTGTAGGCGTTGACGCCGTCCATGTCGATGCCGGCCAGCGACGTCTTCACGCCGAACTGCTCACCCTCGCGGGCCAGGTCGGCGATCTCGCCGCTGTGCAGCAGGGCCTTGGTCGGGATGCAGCCGCGGTGGAGGCAGGTGCCCCCCACCTTGTCCTTCTCGATGAGGACGACGTTCATCCCGAGCTCGGAGGCGCGGAACGCTGCGGCGTAACCACCCGAGCCACCACCGAGGATGACCAGGTCGGCGGGGGACGTGGGTGCGCTCACGGGTACTCCTCGATGATGTCGTCGCGTCCCGCTCGTCCGGGCGGGGGCTTGGCCTCATCCTGCCACTCCGGGAACGACCTGGCCGGAACCACCGTTGCCATCCCGAGCGTCGCGCGGGTCACCGCGGCGCGCAGACCCGGGACAGAACGAGGGGAGAGGGGCCATGGGGCTGTTCGACCGGTTGCGCCGTGCGGGCTCCGGCCGCCCTCGCGCCGCCCGCGGGAACGGGCGCCGGGTCACGCTGGACCGGGCCTCGCAGCGGACCGACCTCACCCACCTGGAGCAGTTCGTGGCCACCCGTCGCGGCGTGGAGGGCTACGTGGAGCCGCGGACGGCGGTCACCGAGACGACGATCGTGCTGGTCGCGGCCGACGGCGAGTGGACCCGCCGCCGCATCGACGGCCCCGACGTCGCCCGCCGGCTCTCCCGCGACCTCGGCATCCCCGTGTACGACGCGCAGGTGACCGGCTATCCCCAGCGCATGCGCGACTGGTCGAAGGCCCACAGGCCCCCCACCGCTCGCTGACGCTCGCGGCGGGCCCCTGCCTGTGGCCGTGCCAGTACGTCACCCTTCGGCGATGAGGTCCTCGATGGTGGCGAGCAGGGTCCGCACGGGGACGCCGGTGCCGCCCTTGGGCGTGTAGCCCCACGGCGAGCCGGTGTTGTAGCTCGGGCCGGCGATGTCGATGTGCGCCCACGGCAGCCCGTCGGGCACGAACTCGGCCAGGAAGTGGCCGCCCACGAGCATGCCGCCCATCCGGTCGGCGTTGGCGTTGACGAAGTCGGCGATGGGGGAGTCGAGCCCCTTGCGCAGCTCCGGGGGCAGCGGCATGGCCCACATGCCCTCACCACAGCGCTTCCCGGCGGCGACGACGGCGTCGCGGAGGTCGTCGCTGCCCATGACGCCGGCGGTGCGGGTGCCCAGGGCGACCAGCTGGGCGCCGGTGAGGGTGGAGGTCTCCAGGAGGGCGTCGGGCCGGTCCTCGGCCGCCCGCGCGATGGCGTCGGCCAGGATGACCCGCCCCTCGGCGTCGGTGTTGGTGATCTCGGCCTTCTTGCCGTTGCGGAAGGTCACCACGTCGGCGGGGCGGTAGGCGCTGCCGCTGGGCAGGTTCTCGGCCATCGGCACGGTGGCGACGACGTCGACGGGCAGCCCGAGCTGCGCCACGAGGCACACGGTCGCGATCACGGCGGCGGCGCCGGCCATGTCGCTCTTCATGTCCTCCATCTTCAGCGCCGGCTTGATCGACAGGCCGCCGCTGTCGAAGGTGATGCCCTTGCCGACCAGGGCGACCTTCTTGCGCGCCCCGGCGCCGGAGTAGGACAGCCGGAGCAGGCGGGGCTTGCGGGTCGATCCCTGGCCGACGGCGAGGATGCCGCCGTAGCCGCCCGCGGCGAGTTCGTCCTCGTCGAGGATCTCGGCGGCCAGCCCGGCCTTCTCGCCGGCGGCTGCCCCGCGAGCGGCCAGCTCGGCCGGGTAGAGGTCGTTCGGCGGGGTGTTGACCAGGTCACGGACCAGCGCGACGGCGTCGGCGACCGCCCGCACGCGGCGCAGGGCGGCCTCGGCGGCGGCCGTGTCCGGGACGACGATGGTGAACTCGCTCGGCGGGACGAGGCGCCCGGCGGGGAGCTCGGACTTGTACGCGGTGAACTCGTAGGCGCCCAGCAGCGCGCCCTCACCGACGGCGTGCAGCCGCCCGGCGTCGGGCGTGCCGCCCACGGCGGCGAGCAGACTGACGACCGTGCGGCGTCCGCCCAGCGCGCGGCTGGCGGCACCGGAGGCCCGGCGCACCGCCTCGTGCCCGTACGCGCCGGCGGCGTCGGGCGCCCCCAGGCCGACCACGGCGACGACCGGGAAGGGGCCCTGACCGAACGAGGGCAGCCGGGTCACCTCGTCCTCCGTGCCCCGCACGCCGAGATCGGCCAGCGCGGGCAGCAGGCGGCCGCCCAGCAGCCGGTCGACGGCCTCGGCGCCCGGGGTCGGCAGCGGCCCGTCCGGGCCCTTGCCGACGGCGACGACGACGGCGTCCCCGGTCAGCTTGTCCAGCGGGTGGTCGGTGGCGGTGATCGTCGGCGGCACCGCTCGATCCTAGAAGGACCCCCTGCCCCCCACGCCTCGCACGCTCGGCGCGGGCCCCTGCAGGGGGCCGTTCCATCCCGTCACCACGGGAGGCCGCACTAGCGTGACGCACGTGAGCCCGCTGACCTCTCCCCTCCACGACCGGCACGTCGCGGCGGGAGCCAAGCTCGCCGACTTCAGCGGCTGGTCGATGCCGATCGAGTACGCGGGCGGGGGGGTGCTGGCCGAGCACGCCGCGGTGCGCAGCGCGGTGGGACTGTTCGACGTGTCGCACCTGGGCTCGGGCACCGTCCGGGGCCCCGGGGCGGCGGCGTTCGTCGACTCCTGCCTCACCAACGACCTCTCGCGGATCGGGCCCGGGCAGGCGCAGTACACGCTGTGCTGCCTGCCCGACGGCGATCCGCGGGCGGGCGGCGTCGTCGACGACCTGATCGTCTACCTGCACGGCCCGGACGACGTCCTCCTCGTGCCGAACGCGGCGAACGCGGCCGAGGTCCTCGGGCGCCTGGCCGACGCCGCACCGGCCGGGGTCACCGTGACCGACCGCCACAGGGAGGTCGCCGTGCTGGCCCTGCAGGGCCCGCGGTCGCTGCAGGTGCTGGAGCTGCTCGGCCTGCCCGGCGAGCTGCCGTACATGTCGTTTGTCACCGGCACCGGCGGTGCGGGCGCCGAGGTGACCGTCTGCCGGACCGGCTACACGGGGGAGCACGGTTACGAACTGCTCGTCGACGCGGCGCACGCCGAGGAGCTCTGGGACGCGGTGCTGGAGGCCGGCCAGGACCTGGGGATCCGTCCGTGCGGGCTGGGCGCCCGGGACACCCTGCGGACCGAGATGGGTTATCCGCTGCACGGGCACGAGCTGTCCCGGGACATCACCCCGAACCAGGCCCGCGCCGGCTGGGCCGTCGGCTGGCGGAAGCCGGCCTTCTGGGGGCGGGAGGCGCTGCTCGCGGAGAAGGCGGCCGGCCCGGCCCGGCTGCTGTGGGGGCTGCGCGCCGAGGGCCGGGGCATCCCACGGCCGGGCATGGCCGTCCTGGACGCCGCGGGGACCGCGGTCGGGGAGGTCACCAGCGGCACGTTCTCCCCGACGCTGCGGACCGGGATCGCGCTCGCGCTGATCGGGACGGCCGCCGGCGTGCAGGAGGGCGACGAGCTCGCCGTCGACGTCCGGGGCCGCCCGCAGGCGGTCCGGGTGGTGCGGCCGCCCTTCGTGGAGTCGCACGTGCGTTAGGCGCCCTCCAGAGGCTCGGCCCGAGCGTGCGAGGGCCGAGGAGGAGGGGGCCCTTCATCTGCGGGTGGGGTCGCTGTCGCCCTTCTCCGGCTCGGGCGACTCGGGAAGCGTGTCGGCCATCTTCGCGTCGCGCGAGCCCATCGGCTCGGGTTCGCCGGTGGTCGTGTCGTGCGCCGTCTGGTGCTCCACCTCGGAGTTGATCTCCGCACCCAGGAGGACCAGGTAGCAGGTGATGTACAACCACAGCATCAGGACGATCACGCCGGCGATCGCGCCGTAGGTCTTGTCGTAGGACCCGAAATTGTTCACGTAGAGGCTGAACCCGAGGCTGACAAGCGCCCAGATGACGGTGACGACGACGGCGCCGAGGCTCACCCACCGGAACCGCGGGGCGTCCCGGTCCGGGGCGACGCGGTAGAGCACGGCGAGCGAGCCGGCGAAGACGGCGAGCAGCAGCGTCCACCGGAGGACCTGCGCCAGGATCGTGCCGACGATGCCCAGCGGCAGGGCGTCGATCACGACGGGGACGACGGCGACGAGGCCGAACGTGAGCAGGACGAAGACGATCGCCCCGAGGGTGAGCGCCAGCGCGGTGGCCCGCAGCTTGACGAAGTTCCGGGTCTCCACCTCGTCGTAGGCCAGGTTGACCGCGGTGATGAGGTTGCCCATGCCGCCCGAGGCGCTCCACAGCGCCGCGAGGATCGACACGACGAGGCTGAGCGTCAGCGCGCCGCCGCTGTTCTCGACGATCGCGTTCAGCTGCTGGCCGATCAGGTCCGCGGCGTCGTCGGGCAACTGCGCGGAGAGGTCCTCGACCTGACGGGCCACCGTCTCGGGTGACGCGATCAGGCCGTACAGCGAGATCATCGCGGCCAGCGCCGGGAAGATCGCCAGGAAGGCGAAGAAGGCGACCCCGCCGGCGATGATCGGCATGTTGTCGGCCTTGTGCTCGGCCCAGGACCGCTTGACGATCTGCTTCCAGCCGGCCCACGGGATCTCCGTGGGCTTCTCCGCGTGGATGCCGGGGAGCTCCTGGGGGGTGGGGGAGCCGGCCGGCGGGCGGTTCGGATCACCCTGCGGCGGCGCGGTGGCGGCCTTCGCCGCCGCCCGCCGGGCGGCCTTCTCCTCGACCCGCTCCCGGATCCGGTCGACGGCGCTCTCGCGGCGCCCGGTACCAGTCACGTGGCTGCTCCTGTGTGTTGCGACGGTGGGCACGTGGGCCCCCTGCGGGGCCGCTGCCGGCCGCGTCCGGAGGCTCGTCCCGAGCCTGCACGGGACGAGGAGGACGTGGTCCTTCTGCGGTGGGGGCGGGAGGGTCCTTCCTCAGTCGCCCGGCCAGGCCCCGGTGAGCTTGCTGAAGCCGCGCGCGCCGGCGCGGTCGACGACGGCCTTGGTCGCGGCGAAGATCGCCCCCTGGATCGCCGCCGCGAGCACGACCTCCTTCATCGAGTACTCGCTCTGGAGGGCTGTCGGGGCGTCGTCCTCGTTCGCGACCTTCTTCCAGATCTGCTTGAAGACGACGCCGGACACGGTTCCGGCCAGGATGCCGCCGATGAGGCCGATCGGCCGGTAGGCGAGCTTGGCTCCCTTGCTCAACGCTTCCTCCTTCTGGTGGCGGTGCTCGTCGCCCGCCGGGTCGCACGCTTCCGGCGCAAGATCACCACGCCGGCCACCAGCCCCACCAGTGCGACCGCCGCGCCGATCACGGCCGGCGGGCTCTCGCGGTAGGTCTCGACGGCGGTGTCCTTGGCGCGGGCGGCGCTCTCCCGGGCACGCGCGGGGACGTCCAGCCGCGCGCTGAGCTCGTCGACGGTCCGGCCGAGCTGTGCGCGGGTGGCCTCGATCTCGGCCTTGATCTGGTCGGGGTCCGCGGGGCCGGTCACCGGGAGAGCCCCTGCCTCACCGTGGCGACGTCGGCCTGCACGCCCGCGATCGCCTGGGTGGGCAGCGGCGGGGAGCCCTGCGCGACGTCCTTCCTCCCCACCAGCGCGAGCACCCCGGCGACGGCGAACAGGACGACGGCGACGACGAGGGCGGCCAGCCAGGCCGGCAGCACCGCGGCGAGCCCGAGCACGGCGGCGCTGATGAGCACGGCGAGCCCGAAGAACGCCGTGAGTCCCGCCCCGCCGAACAGGCCGGCGCCGATCCCGAGCTTCTTCGCCTTCTGGGCGACCTCGGCCTGCGCGAGGCGGGCCTCGTCGCGCACCAGGCGGGTGAGCTGCTCGGTGAGCCGGCCGATCAGCTCCCCGGTCGAGGCGCCGGCCGGGTCGGGCGTCGTGCTGGCGCGGGTCGCCCCCGCGGCGGTCGGTGGCGCGGTGGGGGGCTGGTGCGTGGGTGCGGTCATCGGTCCTCCGGCTGGGCGGTTCGATGGGGTCCCATGCCCCTCGCGGGAAGGCCGTAACCGGCGGGCGGGTCACAGCACGGTCACCGCCGGATCACTAGCCTCCGTGCCATGACCTGGCACTGGCGCCTCGAGGACCCGTCCGGAGCTCCCGTCGACCCCGCGGCACTGGGGGTCGAGGCGCCCGGCGCCGACAACCAGGGGGACGCCGAGTCCTGGCTGGGGGAGAACTGGCGCGAGCTGCTCGACAAGGGGGTCGCCACGGTGACCCTCTTCGACGGCGACGACGAGGTCTACGGCCCCATGGGGCTTGCCGCCCCCTGAGCCGAGCCGAGGTGACGGCGCCTCCCTCCCGGCTCCCCGGGTGCGAGGGGAGTCGGGACGAAGCGCGCTCGCTAGCCCCTCGCCGTCTTCGCCGGGTCGCGCTCCACGACGTCGCCGAGGACGTCGTCGATCCGTCGGAGGACGTCGGCGTCGAGCCGGACCCCGGCGGCCTTGACGTTGTCGTGCACCTGCTCGGGCCGGGTGGCACCGATGATCGCGGCCGCGACGTTCGGGTTCTGCAGCACCCACGCGATCGCCAGCTGGGCCATCGACAGCCCCAGGTCGTCGGCGATCGGCCGCAGGTCCTGGACGCGGGTGAGGATGTCGTCGCGCAGGAAGCCGCGCATCGACTGGCCGGCCTCCGCGTGGCCGCCGCGGCTGTCGGCGGGCGGCCGCTCGCCCGGGCGGTACTTGCCCGTGAGCACGCCCTGCGCCAGCGGGGACCAGACGATCTGGGACAGCCCGTGCTTCTCCGACGTCGGCACGACCTCCGACTCGATGACCCGCCACAGCATCGAGTACTGGGGCTGGTTGCTGATCAGGTGGATGCCCAGCTCGCGGGCGAGGGCGGCGCCGGCGGCGATCTGCTCGGCGTTCCACTCCGAGACGCCGATGTAGAGCGCCTTCCCCGACCGCACGAGGTCGGCGAAGGCGGTCATCGTCTCCTCGAGCGGCACCGTCGGGTCGTAGCGGTGCGCCTGGTAGAGGTCGACGTAGTCGGTCTGCAGCCGCCGCAGCGAGGCGTGGCAGCTCTCGATGATGTGCTTGCGGGAGAGCCCGCGGTCGTTCCGGCCGGGGCCGGTGGGCCAGTAGACCTTGGTGAACAGCTCGTAGGAGGAGCGGCGCCGGCCCTCCAGGGCGCGGCCCAGGACGGCCTCGGCCCGGGTGCCGGCGTAGACGTCGGCGGTGTCGAACGTGGTGATGCCGGCGTCGAGGGCGGCGCGCACGCAGGCGAAGGCCGCGTCCTCCTCCACCTGGCCGCCGTGCGTCAGCCAGTTGCCGTAGGCGATCTCGGAGATGTTCAGGCCGGAGCGGCCGAGGCGTCGGAATTCCACCGGTCGGACGCTAGTACAAGGACCCCCGCCCCCCACCGCTCGCACGCTCGCGGCGGGGCCCTGCGGGGGGCCTAGACGTCGGCGCCCAGGGGGACGTCGGGCTTGGGGAAGCGCCAGCGCCGGACCATGGTCGCCCGGCTGATCCCGTACCAGACCAGGCCGCGCGTCTTCTGCGTCTCCGGGAAGCGCTCGGCGACCTTCCGCTTGATCCGCCGGCCCAGCAGGAACGAGTCGACGATGAGCAGCAGGAAGAACCCGAACAGCAGGAAGCTCGCGTAGTTGCGGACGACGAGGCTCGGCACCACGGTGCCGATCAGGGCCACGCCGGCGATGGCGAGGAAGAAGCTGCCCACGTTGCGGCGGGCGTCGACCACGTCCCGTACGAGCTTGCGCACCGGACCGCGGTCGCGGGCGGGGAGGTACGCGTCGTCGCCTCGCGCGGCGCCCAGCCGGGTCTCGGCCCGCCGGGCGGCCTGCTGCTCCCTCATCCGCTTGTAGGCCTCCTTGCGAGTGGTCGGCGGCGGCGGTGGGGGACCGGGACGCCGTCCCTGGGCCTCGCTGCGCCTGGGGGTCGGGCGCCCCTTCCCGGCGGAGCGGTCCGGCTGCCCGGGAAGGTCGGTACCGGCGTCCGGAGTGGTCGGCGCGGTCGTCTCGGCGCGGTCGCGGCGGCCGGGCAGGCGGAGCTTCACGGGCTCGAAGTCTACGTGTGTGGGAAAGGAGACCTGGGAACTCGGCTCGGGCGCCGTACAGTGGAAGAAGCTCCGCCGCGGCGGTGTTGGGTCGCTGCGGGACGTGCCGCAGCGGGCACCCAGGAATGTGGGAGGACACAACATGTCGGTGCAGGACACGACCGACGCCGCCACCGGCGTCATCCTCAGCGAGCCGGCGGCCGCGAAGGTCAAGGCGCTGCTGGACCAGGAGGGTCGCGACGACCTGCGGCTGCGCATCGCCGTGCAGCCGGGCGGCTGCTCCGGTCTGCGCTACCAGCTGTTCTTCGACGAGCGCTTCCTCGACGGTGACCAGACCTACGAGTACGGCGGCGTCGAGGTCATCGTCGACCGCATGAGCGGCCCCTACCTCGGCGGCGCGGTCATCGACTTCGTCGACACCATCGAGAAGCAGGGCTTCACGATCGACAACCCCAACGCAGGCAACTCCTGCGCCTGCGGCGACTCCTTCAGCTGAGCCGCATCACCTGAACGAACCGGCGCCCGGTTTCCCCCGACAGGGGAACCGGGCGCCGTCGTGTCGCGGGGGCCGCGCGGTCGATCATCGGGTCGTCGCCACCGGCACACGGCAGCGGAGTCGATGATCGACGAGGGCGGCTACAACCTGACCGGATACGCCGGCTCGGGGACGTCGGGCCTGATGCGCTCCTCGACGAAGATGCCGTGCCAGATCATGAAGACCAGCAGCGTCCACAGCTTGCGCGAGTAGTCGACCGCCGAGCCGCTGCGCTGGTTGTCGCGGTGCTCGTCGAGCATCCAGAGGATCTGCCGGCGGTCGAACCACTCGTCGGTCTGGCTCTCCTCGATGATCTGCCGGGCCCAGTCGTGCAGGCCCTCGGCCAGCCAGTGCCGTGTGGGGACCGGGAAGCCGAGTTTGCGGCGGTTGAGCACGTGCGGCGGCACGATCTGCTCCAGGGCCCGCCGGAGCGCGTACTTCGTCGTCTCCCTGGTCACCCGTTGGTCCACCGGCAGGGTGCTGGCGACCCGGAAGACCTCGGGGTCGAGGAAGGGCACCCGCAGCTCGAGCGAATTGGCCATCGTCATCTTGTCGGCCTTCACGAGGATGTCTCCGCGCAACCACGTGAACAGGTCCACGTACTGCATCGCGGTGACGTCGTCGTAGCCGGCGGCCCGGGTGCGCCGGTAGAGCTCCGCGGTGACCGCCACGTGCGAGAGGTCGGGGTCGCGCCGCTCCAGGAAGCCCAGCTCGTCGTCCCGGAAGATCCGGGCGTTGCCGTAGTACCGCTCCTCCAGCGGGATGGACCCGCGCCGGAGCAGGTCCTTGCCGCGCATGCCGTCGGGCAGCCGGGCCGACAGCTTCCCCAGCGCCCGGCGCACGCCGGTGGGCAGCCTCTCGAACGCGGCAAGGGACAGCGGTTCCCGGTAGATGTTGTAGCCGCCGAACAGCTCGTCGGCGCCCTCGCCGGAGAGCACCACCTTCACGTGCTTCCGGGCCTCGCGGGCGATGAAGTACAGCGGCACGAGTGCGGGATCGGCGACCGGGTCGTCGAGGTACCAGACGACGAGCGGGATCGACTCGGCGAACTCCTCCGCGGTCACCACCTTGGTGATGTGCTCGACCCCGATCGCCGCGGCCGACTCGGCGGCGACGTCGATCTCGGAGAACCCCTCGCGCTCGAAGCCGGTCGTGAAGGTGAGCAGCTTCGGGTTGTAGCGCTTGGCGAGCGCCGCGATGGCCGTGGAGTCGATGCCGCCGGAAAGGAAGGACCCGACGGTCACGTCGGCCCGCATGTGCATCCGGACGGAGTCGTCGAGGACGTCGGCGATCCGGTCGTAGAGCGCCTGCTGCTCGTCCTTCGCGACCGGCCGCACCGGGAAGGAGGGGTGGAAGTAGCGCGTGGTGTGCAGCTCGCCGTCGACGACGGTGAAGCTGGTGCCGCTCTCGATCCGGCGGATGCCGGTGTGCAGGGTCGCGGGCTCCGGCACGTACTGCAGCGTCAGGTAGTGCTGCAGCGAGGCCGGGTCCACCCCCCCGGCGGCCTTGCTGCCACCGAGGAGCTCGAGCAGCGCCTTCTTCTCCGAGCCGAACACGATCGCGCCGTCGGCCAGCCGGGTCGTGAACAGCGGCTTGATGCCGAAGGGATCGCGGGCACCGAACACCGTGCTCGTACGGGTGTCCCAGATGACGAAGGCGAACATTCCGCGCAGCCTGCGGACGACGTCCTCGCCCCAGACGTGGTAGCCGGCGACGATCGCCTCGGTGTCGCCCTCGGTCGCGAAGGTCGCGCCCGCGGCGGCCAGCTCCTCGCGCAGCTCGAGGTAGTTGTAGATCTCGCCGTTGAAGACGATGCGGTACCGGCCGTCCGCGTAGGGCATCGGCTGGTGGCTGTGCTCGATGTCGATGAACGACAGCCGGTTGAACCCGAAGACCGCACGGGCGTCCCACCAGGCCTCGTTCTCGTCCGGGCCGCGGTGGCGCATGCAGTGCTGAGCTCCCCGGACGGCGGCGACCGCGGCGTCGTCGACCCGGTCGGCGTCGGTGGAGAAGTAGGCGAGCAGGCCACACATCAGGGGCAGGTCCTCGGGAGCGGGGAGGGGTGGGGGAGCGGTCGTCGACCGGGGGTCACACGCGCTCGCCGGCGCGCATCCGCCGGGTGACGGAGTGCTCGGCGGCGAACGACAGGAACGGGATGGTGCCGGCCACCAGGGCGACGACCGTGCCCTTGAGGGTCCACTTCGCCCGCAGCGCCAGGTCGACGGCCGACAGGAAGAAGAGCGCGTAGAGCCAGCCGTGGGCCGTGCCGAGGATCGTGACGGGCGTCGGGATGCCGCCCCAGTGCTTCAGCGGCACCGCCACCACGATGAGCAGGATGAGCAGGACTCCCACGACGTTCGCCATGACCCGGTAGCGCTGCAGCGCCGCGGCGATCGCCTGCTCGGAGTCGCGGGCCGGCGCGACGCGGTCACCCGCCATTGCCGGCACTCCGCTGACCGAGGGCGCGCTCGTTGAGCTCGGCGAGGTAGGCGTTGTAGGCGGCCAGCTCCGGATCTCCTGACGTGTCGATGCGGGGGCGCTGGTAGAGGACGACGGCCGAGCCTGGCGCGTCGTCGTCCGGATCGCGGTGCAGCTCGATCTTCACCATGCGCAGGTAGAACCACAGGCCCATGAAGCCGTACAGGGGCCACTGCAGGGCGTAGCTCCAGTTGACCGCGCCGCCGCCGGCCTCGGCCTTGGTCAGCTGCCAGTAGCCGAGGAAGAACGTGGCCACGAACAGGGCCGCCACCAGCAGGTGCAGCAGCAGCCACTTGGGGGTCAGCAGCCGGGAGTACACGCACCCGACTCTAACCGCCGGCCGCGCCGGCCCGGCCGACATGCGTGTGCCGGCCGTGCCGGGCCGCCACCCCCTCGGGATCCGGCCGGGCCGGATCCGTCGCGCCGACCTGCGTGGCTGCGACCCGCCGGTCAGGTGTCTCCGGTGGTCGGCCGCCGAGCGGAGTCGGATAGTCTCGCCCCACACTGTGATCGGCGTGGATGCCGTCTGCCGGAAGCCGGTGGGCGACCCGCTGGGAGGACCGTCCGGGCACCCGGACGGAAGACGAGGAGGCAGCGAGCAGTGGCTCGAGGCAGCAGGCTCGCGCGGCTGGCCGCGCTCGGTCTCCTGGGGGTCGCAACCCTCACCGGATGCGCGATGCCGAACAACGAGTTCTGGCGGTTCGGCTGGCCGGAGGGCATCACCGAGCAGTCCCAGGACATGCGCGAGCTGTGGACCGGTTCGGTGATCGCTGCTCTGATCGTCGGCTTCCTGGTGTGGGGCCTGATCCTGTACTCGGTGGTGGCCCACCGGAAGCGCAGCGACGAGCTGCCGAAGCAGACGGCCTACAACCTGCCGCTGGAGATCGTCTACACGATCCTGCCGTTCCTGATCATCGCGGGCCTGTTCTTCTACACCGTGGTCGTGCAGAACCGGGTGATGGAGCGCAGCGACGAGCCCGACGAGACCATCGCGGTCAACGCCTTCAAGTGGAACTGGCAGTTCGTCTACCCGGAGACCACCGGCGCCGACGGCGAGCCGGTGAACACCGTGGGGAGCACCGAGGAGATCCCCATCCTCGTCGTGCCCACCGAGCGCACCATCCGGTTCGAGGTGGCCTCCGCCGACGTCATCCACTCGTTCTGGGTGCCCGAGTTCCTCTTCAAGCTCGACGTCATCCCCGGCAACGAGAACGGCCGCGACAACGTCTTCGAGGTCACCGTCCAGGAGGAGGGCGCCTACGTCGGGCGCTGCGCCGAGTTGTGCGGCACGTACCACGCGTACATGAACTTCGAGGTGCGTGCGGTGTCCGGTGACGAGTACGACGCCTACCTGGCGGCCCGGGAGGACGGCATGGACACCTACGAGGCGCTGGAGGAGATCGGTCAGCCCGGGACGGCGTCCACCACCACGCCTCTGGACCTGATCGAGAGCAAGACCACCAGCGAGCAGCAGTCCGACAACAATGGCTGACCGTCGGGTGTCCGCCCGCCCGGTCGTCACCACGCCCGAGGAGGCACGACCGTGAAGGTCGAGGCGCTGATCTTCAACGTCATCGCGCTGTTCTGCATCATCGCCGCGGCCGTGTACGGCTTCTGGTCCCGCGAGCCGATCGGCACCACAGCGCTGGTGCTCTCCGGCGGCCTCACCGGCCTGATCGGTGGCTTCTTCTGGTTCGTCTCGCGGCGCATCGACGCCCGGCCCGAGGACCGGAAGGACGCCGACATCGCCGAGGGCGCCGGCGAGCTCGGGTTCTTCCCGCCGGCCAGTTACTGGCCGTTCGCCCTGGCGGCCTCTGCCGGTCTGATGGGCCTGGCCCTGGCCTTCTGGTACTCCTGGCTGATCCTCATCGCCCTCGCGGCGCTGCTGATCACCATCGGGGGTCTGCTCTTCGAGTTCTACGTGGGGCAGAACGCCCAGCAGAGCTGAGCGCACGCCTTCC